>MIZA01000001.1 GCA_001875345.1 Marine Group III euryarchaeote CG-Epi1
ACGACTCACTATAGGGCGAATTCGAGCTCGGTACCCGGGGATCCCACCTTTTCAATTGAAACCTACTTTTAACAGTATAGTATGCTTCTTTTTTATATTTATCGGCTACGTTTTTATGTCTTAATAAATTTACAATTTCTTTAGTCAGTTGAGTTACGTTATTTTTTAAACACAATGAACCATTAATACCATGATCAATAATTTCATTAGGTCCAAATTCAATATCGTAAGAAATCACTGGAACTTTGCATGCCATTGACTCTAGGATTGCTGTTGGAAGTCCCTCGTTTTTAGAGGTTAAAATATATACGTCCGATTTCCTTATGAACTTATATGGATTATTACTAAAACCTGTAAAAAATACTTTATCACTTAAATTAAGACGGCGTGCTAATTTAGTCAAAGACTGTCTCATATCTCCCTCACCTACAATTGTAAGTGTACACGGAAAAAAGTGATTAATAAGAAAAAGCGAAAAAATAGCATCTTTCTGATTTTTTACTTGACTCAATGTTCCCACATTTACAATCATTTTTTGCGAATTTTTTTTATCATATTCATATACTTGACTCATTTCCTCAATTTTTTCTAAATCTACGCCATTGTAAATTCTTTTTACTTTATATTCCTCAATCGAAAGTTTATCTATTAAATAATTTTTAATTCCCTCTGAATTGGAAATTATCAAGTCAGCACGATGGTAAAGATTTCTAATTAACCTACTGTGTCTGATAGGATGAGTTACTACTTCAGAGACTATTTTAGGACCATTTTTGGATAGAAAATATGTAGACAATAAAGAAATTAAATTTGTTCCGGCCAATGTGGTAAATATTATATCTGGTTTTTCTTTTTTAACCAAATTAAGAAAACAAATAATTCTAGTGATTAACCTATTTCTAATTAATTTTATTTTATGATCGCACAATCTAACTACCTTTATATCATCATTTAAAGAATCCAATAAAGGACCCCTAATATCGAGAAGCACAAGAGTCACATTGAAATTATTAATTGAAAAATAATTACATAACTTGGAAAGGCGCTTTTCAGCACCTCCAGCTCTAAGACTTCCACTGAAAAAAAATATTTTTTTCCGCTTCATGCTAAACTTTTTAAAAATGATACTGGGACAGAAATCAACGTCTACCTGTTAATAGCTTCTTAATATGAGTAGACGAAATTCCCTTAGTATATGGAAGCCACACAGTTTCTATACCTAATTGACCAAAACGTTCAGATGTATCCATGTAATACTGGTTACCCATCCAGTCGTTTCCTATAGCCCAAATATTAAAATGAACTATTTCCAAGGCTTTAAGTTTATCTCTACTCTTTTGCTCTATTGCACTATCAACGTAACGAATGGACTTTATTATTTCAAGCCTTTCCTTAAACGGAATTAAAGGTGTTTTATTCTTATAGTCTAGTACTAACTCATCATTACTAACTCCCACTATTAATTTACTACCCAACTTGCTAGCTTCTTTTAGTAAATTAAGGTGACCAATGTGGAAGCAATCCCACACTCCTGCCGTATATACAATTTTATCTTTTTTACTCTCCATTATACCTCAATTATGTTAACTTCATTTGACTCGGTGTCTAATATCATAAATGTACACTTATCTGAAAGATCGCCACTTAATGTGCCTGGATTAAGCACCAATGTTTTAAATTTCTTTTCAATAAGAGTTCTATGTGTATGGCCATATACAACGTAATCAAAATCTTGAGATTTAGCGAGACTGTTAACCATATCTGGATAATGCGTGATTAATATCTCTTTATTATCTTTGGTTTTCATTATATGGCAGTAATCATAAATTTTACCTATTTTTTTAAATTTATTTCTAAGATTTAATTTATCGCCGTCATTATTTCCAAATACACCGATAAATGGAATCGAGATTTCCTTAAATGGAAAAGCTGTATATGGTGAACAGAAATCACCAGAATGAATTATTAAATCCATATCTGAATTTTGAATTATACCCAAACTCATATTAATTTTTTGTAAGTTATCGTGTGAATCTGACATTATTGCAATTTTTACCATATCTTAGACCGAATGCTAATCAAAGCATTTACTATTAATGTTTTTTCTAAGTCTGTGAAAAAATCACTCATCCAGGAAGAAAAAATTAAAAAGATACTCAAAATACTGGTTAGGAATAAAATTACTACAGTACTCAGTTCAAAAGAATGATTTATAAATAAAAATAAAACTGAAACAATGAAAAATTTGAAACAAAGAATTAAATAAGAAGCATCAAAAACATATATCTTTAAGTATTTTTTCACATAAAACAATGTTAAAATATTTCTAAGCGCCATACTAGCGGTTGTACTCAGAGCTACTCCTAATGGACCAAATAAAAAAAGAAATGGAACCGTTAAAATTAATTTTGCTAATCCACCAGTTATATTACTTTTCATCGTTAAGCTTGTTTTGTCGGCAGCATTGAGAATTGTGCCTGTTGGACCTGTAGAATAAGTTGCAAAAACCCCAAAAGACAATATAACTAGAGAATTAAATGCTCCTAAAAATTCACTCCCAAATATTGTCTGTAACAAAAATTTACCATTAGTTAACACCATAAAAAGTAAAATAATTGAGGAAAACACAGAGTACTTAGTCAGCGTGGAAAGGACTCTTTTAGAATCTGACCTATCGTTATTTTGGTATAAATTAGTTACTTTGGGGAAAAACATGTGTGTTAAGGTTCCAGGAATTATGCCAATTAATAGTGCTAAAGTCATTCCTACCGAGTAATAACCTATATCTTTTGAATCATAAAAATATGCTAGAGAAAGTACATCGACTTGATTAAAGATAGCTAACGCAATTATACTAAAGGAGAGAGGTAAGCTATATCTCATTAAATTGCGAAACTCATTCCTACGAGAATCAATAAAAATGGACTTCAAAGAAATCATATTCCTATGAACTACGAAAATGATAAAAATAGTGGAAATTAAAAAAGCGATGAAAAGGGAAACTAATGCACCAAAAAACTTTAGACCGAAAAAGAAATAAAGAACTAAAAATATAGCTACTCGTAGCACTTTCTTAAGAATCAAGTCACTAAAAACTACAAACTTAGTATCTTCAAAGGCTTGGCTAACTGAAAAAAATACATAAAAAAAGGTGTACAAGGGAAGCGCTAAAAATAAAACTGTAGTTTCATTACTTGAAAAGAACCTAGAAAAAAAATCTTGGAAAAAAAGAAGATTAATATTAATAACAATCAAGTTCATGATGAAGACTATTATTAAAGACTCAAAAATAATACTTCGAATACCTTCGAAATCATTTTTTAATCTATAAACTGAAACATAACGAGTGATTCCGCTTCTTAGACCTAAAAATATAAACGCACTGCTGAGTTGTATAAAGACTATAGATAATGCTAAAATTCCGTAGTCGCTTGGTCCTAAAAAGCGTGCAAGAATAGATTGATTTATAATTCCCAAAAACTTGCCCACGATAGTCCCAATTAATATAATAGAACTACTCTTTAGAATTAGTGAAATGGAACTTAAGTAATTTTCTGAATTATTAGATTTCATTAAACTTATAAATTATTTAAACAATCTTAAATAGTGATGATGATGAATCGGCACCTTCGGAATTTCTTGGGGTTTTCCAATCTCCGTATAACTCTTCTAGGTAAGATTCTGACAATTTAGGCACCCTAACTCTAACACCATTAAACAAAGTCTTTTTGAATTCACTAAAATATGTAATGGGTACAGAAACATCTTTTGCTTGCTTGAACTGAACTTCACTAATTACGTGATTTATTAAATAATCAAATTTGCTGATAACATGATAAGGTAGTAATGAGAATAGTTTAGTTATTAAATTACGGTAATACTTTAGTAATCCTTCGCCAGGTAAGTTGATATTGCTTTCAAACATTTCATTTTCAAATATTAATGTAAAACTACTTGAACTGTTAAATTTCCCGGGCCTAAATTTAAATAGTTTGTCAATTAGATGAGATTCAATTTTTTTTGAGGAGTAAGAGGATAATAAAATATTATAGAGGTTTGTGAAAGAGTAAGTTATATCTGGTACAAAATTACTATTAGATCTCAAATCAATTGGCTTAAAGTGGGAATTATATGAGAGAAGAAATAAAAATTTATCGAATAGAGTACTGTTAGAGATAATACCGAATGGCCTTGATGCCATATTTTCTTTTTTGATATAAGGATGTATGTCGATGACAAAGTGACCAACGGGATTAGCATAGTTATAAATTTTTATATTAGAATATTGCAATTCATTACTAAAATTTTTTGAATCATACAGCTCGACATCTAAACCTTCATCCCTAATATAAGGAAGAATATCCAATAACTTAGGAACTTCGTCATTCCAAATACTTATATCAAATTCACCATCCCAGGGTATTATTTCTCTGTCTCTAATAGCTCCTAACAATGTTCCATAATCTAACCAATAATTGATATCGTTTTTATCCAGTATCTTAATCAAATTAAAAAAATTAACAAGACCTTTCTTTCTAAGATTATTCAATGTGTAAGAAACCATTATTTTATTTACCTAACATTAAGATATTTTTCGGTTATGTGTGCCCAGTTATTAAACTCAATATTAAATATTTCAAAGTTAATATTATTTTTAATAAGATTGTCTATAACTGAATCGTATAATTTGACGTAGGAGCCGCTTAAATTTTGGCTGTGAGAAAGGTCATCTATAAATAAATCACACTTAACTTTTTTTAAGAAGTTAACTTTTTGATCTGCTGAATCAACTATATTTATTGAATCATAAACAAAACCATTTGAGTCTAACCAGTCTTTGGTTATAGAATATGCATACTTTTGCTTACTGTTGATGAGATCATTTTTTAATTTGGGTAATTTAACTGAGAGAAAATTATTAATCTTTAAAACTAATTTTCCGAAGGAATAGTCATACCATCTTTCGGAAAATAGGCGATAAGATTTACTGCCATTAAAACCTCTTGCTGTCAAAAAATGAATTTCATATTTTTCTGATAGCCTACTAATGGAATTTATTGCATTAGGAAGGGGTTTATCTTTCATCAGCTCTTTTCTTATAAAGGCTTTCCAATGTATTTGCTCACCTGGAAACTCTGGAATTGTCCATTTCTTAATACGCTTCCAATGGTCATTGATTGTACTATCTATGTCACAAAAAAGAATTTTCTTATTTACTTTTGTAGGATTTGATATCATCTGAAAAAGATTTGTAAGAATTTGAATCGCAAGAGTAAGTAAATATTTGAAAATTATCCGAACTTGTATTGAGGCCATAAAGCTCGTATTTGTGGGCTATTTCCATTGGAATTAATGACTTGTTAATCGTAATTACCGGACATAGAATCTCTCCAATCACATTATTTTTACCTACTGAATCTACAATAAGTTCAGAATTTTTATTGATTTTATTCCTAAGACTTTTAATATCAAAATTGGAAAGTACGTCAACTAAATGAGAGTAAATTGTAATAGGAGGTGTTGTAGGAGTTTGACTTAATTTAGAGAAATCTTTGTAGCGTCTTAAATTAAGATACGAAAACACATCAGAGGGTATGAGATTAGCCCAAAAATCTTTCCTTATACCGACAATAGAAAGCCCAGGCATTGATCCTAATTGCTTATTGCTACAAGTCACAAAAATTTTAGTATTCTTTGGAATAGAATAGTAGGGAAAAGAACTAATGCAATCTACAATACACCCTTCCTTTTCAAATACTGCTGAAATCGAGGTTTCTAGTTGACAGTACATTTCTAGAGGATCAACATTCTCTCCTTTGCCATATAAACTTGAAAAATTATTCCATTTATCTTTAAAAACACCGTCTGGACCTATAAGGTTAATATCCCTTAAAACTGAAAAAAATACGCTTTCTATACCTACTGTTCCGCTACCTGGAACGAATAGTATGTCATAATTATTCAGCCCGAATATTGTTTTAAATTTTCCTGTTAACGATTCGTAGAGATTAAAAAAATCTTTATCTCTATGAGAAAAATCAATTACTGATTGTGTAGCTAAATGTGTGTTAGGACCAAACATTAATCTTCTAAGTACTCCTTTAAGTTTTTGTAAACTAGATCAAAATGGTTTTCCTTATCTAACCAATTCTGGTAATATCTAGGAATCTGTGGCTCAAGTGTTTCTTTTTCATCTAACAGAAATTTTACCAATTGGGGAAATGAAGGGTTGTAGAACGGCGGTGAGTAATTTCCGTAGCCATTATTTGAATAACCTGCAGCATAAGTTGGCTGAACCTCAAGAAAACAGAGTTTGTTGTTTTTTTGATCTAGAACTATGTCTAAACCTTGATGATTCAGACCCAAGAGATGAACAGCTTTACAAATTTCTTTCTCATTTTCAACACATATTCTTTCACATAATTTGTTATAATATAACCAAGATTCAGCCTTTTTAGGATTGAATTTACCCATTATAGCAACCCAATCTTCTGGAGAACTAGTCCTAGCATAACCAGATATGACTTTTGAACCTGAGACGTGTATCCTAAATGAAACATTTACATTCCTTTCCTTATCTATAGTATCAATTAATTCAACACACATTTTCTTAGGTTCAATACCTCTATTTTCTTCCTTGAAAATTTGATGGAACTTGTCTAACTTGTCCAAGTAATGCTCTAGTTGGTTATAACCACTGACAACAATTGACTCCATTATAAGATTTCTAAAGAAATTTCCCAAACTAATTTCACCCTTCTTCAAAGACACGTAATTTTCTTTAATTTCTTCAAACTTAACTAGTTTTTTACGCCTTGAACCTATTAAATAAGAGTGAAAGCCACTGACTGAATTATTCAAACGCAAAAGAAATGGAAATTTAATCTTACTTTTTACTAAATTTTCATAAAATTCTTTCTTACTTTCAAATGAAAAAAAATTGGGACAATTAATCCCATTTTCTTTCCATATTTTGAATGCCTTTTCTTTATTCTGAACGTTAATGAATCCATTAGCTGAATTTGTTAAAAATTTTAGATTATTAATTTTTTCATTCTGCTTAAGCATGCCATCATATTCTAATCTATTTGTTAATTCTGAGTCTGGATACCATCTGATATATTCTAAAGAGTCACGATTTTCTTTATAGGCTCTTAAAACACTGAAACCATCGTCACATGGAACATCTATTATCTTTCCGAAATATTCCTCGAGCTTAGACCTCTCAAAAATTCTCCAATTTTTTTTAGAGCCGTTTCCGGGCCCTCTTGATGCAGAAATTACTTTATATGTCATTTAATTGTTTAGATCTAACAGGTTAATCTAAACCTCCGTTATAAAAATATACTTTTTCACCTAAACTATTTGTATAAGTTATGTCTAAAAAATCGTAGTTGTCATATTTATCAGTGTTAAACTGAATTGTAGTATTATCTTTTGATATTATATCTCTTTGAGTAATAACAAGATATTCAGAATCATAACTTTCGAAGAATGATAAAAAGTATATTTCATTTCTGAATATCGTGCCTAAGTGTTCTTCGGAAATAGGACTTATTGGATACAATGCTGCAAACAACTTTTGATTTTCGGCTAAAGTTAAAATCAGCTTATCTTCGTGCTCTACTTTATTTAAATGCTTAATAATGTTTATAGAAACACCTATGTTTTCTTGATAGTCTCTACTCTTTATTGTGTTATCATAATCATTAATACCCATAATTATTGGAGGACTTATTACGTAATTAAAAATCATGAATGTTTGTATGAGAATAACTAAAAACGTTACAACAGGAATAGTAATATGACGAAGATTGATGCGACTCAAAAAATTATAGGAAAAATAAATTGCTGAACCAATAAAAAGAGGTCTAAAAATGTAAAAGGCGCCCATTCTTCTAGAGACAAAATCAAGCCAAATTGAGATTAAATATACCATCAAACTAATTAAAAATAATTCTAAGATTAGTCTATAATTTCTACGAATAGACTGATCTCTTATGTAGTAATAGGCCGCAAAAGAAGAGAAAAAAATCAAAAGACTATATCCATGCTTAGCCAGTATGAGTATGTTGCCAAAATATGAAGCATTACCAATGAAGTAAGGCCCTGAAACAGATGAAAATGAGCTGTTAGATCCAGAGTATAAAATTGTAATTGAAATCGAAAGTGCAAAAAATGTATAAACAATCCAATATTTGTCAACAAATTTATTTGAAATTATATTCGTATTTATATTAAATGAAATTACGTAAACTAGGATGTTAAAAGTTACAAATAAAGCGAAATAGAAACTAAAATTTAGACTAATAGAATCAAGAGAACCGGGGATTTTATTAGCAAATTCTTCACCTATTGCTGTTGAGTTGAAAACGTTGGAATAATGGAATAAGTAAGAACATAGCAAGGCTATTTGGTACGTTAAAGAAACATGTAATGCATTTGTTTTAACTTTTCTATCGTGATTCGTAAACTGTATAGCTAAAGAAAAAATAATTACAGATGCGAATATCATTAACAAACGATTAGTGTGAGACAATGCATGAATTAAACAAAAGAAGAACAATACAAGGATAAACTTATTATTAGAAAAGTTAGTTTTAGAATGCCTGTCTAAAATGAAGATTATTAAGACCATTTGAGATAATATTAAGATTATGTCTGTATCGGAACCATTAAGGGAGGGGGAAGTAATATTTAGTGCTGGTAAAAAATTGCCCTCATCATTTTTGTAATAAACGATACCTAAAGGAAGGGCTGAAAATAATGAGACTAAAATTCCTAATTTTGCGTTAATAAGCTTATTACCGAAGATAAAAATTAGGAGTATGACTAAGACAGCACTGAATGCTCTAAATATATACCAAGTAAGAAATGAGTCTTCAAAAAATAAAAGTAAGACGCCAACAAAAATGGAATAACCTGGTGGATAATAAACATAAACTTCTGCTAAAGAAAAGGGATCTGAAATTTCTGTGTACAAATTCCCCCTCGAAAAATGTAATAGCCCATCTACACTTGTAAATGTCAAACCATAATTAATTAACTCAAAAAATGTATTTTGTAAGGTAACTATGGATATAAGTATAAGTAACAAATAATATTTTGATCGATTAATCATTTTAAACTCAATGTAAGTGGAACATCTCCCGCATAAATTGTTATGAACACTTTATCGGGAATTACTTCAAAACTTACTGTAATAATCCTGCTTTCGAAAGCATTTAAGATAGTGGTATCAGTAATCCATTGTCCATTACTAATCTCTAAATTATATAGACAAGGTATTTGCCTATCAAATAAATTTTTAACTACAAATGTTAAATTGCTAATGTAAGAAGATTCATCATAGTTAACTTCTTCGATCCAAGCTTCCATTCCTTCATTGCTAGGATTAAAAAATAAATATGAGAAAGAAAAATTATATGATATTAATAATACCAAAGAAAAAAGTATAATGTAAAAAAATTGATTGTCTCTATTCATATTATTTACTAACCTTAGAAAGAATGGCGCTTGATAATATTTTTTCAAACTTGGGCGTAATATTTTCCCAATAAAAAGATTTAACCTCTTCTAAGGAATTCACACTTAATGAAGATAATATATCATAAGAATTAGTAACATCTACTATGGCTTTACTTAATTGAGGGGGACTTTTTTTGTCAACTAGTATTCCACTATGTCCATCGCTTATTATATCTGGTATTCCAGAGCTACGTGTGCCTATCACTGGAGTACCAACACTCATAGCTTCTATGATAACATTTGGAAAACCATCGCCAGATACGGAAGGTACTACCAAACATCTAACTTTAGATAAATATTTAAGTACAAGACTGGGGTGAATTTCCCCCAAAAAAACTATTTTTTTGCCTCTTGACTGTTTTTCTAGAGTAGGTCGTGCAGGGCCATCTCCTAAAATTATGCAAATTGAGTCGTGAACTCCACTCATTGCTTTAATTAGGTACCTAATTCCCTTGTCATTTCGCTCAGAATTCTCAGTTAAACGGCCCAGATAAGCGATAATTTTCCTACGATTTGTAATTTTTTGATAATCTATACTACTTGGAAAGATTCCATTGGGAACTACTGCTACTTTAGATTTCGGAAAGAGCTTAGAAAAAGTTTCCTTTATAATTTCACTTTGAACATGGATTAATCTTGATTTGCTTATAATTAAATTGTTTAATTTACTATACTTAAGATAGTCAATTTCAGCCCTTATTGAAGATATAAATGGAATGCCGAAAATTATAGATGCTAACATTGATTTTAAACCCGTATCATAGAGCCCGAAACTGAATAAAACGTCTAACTTTTTCCTCATTAAAAAAAAATGATACATAGAAAAGGCTAAAGTACAAAAATATCGTATGAATTTGACATTGGGAGATTTTATTTGAACTAAATCAAAAGGAAATTTTTCATTATTATAACTACTATTATATCTAACAAAAACTGTAACCTCATGATTTTCGGAAAGTGAGGTTGCCAATCCTAGTGCTTGCTTTTCAGCTCCCCCAATACGAACTGGATGTAATCCACCTACGATCAAACCTATTTTCATTTTTGTTATATTTCTGACAATATGGTTTGCCAAACCTCAGTTGCAGCCTTATAGGAATATTTTTCTCTAACTGTAGAAATGGAATTAGAAGATATCATATCATAATTTTGCTTAGACGAAAGTAGTTTATCAATTGATTCTACAAATAAATCTATATCATTATAATCTGGAACAATGTAACCGTTGAAATTATTCGTTATTAAATCATTTATATCTCCAACATCGGAAACAACACATGGTAAACCACAACCCATCGCTTCCAGAACGACCATTGGAAGGCCTTCCCTTTCAGAACATAAAACTAGAATGCGTGAATTATGATAAAATAATTCTACGTCTTCCCTATACCCTAACATCACAACATTCTTTTTTATTCCTAAACTAGTAATCAATTTCTTTAACGAATTATATTTTGGACCATCGCCTACTATTCCTGCCTTTATATCTGGATATTTTTTTGCTAACTTGGAAATCATATGGAGAAATAAATCTTGCCTCTTTATTGGATCTAACCGAGCCACATAAATTAAATCAAAAAACTTATTTTGATTGATTGGAACAAATTTATCTAAATCCACGGAATCAGGTAATATTTTTATTAACTCTTTAGATATTCCGTTCGCTATTAAATATTCCATTGTTTTTGTGCCTGTAGTTGTTATAGAATCAAATTTACTTGTTATACTTATTAAAAAATTCTCAAGAGTTGAACTTTGTCGATCAAAGGTTCGGCCTAACCTAAGAAGCTTGAACTCTTCAGGACCAGACATCACATTATAATTTACCGGAACGTTAATTATCTTTCCTACAAGCAAAGCTACAAACCCATGAGGCTTAATATAATAAGAAATAATAATGTCAGGTTTATACTTTTTTGAGAGTGCTATGCTATAAAAAAATTCAAAGATTATATTCAATATATTAAATCGGAATTTGTTACAAAAATATGTTGTTTTTTCTAAATATGGACCTGGATTATGTCTTAAACGAAAAACAAATAAGTTTTCTACTTGAGGTAACATTATAATTGGCTTTAACGAATGCTCAACCGTAAGATCCAACATACTTAAAAAACAAAAAATATTTAATTTCTTTTCCACTCTTCTAATCTCCTAACGTGAAAAAAATCTATCCCACACCTGTAAGCTATAATATTATCTTTCCAACTATCTCCAATAACTACTACCTTATCTTTGTCTTTGATATTATTTTTCTTTAATAATGAAAGAAGGCCTTCATTAGAAGGTTTAGGTGTGTTAACATCATCTTTTGCAATGATATCTAAAAAATATTCACTTATGCCTAGATTATTTAGAATTGCTTTAATGGTACTATTAAGATTATCTGATAATATGTACATTTGCTTATCTAATCTATAAAATTTTATTACTTTTAACGCATCCTCATTTATTTGATAACTTGCATTCTTTTCAAAACGTTTAATTATGTTGAGATAAACTTCACGCTTATCTGGATTGATTCTACTAATCATAAGTGAAATTGGCATCAATCTGTAAAATAAAGGAAACCGAGGGCTTAATATTTCTGAAATTAGTGTGTTTTTCATTGACTTCCAATCAACTTTGAGATCTACTATAGTCCCATCAAAATCCCATATCAATATCTTTTTAGATTTAAAATTTATCATTTTCTTTTTAGTTAGTTAAAAGATGTAAATAGGTGAAAATAAGGAGTAATGGGAAAGTAAATGCACTGTGTAAGGAGACTATTTGGTTTTAAGATCTCTTCTGTATCCCTCTCTATCACCTAAAAGATTATTATCTAAGGAACTATGATAAATTATCTCGCCTGTTTGTTTCTTGGCTTCAATAACATCTAAAATAGGCATGGTTTCTAGAAAAAGAGTATATCCATAATTAAGAGCCTTTAGATAAACATCTTCAACTTCTTCGAAATCAGGATAAATTGAAAATCTTACCTGAGATACAATAGGGCCATCATCAATCCCTGGTGTTATTTCATGAATTGTAACACCATGCTCCTGTCTTTTATCCTTTAAAGCCCAATTTATCGGCCTCATTCCTCTATAAAGTGGCAGAGGTGAATTATGAAGATTAAGGATTCTTACGCATTTTTCTATGAAATCATTTTTAACAATTTTGTCATAGAAACAAGAAAAAGCTAAATCTATTTTCTTATCTTTAGGTAAATCTCTGTAATTCCCACTTTTTACATAATCTATTTGGTTTACTTCACACCAATCTACCAGAGATTCTGTCCAATGGGGCTCAGGAATTACTGGAACAACATATTTTAAGTTCTCATGTTTTTTAAACCATTCACATATTTTTATACATAAATCTCCTTTACCTAAAACTACTACATTTTTCATATTAATTTACCACATATTTATTACTTAAATCTTACTATAAAGGCTATTAGTTAGTTTGACATTTATCTAATGCTTCACTCACTATTTTCACGATTCTGTTACCAACTTTTCCACGTGCCGGATGCTCAAAATTTGAATCAAGTATGTAATTTACAAAACCTTGGAGTTCGTCTCTGATTGTATTATTTTCTACAACATTTAGCTTAGTAATTTCACCTGAATTATTTACCATGTTGATTTTTTGACCAACTGCATCAACAATTAAACTTGCTTTAGAACCGACTACGGTAAGTTCCCTAACTTTAGGTGGAGTCAACCAAGAAACCTCAATCTGAAAAATAATATCTCCATAGAAACCTGACAAAAAGGCTACTTCAGGATAAATAGTCTCCCTGTATGAGGCTCCTGTACTACTGACAATATTAATATCTCCATCTATAATATAATCTAAAATATCAAAAGGATGCAATGCTAAATCAAGGATGACATCTCTGTCATCAAATAATCTTTCCATATTAGTCCACTGAAATTTAACTAAATGGATATCACCAATTTCCCCTCTTTCTATTATTTGCTTAACTTTCCTTATTGCATTATTAAACCTAAATATATGTCCTACTACTAATTTTACGTTATTATCGTTAGCATATTTAACTGTTTTTTCAGCTTCTTCGACGGATGTAGAAAGAGGTTTCTCAACCAGTACGGGGATTCCCTTTTCCATTAATTTCTTAGCCACTTTGGAATGAGAATTATTAGGTGTGCAAATAGAAGCTCCGAAAAGTTCAATATCTGATTCTAATAGCTTATCTAAGGTTGAAAATGAAATGATTCCTTTCTCATTCATTCTCTCTAATGTATCTCTATTTTCATCAACTGCAACTACGGAAATACCAAGACTTAGGTATTCACTTATGTGCTTAGAGCCCCAAAAACCACAACCTATCACTGCAATATACTTATCTTTAGGTATCATACTAATCTCCCATAATCTCTTTAATTGAATTTACCACATAATCAACCTGATCATTTGTCATTTCAAAAAATATAGGTAATGATATACAATTTAAAGATAAGGATAATGTATTTTTCATTGCCTTCTGCTCTTTTTCGTCAAAATTGGTAATTTCTGAATTAAATAATTCAGAACCATCGTACAGATACCATTCAAATCTTTGATATATTGGCTGACGATGCATTGGAATAGGGTAATGAAACGATGTTCCTATATCATAATCTTTTAATTTTTGATGTAAAAGGGTATTACTAATCTTTGACGATTGTTTAACTTTAACAACAAATAAATGTGGGCCGTGGACTAATTCTCCCCACCATTTAGGAAGTGTGAAATATTCTAAATTAGATAAGCCAAATAAGTATAATTGAGATATTTGATGACGTCTTTCATTGAATTTGTCTAACATTTCTAATTGTTGCAACCCAACTGAGGCTTCGAAACAACTCATTCGACTAGGACGGCCAAAATCAATATGCTCATATGGATTTCCACCAGGTAATCTTCCATCATGACGTAAACATAGTATTTTTTGATAAATGTCTTCACGATTAGTAGTTACCATACCTCCATCTCCACAAACCGTCATGTTTTTAGTAGGGTAAAAAGAAAATATACTAGCATCACCCATATTACCTACACTTTTCCCTTCAATTTTAGCCCCATGAGCCTGAGCGCAATCCTCTACCAAAAATAAACTATGTTCGTCACAATATTTCTTTAATTTATCTAAATCACAAGGAGTGGAATACAAATGAACACAAACCATCCCTTTTATTCCCAATTCTTGCGGATTAGGCGGCAATTTTGAAATGTCTAGTAAATATTTCTCATTTATATCAACAAAAACTGGGACCATACCTGCAGATATTATTGCATTTGAAGTGGCAACATAACTCATTCCCGGACACAATACTAAATCTCCTTTTTTCCCTAATGCTAGAAAGGAAAATGTTAAGGCATCTGTGCCTGATGCTAAGGAAATTCCTCTTTTGGCTTCATGTCTGCCTGCAAATTTCTCTTCAAACTCCTTAACTGTTTTTCCCTGTAAAACTGGCTCAGACAATGCCTTAAGTGATGCTTTTGTGAGCATTTTTTCTGTAAAATAAGGCCATGCAAATGGTACTTTCATAATAATTTACCTAATTACTTTTATAGATACTAGCATTTATTAGTTCGTATAACTTATCATTCAAATCTACTTCTCTGTAAGACGAATAATTTTCTAAATTATTTGTTGATAACGAGCCGGTACCTTTAAATCTTTCTAAAATCCAATTTCTAGCTTCATCGATATTATCTGTACATTTTATAAGATCCTTGCGAGAAAGCTCGGAAAAATTTCCTAATGTACTAGGATTAGCCCACGAATTTATACAAATTGATGGAGTACCTAAAAGAGCTGATTCAGTAGTCATGGTTGGGGATTCTCCTACATAAATTGAACAATAATGTAAAAGATCATGAATTTCCGTTCCGCTCAAATTTACTTCATATTTTGATAGGGAAGGAGGTAACTTCGATTCTGAACTAATAAATATACGGAAATGTGAAGAAAAAAAATCTACAAATTCGAGTTTCTCGGAAAAAGTCATGCTAGAACCTGCATCATCATGTATTGCATTCCATGATACAAACCTAATGAACATACATTTATCATTTTTATTAATTTTTAAATCTTTCAGAATTTGAGGATTTGGGGAAAAATATTTAGGATGTAAATAGAAATTTTCTAGAAAGGAACTAAACCTAACATGTTTTTTGCCAAAATTCTTGAGAAACCAATCGGGCGTAACTACCTTAGTGCATAACGGTATAGTCACTGCGTGGATCAAATCAACACATTCCGTATCTTCAACTATAATGTAAGGTTTGTCTACAATCTTACTTACAAAACCAAAATAAACTACTGCTTGTCCTAAAAAAATATCTGGCTTAAATACTTTTACAAAAAATAATGTTGAAAAAAATAATACAAATAAATTAATTATTTTTTTAATAAATGTTGATTGATTTGAGCCCATGATTTTATAATCTATATTTAAATTATCTAAAAGTTCATTGGAAATGTCTTTTGAAACTGATAATATTTTAACTTCATGGCCATCTAAAATTAAAGTTCTAATCAGATTTTTAAATATAAATACCTGTTTAGGATGGTTAATTGATACTAAAACTCTCAAATTATATTTATCTCTTTAATTACTTTCTGAAGAACTGATTCTTTGTCATTGGTACTTGTATCTATAATTAATCCTGAATGAGCCTTTGAATAGGATATATATTCCTCCCTCTCATATTTTAATTCTGAAAGACTGTACAAATAAGGATCTCCTCGTTTTATTTGTCGAATTACAGATATCTTTTCTGGGACGTCAAAGACTAAAATTTTGTCCGTTTTGAAGGAAGTCCACAACTTTTTGAACCAAACATTATTATAATTTAAAGCTCGAAATTTTATTTGTGTTGAACAAATAAATCTATCAAAAATTATGATATGATTATCATCTTTCGGAAATTTGCTAATATAAAAAAAAACGTTATCTATAAAAGCAATTATTGGTTTTAATATGGAAGATAAAGAAAAATAATTTTTTTGCCTATAAGGAACATCCATCGATTTACGGCCTCTATCAATACTTTTTCCGAAGAAGGTCTTCAACTCATGTGCAAACAACCAATGATGAAATGGAACTATTGTTACTTTAAAGTTTAATTTCTCAAGATATTCTTTTAAAGATTTGGATAAAGTGCTCTTTCCTGAACCATCGATACCTAGCAATGATATTGTTCTAACTTTAGAGCTCATTTAGATTTTATTAAGTTGTTAATAGCCATAGGTAAGTCTTCTGAAAAGTGCATAGGCTCAATTAAAACGTAATTGTTTATCTTATCTATGTTCTCTTTCAAAATTGAATTGACTGTAGGCCAAATTAATTCGGTTCTTTTGAGATCATGCGAATATAAATAAACATTAATAATATCTATAAAAGAATTATAAGGTATTCCGGAAAGTGCATGGGTTGGACAGCTACTTATTTCTTCTAATTCATTAATTAAACCAAAATTGACCATCGCTTTTTTAGATGCAGGAGAAATAGTAACTGTTTTTTGATTCATTTCTCTTTTAAGATAAAAAAGATTTTCTAATTCATATGACTGCGAAGATAATCTTAGATTATTGTGCCTATTTAGCAACAGATGTAATATTAATTTTAATCTTTGAATTTTGTTTTTAGCTTTCTCAAATCCCCAAAAATCTTTCTTGTACGAAAATGATTGATAATTAAATGGGTAAGGATAGCATTTCCCTTTACCAATAATGACATTTTCTTCCCCAAGAAAACCATAACCATAATCATTCATCATTTTTATTGCTAATGTAGTTTTATAAACTCCCGCTTCACCCATAAAAATACTAGCTTTATTGCCATCACTAACTGCAGAGGAATGCATTAGCAAATATCCTTTTTTTAGTAGAGATATGAATAATAATGAACGCATGAATATATTTTGTGAAGCGAAAATTGGAAATAGTGAACGGAAACCTGAATATTTGACAAAATATTTCACTTCAATCGATTGCCTTGTTAAATTTCTTATTTCAACTTTCCAGGAATAACCAGTCTGCTTTTTCTGATAGAATATATAATCTTTCTTAACATAAAACTCTCTATTTACTAACTTACAATCTTCTAAGGAGGGGTGGAATTCTCCAATTCTTATAGACAAATCAACATTTTCTAATGGAACTTCGGATTTGAAAAATGAATACTCATATTCTACGTCATGAAATAAACCTACATTACATTTTTCTACTCTAATATTAAGTAAATTATGTATATTGTAATAATCAATCATAAATTTAATTTTCTCAAACATTCAATGTAATACAAAAAAATAGGCCTAAAATCTTGAAATGATTCTAAATCAAATCTTGTATCTTTAAATGATAAATAAGATTTTAAAAATCTCAGTTTATCATTATTATAACGAAAATGGGCTAAGAAAGAAATTATATCTAAAGCTAAAAATCTAGTTTTAATTCCTAAAGCTACTTCTTTTTTAAAATTTAAGGATTTATTCTGAGAAATTAAATAAAGCCAGTAAGGAAAATTTAATCCTGATGCTATCGGTTGATACATAGACCCCCAAAATCGGGGATTAACTTCAATTAGATATGGTTCATTTGTTTGATTATCAAGTTTAAATTCTAACATTGCGATGCCGTGCCACCCTATATAATCCATTAACTTCTTACTTATCTTTTCTGCTTTCTTATTTCTAAGGCTGACTCTAAATGTACTAGGCCCTCCACTTGGTGGATTTTCTCTTAAACGAAGATGAGATAGGAAAGCTTGCATTTTACCATTTGAATACAAAACAGAAGTACCTAATCCCTTTCCTTCAATATATTCCTGAACAATTGGATAATTCTCAATTTTTAAATTATGTTTTTTAATTGTTGATTCAAAATTATGATGTAGCTCCTCATAATTATTTGCATAAGAAAGTCCCTTATTTCCTTGACCTTCCTGGATTTTTATGACAAGGGGAAATTTTAAATCTAAATTTTTTAAATCTCCTAAATTCTTAGGAAATATAGTTTTTGGAGTACGCAAGTTAAGTTTAGTAGCTATCTGATTTAATGAACGTTTATTATCTACTAATGAAAATTTTTTATAATCTACTAAAGGAATGCTTACAACTTCTTCTAAGATTTTTTTATTCTTTGATATTATTTTGGTCTCTCTTGAATGCAAAGGCATTAAAACTTTAATATTATTGTTTTTGATTATTGAAATTAAATCATTAATAAATTTTACAGGCTCAGCCAGTGGATCTGAATATACTACATGGCCTGAAGAATATTTAGAATAACTAGCAGGAGTATTTTTCTTATGACTTGAAGTTATAAAATTTATTCCTTGTGTGCCTAGGGCTCTAGCTGCAACTATTCCTTTAGCACTTTCAGTTCCTGTAAGCAAAACTTCCATGATAGTATTTTTTAGTTTTTACTGGAAAGACTAGCCGTGTTTTCTAAGTAAATATCGTTTACCTATATTTTTAATATTTTGAGAAAGTAATTCAAATGTCCAACCAAAAAAACCATTATGCCATCTTTGAGGATGAGTATTAATTGAAACATCACTATTTATGGAATTTAAAGCATATATTAATTCGGATGTACTTTTAACTAAAATCTTTGATTTTTTGGATTGCACTTTATCTCTTACATTGTAAGCAGCTCCATTCCAACTCCTACCTGTGTCTGTAAAATAATGTACTTTATCATAATTAATAGAAAGAAACGCTTCACCTTGAATTTCGTAATCTTCAAAATTATAATTATCCCATAAGTCTAAATCATTCCACTTTGACAATGGTGAACCATGCATGCATATAGTGTCAATATGAACTATTTGTCTAAATTTAGATAATTCAAATTTAAATTTATCAATTGCTTCAGGCATTTTACCATTACATTTTGCTAAAACCTCATAATGATAACCGATCTCATGACCGATACTAGATATCTCCTTAATAATTTCCTCATTAAAAACGCCATCAATGTATCTAAAATAATAGGTAGAATTAAAACCCAAACTTTTTTCTAATTTAGCCATTGCCAAAGCTCTTTCAGGTCTTAAATCTACATCATGTCTCATTATTATTTTTTTACCTTCCTCTTGAATTGATGAAGATAAATAGTCATTAACCCGAGACATCTGAAAACCACCCTTCATAAGAGAAATGCAAAGTTTACGATAAATATCTAATGTAAAGTCTCTACCCATTCTAATTAATAAAAAATTATAACACCTGATAAACAGAAAAAGAATGAAACAAAATAGCAAATTATGACCGATTGCTTTTCATTTAATCTAAAATAATAATTTGGAATCCATTTTAATGTCAGCTTGTTTGGAACCTTAATTGTACCATCTGATCTTAAAGTCGCAAATTTCTTATGATTACCGTCTGCTTGTAAATATTTATCTGGATCTTTCCGCATTAAATATAACCAAATTAACCAAAGAATAAAATTAAAGGTATGAGGTAACAATATGAAGAATCCAAACCACCAATACTCTTGTAATACTATGATACTCCCAATAATTGATCCAAATAGTAAAGAGCCTACATTACCTTCAAAAACTTTTGACGGATATTTATTGAAAAGCCAGAACGCTAAAAAGGAACCTATGAACGAGCTTGCTGGCAGCACTCCCTCTATTTTGCCGTCTATGTTGGATTTAATCAAAAGAGTCAATATGATAATAATAGATAGGCCTGACTGCAATCCGTTATAACCTGAATGCATGTTTACCAAATTTGACACAACCATAATGTAAACTGGAATAACTATAATTCTAAACAAATCATTCCATAAGATATCTGAGTAAAAAGTATCCATTAAATCAAAATTTCCAAATATAGGAATCCAGATAGTATTAGCATTTACAAAAGAAATTAGCGGAAAACCAAAAGCAATGGGAAGAACTACCTTAAGTTTTCGGCCTATGTCAACCAAATCATCAATTAAGCCGTACAGTGCATAAACTGAGACCACCAAGAGAAAAGCAAAATTGCTCTCGTTTAAATCCATTATTCCTTGGTTAGAATCTAAAAATAATCCCATAATTCTGTTGAAAAAAGGTAAAGTTGATAGTGAAATAAAAGATGTAAATAACAGGACCATCCCTGCATTAGTAGGTACATTTGGCGTATTTACTTTGTACATATCCTTAGCTACTTGATTACTTTCAGTCAATTTTCTAATCGTATGAGGTAAAACATACAAAGTACCAAAAAATGATACTAAAAATAATATGGCGAATGAATACATTTCTCTTTCCTATTGTGAATTTTCTTTATACCAGTCTAAAAAATTTTTTGCACCTTCTTTAAAATCAACTAAAGGCTCCCAGTCGAGTAACTTTTTACTTTTGTCATTAGAAACAACTTTTCCCGCATAATCTCCAGGGCGCGCTTCAACATAGTTTATTTCAACATCTCCATTGAATAGTTCATTAACTGTGTCGGCTACTTCCTTTACAGAAATATTTCTTGGGCCTTCTAAATTAATAACTTGATTTTTAGCATCAGGAGAAAGGGCTGCCACGTTACCATATGCTATATCTTCAACATATATAAATTTACGATGAGCTGAGCCATCTCCTTGAATTGTAAGAGGCTTACCTTCCATTGCCAATCTAACAAAAATTGGAAGAACTGTTCCACCTCTCGCTCTTGGGCCATAAGGAATACCATATCTCAAGATAGTAAAATCTTGATGATAGAGATTACTGTAACTTTGAATTAAGGTTTCAGCTGCCACTTTTGATGCCGTATATATGTGCTCTTTATTTGTGATATTAAGTGGAGTAGATTCATCAACCACCTCAACATCGCTTAAACCATATGTCCATACAGTACTTGCAAAAAGAAAACGTTCTATTTCATTTTTAACACAGGCTTCCAATACATTAGCTACTCCTAATACATTTACTTCGATTGTTTTTACAGGATTCTTATAACAATCATTGACATCAGCCATAGCCGCCAAAAGATAAATTGCATCATAACCACCATCTAATGTAACCAAGGTATTTTCCAGATCTGTAATGTCTATAACTTTGTAACCTACATCATTTCTTTGAGGCTTAACTCCGTCTAAAACTGTTACATTATGGCCTGCGTCAAACAATTTATCAACAACATGAGAACCAATAAATCCAGAACCTCCAATTACGCCTACATTCATTTTTTAACCTCTAATTCAGGATGATAGTACAATGGAACGCACCAGTGATTACTAACAATCCAATCCGTATTAGGTAAATCAATTTCATGGCCCATTATTTTATGACAAGATTCGTCGTAAACCTTTCCGGTTGACTTTTCTAACTTATCGAAAACTATATACTTGTAATAACCTGATTTCATTCCGTCAGGGAAGATAATTCGGTTGCTGTGCTTTGAATCAAGGAAATTCTCGGCATAACTATTTTTCCAGTCCACAATTTCAGACATTCTTCTAGTTTGAACTACACCTAGAGCTGCGGTAAACTCACTCATTCTGTAGTTAAGGCCCTCAACATCGTATTCAAATTTACCGTAGTTTCGGAACTTATAACAATAATCAAGTAATTCTTTGTGCTTTGATACTAATATTCCTCCTTCCCCTGTAGATATTGTTTTTGTGGCATACATTGAATAAACTCCTGCATCTCCCCAAGTACCTGGTTTTTTACCATTCCATTCGGCACCATGAGCATGAGCACAGTCCTCAATTAACCAAATTTTATTTTCCTTGCAATACGATGAAATTTTTTCAATGTCAAAAGAAATATGGCCGCCGATGTGTACTACCCAAACTGCTTTAGGACTATGCTTTTCTGCTTTAACCCTGAAATCTTCAAATGACATACAAAGATCTTCACGATTTGAATCTACAAACTCAACATGCCCACCAGCGTTGATAACAGACAACGGTGTGGCCATAAATGTATTGGATGGACATAAAACAGTTTCATTCTTTACATCAATATAATTCAGTACTGCCATGGCTCCACCTGCCCAACTTGAAAAAGCAACACTGTCCTCATCATTCCATTCACTCCAAAGTGATTCGAATTCTTTTGTGTAAATCCCTTCAGACCATTGCTGTGTGCTAAAAATTTTATCCCACATTTGATGAAGCTTTTCTTTATCTCTATGGTCGAAACCAATAGTAAACTGGCTAACTTTTTCTTCTATTGACATTGTTTTTTTCCTCTATGTTTTTATTACCTTCTTATTCATAAGCGATTCGAGAGCGTGTGCTGATATTCGAACAACTTCTAAAGCTTCTTCTCCAGTTACTAATGGGGTTTTATTACTAACTGTGGATTGTAAAAAATCTGCCAATTCTAGCTTTAGTGGCTCCTCCTGGTTTATTGGAACTTTTATAGTCTCCAATTGTAGATTTGATGAGTAAAGATTAGATTTATTTACATTAATGTATTTTGACTTAAATAATTCTATACTCTGACTCTGATAATCAAGCTCAATATAATGCGTTGATGTTGTGATTTCTAACTTTCGAACTTTATTTGGAGTCAACCAATTAGTTTCACAAATAGATATCAATCCAGAATCGTATGAAAGGCACAAGTTAATGTGGTCCTCGTGAGGTGCCCTCTTCTTGCCCCCTAATGCATATACTGAGTTTACTTTAGAATTAGATAGGTAATTAGATATATCTATATCATGTATGCACAAATCAAACAGTACTCCTACATCAGTTATTCTTTCAGGGAAATTCGATACTCTTTTAGATGTTAGAGTAATTATCTCGCCCCATTTACCTCCATCAATAGCCTTTTTAGCATAATTCACAACCGGATTGTGTCTTTCTACATGACCTACTGCAAGTGTTAAATCTGTTTTGGCTGCCAGTTTAACTATTTCAGAAGCTTCCTCTATACTATTTGAGAGGGGCTTTTCTACTAGGACATGAACTCCAGAGAGTAGAACTTTTTTTGCAATTTGGAGATGTAATGACGTAGGAACTGCAATACTTACTGCATCTACATCTAACAACAAATCCTCAAAGTTTTTATGCCATTTGACTCCAAATCTATTAGCTACCTTTTTCCCTTGGCCCTCGTTTAGATCGGCTACCCCTACTAAATTAGAGATTTCACTGTAAACTCGTGCGTGATTTTGACCCATAGAACCTGTGCCTATAACTCCAGTTCGGATGTTTTTCATCAAGTACCCTTTTTAAGCATAATATTAAAATATTTTCTACCTGCTATTTAACTTTAATTACTGCAAATATTGACCCTAAAAAATTTATTCTAAAAAAAGATATTAAGGAATTCCAAGAATTTATTAACCTCTGACTTCTAAATGGACCTAAGCTCATCCTGTAACTAAAATGCTCTATGTCAAAACCTAAATCTATTAATTCATTATTAAGATTATTAGGGGAAAAACCATATTCATCGTTTGGAATACCTCTAAATTTCTTAAGCTTAACTGTATTAATAAACTTAGTCTTCATAGAATTGGGAAGGAGAAGTAATATTTTACCACCAGGTTTAGTGACACGATTCATTTCTAACAAAATTTTCTTACGTGTATTTTGAGCATGCTTATTTCCATAAAAATTTTCAGGTAATGAATCTATGCAGAAACTCAAACTAAATTCATTGTCAGCAAAAGGTAAATTTGCTCCATTTGCGTGAATTCCAAACTTAGTTCTGTGCTTATCAATGGCTTCTCTCAACATATGCTTAGATATGTCAAGAGGGAAAAAAACTAAATCACTATCCAGCCTTTTTTCCCAATACATGGTTCCACAACCTACTGAAAGTACTGGGCCATCTGTACCTTGCTCATTAATAATTTTTTTAAAAAATGCAAATTGATTTGTCTTTTTATTTTCTTTTATTCCCTCATATCTTCTACCCTTATCGAACGAGACAGCTTTTTCTTTATCGTATATTTCATGTTTGTCAACAATTATTTCATCTCCTTTAGCGATAAAGTCGTATACCCCTCTGTTGCAGTCTACTAATATTTCTTTGTCAAATTCTAAGTCTTTGTTTGCTAAAAAATGTGAATAATTAAAACTTTTAGTTTTGCCTGTTGAAGGATGCTGGATTTGTATTTGCATATTTTTATTTTTGCTTAAACCAATCTATAGTCTTATTTATGCCCTCTTCGAGCGAAACTTTAGGTTCCCAATTTAAGAATTCTTTAGCTAAACTTATATCTGGACAACGTTTCTTTGGATCATCTTCTGGTAAATCCTTGAAGACAATCTCAGAACTGGAATTAGTTTTTTTCTTAATTATTTCTGCAAATTTAATCATAGAATATTCGTCAGGGTTGCCTAGATTAACTGGACCTCTAAAGTCGGAATTTAATAATTTTATGAGGCCATCTACAAGGTCATCAACGAAACAAAAGCTACTTGTTTGAGAGCCATTCCCATAAACTGTGATTGGTTTTCCTCTTAATGCCTGAACAATAAAATTGCTCACAACCCTTCCATCTTTAGGATCCATGAATGGCCCATATGTATTAAAAATTCTAGCTATATGTACCTTAACATTATTATAGCTTTCATAAGCAACACATAGAGCTTCGGCAACTCGCTTTCCCTCATCGTAACAAGCCCGTGGCCCAATAGGATTTACATTGCCTAGATATGATTCCTTTTGAGGATGCTCAGAGGGATCACCGTATATTTCTGATGTAGATGCCTGCAAAATAGGTACATTGAGTCTAGAAGCCATGCCCAATACATTATACATTGCGAGAGTTCCCATTTTCAGAGTTCTAATTGGATTATACTGGTAATGAACTGGGGAAGCTGGACAAGCTAGATTGAATATTGCATCTATTTTGTCTGGGAAAAAAGGCTTTGTGAGGTCGTGGTTAAAAAATTCAAAACGTTCGTGAACATCTAATTCTGTAATATTTTCACGATTTCCAGTGCTTAAATCATCTAGACAAGCTACCGAATGGCCTTCTGTTAAAAGCTTCCGACAAAGTGTAGATCCGATGAAGCCGGCGCCTCCAGTTACCAAGTATCTCATAATTTATTCATTACCCCTTTTAAGACTAGTGAAAATTCTGATTCGATGGACAACTCTAAATGGGACTGAAACCAATCCTTCATAGTTCCAATGTCGTATCTTTTACCATTGAATATCCAAGAATAAAGGAGTTGAGTGTTTGCCAGTGATTTCATGGCATCTGTTAACTGGATCTCGCCATCAGCACCGTCTCTTGTTAACTTCAAGTATTCAAATATATCGGATGTAAAAACATATCTTCCTTGAATACCTAATAGTGAGGGAGCGTCATTTGGTTCAGGTTTTTCAACTAGGTCTTTTACCAACATTATTCCTTTCCCAACTTCTTTTCCTAAAACAACCCCATACCTTTTCGTTTCCTCTAAACTTATTTCTTCTACTGAAAAAATATTAGCCTCATTCTCATAAAACAGATTAACTAAACCTTTTGTGCAATTAGGATTTCCAGTACATATTGTATCTCCTAGCAAAACTGCAAAGGAATCATTACCTACAAAATCTTCAGCACAAAGAATCGCATGCCCTAGGCCCTTCTGCTCTTCTTGTACTATAAATTCTAAGTTAGCTATCTCATTAATCTTTCTTATTTCTTTAAGCTCTTCAGTTTTCCCAGCTTTTTCCAGTACTTTTTCTAACTTCTCCATTGGCTTAAAATGATGCTCTATTGCTTGTTTATGATCACCAGTTATTATTGCAATATCTGTAATTCCAGCATCTACAGCTTCCTCTACTACCCACTGAATTGTAGGCTTGTTGACTACAGGCAACATTTCTTTTGGTTGTGCTTTAGTTAGAGGTAGAAATCTCGTACCAAAACCTGCTGCTGGAATGACTGCTTTCATTGATAATTTTAAGAAAATAAAGCGCTTACGCTCCTTGCACTACCTCTCCCTGTCACCCTTCGACTTCCTAGTCAAAGTCCATTCGGGGTAACGCAAATACGTCTCTGCTCGTTGCAGCTAGCTTTATCCACTAGGATTTACGACTTGTATTCTCCTATATATACTACACGGTTTTTAGACCGTGGAATATTACTAGGCGCGAATGCTTAAGAATACTCCGTTAGCTATATGAATATCCGTATCAAATGATACGTCTAAATAATGGAAAAAATTGTAAACGATTTTACGATAAATATCGCTACCGCAAATGGTACTGGCTCTCAGAGCGCTAATTTGATTTTACTAAATGCTTTATTCAGGATGGGGACTCACGCTTCTGGAAAAAATTTATTCCCTTCTAATATTGCTGGGCTGCCAACTTGGTACATCGTAAGAGTAAGCGATTATGGGTATCAAGCACCGGGTGACAATACACATATTCAAGTAGTAATGAACATAGATACTTGGAGTGAAGATATAGAAAAACTTGCTCCTGGAACTGTTTTAATTCATAATACTGACGTGAAAGCTCCAGTAAATCGAGATGACCTAATTGTCTACCCAGTACCAATGACTTCAATGGCTCGTAAAATTAATCCTAAATTATCTAAGATGGTGGCCAATATGATTTATGTTGGAATAATGGCTGAAATGCTAGAAATACCGCAAGATATTTTGGAAGAAGCGATATCAAAACAGTTCGGTGGAAAAGAAAAAGCCATTGAAATTAATTCACAAGCTTCTATATCTGGAAGAGAATATTTCAAAAGTGAATTAGAAAAGAAGGACCATTTTTATGTTGAGAAAAGAGAAAAAGATGAAAATAGATTCTTGATCGATGGAAATGAAGCTGTAGCTTTAGGGTGTATATATGGCGGGATTAACATGTTATCTTGGTATCCAATTACGCCTTCATCTTCTCTAGCTGAAGGAATTGACAAATATATTCCAAAATTAAGATTAGATAAAGACGGAAAATCAACATGTGCAGTAATACAGGCCGAAGACGAGTTGGCTGCAGTTGGTATGGTGCTCGGTGCAGGTTGGGCAGGTGCAAGAGGGATGACTTGTACAAGTGGCCCTGGAATATCATTAATGTCTGAATTAATTGGTCTTGCTTATTATGCAGAAATACCTAGTGTGATTTGGGACGTTACAAGAGTAGGACCCTCTACTGGACTTCCAACAAGAACCCAACAAGGAGACATATCTATGCTCTATGAAGCCAGCCATGGAGATACACAACATATTGTTCTAATTCCTGGTAATGTAGATGAATGTTTTGAATTTGGATGGAAAGCATTTGACTATGCTGAAAAATATCAAACTATGGTATTTGGATTTACTGATTTAGATCTTGGAATGAATTTATGGGCCTCAAATGGATTTGAATATCCAGACAAGCCAATGAATAGGGGAAAAGTTCTTCGTACTCAAGAAGAACTCGAAAAAATTGAGAATTATGGACGATATCGTGATGTTGATGGTGATGGAATTCCTTACAGAACATTACCTGGAAGTGGATTAGAACCTATTGTTTCAAGGGGAACTGGCAGAGATGAAGACGGAGTTTATTCTGAGAAAGCATCAGTATACCGAACTAATATGGATCGGCTAAAGAAAAAAATTGAAGGATCAAGAACTGATTTACCTCAGCCAGTATTCAGAGAGGAAGAAGAACAAGATCTCGGAATAATTTACTATGGATCAATGGAGAATACCATACAAGAAATAGATGATATTCTCGAATCTACTGGAATGAAAGTTTCACAATGTAGAGTAAGAGCTCTACCTCTTTCTCCTGAAGTTGATGAGTTTGTGAGGAGACACAAAAAAATTATTGTTTTAGAAGTTAATAGAGATGGGCAAATGTATGGCATTTTAAGAAAAGAAATAGCTACAGAATTAGTACCAAAGCTCTACTCTGTTGCATTCAGTGATGGTTTGCCACCAAAAGCTGTAGAATATGCTGAAGCAATAATAGGCACATTGGAGTCATTCGAAATTTAAATATGGCAAAAGTCAACAAACTCGATTTAGCGCTAGACGAATACAAAGGTGGTAAGTCCACTCTATGCCCAGGTTGTGGCCATGATGCAATATCCAGCGTAATTATGAAAGCTGCATGGGAGAATTCCATAACTCCTGACGGTATAGCTAAAATGTCTGGAATAGGGTGTTCAAGTAAAACCCCTGCGTATTTCTTAAGGCAAAGTCACGGATTCAATACTGCACACGGAAGGATGCCTTCTGTAACTACTGGAGCTAATATGGCAAATAAAGATTTAAATTTTCTTGCAGTTTCTGGAGATGGAGATACTGCTAGTATAGGTATAGGTCAATTTATTCACGCTATAAGAAGAAATCTAAACATGCTTTATATTGTGGAAAATAATGGTGTTTATGGCCTTACCAAAGGGCAATATTCAGCTACAGCTGAGGAAGGTTCACAGAAGAGGAAAAGTGTTCCAAATGAATTAAAACAAATTGACCTTTGCGCTATGGCTATCAATTTAGGATGCTCATTTGTTGCACGTTCATTCTCAGGTTCTAGAAAGCAACTAACTGCATTAATTCGCGCTGGAATGTCACACCGAGGAATGGCTGTGATTGATGTAATTTCTCCGTGTGTAACGTTCAACAACAATGAAGAATCTTACAAATCATTGCAATATGTTAAGAATAATAATGAAGAGCTTCATGGCTTAGACTATATTCCACATTTTAATCCAATAGAAGAAGTGGAAATTCCATCTGGAGGATATAAAGAAGTTAAATTACATGATGGTTCTTATCTTAGATTAGAGACAATTAGCGAGGAACATGATGTTGGTGACAGGATGATGGCGTTGGATGCAATTCATAATGCTGATGTTAAGGACAAACACGTTACCGGATTGCTATACTTCCAAGAGGGTATTCCAACACTAGATGAAACTGAAAATTTAGTAGATACGCCTCTAGCTGAATTATCTGAAGATATGCTAAGGCCATCGAAAGAAACTTTAGATGATTTATTGACTGGTTTTAGGGCTTGATTTCATTTCAACTGTAGACAATAATAAACCCAGCATAATCAGAATACTGGAAACGATTAGTCTAGTAGTAATTTCATCTCTTCCTAATGCAACTGATATGGTACCCGCAACTACTGGTTGTAAATAAATAAATAAAGCAACTTTTGAAGAATCTACATATTCCATTGCGTAATAATTCAAAGAGTATGTTATTACTGTAGCAAAAAATATAGAGTAAAAAGCGGCAAAATAAATCCACCAAGAAAGATTTAACCAAGATTCCC
Source organism: Marine Group III euryarchaeote CG-Epi1 (assembly GCA_001875345.1). Classification (GTDB taxonomy): domain Archaea; phylum Thermoplasmatota; class Poseidoniia; order MGIII; family CG-Epi1; genus CG-Epi1. The sequence continues at coordinate 29,718 of MIZA01000001.1, forward strand.
AATTATTATAGATACCATATACTGCAACAGGAATAAGAAGTAGAGCTCCGATAGACATAACCAATACAGACAAACCCAACGAACTATGTTTCTCAATCATAGATTTAGATAAAACTAAAAAAAGTCCAAAACATGTAAAATTAATAAATATAAATACATCACCTACAAATAAATCACTGCTAATATCTAGTTTATCAATCTCCATTAAAATTAGAGCTCCTGACATTGCGACAACTAACGATAAAGACTTGTAACGATTCAAGCCTTCACGGCCTAATATCCAAGCAAAAAGGAATGTAATAACTGGAATCATACAACTAATTAATGAGGCATGGGCTGGTGTTGTTAGTTCTAAACCCTTGGTAAAAAAAGCTGTATTTAGTACAATTCCCAATAAAGATAATAATATTAAAAAATACCACTCGTTCCCTTTTGGAAAATTATTAATTTTCTTGCTGTATAACGAATACATTATGAATCCAGCAAAAAGAATTCTAATTGCAGTCCATTCAAAAGGATCTACTTCTTCAACAATTATTGATGTTGTTAAATAATGAAAACCAAATATAATTTGGACTAATAGTAAGGAACCATAAATCTTCGTTTTAGAAGGCGCTGGTATATTACCACCTCAGCTTTTTCAAATATTCAGAGTAAGGTTCTCTATCACCATACATCATGATAAAAGACCCCATAAACCAACCTGCTGCAGATGTAAATCTAAAAGCTGAATCAAAACCATCTAGGTAATAAGGAACCATAACCATCAAACCTACTCCAATTAAAAAACCTGCAATCCAAGCAAAGGCTAGGCTATCTTTTCTGATATAATCAATAAACAGAAATAGATAAAACTGTGAAAATGTGAAAATCGCAAAGGCTGTTGCTATGAATAATTCCAAGGTTTCTGAACTATTTGAATCAAAATATGGTGAGAGAATTATGAAAGTTCCAAGAACCATTCCGAAACCTGGAAAAGCCTCTACCAAAACTTTAGTTGAAGGCTTTATCAAAGCATTATCTGATGACTGCCATTTATTTAACACACGAACAAAAATCAATGGAGATATAAATCTAAATATTAACGTGAATAAAGCTAATGGCCAAAGAAGATGAGGTGAGGTAGAAGCAAAATAAATTGCCCATAGAGCTATCAAAAAAGCAATACTCAAAAGCAGAAGAATACCTCCAATAAGTAAATCATTAGATTGCTTTTCTGTAGCCTTTTGAAATATAAGAAGAAAAATTGGATAAGTTAGAATAACTATTCCTAAAAATAAAATAAAAAATGCTGCTACATCTATTTCATTCACACATTGTATTGTTGAAGCTATATTATGAAATGAACGGCGAGAGCTAAATGCCAAAAATATTAAATATCGGGCAAAGTCGGCAAACTATGGCAGAATTCTTCTGTGATATTGAAATTCTTCGTAATGAAGGCGAATTTGAAGCTCGCGTAGAGGGTCTAACTCCAAACGTAATGTCTCTTAAGAGTGATAATTTAGAAGAATTATTAGAACAATTAACTATTGAACTTGAGGATAAACTGAACTAATCCGTTGCTAAATAAGCTGATAACCATTTTGTACAATAGTTCAAACGTGCATTTGTAAATCTGTCATCTTCTTTTAAATCTGCAATATAATCTTGGAAACCGGAAAATTCGAAGGTAAGTACTTTGGAAATAAAATTAAACATAACTACCATAGAGGAATCCACAATACAGCACATGTCACTCAAATATTCTTTGGAAAGTTGAGGGACAACCATTGATTCGCTAATTACTGCTTTTTGATCATCATTACCAAAATATTTCTTTAATCTAGAAATGTCATGTGTTTTCTCTTCAGAATGAGCATATCCTGATAACTTGTTATATCTAGAATAGTTTCTAAAATTCGGATAACTCTCTTCAGGGTAAGTTAACTCCCAAGAAATTAATTCCTTTAGTAAGTCACTAAAACTTAATTCTTGCTTAAGGCCTGATATCATACTTAAAAATTGAACATTATCTAATATTTTATCACGATTTGCCCTGTAATTTTTTAATTGATCAACCAGCTCACCATAACTATCAAGGACTGCTGAAGAAAGTTTAACTTTCCATAATCCGGACTCATGCTGCGAAAGTGCTAACTGATTAAGAAAAACCCCTCTCATATGGCATTCAATGAAGCTTCTTAGTAACGAATATGCTATGTTGTAATTGCCACAAAATGATTGAAAGATAGAATTTGTAAGTATTTTTTGGGACTCTAAATGATGATGGTTGAAGGCTCCAAGTAAAGTAGCTGATTGATCTTGTTTACTAGCATCTTCTTCATAGGCAATTATTTCTAAATAAATGGAATTATAGAGCGAAAAAGCATCTAGTCCTCTTGTAAAATTATCTATAGATAGTTGCTTTTCAAGATCAATATCAGGTGTCGAACTTTGAATGATTGAGCTGGCTATACTCTTGTAAATTTCTTTAGACATTTATTTTGTACCTGTTATCGACAGTGTACCTGCCCAGTCATTAGAATTTGCTCTCCAAGAAAATATGTTTTTGTAGTCAGATTTTGCAAAGAAATCTAACCACTCCTCTTCCTTAAACATGTGCATGCGAGTTCCAACTTTTTCTTGCCAGTCATGGCATTCATCATTTTCAAAATAATGATCGATACCCATTATGAAACGGCCCTTTGGATTAAGCATATTTTTTATCCTCTCAATAACTATTAAGGGATTTTCCAAGTAATACAAAACTTCCATAGAAAAAATTAAATCAAACTTTTTATCCGATTTAAAACTATTAAGGTCATCTAGATAATATACAGCTTCACTTTTCCTATTTTTCGCGTTTAAAATCATATTTTCAGCACCGTCAACCCCAATCGAAAGAGAGCAATTATCTTTTTTAGAAATCTGATCTGCCACCCAGCCATTACCGCAACCAAAGTCTAAAAATGTAAAATAATTGCTTTCCGCTTTTAAACGAGACAATGCATAATCAAGAATTTCGGAAACTGATGCTGCATGTGAAATTTCCATTCCTTTATCTTTTCCCAAAGTAGCCCATTCGTCAAAGACTTTTGTAGGATGCTGCATATATTTTCAATCAATATACTCTATTTTAGCTTTAACATTGAAATTTAGGTTTAGGCACTAATTTATATCTATAATATACCACACCGCATGGTAAAATATGTCTAAAGATATTAGAGCTTATGCCGTAAAACAAGATGTTGTAGACTATAATGCAGAAAATTTAGTTATGCTACAAGCCCAATTAATTAACAAAGACTATGTCGGTAAAGTTATGGTTGAAAAAGTGTCAAAAGACGCTGGAGGCTACGCTGCCGGAAAATATTACATTCCCGGAGTTGCCTTAAATTTTGGTGAACATCCTGTTGAAGCCGGACACCGAATTCTTACTGAGGAGTTGGAAGTAGAAGATAGAGAAATAAAATATGTATCTACACAATCTCACTGGAATGACGAAAAGAAGCACTGGTATGTTTTATTCATCTTTGAAACTGTAGATCCATTCACTGAAGAGGAAATGAAAAATGCATGTGAAGGAATTGATGAATTGGTCTACCTAGATTTAGAAGATGCAACTATCGAGAATTCAACACAGGGACTTATGGACATAAGAGAAGCCATGAGAAATCCTGGAAAAACTTACATTTAAATTAAGGAAAACTATTAAAGTATGTGGTTAGGCCACATCTGTGGCAAAAACAACCATCGGCTGGAGAGAAAGGGTAATATTGTTGGATTTCGATAAAAGCGTAATTAAAGCTAAAATGGACACCGGCGCAAGGACTTCTTCTTTACATGCTACTCACATATCTGAGAGCGATGATTCAGGGAAAAAATATGTTACATTCAGACTTAAGAATATTGGTAATAATACTAAATACAAATTTTTCAAAAGTGAACTGAAAGAATGGAGAATTGTACGAAATTCTGGCGGGGACGAAGAATACCGACCAGTCATTAACACAAAAGTGAAAATTGGTAACAAGACAATGAATATTGAAATAACTTTAACCCAAAGATCGAGGATGAGCTACGATATGCTTATTGGAAGAACTGCACTTAGAAAGAAATTCTTGATAGATTCAGGAAAATCATATTCAACAAAATTGGTGAAAAAATGAAAATTTTAGTTTTATCCAGAAACAAAAACCTTTATTCTACCAGAAGAATTATTCACTCAGCTGAAAAGTTAGGTCATGAAGTTCGTGTTGTAGATTACTTACGATGTTATATGAATATCACGTCTAAAAAACCTACAGTAATATTCCGAGGAGAAAAGCTAGAGAACTATGATGCTGTAATATCTAGGATTGGAGCCAGTTATACTTTCTATGGAGCTGCAGTTGTTAGACAATTTGAAATGGCTGGCTTATTCACTATAAATCGTTCTGAGGCTATCACAAGATCAAGAGATAAACTGAGATCACTTCAAATCTTGGCTAGAGAAGGCATAGGGTTGCCAGTTACTGGCTTTGCTAATCATACTGCAGATATAGACGGTATGATAGATACTGTGGAAGGAATTCCTCTTGTTATCAAATTATTAGAAGGAACACAAGGAAAAGGCGTTGTTTTAGCCGAGACAAAAAAAGCAGCTAGCAGTGTTCTAAGTGCATTTAGACAGTTAAAAGCCAATATTCTCGTTCAAGAATTCATCAAAGAAGCTGATGGTAAAGATATCAGAGCTCTGGTAATCGGAAATGAGGTTGTAGGAGCTATGGAGAGAACTGCTCCTGAAGGCGATTTTAGAGCTAATTTGCATCTTGGAGGCGACGGAAGAGAAGTTATTCTCTCTGATGAAGAAAAAAATATCGCAATTAAAGCCGCTAAGACATTAGGCTTAGGAATAGCTGGTGTAGACTTAATAAGATCCAACAGAGGATTGCTAGTTATTGAAGTCAACTCATCTCCTGGGCTCGAAGGTATTGAAGCTGCTACAAGCAAGGATATCGCTTCGAAAATGATAAATTATATAGAATCAAAAATTAATTGAAAGCTCTAAAGTGTTAATACTCCGCCTAGTGGCATAGAATTCAATTCTTGTAAATCCCCTCTAAGTGTTGGACCATCGGTAATTGTAGCAAAAATCCCTATTTCGCCCGCATCATTATTTGCTAGACTAAACCAAGGACGGCCATATTGATCAACTGCCATGTCAAGAAAATCACCGAGCCCACCGCATCTTTCGTACCCGCATCCCTCTGGATATGCATTACTGCTGTCTATTGGGTCTTCTGGCAGATTAACTTGTACTGTTGTAAAAAGTGGAACCTCTGAAAAAGCATCAGTTGATATTGTCATATATCCATTCCATGTTTGATTTCCTGTATCTCCCACATATCCAAATGCCACTCTTCCATCCGAACCTGCTGTTACTACTGGAAAACCTGTTCCTACGAGGCCAATCGGAGGTGCAATCATCATAGCTTCACTCCAAGAACCTCCATTATCTCTAGAATATGCATAATATGGCATATTATCACTACCCATCCACATAGCATGGACATTGTTATTATCATCAATTGCTACTTGAGCTTCTTCAAAATTCCAAGTATCTGCAGTTCCTGATTTTTCTGTAGGTAATGGATGCTCAGTCCAAGTAAATCCTCCGTCGGTACTCCTGTAAATTGAATAACCACTTCCATTACAACCTACATTTCCTCTGTAAAAATTACCATTATCTGCGCCTTCGATGTGTGCACTTAAACCTCCACTATTGCAGTCAAGAGGTGCACCTGGGACTTCAGGACTCCAGGTTAAGCCGCCATCAAAACTTGTTGAACAAAGTGGTGCTGCCCAATTTCCATTAACACAGAATACCCATGTAGTTGGGTGAGCTAATGCAGGGTAAGGTGATGAACCTATAGTTTGGTGATCTTGAACTGAGTATGAGGTTGCAAAAGTCGGTGGAGACCACGAAGAACCATCATTATCTGACCATTCTACTGTCATTCCAGCTAGAGCATGCATATCAAATTTCATTATTCTATCTGTCCATTTATCAACATAAACATAAGGGTCATTGCTATTGGGTACTGGAGATATAGGGTCGTAAGTATTAGCGCAAGAATAATCCGACAAACTTGTCATTTCTATGAGTCCAGAACATTGAACAATTGCAGTTGAACCTGCAGGGCCGTTTCCATAGCTGGACATATACAAATTATCACTTGATGTTATTCCCATCGTTGGCTCAAATGTAGTTAATCCAATACCGTAATAACTTCCTTGAGTCCAAAAAGGCACATTATTCCCAACTAAGCTTGGAGTTACGTTCAATTGTTCAACTGCAGATTGATCTAATGCATTAACACCCCCAGAATAATGATACCAAGTAGTTTCAGGAATTGGTCTTTCAAAATCAAAGATACTAGGCTCTTCAAGAATAACTCTATTATCTTCTGGAGCTAAACAACCTGTAAGAGGCAAATTTAACATGAATGCTAAAATGACATACGATAATACGCGCACAATTCAAATTACGTTAGGTGTTATTTAAAAGATTGTTGAAAAATGCCTCGGGGTGGAATGAGGGAAATGAATGTAGACTCTCTCCGACAGCCGAGGCATTTGTTAACTTGTGAGGTGAAATATAATACTATGCTTTTTACTAAGTTTCCCACCAAGGTGGAACCTCAAACCAGCGCTCATCATTTGCGGATCTATCTATCAAAGGTAGGGACAAAGGCTGCTCAGCTTCTATTAATGTAACTCCGGCAGAAGCGCATGTAGATGGTAGATAGTCTTCGCCTGCATCACTAATTTCTAATTGAATTGTGTGGCCTTCAGGAATCACTACGTCCATTGGATTGAACTCCATCTTCATTGTGTAACTTGAAAATGGAGTTACAGATTTAGCCTCATAGCCGCCATCTCTGTACCTTAAATCCATCGTAGCGTGACCCAATCTTAATCCAGAAGTTCCATCGGACATTGTGACAAATAGTTGCCCACCGTTACAAGAATTAGCCCTTACTTGAGCATGAAAAGTAGGTAAACCTGAGATATGCATTTCTGATTCAAGTGGCTGACTTGACAATGTTATTGATGATGAAGAAGATACAGTTCCGAGATTTCCCCAAGTAGAAACATCATGTAAATCCCAATTAACATCAACTGAAGGCCAAGTTTCTTCAACATGCCATTCACCATCATTCCTTTGTATTTGAACTTGTGATTGAGGCTCAGGACCAATTCCCTTAAGATAATAATTAAACCAATTATATAGCTCAATAGACCAATCCATTCTAGTTACTTTTGGAAAAGCCTCTGCTCCGTATCCACTACTCATATTTTCATGAACGTTCGGCTGATCTGGATAATTATGGCCCCATTGACCCATTATTCCTTTTACATTAAGTCCCTTATTTCTAAGCATTTGGTAAGTAGGAAAAGCATGATATGGATCTACATTCCAATCCTGCAAACCCCAAACAATGTAGACACTTCCATTGTAGTTATCAAGAACGTCCTGAAGGTGATAACGCTCTTCCCAATAATCATTCCATTGATCACCACCGTATTCAGCGAGAGCATAAGTTGTCCAAGGACTAGCTGGACCTATTGCATCGTCAGAACACATTCTCATATCATCTGTTGATGCACCTGCAGTAGCGCCTTCGTATAATGCATCGTAGAGCATTGCTCGTGATTCACTTGAACCATTCCTGTAGAACATTTCTCTAACACCGATTGAACCTGAGATGGGGACAATTGTCTTCAAATGCGGTGACGGATTTTGAGCTGCTTCCCAATTTGTTGTCCCAGCATATGATTTTCCCATTAAGCCTACATTACCATTAGACCAAGGCTGTTTTCCCAGCCAATCAACTGCAGCTTGTATCCCTATTTGCTCACCTAATCCTTTGACATCCTGACAATGGGTAGATTTACCTGAACCAAATGTAGATATTTGAGCCAATGCATATCCATGAGGAACAAATTCTTCGAGAACCCATTGACCTATTCCTAAATCGGGGATAGTGTTAGGATTTGAACCTGCAAACTCATAGTATGGGTGAATAGTTGCTATTACTGGAACTAGTGTTCCAGGTGGAACGTCTGGCATCCATAAAGCTACGTGCATCAAAGGGTCTTCAGGATAACCGGCATCCCTTTCTTCAATAGGTAAATCGACTTCAACAAAATATTCTGAAGGTCCTGTCCAATTATAAACTCCTTTTTCAGGAAGAGTCGAACGCCAAGATGAAAAATCTAAATCCATTAAGTATCTCTTTTCCAAAGGAACTTCCCACCACTCGTAGCCTGAAATATCATTATCGTCTAGCTCAGAAGAATTTAAGCACCCAGATGCTAAAAAAATGAAAGAAATTAATAGCGCTTGAGCTTTTTGCATTAATATCCAATGGATATGCTTAATTATATTTCTCCCACTATAGTTTAGTATTAATGTTAGGTGGTTTTTACAAAAGAAATTTGCTTAATTTTTTAGAAAAAATTAAGTATGGAACTATTACAATTAACGATGATTTTTCAAAGACTTTTGGATCTGGAGAACCCAAAGTAACTATCGAGATAGTCTCACCAAGATTCTACAGAAGAACTGTACTAGGCGGCGACTTAGGATTCGCGGAATCTTATGCAAAGAGTGAATGGTTTACGGATAATTTGACCGATTTAATCACAATATTGATACTCAACAAAGATAACTTATCTGGATTGGATGTTAGATGGAGCTTTTTGACAAAGATGCTTGCCAGGATTGGACATTGGAGAAGAAAAAATACTCTATCTGGAAGCAAAAGAAATATTCAAGAGCATTATGATTTAAGTAATGAAATGTTTACAACCTTTTTGGACGAAACAATGACATACTCATGTGGCTTTTTTGAAAAAGAGAGCGATTCACTTCACCAATCTCAATTAAATAAAATTGACAAAATATTAGATAAAGCAGATATAAAAGAAGGACAGCATATACTTGAAATCGGATCTGGATGGGGTGCCTTAGCACGACGGGCGGTTGAAAAAAAAGGTTGTAAAGTAACTACAATAACTTTATCGGAAAGACAATATGAATATGTGAAAAGTATGATAGAAAAAGAAGACTTAAAGGATCATATTGATATACAATTAATTGATTTCAGAAATATTAAAGGGAAATATGACCGCGTTGTCTCGGTTGAAATGATAGAGGCGATTGGCTTTGATTTATTTAATCCATATTTTGAACGAATTGAAAAATTAATGAAACCAAATGGAACTGCTGTAATTCAGGCTATAACTTACCCAGATGAAAATTATGACACCTATAGAAAAGGCTGTGACTTCATTCAGAAATTTATATTTCCCGGTAGCTTACTGCCCTCAGTAGGAGCCATGGAAAATTCTATCAATTTAACAGGACTAAAAGTTGATAACATAGAGAGAATAGGTAGTCATTATGCTACCACTTTAAACATATGGAATAAAAATTTTAATGAAAATATAGACCGGATAAAAGATATGGGGTTTGACCAATATTTCATAAATTTATGGAACTATTACTTTAGCTATTGTGAAGCTGGTTTCGCAAATAACACTATAGATGACGTCCAATTAGTAATCAAAGGAGGAATTGCAAATGCTTGAAGCATACGAGAATAGATTACCTGGTGAAAAACTTTCATTACTTGTCAGTTTACCATTTATCTCAGTACATGTGGGCGCTCTGTTTGCTCTCACAATTTCACCCTCTCCGTTTGCCCTTTTCATGGTTTTTTTGATGTATTTTATTCGAATGTTTGGAATAACTGCAGGTTTTCATCGGTTTTTTTCTCATAAGACTTTCAAAACTAGTCGTGCATTTCAATTTATTTTAGCTTACTTGGCTACTTCATCTGCACAAATGGGGCCTATCTGGTGGGCATCTCATCACAGGCATCATCACAAATATACTGATGAAATCGAAGATCCGCATACGCCAACAATCAAAGGATTTTTTTGGGCTCACGTGGGATGGATAATGTCGCCTTCTAATGTCCCTACTAAAGAAGAATACGTCGGAGACCTGAAGAGATTCCCGGAACTTAAATTTTTAGATAAATATCATTACATCGCTCCATTTAGTATGGCTGTATTCTTGTTTGCATTAGGCGACTACATGGCAATACACTATAGTCAATACAATACAAACGGAATGGAATTATTAATGTGGGGATTTTTTGTTAGTACTGTAATTCTTTACCATGCTACATTTACAGTTAATTCGGTTTGTCATGTTTTTGGATACAGGACTTATGATACAAAGGATGGAAGTGTCAATAATTGGATGGTTGCAATCTTAACTTTAGGAGAAGGATGGCATAATAATCATCACGCATTTCCGAACTCAGAGAGGCAAGGTCATAAATGGTACCAAATTGATATTTGTCATTATATTTTGTGGTCTTTATCAAAAATAGGAATTGTCTGGGACATTCGCGATGTACCTGAAGACTCGATTATAGAAAAGCGCTACGGTTCAAATGTGGTTTAACCCACTCCTTGCAAGGGGATTAATCCCTGACTGGATTTTGAGAAGAGGCGTTAGAAGTCAGGGTAAAGAGCGACTAAATATGATGAACAAAGTTGATTCAACTAAAGAATATTCTAAGTTCATAAATGAGGCAAGTACTGGTAGCATCGCAGTGAATACTGATGATGCTAATAATCAGCATTATGAAGTTGATTCTGAATTTTTTAAATATTGCTTAGGTAAAAACCTGAAATATAGTTGCTGTTTTTGGGATGACAATACATTGGATTTAGATACTGCAGAAGATAATATGCTAGAAATTTACTCTGAGCGTGCTGAAATTACAGATGGTATGAATATTCTAGATATTGGATGTGGCTGGGGATCTCTTAGTCTATTCTTAGCACAAAAATATCCAAAATCTGAGATTACTGGCGTTTCTAATTCTTCCTCACAAAAAATATTTATTGATTCAGTAGCATCGAAAAGAAATATTTCTAATCTGAAAATAATAACTAGAGATATAAATGATTTTAGAACGCAAGAAAAATACGATAGAATTTTATCAATTGAAATGTTTGAGCATACCAAAAATACTAAAAAACTAATGAACTTGATCAATGATTGGTTAAATCCAAACGGGCTCTTTTTCATGCATGTTTTTGCGCATAAAGAAAATCCGTATTATTTCGACAGAGATCAAAATAATGCATGGATGGCAAAGTATTTTTTCACAGGAGGGATGATGCCAAATCATAATTTATTTAAAGATTTGAAATCAAATTTAGAATATCAGAAATCTTGGATGTTATCTGGAGATCACTATGAAAAAACATCAAATGCATGGTTAAATAATATGGATCAAAACAAAAGAGAAATACTATCATTATTTGAAAGAAGCAATAGTAGTACTATGGCAAAAAGAAAATTCCATTTTTGGAGACTATTTTACATTGCTTGCGCAGAAATTTTTGGTTATGAAGATGGCAATGAATGGGTTGTCTCTCACCATTTATTCAAAAAGAGTGCAAAATGAATATTGGAATTATAGGTGCAGGAGTTGCAGGATTAACTGCTGCACATTTGCTTTCCGAAAAACATAATGTTACATTAATTGAAAAGCAAAAAAGGATAGGAGGCCATACAAATACCATAACTGTGGAAGAAAATGGTGAAAAAATTGGAGTTGATACTGGATTTATCGTTTTAAACGATAAAAACTATACGAATTTCAAGAAACTATTAAAAAAATTAGATGTTAAGGTAAGAAATACAGACATGTCATTTAGCTATTATGACGAAAATGATGGTTTTAATTATGCTGGAACTGGTATTTCAGGTTATTTTTCACAAAAAAGTAACTTATTTAGTCCAAAACACTATCGTTTTTTATTAAACGTTAAAAAATATTCAAAAAAAGCTGCGGCTGATGTCGCCAACAATTCCCTTAAAGATGAAAGTTTAGGAGAATATTTATCAAGAAATGATTTTCCAAAAGATATTATTGATAAATTTATGGTCCCGATGGGTGCTGCTGTTTGGTCTGGATCAAGAAAAGAAATCGCTAATTTTCCCGTAAAAATGTTTCTTAAATTTTTTGATAATCATGGAATCTTAGATCTAAATAATGCGCCTCAATGGCATACTGTCCTTGGTGGAAGCTATACCTATGTTCAAAAAATACTAGATGATTTTAGTGGCGAGATTATTAAGGGAAATGGTGTTAAAACAGTAGTTCGTAAGGAAGAGGGCGTGCTAGTTTCTCTAGACAATGGAGAAAAATTATCTTTTGATAAAGTAGTATGCGCATCTCACGCAGACCAAACTTATCGTATGATAAAAGATATGACTGAACAAGAAGTGAAAATATTACAGCCTTGGGAATATTCAAAGAATAAAACTATATTGCACACTGACGTCTCAATTATGCCGCCTTCTAAATCTGCATGGGCTTGTTGGAATTATGTTAAAAATCGAAACAGTGAGGACCAAGATGATGTATCAGTCACCTATTACATGAACCGACTTCAAGGCTTAAACACTAAAAACGATTATCTTGTAACTCTCAATCCTAATAGAGATATACCCAAAAATAAAATAATCTATGAAACTGAGTATACACATCCAAAATATACTCACCAATCACTATCTACTCAAGAAGATATAATAAAGATAAACGGTTCAAATAATTTGTACTTTTGCGGCAGCTATTGCAGATATGGATTTCACGAGGATGCAGTGCTTTCCGCCGTAAGAGTTGCAGAAAAATTAGGCTGTGTATTGTGAATCTTAAATCTAGAATATATGAAGGTGCGATAACTCATGCGAGAACAAAACCTGTAAAACATAACTTTTCTTTCCCAATCTATACTTTTGTAATAGACTTAGATGAACTGGATTTATTAGACAAGGAAATAAGGTTTTTTGGATATAACAGAGGATCTGTATTTACTTTGTACGATTCCGACCACTTAGGATCTGGTGACGGAAGCATAAAGCAAAAGCTAAAGAAATGGTTAATCAAATTTGGACACAAAGAAAAATATTCTACAGTAAAAATGATAACTACATTAAGAGTCTTTAAGCATACATTTAATCCTGTAATATTTTACTACTGCTTAGATTCTGAAAATAATATTGTTTATCACGTCGCTGAAGTTCACAATACTTTTGGTGAAGGTCATCTATATATCCTGAATAAAGGAAGAAAATCTAAAGTTGGAACTGAGTACTTAGTCCCGAAAGAATTTCACGTTTCACCCTTTAATAAAGTCGAAGGCGATTATAACTTCCATTTTTCTAAATTAAAAGAAAAACTTGATGTAAGAATAAATGTTTCAAAAGATAAAGAAAATTTTTTCTATGCAAGAATATCTGGGAATAGTAAAAAAATAACTAAATATAATTTAATCAAACTGGTCATGAGATACCCTATTCGCACACTAATGATTATTCCCAAGATATTAGCTGAAGCTGCAAAATTATATTATGTTAAAAATATGGAGATAATAGACAAGCCTGAGCCTTCTTCGAAAAAAACATATAATGCAACGTATCCTGCTTACATTAGTGATTTTCAGACCTCGGATGACGCCGATGGAATAGGAAGATGGTTTTTTAGTAAAATATATTAATTACAACTTCTTCAAACTAAGTTTAGTTTTTGTTTCTTCATCCATATACTCTAAAATTGATAATTTATGCTCTGGAGATAAATCATCTGATTTCAACAACGATTTAAGTCTAAATGCAGACATTTCTTGAATTTGAGACCATAATTCTAGCTCTTTAAGTGTAGTTTCTAACTCATATCTTCTTAAATCTTTCTTTTCGGGCATTTTAAAATTCGAATCTTCTCTAAATGTTACTTTGTAATCCTTGCCACTTATTGAATTGTGGCCCGATTCTTTAGAATAATTAACTAATTTATTTTCAAGAGTGTCAAGCATTGCATCCATATCTGAAATTAATTCTTTCTTTTTGTCCTTAAGTTCTACTAATTTATCAACTGTCTCTGATGCTTCAACTGAAGTCATCGTTGATGTGTCAATGAAAGGATTTGAAGTTTCACCTGAATTTGTGTGCCTTAATCTTAATGCGATCAAATCTTCCATTTCTTTTGGTAAAGAATCTACTTCATATCTCAAATAAGAATTACCAGGATTATCAGGATGAAGCCAAACCAAAAACATGTTGCTAACTTTTTTACCATAATTTTTTTCTAAAATCCATTTGTAAGTGTTTAATTGCAATGAATATTTCCAAAAATTAGCGTCTGGTAGATGGGAAATACAGTCTACAATTGCAGAGGCCCATCTATTCTCTTTGACCACTTTTTTTGATCTTTTCCAGTCATAAATTTGCAAAGTACCATCTGGATTTTCAAAAAGCATATCTACTGATCCTGCAAGCCGGAGCTCTCTATCCCAAATCATCCATTCCGTTCTATATGGAATTAGCTTTCTCTCTAATGAATCATTAAATTCTTTAAAATATTTCCACTCGAGACTCCCATCGTCTTCAACATCCATTTCATTATAAAAACATTCAATGTTGTAATGCATTTTAGTACCTGCATCTGAAGCTACAATACCATCATTTTTCCACTTCATTTTTATTTCTTCTCTAGTCATTCCGAAATAAGGACTATTAGGCCAGCGAGGAGAAGCCATCATCTTGGTTATGACTGAGTCAGAATCAAATTTAGGAAAATGTGTACTATTCCAAGATGTAACAGACATATAGTCTGAATCTCCATCTATTGTGTATATGTGAGGACCTTCTTCAAATGAGATATGAGAATCTCTCTCATGGGCATTTTTTTTAGCTAAAAAGATTGGTTCTTCCACTGAAATTAAGTAATACAATCATATACTTAAAAATATAGAAGCAAAGAAGTATTAAACTCCGACCTTTGAGAAAGTATGGAACTAACAACACTTGAAGACTATGTTAGGCGTGAAGTATTCAAAACAGATAAAGAATTATTTGACTTTTGCCCTTCCTGTGACGAGACTGGAAATACAATAAGGGCCCTTATGGAAGGATTATTTATACAAGCAAAAAAACTTCAGAAAGAACGTGATGATATTTTGAAAGTTAATCGTTCTATTGCAAAGAGTATAACTGAATTGAAAAGTGTCGTAGAGAATATAGGAAATCTAACTTAGCTGTAGGCATTAGATAATTCATTTATTATACCATATTCTACAGTTAATCATGGAAAAGTTAGTAGCTCTGTCTGGAGTCGTAAAATCGTACGGTACCACCAGCGTACTCACAGGAATTGATCTGGACATTGCAAAAGGCGAATTGATTGTTTTACTCGGCCCTTCCGGAAGCGGAAAAACAACACTTTTGAATTTGATTGCAGGGATAGATACTGCGAATAGTGGCGAAATATTGGTACTTGGAAAAAATCTGTCTGAGATGACTGATTTGGAATTAACTGAATACAGAAGAGATTCAGTAGGATATATATTCCAATTTTATAATTTATTACCAAACCTAACAGTTATGGAAAATGCTTCATTAGGATTAGAACTAAAAGGAGAAGAATTGGACTATGCAAAAATAATTTTAGAGAAGGTAGGTCTTGAGGATAAATCACAGCGTTTTCCAGCCCAACTTTCTGGTGGAGAACAGCAACGAGTTGCGATAGCAAGAGCTATGGCAAAAACCCCAGCACTTATTGTAGCCGATGAACCGACTGGAAATCTAGATAAAAATAATTCACAATCTGTAAGAAATCTTTTCAAAGAAATATCGAATGATGCAACTATTATTATTGCAACACATGACAACGATTATCTTGAAATTGCAGACAAGGCTTATGAGTTAAATGAAGGGAAACTAATTAAAATTAAATGAGCATCATATTCAAAAAATTTCAACGAGATCTATACTCTGAATTACCAAAAATCGCAGTCTCCATTATTATTATTTCAATGGGAATTGGAGGATTTATTACATTCTTTCAGGTTTCAGACAACATCAAAGAAACTGTAGACTCGCAATATGACGAAATGAATCTAGGAGATTCATGGATAAATTTACAACCAATACCAATACCTACTCCTGAGGAATTGATTGAGTATAGCAAGCAAAATGATGATAATAGTATCAATGAAATTTTACCTCAAATAGACGTAATGCAGCCCAGACTGCATCTTTATGGTAAATCTGAAGGTGAAAATGGACCTATAATTATTGAAATCTTAGGGCTACCTGATGAGCAAAAAATAAACAAATTGAGAATTACTGAAGGTGGAAATTTAGCGACTAATGCCGAGTCTGGAAATATTCCTGTTGTAGTTGAATCGAGGTTTGAAAAATATCACGGTTATGGATTAGGTGATACCTTTAATCTAAGTATTGTTAAAATCGATCAAGAAGCGATTGAGTTTGAAACCATAAATGTAACTGTAGAAGTTGTTGGAGTCGCAGTATCTGCTGAATATTTCCTTATCACTGGAAATCAGGGTGTTTTTGTACCTAGGCAATCGACAATTGGAGTAATGTTTGTAAATTTACCAATATTGCAAAATGTAACTGGATTCGACGGAATGATTAATCAAGTTAGTATCAAATCAGACAGTAACGTTGATGAATTATTTAGTGGAACTCCTCTAGAAAATGTAATTATTTCTTCATATGAAAAGGAAAATATGGAATCTTATATGATTCTAAATAATGATCAAAAAGGTGTCAAACAGGTAACACCAAAACTTGCTGGTATTTGGCTAATAATTGCAGGTTGCACAATCTCTCTAAACCTGTACAGAATAATACAATCTCAGAAGAAACAAATAGGCGTAATGAGAGCTGCTGGAATGACATCTAATGAAGTTATGTCTTTCTATACCTGGTATGGAATCTTCATTGGTGCTATCGGTTCTATAGGCGGAATTATTGCTGGATTTGGAATTTCTGTCTATATAACGTACCAATATTCTTTAGCTACCGAAATACCTGGAATCGTTTATGGTTTATCTCCAAGATTAGTACTATTTGGAATTGCTTTGAGTATGATATCAAGTTTAGTATTCATAATTTTGCCAGTTAGAAAAGCTGCTAACATTGCAATAACTGATTCTATGTCTCCAGATATTCCTAGTTTTAAAGATTCAAAGATTACGGAAATAAGCTCGAAACTATCATTATCTTTAAGATTGGCATTTAGAAACTTTTCAAGGAACAGAACAAGAACCATGCTAACTACTGTTGGCCTTTCCCTTGCCTTAGTAACGCCGTTTGCATTGGGCGTTATACTATCAAGTACAGAAAATGCGGTGGAAACTAGCTTTGATCTTCCAGGCTGGGATGGAACTGCAGTTTTCGACTCATTCCAAGAACAAAATGTGACAATTGACGAATTGGAAAGTAGAGATTACATTAGTAGCGCAGACCCTGTTTTATCTTGGGAAATTGGAGCATTTAATGAACGTATTGTTGTAATTGGATCTAACTATGGCAATGTTTTTAGTTTACCAACTGAAAATGAATTTAATCAATTTACAACTAATAACGAAATAATTATAGATTCTTTGTTTGCTATGAGGAACGATTTAGAGGTAAATGATATTTTTGAAGCTTCGTTATTAGGCCAAAAAAAGAACTTAACAGTAGCTGCTATTCACACACAGATTCTTGGTGGAGGTTTCATGAGCCTTGAAGGTCTACAGATATGGCTACACGAGTGGGAAGATGAGATAAAATCTTTAGCTGTTAACTCTTCAGTTCTTAACGAAACCGAAATTGAAAAATTACCTGACTTGCCAATGAATCCAATTAGTGGAGTATATCTAACTGGAGATGCTACAAGACTAAACAACGAATCTCCTGACTACATGGTTGCAGTTATTGCTAAAGATGACCTAAAAGGTCAGGTTGATAAGTTAATGGAACTGTTTACATTTTTTATCAATTTATATTATGGTTTAGCAGCTGTAATGGCATTTTTAATTATTGCTAACACTGCTACAATAAATATGCTGGAAAGAGAAAGGGAGATGGCAACACTAAAGACCTTAGGAACTAGTGACGTTATTCTGAGTAAGGCCACATCAGCCGAGAATTTTGTGATGGGAACTATCGCAGGAGTTACAGGAATTATAATAGGTTACCCTATAGCTGTATGGTTGTTACAAACATTTACGTATGAGATTTACTATGTTCCAACTTATTTTCCAAGCGGATTACCTATTGTAATGATTGTATGTGTTATTCTCTTAAGTGTATCTGCAACAATTCCCTCATGGATTAGGTTAAGAAATATGAACCTTGGAAATTTGGTCCGGTCCATAGAAAGATGATTTTTAGTATATAAATGTTTTAAAAAATACTAAATTTTAATCTTCCTTTAAATATCTGTCAGTAATTATTTAAACTATTTTGTCAAAGGCACAATATGGAACAACTAGATGTCCTTGCTAAACAAGTAAATCGTAACCCTTCTGTAGTAATTGGAGCTATAATGATTGTAACTGCAATCATGTTTACTATTTTAGTCACAGCACCTGAGGCTGGAGACCCAAGTCAGTCTGGATTCATACCTGAAAATGAAGTTGTTGACGCTATGACCGATATTGGTGAAAAGTTCAGTACTGAATACTCCGTTGTAACGCTAATAAAATCTGATGATGTAATATCCTCATCAACATTTGTCGATATATTAGAACTTCAGATAGCATTCACTGAGGACGAAGATATTTCTAACAGTTTAACCGACCAGCAAACAAAGGCAAACAGTATTATTTCCTTACCAAACTCATTAGCTTCACAATTCAATGTCAGTAGTGCTAATTTATCTGAATTAAAATCTCTTTACGAGGGCAAAAGTGATCAGGAAATTAAATCTGCACTACAAAATGCAATTGAAGACCCTTATGCAGGAGCTGCAATTATCCCATTACTTGGAGAATTTGATGAAAACTCTACAACTGCCAAATCTACAATAATTACGCTGAAGCTGGACAACAGTAACCGTGAAGGTGAAAACTCAGTTCAAGCTCTAGAAAGAGTTGCTAAGGTAGAAAACGTAATGGGCACTATTTCAATGGACTATCGTGAAAACGTATTCACTGGAACAAGTGCATATTCTCTAGGTCAAGGCGCAATGGATGCTGAAATTAACTCTCAATTTGAAGAAGATATTGGAAGCAGACTAATGCCATTTGTTTTAGGTTTCATATTACTAGTATTATATTTAACTTTCAGATCTAGAATTGATATGCTACTGACTCTGGTAGCTCTATTCATTTCCATAATTTGGACCTTTGCTTTTGGAGTTATACTTGATTTTGAACCTAGTTTTTTCTTAACTATAATACCTATACTTTTGATTGGATTAGGCGTAGATTATGGAATCCACCTTACTATGAGATACAGAGAAGGTGTTGTTGAAAATGGTGATATTGACAAGGCCAATAAGACTGCAATTATTTCTGTTGGTTCTGCTTTATTATTTGCTACAATTACAACCATGATTGGTTTCTTTTCAAATCTATCCTCTGAAATAGTACCAATAAAAGAATTTGGTATACAAACTGGATTAGGTATTTTATCTGCATTTATTATCTTTGTAACTTTCCTTCCTGCCTGTAGAATAGTTATTGATAGGTACTACGAAAGCAAAGGTAAAAATGTTCTTTCTCAAACAAATATTGATATTATTAAAGCTAAAAAAATGGGGAGCGAAAGTGATGCAATATCCGATAAATTTATGAGTATTGGATCTATTTTGGCTCTGAAGTATCCTGAAAAAACACTTGCATTTTTTGTAGTTTTAACACTTATTGCAGGGTATGGTGGAAGCCAAATTTCATCTGAATTCAATGCTGAAGACTTCTTGCCGCAAGAAGTAGAAGTTGTAAAACAATTTAACTACTACCAAGATAATTTTGGAGCTTCGGCTGGTGAAGTATCATTCATTTACATTAGTGGCGAAAATTTAGCTACTAATCAAGTTTTCCAAGCTATTGATAATACGCAAGAACAACTTTTGATCGATGATACTTATGTTTCTGGGGATCCAAATAACATCTTTTCAGCGTTAAATGGTATGAGAAATCTAGCTTCAAGTGAATCTGGATATTTCTATAATGCAACTTTTGCTGAAATGTTTAATTCAAAAGATACAGACAATGATGGAGTACCAGATACCGATGCAGATGTAAAGGAATTATTAGATTGGGTATTCGTAGGAGAAGGTGTAAATCAACCTTCCATGATTAAAAATTTCATTTATTACGATGAAGAGACTGGAGAATATACTGTTTCGTACATAATGCTTACAACCAAATCTAAGAATGTATTTTATGTTGAGGTAAGTGATGAATTAAATAAAGACATTAAACCTCTTGAGGATATAGAAACTAGTAGTAAAATTAAGGTAGTTGCTACTGGGCAACCTCCAATATTTGTTGTAGTTATGGACACAATAACTGCAACTATGATTCAATCGATTTTGTACACTATTGCATTGTCATCTTTAGTTTTGACAGCAGTTTTCTGGTTTAACGATGGTCAACCTCTACTAGGCATTCTAACCATTATTCCAGTTTTATTAGTTCTTACATGGATTTTGGGAACAATGGTAGTTATTGGATATACTCTTAATGTAATGACTACGCTTATTGGGGCTTTAACTATTGGCTTGGGTGTTACTTATGCAATACATATTTCACATAGATTCATAGAAGAGTTAGAAGAACACCATTCCTTAGAAAAGGCAGTCAATAATACTGTGAAAAATACTGGTTTCTCACTATTTGGTGCTGCAATGACTACTGTTTTATCTTTCGGAGTTTTATCCCAATCGATATTAGTTCCAATGCAGCAATTCGGTACAATTACTGCTTTAACAATTTTGTTTTCATTCTTGTCTTCTGTTTGGGTTCTACCAAGTATTTTAGTTCTCTGGGCTAGACAAGCTGGATTAACTGAGCATTCTAATGAACATGAAAATAAGATTCCGGAGCCAAAAGAAAAGCTCGAAAACGATGATATTGAACCAAAGGTAAAAATGGCTACAACTGATGACGAGTCAGAAGAAGAATAAATTAGAATTTACTAATTAACTCTAGTACAAGTCTTTCACAAGAATTGAGATCACTATCGTTAGACGATCTCAAAACTATAGTAGCACCGTAAACTCCATCTCTAGAGAAGGGATAACTACCGACAGACACATTTGAAAATTGCTCTTGAATTATAGTTAATTCTTCTGCAAAAAAACTTTCTCCAACCATAATATCATGTGATCTAGAGTTAACTACATCTCCAGCCTCAAGATAATCATACATTCCCTCTAACATTCCTTGCATTATTTTTGGAATACCTGCCATAACAAAAACATTACCTATCTTGTAACCAGGTGCCTTAGTAACTGGACTGTAAATTAATTCACCTCCCACTGGAATACGAAGCATCTTGAGTAGTGGTTCCGTTAATTCCTTGCCGTCAAGAAATTCCTTCATCTTTTCTAATGCATCATCATCAATTTTAGCTTCAACGCCAAATGCCTTAGCAACACATTCTGTTGTAATGTCATCATGTGTTGGACCTATACCTCCAGTTGTGAAGACATAATCATATTTTTTTCTTAAGGAATTTAATGCACCAATAATAGCCCCCTCGTCGTCTAAAACAACTCTAACCTCAGATAAAGAAATACCTAATTTACCTAGCCACTTAGCCAAATATGCTAAATTTTTATCTTCTGTACGTCCTGAAAGAATTTCATCTCCAATTATAATCAAAGATGCTTGTTTCACAATTTTTCCAATTCTTCAATTCTCTTTTCCATTGGAGGGTGTGTTGAGAACATGTTGATGAAAAATTCTCCACCTCTTAATGGATTTACAATGCACATTGCTGCATTACTTGGCGAACCGCAATCCAATGGCGCTCTAATATTTCCCCTTTCTAATTTCTTCAATGCGCTAATCAAAGCCCATGGTTTGTTAGTCAATTTAGCTGCAGTCGCATCAGCGTGGTATTCTCTTGAACGAGATACTGCCATCTGAAGTAAAAATGCGGCCAAGGGTGCAGTTATGGCTACTAGAATCATAATCCCTGGGTGAACATTTCGGTTTCGTCCACCGAACATACTGTTCCACCACATCATTCTAGCTGCAAAAGATATGAACCCTGCAATTGTAGCTGCAACACACATAACTAATGTATCTCTATTTTTTACATGAGCCATTTCATGAGCCATTACACCTTCTAACTCATTGTCATCAAGAACTGACATTATCCCTGTGGTAGCCGCAACAACTGCATTTTTAGGATTTCTACCTGTTGCAAACGCATTAGGTGTAGCTGAAGGAACAATTGCTACTCTTGGCATCGGCAAACCGTTTAAATCTGATATTTTTTTAACAATGCCAAAAAGCCTTGGATTATCGTTTCTTTCAATTACTTTAGCCCCATATGCTCTCAAAACAATAGAATCACTGAAAAAATATGAAAATAAATTAATTGCAATTGCTATTATTGAGAAAATAACTATGCCGTAAGATGAGCCTGCTGCAATAAATCCTACTATCATCATTAGCAACGTTAGCAGAAAGTATAAACCAAATAGACGTAAAAATGCCATGTATTACGATTTTAACCCCATAAATAAAATTTATTCAGTCTACGTAGTGCTCGTATTCTTGATTTTCAAGCATCAGTATGGCTTTCTTTTCAACTTCTGAATCATATCTGAAAACTGGATTAGGGCTTTCACCTTGAGGCATTCGTAGGTCATCTAATTTATTATCTGAAAAAGCTCTAACAGCTTCCACCATTAAATTTGAAGCCACGACTGAAGTTTTGTAGCATAAATCATGATAATCATCTCCTCTTTTAACTTCTATTTCTCTCTTCCCAACTAAATCTCCTGCATCAATGTCTGTAGAGCAGAAATGACAACTGCTACCTATTTTTATTCCTTCATGAACGCTCCAAGCTGGAGATGCTGAACCTCTGCACTCAGGCAACAATCCTGGATGTGAGTTTAAGACACCGCCTTTGTTTCCACCGTATTCCAATATTTTACCTCTAATTATTCTAGTACCGCCGAATACAATCAAGTCTGGATCAACATTTTCAATGTGCTCCATGCAATGCTCATCATTGTGAATTGGCACCTGCACAAAGGGAATATTATGCTTTTCAATTTGTGATTTCATAGTTGGAGCTAGTGGATTGGAGCCAAGTCTAAATTCAAACTTTTCCCTCTCTGTATTCCCACCATCTGATTTCTCCTCAATGATTAAAGAAGGAACAAAGCCTGAATCTATTAACTGGCAAAGCATTTCTCTGCCCCAAGGATGTTCAGTGATAGAAAAAAATACAAATTTCATTTTTGTGCAACCACCTTAAATTCTACTGAAATGGGAGTAGGTAAAGAGCCTACTTCAATGGTAGTTCTAGTAACTTCAAATCCATCAAGATATTCTGCATAAATTTGATTAAACCTTGAAAAATCATCTTTCATATTCGTTAAAAAAACCATTATATCTACTACGTTTGACATAGACAAATTAGCGGCTTCCAAAATAGCTTTTACATTACTAAAAACTGCATGTGTTTGGTCTTCGATTCCCGCTGGAATTTCGTCAGTCTCAGGATGTCTTGGACCCACTCCAGATAGAAACACCAAATCGCCAGCTTCTTTAGCGTGAACATATTTTCCCACTGGTTTTGCTGCTTTGTCAGTATTAATCGCCATCTCTTTCCTCTAATGGGCCCATTCCAGGTTGATCATAGAAATCTAAAACTTCCCTATCTCCTTTATAGAATTCAGGATCATCTTCATCATACTCGAGATCTCCTGCAGTATCTTCTGCTGGGGTTAATGTTACAACTGCTGCACCTGTTCCACAGATGGGCTCATAAGCTAAAACATTCCCATCGTATAAATTATTTTGACCCATAATAGAAGCCATAATCCAAAATGGTTTAAAACTTACAACTTTTGGAACTCTTGCTTCGTTATGGAATTGTCTAGATAACTGAGAAACATCTTCTAACCTTCCTTTTTCTAAATATTCAAGGAATTTTGAATTCCATTCATGATCTTTGAGTGAATGAATTCTATCTTCCTTAGGGTCTATCTCTACAGTATGCAACCTATTTGACAAAGCTGAAACAACAACTACTGCAGCTTTTTTGCCACTAGCATCAATAGCATCTCGTACTGATTTGCCTAAAACTATACTCTCTGCCCGATTTGCATACATATTACTTGATACAATTATGGCAGGTAATTTATTTTCTGGATTTAATAATTTGAGAGCTACAATTGAGCCAGTATCTATTGGAAATCCATAATAAGAAACTGTACGGGCATGTAAACCACGCTCTTTACACTTAGTTACAGCTAATTCTGCAAATTCCGGATCCATGCGAAATTTATAATCTATACTGCCCAAGTCATGGAATTCTTCGTCAACATAGGTCCATTCAGGTTCAGGATATGCTTGAATTTGGTGACCTAAAATTGAAGGCCAAAAAGTACTGTATAGTACTAAAATTTCAGCCCCACTTTCTTCAAGTTCTACTCTAGCTTTTTCATAAGCATCACGAACTCTTTGCCATCCTTCATTTTTTTCAGGACAAAGAAGTGGATGAGGCAGGCCTGGAACTAAAATTCCTTTACAGACGTTATCATCTCTCATATCTTGGCCTTTTTAGGATCCCAACCGATTATTGCATTGCCAGTGCCAATTACAGTTCCATAAGCATGTACTGTAGCCTTGTAATCTGGAAAATCTAATGCACTCATTAACCAAGTCAAACAACCCGCTTCAGTTTCCGCTACAGTTTGCTCAGTGAAATCAGGCATCAAATCAATTAATTCTTTAGTTTTACCTTCTTTCATTAGATTTATCATTTTCATATCCCAAAGATATTGATTATGATTAGTTATATGCTCCTTACTCATGTCTTCAGGAATTTCAGGCTCTGTGGTAAAATGTCGATGAGATAATGAATTACTTGAAAGTAGTAAGGCTTTCTTACCTGAAGCTTCAACGGCTCTTCGGGTTGCTTTCCCTAATTTTATCATATTAGCTTGCATTAATTCTGAATTAAAATAGAATTTCGAACGATTTGATGAAATGCAAACTATTGGTTTATCCCACTTCGGATTGACTAAATGACCGCTGGTTATAGTACCGTAATCTATTCTAAAATCTGGATTTTCCATCATCTTCACTAATAGGCCTTCTTCTGCGGCACTGTCGTGAATGGCCTTAGACAATTCAACATCTACAGTTAAGTCATAATTATATCTAAATATGTTTGGAAATATAGGATCTACTGATAGTGATTTGAATTTCTCAACTCCTAGGAAATGAGTACCTACAAATGTCGCCCAGTGGGGTGTGTGAATTATTATAACATCGTAATCTTTTTCAGATAAACTATCTCTTAATCTTTCATATCCCCAACGAAGTTCTTCCCATCCACCTTCTGCGGTAGCTTCGTTTTGAGGTGGGTTCTCTGCATAAACAAGGTGCGGAGGATGTGGTGCTAGGGCTCCCATTACAATTTCCCCTTTAGACATGTTTCTACAATTAAACCCAGTTATAAGACAATTAGCTTAGTTGATATTGAACAAAAACCAACGTAATATTTGCTTTTCTAGCCAATAGGATGTATCTCTGGAAACAAAAGCTACATGTCCGCCTTTTTCTGTTGTAAAAAAATTTAGAAAAGGGGAAGATAATTCCTTATCGGAAGGAAAGCAATCTGGAGGCGATAGTGGATCATCAAGACTATTTAACATGAAAGTGGGGTGATCTATTTCTGTCAAATGTTTTGCTGAGCTAATTTCTTCATAGAAACTTGAGGCGTCAGGAAAATTAAAATATGGTGCTGTTATTTTCTCATCTAATTCATACAATGTCTTAGATTCAAAGAAAGCATCGTAATCTACTTCATCGGGAAATTTTGCTTTCTTAAGTTTATATTTCTCTATAAGTGAGGATACAAAAGATTGCTCATACACTCTTGAAAAACCCTTTGCCATAGCTGTAACTCCGGGTTCAATTCTATAATTACCTGAAATTAATGCTGAAGCTAATATTCTTGGCAGATTAGATTTAGGCCTTGAAATGCAATTAGCTAAAATATTAGCTCCAAAACTATAGCCCACTAAAAAAATAGGCCGATTTTGGTCCTGGTTGCGTACGTACCATATTAATTGTTCTAAATCTTCAGTTTTTCCTGCATTATATGTGTAAAATGTATCATTAATAACTCCGGAGCAAGAACGATAATTAATTGCATAGCCGCTCCAACCTAATCTTTGAATTATAGTCATTAATCTAGTAATGTGAGTTGAGTTTGAGCTCCCTTCAAAACCATGACACGCTATTACTGCTGGACCTTTACCATCAACAATATCAACATCGAAAAAATCGTTATCTGGAGTTTTCAGCCTTTTTCTACGATAATTTATCTTCTCTCCTTTAAGAAAAATACCCGCATAGATTGATTGCGCATGTGGGTTTCTTAGATGATACGGTAGGCGAAATGAAGATAGTTTAAAATTTGCTTTTGATATCATTTCTGTAAATTATTTACTCTTTGACACAAATATTTACAGGCTGTGAGAAAAAACTTAGGCTCCAACGTCCTCCTTCTGTTCCAACACCACTATCCTTTACACCACCGAACGGAACTCGTAAATCTCGATGAAGCCAAGTATTGACCCAAACCATCCCTGTTTCGATCTTTTCAGCTAATTCTTTTCCTCTTGTAGAATCTGAAGTCCAGACCGAACCTGCTAGCCCGTAATCTGTACAATTTGCCATTTCAATAGCTTCATCATCTGTTTTAAATTGGTGCAGAGTAACAACGGGGCCAAATATTTCCTCATTAGAAGTTCTACTCTGATAATCAAGATTTGATACTACTGTTGGTTCCAAAAAGGCCCCTTTATCAAATGGAGAATCTAAATTCGGTATTTTTCCTCCACACAATATTTCTCCGCCCTCTCTTTGGGCTAGATGAATGTAAGATTCCACTTTGTCTCTATGAGAAAAAGATACTAAAGCACCTAAATCGGAATCGTCTGATGAGGGGTCTCCCACTTTCATGCTCTTAATGTAAGTTACAAATTTTTCTACAAATTCGTCCCAAATTTTATGTGAAATTAGAATTCGACTACCACATAAGCAAACTTGGCCTTGATTAAGAAAACCCGATCTTGCAATTTCCGGAATAGCTCTATCAATGTTTACATCATCTAAAACAATTGTTGCATTCTTACCACCCAACTCTAAACTTAATTTTTTGAACATAGGGGCTGCTGTTTCAGCAACTTTCTTACCTGTAATTGTTCCTCCTGTAAAAGAAATCAAATTAACTTTCGGATGTGATACTATTGTTTGACCGGCTTCATGTCCTAAACCATGAACTATGTTAACAACACCCTGCGGCAAGCCTATTTCGTGTATAACTTCTGCAAGAAGATTTGCCGTTAACGGCGTAAGTTCAGAAGGTTTTGCGACTACTGTATTGCCCATAACAATCGCGGGTGCTATTTTCCACGATAGAAGATATAAGGGAAGATTCCAAGGAGTTATCAAACCTGCCACTCCCACAGGTTTGTAAATTACGTGATTAGTTGCATCATCCATCTCAAACGTTTCACCAACAAAGTCTTTACTGAATTCTGCAAAAAAACGGAAATTGGCAACAGACCTTGATGCATCCACCGCCCTTGCAAGCTTAATTGGTTTTCCAGTATCTAATGACTCTAGTTTAGCAATCTCTTCTGCACGTGATTCTAATGCATCTGCTATCTTTCCTAGCCAAACTCTTCTATCTTCTAAATTCAAATTACTCCAATATTCGCGAGCATTGTCTGCAGCCAATACTGCTTTTTGGACATCATCTGGTTTCGAACGTGGAATATTGGCTATAATTTTCCCTGTAGCTGGATTAATATCTTCAATAGTTTCTTCAGTGCTTACAAAATTACCATTTACGTAATTTTGAACCTTAATCATTCTGTACTCTTATAGTCTTCAGGATTGAAATACCAGCGATCATTATCTGGATCCCATTCATCCCAAGTTGGAATGTCCTTTAACTTTTCTAAATATTTTTTAGGTACGACACCCGGGACTAGGAATGCTTTTTGTCTTCTGAGAGGGTAAGGATTTCTTAATTCCATGCCTAAAACACCCAAAATTCCTCTTGCAACATACCATGTAGCTTGTGGATTCCAACCGTGTGCAATTTTTACAACAACACCCAATCCTTCGGGATAATCATCATGAATTATAGATAAGCCAAGAAGTCCGTCTGCACCTTCTTTTGCGATTACATTACCCTTGCATGTTTTAATTATTGTAGTATCTAGTCTGTTAAACCCTCCGACTAAATCTGGATTTGTAACCATTGCTTCCCATATCCAATTTTCATCTTTCTCTTTAGCTAAACCAGCATAACATGCAGCCAATTCGTTTACAGTATTTGACAAAGTAGGAAATCCATCCCCATCACGCGCAATTCTCTGAGGATTCCAATCTTTACCCAAAAAGTGTCTTATCTCTTCTAAAAAAGCAAAGAAAAATGGATGGCTAGGTAAGGTGTAACCTGCTCTATTCCAACCTTTCCTTCTACAACCCAAAAGAATAGCGGCATGTTGACCTGATGAGTTAGAATACCAGCGTCTTGCTCTTCGTACTTGTCTGCCAAATTGAACTAACGGCAAATCTAAAGGTGTCTGCATTAATCCCCAATCCGATTGTGGAAGTAGCGACTGTGCAGCTTTAACATGCTCAGAAGTTCCATTGTGACTCGCTACTGATATTGCTTTTTGATCCCAATTTAAATCAGATAATTCTTCACTAAAAACCTTTAACATTAATGGCTTCATCATAGAACGGCCATAACAGAGAACATTTCCACCAAAACTATGAATGTTTTTGCCTCCACTATACCAGGCAACTGCTCCATGTATTGTTGTCTCGCTAACTCCGTTTCTCCTGTAATCAACTAAAGGTTCCCATTCTACGTCTCTTCCTGTAGGAATATCTCCTTCAGTGTCTCCTAAAGGACTACTTGGGTACAACTCTTTGATATCTGTAGGGTGACTCATTTTGTTAATTCCTCAACACGAGGTACAACCTTCTTCATGAAAGCTTCCATGTTTCTTATTACTCTAGGGCTGTCATGATTAAAAAAATCAAACCAAGTCATTATGCAATCGTCAGAGTGGAAGCGTTCTGCTATTTGTTGTGCGACCTGTTCTACATTTCCAATTACAGAATTATCTGCCGCCTTTGATACCTTGTTAGGGTCAATTGTTCCTTCTAATGCACCCCAATATGAACTCAATGAATTTTCAGCTTCTTGCTTAGCGGCCTCGGTCTTTTCAGTTTCAGATAAATTTGGCTCATCGTTGACAAATATCATCAACGTTCTAGGCATATAATTTCGCTTCCAATTTCCGCCATTGGAATTATAATGATTAGCCATTCTATCATGTGTTGCTTCAATTACTTCAGGCGGAGTAATTGATAAATTGAAAACTTTAACTGGGCTAATTTTGTTAACTTCTTTTTGTAAATTGCCGTCATGAGAGCCCAGTATCAAATCTAGTAACTCTCTATTCCAAGACTGTGGAATATTCTTGACATCCTCAAAGACATATCTATTTGGAATAGGTATTTCATTAGGAAATTCTGAAATGGAATCTCGCTTCATTAATGCTTCTTGTACTCGTACCCAATCATCGTCGCTACGAAAATTAGACCTTGTCAGAATTGTTTTTCTTATATCTTTACTATTGACTATTTCACCATTAAGTAATTTTAAGAAAATTTCAGAAGCTTCAGCAAATATCTGACCTCTCAAAGCAGGCCAAGCAGCTTCCTCAACGATATCTCTTGGAACAATACCATATGGTCTAGCCATAAACTCAAACCTACCTGCTGAAAAGCCTATTCTCAATTTCCTTTTTTCATCTTTATTGAGTCCATGTAATGCTAAAAAAGCTCCAACCCTCTCAGCAATTCCTACAGGACCTCCATGAGTTAAAAGGCTCATTACTGCAGAACCTACATGAATATTATTAGTTCTAGCAAACATTAAATGTGCCAATTGAAAGAAATCTGTACAAAGACCAACTTCTCCTTGCCAATGTGGAACTACGGGCTGCTTATTGGCTTTCTGAACTTCTGTCGATAAATGGGCCTGAGCAACCCAAGCGGTACCAAAGCCTAACTGATCTGCCGATTCTAATTGCTCAAAAAAATTCGAATACATCGTATCTTCATCAGGAGTTTCTCCGTCTACAGGAGTCTGCGAAATTGAAAGAAATATGTCAAAATCCATTATATTGAACCTGTCCTTCCACCATCTACTGGAATACTGGTTCCTCTCACAAAACTAGCCGCAGGAGATGAAAGAAAGGCAACTACTTGGCCCAATTCGGAAGGTGATGCGAGACGCCCTTCTGGAACTGTGCTTAACCAAGAATTTTCTACTTCTTCTTCGCTTATTCCCTTCTGCTTTGAAAGTGTTTCTTTTAATTCTGTTAGTCTTTCAGTATCTGTGAAGCCCGGTAATACATTGTTGATAGTAATTTGTGGAGGTAATTCTTTGGACATTGTTTTAGACCAAGAAGCCATAGCGCCCCTAATGGTATTACTGACTCCTAAGCCAGGAATAGGTTCCTTAACTGAAGTAGAAATAATATTAACTATTCTTCCATAATTTAATGATTTCATGCCTTCAAAAAGTAATTGAACTAAAGTCTGTGAAGCTAAGACATGTCTAAGAAAGGCCTTTTCAAAATCATACGGCTGAGCGCTAATAAGCGGACCCGACGGAGGACCTCCTGAATTATTTACCAAAATGTGAAACGGACCATTAGCCTCAATTTCCTCAGTGACTAAGGATTTTAAGGAATCCAAATCTTCGAGATCGCAAGAAATATTGCCAGATCCAGAGGCGCTTCTAGATAGAATTACCACATCCGCCCCATTCTCTCTGAGTGCATTTACAGTAGCTTTTCCAATACCACTTGTACCTCCACAAACTAGTGCTCTTTTACCTTTTAAGTCAATCAATTATTCACCTCGAAACTCGTAAAACTCTTTATTTTTGAGTGTTGGTAATGCATCTTTTTTAATTAAAATACTTCGAACTGCCCACAAATCAACAAAGACTCTGTATTTAGTTGTCATATCTAGATAATCAACACCTGATGAACCGCCGGTACCAATCCGTCTTCCTATCATACGCTCAACCATTCTTGCATGTGAAGTACGCCAAAGAATCATAGCTTGCTCTAATTCAATTAAAGTCGAAATTAACTTACGAGGCCAAGACAAAAGAGGAAGCTCACGGTATGACTCAATGAATACCAAACCGGCTCGTCTTCTACGTAATGATTTATCTTCATCAAAAAAGCTAACTACTTCTTCGTTTGTATCTGGATATAATTTCTTGTGGGCTGACAAGTAATCACTAATAAACTTGTCTACTTGTTTTTCATCTCCTTCTGAGGCGTAAACTGATCCTTGTATGGGAGTTCTCTCAAGCCAGTCGCATGTCGCATCATACAATGATTTGCCACTTTCAGGTTTTCCAACCAATTTACCATCAATCCACTTTGAACCCATCAAAGCTTCCATTTCTCTCATTTGAAAAGATTCAAAACCTGAGGCTGTACCTAATTCATCTCTAAAATTGAGGAAATCTTGAGGTTCTAAGGTCTCCATAACACGCCATTGCTGAGACATAAGTTTGAATGTCTCAATCACTCTTTCCATATGATGTACGGCCTGAGGTAGTTTTGTTTCCTCAACGTAATCTGATGATAAAATATCACTTGTACATTTCAACTCATTTATTACTAATTTAAACCATAACTCAAAATTTTGATGAACTAGAATAAAATGCAATTCATCATTACTAATTTTACGAGTTTCTCCCTCGACACCAGTCTGCAATTTGAGCAATTCCTCTAATCTCAGATATTCTGAATATGTTGGAGACATTAATGCCCAATAAGGATTGTATATTATATCGACTGCGTTTGGGGTACTATGTTAATCTGGGCGCACGGATTGTGGGGCAGTCCGAATGGAAGTAAGGTTACAGCTATAAGAGAAAGCGGAATTAAAGTCAATTCACCTGATTTTAATAATATGGAATTAGATGAAAGAGTGGATATACTAAATGAGCTTGTTTCTAAAGAAGAAGTTGTACTTGCAGGATCAAGTTACGGTGGTTTAGCATGTGCATTGGTTGCTCAACAACAACCTAAACAAGTAAAGGGTATGTTGCTTCTGGCTCCAGCTTTGCATTTGCCTGAAGCTCCTAATAATGCTCCTGAAAATTTAGTTGCACCAAAGGATTTACCAATTACCATAATACATTCCACTACTGATGAAATAGTACCAATTAGTGCAAGTCAGAATTATGTGGACCGCTCTGAAAATAAAATTAACTTAATTGAAGTGGAAGATTCCCACGTGCTGGAAAACTCCATTGAGCTTATAATCTCTGAAACTAATAAATTACTTAATCGCTGAAATACTTTACTTTACTGACTGGATTCTTCTTCAGGAGGTGCTTCTCCTTCACCCTCTTCAGTTGAGCCTGAATCTTCAGAATCTTCCTTTTCAGATGATTCCTCTTCTATTTCTTCATAGTAATAATATGGTTCGTAGACTGGTTTATTATTTGAAGGCAACTCTGTGAAACCTGTTTTCTCCATAGTTGCTACATTGTGTGCTGTAACTGCTTTTTCACTAATTGCGTAAATGTAATCTCCTCCGCCCATGAATATGCTTCGCTTGATATCTGGACTATCCCATGAATATCTTGAACCGTAGTATGAAGAATGATCTATGTTTTCACTATATATCTCTAAAGATTTACCTGGTGTGGCATTAATTAACATTAACTTAGAAATATACTCGTATCCATAATAATGGTACGTCTTGCCATCTTCTTCTACCGTATCTTGATACCATCGACTAGTGGACATTGGAATGGCTAATAATCCATCATCTTCCCAATATTGGAAAGCTTTATGCTCGTAAGTAGCTTCACTATGTGAATAGGACCACCCATTTTCCCCATTTGGTGCTGGGTTTAGCTTTAAGGAGCTTTCAAGAATTGGATTTGAAAAATCACTAACATCAAAGAATGATATCTGAGTAACTCCCCAATCTAATCCATCATCATCACCAGCGATTCCTATTGTAAGAAGATGTGTGTCTCCTACCGGATGTATGTATGTAGATACTCCTGGAACTTTTAATTCTCCAATTACTCTAGGATTAGTTGGTTCACTTAAATCAATGGTCCATAATGGATCAATATTTCTGAATGTTACAATGTATGCTTTATCTCCAACAAATCTTGCTGACCAAATACTCTCATCTGGTGCAATATCTCCTACTTTTCCTATTACTTCGTATTCTGTTTTATCTGCATTTAATCCTAAAACAAATACATGACTTAACATTGGTTCTGGATTATCCATCCACCATCTTCCCCACTGCCCTGTTGTAGAACAAACTCGAATATTTCCATCATGCTCAGACAAAGAAAACTGATCTTGAATTGTACCATTTATTCTTCCACTAGCAATGTAATCTGTTTGACCAGGATTAGATATATCAAAAACATGAAGGTTTGTCATTTCTTGATAATTTGATTCTTCTTCTCCCCAAAACCACCACGAACTCTGGGAAGCTTCAGCCATTATCATTACATCTCCTGAAGCATAAACTGTAGCCCAATTACTCAATATGTGATCTGCATTGAAACTAAAATTTTCTTCTAATAAATCAAGAGTCATAATTGAAGTAATGCCTTGACCTGTACTATCTGATGCTGTAGCAAAATTTTGACAATTGCCATCTCCAGATTCAGTATACTTGTGTATTGTAATATTATCTCCTGATTTTTCATAGATGCGAGGTAAAAGATCATCTAAAGGAGTTTGATCAATAACCTTATCGTTGTATTCAATTGTTTCATTCATTACTTCCATCCAAATTTGTTCTCTCTTAGAGCTATCCCAATCAAGCTCCCAATATGTTCGATAATCTGAAAAATCTAACCATGTCTTTAATCCATCGATTTCCATCCAACCATATGAGACCATGCGAACTGTACCTCCAGATTCACGTGCTGTCTGATAGTCTCCTTCAATGTATAATTCCTTAGAAATCTGTGGTGAACTTCTATTAGTTAAATCTAAAACTGTTAATTTGGTGAATGACGTGGTCCTATAATAATGGCCGTAGTCATAATCCATAATAATCTCTTCAGATTCTTTAGAACTGTCAATAGAAATTGGTGCTTTTCTTTCCTTCTTAACAACATCATCAAGAGGATGTTTTTCTTCATAATAACCATAAATTTGAACGTTAGAATAAACGACTGCTTTCTCATCAACTAAAAGCATCTCAGTTGGACGTCCTTCTATAGATATATTTGATAAATAAGATATATTACCTACTTCCGGAATATCAAGAATATGTAATTTACCTGAAGGATATCTACCATAATCTGAATAACCTTTGTTAATCATGTAAACAAAAGAACCATCCGTTTTAACAAAATCAGCCTCGTCCACTCCTTGTTCTTGATTATTGGTTCCTGAAAAATCCACTCCCTGCTCACTTCCCGGTGAATTTTTAGGAGAACCTCCTGAGGAAGGTGCTGAATCTGCTGCTGAAGTTGCACCATCCATTTCCATAACTGCATCATCTACAAACATTATATCGTCTTCAATCCAACCTCCACCATAATAGTAAGAATTAGTACCAAGAGTAACACGCATTTCTTCTTTCAAGTGCCCTTTCAAATCCATTTCGAGAAAACCACAAGTATCATAAGAAGACAAAGTAGGTGACGAACGTGATCTATCTGATAATATATTCTCAAGATAACTGGATTGTGAGGAAGTCAAACCATTTGGTGTAAAACTTTCTTCATCCTCAGGAGTATATGATGCAAGTGCTAAAGTTAGAATGACAACTGCAAATACAGCAAACACACCAGAAGGAATTCCCCCAAAAGGTTCTGGAATTGGGGCACTAGAACCTGATAAAACCTTAGGCTTATTCAACGCTTTTCCAAAAACTTCTATTTTATCCATCCAAAAAAATACCCTTACCTTTATTTCCATCATCCTTGGAATATGATTCTAATTTTTCGAGACACCTTTTACATGTTACGTGAATTCTGTTTGCACTTCTCAATTGCTTTAGTTCTCCAGTAGTCAAAGGCCAACCACAGAGGGTCTTGTCTTCAGTACCAAGCATGTGTCTTCTTCTCATAAAAATTACTTTTGTTAAAAGTATATAAAAGAATGCCAAAAAAATTTGGACTATTCTTTTAATTCTATTGTAAATAATCTTAGCAGTGTCAAAATAGATTCCTCAAGAACCTTATTATCTTGAGAAATAGCTTGTGAAAAATCAATACCTGATGCCAATTTCTCAATTAATTCCTGTGTTATTACTGTCTCTTTAAGATATTTATATATATTTTTATCCGAAAATATCTGCTGAGCCGAATACAAGGAATCTATCTTAATTAATTGACCATTATCAACTAATTTATCAATATGGTAATCAACTAATTGTGATGAGATATCTGCTACATCTGCTATTTTCCTCTTGGATGCAGGTTTACCTATCTTTATTGCAGCAAATAAGATTCGAAACAATTTGTCGGAGTCCTCAAAATTATGTTTTAGACGTACATTTATTTCCGACATTATGTCATTAGCCAAACTTGACCATATAAGTTATTGCCAAAGAAATTTGGCATTTAATTAATCAAAATCGATCAATACTTTTCCTATATTTTTCCTATCTTGGATATAATGATGCGCATCAGAAGCTTGCTCTTTTGAAAATACTTTATCAACGTGAGGATTAATTTTACCTTCATCAATCCAACTTAATAAATCATCTTTGGCCTTCTCTAAATGATCTAGATTTTTCCAACGTCCTAAATGGATTCCAAAAACTCCCCTGTTACTCGACATCATTTTCAAAGGATCAAACTTAGGGAATGTCAACCAAGATTTCAAGCGAGCCCATTGACTTTTACGCTTAGTAGGTGCCATGTCGGAAATTCCAAATGAACAAACACGACCTCCTGAACCCAAACATCTGTAAGACTGCATTAAGTGCTCTCCACCTATTGGATCTAAAACTAAATCAACTCCTTGGCCCTCAGTCCAATCCATTATCTCAGCCAAAAAATTATCCTTATCTATAGGAAGGACTCCATTATCTGAAATAAAATCATGCTTATTCGGAGAACAAGTTCCAAATATATTCTTAGCTCCTGCAATTTTTGCTAATTCTGTAGCTGCAAGGCCAACACCTCCTGCAGCTCCATGAATCAGAATAGATTCTCCATGCTGTAAAGCTCCAGGATGAATAACCATCAAGTATGATGTAAAATATACTGCTGGAAACGCTGCTGCAACCTCAAACGTAATCTCATCTGGAATTTTAAAAACTGTGGCTGCTTTAGAAATAGTGTGAGTTGAATAACCACCGCTACCGCCTGAACCTACTACTCTATCTCCAACTTTAAAATTTTTAACATCAGGGCCTACTTCGTGAACTGTTCCTGAAACTTCCATACCTGGTGTAAATGGAGGTTTAGGTGCTCCTGGATAAAGACCCATACGTGCGAGAATATCTGCAAAATTAATACCAGCCTTAGAAACTCTTATACAAATTTCTCCAGAACCCGGAGAAGGTGTTGGGAGTTCCTGAAGCTCCATACAATCTGGATCTCCATGCCTTGTAACTATTATTGATTCCATTAATCCTCATCATAATAATAATCTAATCCTAGATGGGTGATAATTGTTTCTCCCATTAGATGTCTAAGTGTATTTTCTAACTTTACTTTTTGAGAGAATAAATCATGTATTGGATATAAATCTGGTTTACACATTGGTGACTTAAAATAAAACGAGAGCCACTCTTGAATTCCATGTAAGCCTGATCTTTTTGCAAAGTCTAGAAATAATGCTAAATCTAGAACAATTGGTGCTGCCAAAATTGAATCTCTGCAAAGAAAATCAACCTTAATCTGCATAGGGTATCCCAGCCATCCCTTGATGTCTATGTTATCCCAACCTTCTTTGTTATCACCTCTCGGTGGATAATAATTAATTCTAACTTTGTGATATAAATCTCCGTACAATTCAGGATTCTTTTCAGGCTCTAATATTTGCTCAAGAACTCCTAACTTGGATACCTCTTTCGTTTTAAACGATTCGGGATCATCTAACACTTCTCCATCTCTATTACCTAAAATATTTGTCGAGAACCAGCCATCAATGCCTATTTCTCTTGCCTTAAAGCCCGGTGCAAGAATCGTTTTCATTAATGTCTGACCTGTTTTGAAATCTTTACCTGCAATAGGAACACCTTCTTTCACTGATAATTCAAACATTGCTGGAAAATCTACAGACAAATTAGGTGCTCCATTTGCATAGGGAACTCCTTCTTTAATGGCTGAGTAAGCATACAATATTGAAGGCGCGATTGATTTATCATTTGAATCTAAAGCTTTTTCAAATTCTGAAAGATTACTGTAAATTTTATCAGAAGGATCTTGGTAAGTTTCGGTACTACCGCACCAAACCATCACTACTCTCTCTAAGTCATTTTCTTTTCTGAAACTATTAATATCCTTTCTAAGAGCTTTAATCCTATCACGGTGATTTGTCTCAGACTTTACATACTCACCATCTAACTTTTTGACAAAATTTTTGTCAAATACTGCTTTCATTGGTTTAATTTTTTCAAGTTCTTCTTTGATGCTGTCCAATAATTCTTTTTCGAGAACTCCTGCATTAATTGCAGCTTCATAGCAATTATCCTCAAAAATATCCCAACCACCGAATACTAAATCGTCTAAAGTACTCAACGGGGCAAAATCTTTGATTGGTACCTCACGCTTTTCATTTCTTTTACCCAAACGAATTGAGCCCATCTGCGTCAAAGATCCTATAGGCGTAGATAACCCAGAACGAACTGCTAAGGTGCCTGCAATAAATGTAGTACTAACAGCTCCAAGACCTGGCATTAACACCCCTAATTTTCCTTCAGCTTTCTTTATTGATGTTGGGCTTTCTATGGACATAATAGTACCCTAGACGTGATTATATTAGAAATTAAGTTAGTCATATAAAACTGATAAACACGTCAATGAACCATCTGCCTCTCTAAACTGAGACATCTCCATTTCATGCACGTCCAAATTCAAATTCTGCAATATTTTTAATGTTGAATGATAACCTTTAGCCATCATTACTTTATCTCCAAAAGGAAGAACATTTGCAGCGTATGCTTCTTCTTTAGGAACCCAAATAATTTCAGCTTCTGAGGGGAAATCTGATTCACTAAACCAGCCCTCCGGTGCCAATAACTTCCCTGGAACTGGTGATGTACAAACTGAAATCAAGTGGAGAGATTCTGGAGGAACTTCAACTACATGTAATCCGTAATTTCTGGAATTAAGAAATTTTTCTAAATCTTCAATACCCTTACGATTAGTTCTCTTGCTGTGCCCTACCAAAAACTTATCTCCAAATTTCAAAACATCCCCACCGTCCATCCTAGCTCCTTCACTCATGTATTCTAGATTTAAATCTACGCTAAGAGCATCTTCAATTTCCTTTCGTTCACCCAATCTGCTATCATGCCCTGCGTTTGTTAGCAATGCAGAGTCTCCTGCAACTATAGCGTGATCTTCCACAAAGCAACAATCGGGGTAATCTGAATGAGATGGAATCACTCTAACCGAAACTCCAAAGTCAATTAACTTACTCACATACGCGTCGTGTTGAGCTAAAGCTTCACTAAGATCAGTAGGACCTGAACCAAAAAATTTAGCTAATGCATTTTCAAAAGAAGATGATACTTTACGTACTATTGCTCTCATAGTAAAGGACCGAAGATTAAAGGCAATAGAACTGTAGCATCACCTTCAACTGTAATTCTTCTTGCTTTAGAGCGCACTTTTCCCCAGGAAACTGCTTCTCTAACACGCGCACCGCTTAGTGAGCCATCCCATTCGGGAGCTGTAGTAACTTGGACCGCATAGTCTAACCCATCCCTGAATTGATTCCACCATATTGTATGATGCTTAGAAATTCCTCCACCAATCATGACTGCTCCTGTGGATTTGGCCTCATGCACGATATCTGATAACTGGTGTTCTTCTCCGAATATATCTAGAGTAAAATCTTTATGAGATTGCCAAAAAAGCCATAACTGTGAACCAACGGATCCATCAGTTGGACCTGGAACAAAAACTTTGATTTCTTTCTTTGCGCATATGCCAAGAAATGATTCTGAGCCGCGTTCTTCTTCTAAAATCTTAAGTCCTAGCTCATGCCAAATTTCCCAAGGTGCCCAATGCTTTTTCTTACTATACAATTCTTCTAAAATCGGCTGTAGCCATCTCTCAATTGGAATTCCATAGGAATCATCTGGGACTAAAACATTTCCTAAACGATTAACTCCCTCCTCTCTTAAAAGTTCATCATCCATTGCAAAATCACCGTGGTAATAATCTGCTAAAACACGAGCAATATCATGATCTAAAGTGCCACAAGTAGTTACAACTACATCGGCCATATTATTCTCAACTATCTGATTCATCAGTCCCCTTGTTCCAGTGGCCATAATATCTGCTGGGAAAGAGACAAATTTCGTGCAGTCTTCTAAAATCATATCATTAATTATTGAAGTTGCTGTTGAAACCTTGGAGGCTACAAAGCCTCCAGCTTCCCCAAATTGACTAATTAAGTCACTTAATTTAGTCTCTGAACTAATATGGATGTCTTTTACTGGATCTCTATTCATTACTCTCTTCACTGGAATTTAAATCTGAATTTCCTTCTTCTTCATCATCACTGGAATTTAAATCTGAATTTCTTTCTTCATCATCTTCGTTATGTAAAGCGACCGCCACTACTTTTTCTTTTTCATCTACAGACATTACTTTCACGCCCCTTCCAACACGAGCTATCTCTCTTATTGAATCAATGTGCGTACGTATTACTTTACCTGATGATGTTGTAGCTAATATTTGGTTTGCATCTCCTGGAGTTAAAGCGACAACGACTTTACCACTTTTATTATCAACTTTAATGTTTTTAACTCCTTTAGCCCCTCGTTTAGTTAATCTGTAATTTCCTGCATTAGCTCTCTTACCATATCCCTTTTCTGTAATTGTTAGAAGAAGATCATCTTCGCTTACTAGGCACATGCTAATTACTTCATCTTTGTCTTTCAGACGCATCCCGATTACTCCTTGACCATTACGCCCAACAATTCTTACTTCTCCTTCAGAGAATCTATTAGCCATACCTAACTTTGAAGCGAGCATAACTTGACTATCGCCTTCGGAAATTGCAACCCCAATTAATTCGTCCTTTTCTTTAAGAGTTATAGCTCTAAATCCTTGATCTCTAGCCCATGCCCTTTCTATTCTAGAAGAATATTCTTCTAATCTTGTTTTCTTAATAATGCCTTTCTTAGTTGAAAACAAGAAATAATGGCCATCACCACTAATATTTGCTACAGGTAACATACAAAGCACTTGCTCATCTTTTTCTTTACGGCCTTCATCTAATTTTTGAAGTAACTGAACCAAAGGTGTACCCTTTGAATATCTAGAGACATCAGGTATTTGCCACGCCTTAAGGAAATACATACTGCCTGCAGTAGTAAAGAATAGCAAGTGGTCGTGTGAGCCCATTGAATACAATTCTACCGGGAAATCTCCTTCCTTAGCTTTAATTCCAATTCTTCCCTTACCGCCCCTATTTTGAGCCTGATATTCATCAAGGTCAACTCGTTTTATGTATCCCTCTTGAGTTCTCATAACTACGACCTGTGATCTTGGAATCAAATCTTCTGTATTCAAATCTCCATCAAAATCTGAAATTAATGTTCTTCTCTCATCTCCATATTTTTCATTGAGAGATTCTAATTCTTCTTTTATAATTGACATTATTTTAGAGGAATCGGCTAAAATTTCAGATAACTCAGCCATTGTAGCTTTCAACTCCTCTAACTCATTTTTCCGTTCTTCTGCGTCTTGGCGCGATAGTTGGTAAAGCCTCATATCTGCTATAGATTTGGCTTGAATTTTACTTAATTTGAACTTAGCTTGTAGGCCTTCGATAACTGCATCCCTTCCTGCAGCATCTCTGATAAATGCTATTACTTTATCCATTTGAGAAATTGCTAGTAATAATCCTTCAACAATATGAGCTCTCTCTTGAGCTTTTTTCAATCTGAATTCGGTCCGGCGAGTTATTATCTCCTTCCGGTGATCGAGGTATACGTTCAATAAATCTATCAAATTCATTCGTCGAGGCTGACCCTTGACTAAAGCTACATTGTTTATTGAAAAACTGTTTTCAAGAGCTGAATGCTTATACAATTGATTTTCAACTATCATTGGAGACGCGTCTCGCTTTAATTCGAATACTACTCTCATACCTTTTTGGTCAGATTCATCTCGTATGTCTCTTATGCCTTCTACTTTCTTATCACGAACTAATTTTGAAACTTCTTCTAATAATCTATTTTTCTGAACCATAAAAGGGATCTCCGTTACAACCAAAAATTCATCTTTCGGAGTTGATTCGTGCTCAATTTTAGCTCTAATTTTTATGGAACCTTGTCCTTTGGAAAATGCATCAAAAATTCCTTTGCGCCCCATTATAGTCCCTCCTGTTGGAAAGTCAGGACCTGGCATGACGCTCATTATCTCAGACAGATCTGTCGATGGATTGTCTATAAGCATGACAAGAGAACTTATCACTTCGGACAAGTTGTGAGGTGCCATATTCGTAGCCATTCCAACAGCAATACCTGATGAACCGTTAACCAATAAACCCGGAAGAAGACCTGGAAGAACTGAAGGTTCCTGTAAAGAACCATCGTAATTATCTGTGTAATCTACAGTCTCTTCGTCAATGCCAGATAAAACTGTATCTGAAATTGTAGCCAATCGCGACTCTGTGTAACGCATGGCTGCAGCCCTATCTCCATCTATCGAACCAAAATTACCTTGACCATCTACCAAAGGATAACGTAAAGAAAAACTTTGAGCCATACGAACTAAAGTATCGTATATCGCTTGATCACCATGTGGATGATATTTACCCATGGTGTCTCCAACAATACGGGCAGAT
The DNA here is from genome assembly GCA_001875345.1 of Marine Group III euryarchaeote CG-Epi1. Taxonomy (GTDB): domain Archaea; phylum Thermoplasmatota; class Poseidoniia; order MGIII; family CG-Epi1; genus CG-Epi1. Next base: position 71,942 of record MIZA01000001.1, read on the forward strand.
TTTTTGTAGGGCGAACGAGGGCCTGAACCCATCTCTTTCATTGCATAAAGAACTCTACGGTGAACTGGTTTTAATCCATCCCTAGCGTCTGGAAGTGCTCTGCCTACAATAACTGACATTGCATAATCCAGATAGGATTTACGCATCTCTTTCTCTAAACTAATTGGCAGTACTGTGTCTGTATTTTCTTCCGTCAAATTTTTCACCAAATTATTACTAAAGCTCATGAATGTACCCCCTTAAAAGGGAGCCCCCTAGCCACATAGTGACACCTCCAGTAAACCTAGTTCTCATTAATCCCAAAAAAAATAGTGAAGTCGATGAAGATAATAGACGATTAATAGCAAGAGTTGCCCCTGTTTGCTTAGCTTATAATTTACACTTGTGGCTAGTTGATTTTGGAATAAAGGAAACGCCTCTTGACTTCGCCAGAGAAATTGCCCCTTCCACTTCAATTGGGAAAGGCGGTGAAAATTTAATTAAATTGTGTGAAAAAGGAAAAGTAAAAATATCAAATTTACAGTTGCCGCAAAATATTGGATTGAAAATAATATGCACAAACCGGCCTGAGGGTGCTAGTGAGAAGGCTTTAGACGATATAATTGAGATATCCAGAGAAAAAACCATTTCTTTCATTTTTGGAACCAATAAAAGAACAAATAAAGTATTAAAAAAAATTAGAGATGAATCTTATGCACAATTAGATATTACCAAGAAAAGAATTGAATTAAGTTTGGATTCTGAAATTGGAGCCGTGTGTCACTCTTTCTTTAATTCTAGAAAAGCTTGAGAGCTTCTTCCATTCGGCCTAATTCAACACCTGTACTCTGACGGCCACATACTGCACCATTAGAATTAGCAACTATACCTGCTCCAACTAATGGAAGACCGAAATTAACAGTTCCTTCCATCAATTCAATTTGGAACACCTCTTCCATTTTTTCTTTCTCAAATGAAGATATGTCTGGATGGTATAATCCACCTTTGTTAGTAATACACCCAATCATACCTAAAGTGTCCATGTCATTAATAGATTGTGAAACCAAATTTACTTTCAATATATCTTCAGCTTTATCTTTAGCTCTTTTACCAAGTCTCTCGTTCGAGAAACCGCCTGAATCATTAACTAAAAAATTATTTCCAATCGCATTTGACCTATCGGGAAGAACTCCAAAATTAATATTATATGATTTGGAAATTTTTGAAAATTTTTCCAATTCTAAATCTGTTACAATGTTAGAAACTAAAATACCACTGTTATTCATTGCAATTAAAGTTCCCAAAACTCTACTGCCGCCTAGAGTTATAATTTCTAATTTAGTACCAAGAGCCTCTGAAAGCTCTTCCATGTCGTCTTTAGGTATGCCAGGTGGCACTAATGTCAAATTATCATTAGTAGCACAAAAAACACCTGCATAAGGACTGTTGAAAAGATCCTTCTGAACTAAAGCCATTGCTTATTCTGCTAAATGGACTATAACACTACCATCTTCGAACTTTAAAGCCCTTACACGTACTTTAGAAGGAGGCTTTTCAATTCCTCTTGACCAGATGTATTGATTAACGGGAGGATCTATGAATAATTGTTTTTCTTCACCGCTTCCAGTTCGAGCTTCTTTTGAAGTCTTAAGAATTTCGCCTTCTCTCTCAGGCTTCATGTGTCTTACAATAAAATCTTCTACAATTCGCATGGCTACTGGTGCCCTACGTGTTCTTGTCACCTTGTGTAACTTACGTAGCGGAATCGTATACAATCTTTCTTGAATTAATTCATCGTCAGCCATCTAAATCACCTGTGTAACTTTCCTCTTCTCCAAAAATGACGTTTTGGATGATTGGTGAAACGTCTGTTTGTTCTTTGGATTACCCAAGCTGGAACCCTTCTGTTACGTTTAACTAACTTATTCAATCTTAACTTTTTACCAAAAACTTTTCTGCTGGACATTTGATTAATACTTACTTAACGAAGTAATCTCCTTTTGTAATACTTTTTTAACCTTGAAAGCGGTGTTATCTAGCATTGATTGGCCTTTAGGAGTTAAATTTCTACCACCTTTCTTTGCCTTTTCAAGAAAACCTGCAACCTCAAGTTGCTGCATAATTAATCTAAGAACTTTACGGCTACCATTTTCACTTCGGTTAGGTTTGCCGCCGCGATCTCTTGCTCCTGAATAATGCCTTGACAAGCGCTCAGTGCCAATTGGGCCATTTACGCCGACTTTTCTCATAACTGAAGCTGTACGGAAATACCACCAGTCTGCCTGTGAAGGTGATTTCTCTTTATGGACAGCTGTTTTTGCAAATTCTGACCACTCTGGAGGTTGTATAGCGTCCTCGCTCTTAAGCGACTTTGCGAGGGCATTTACCAAGTGTTCGCCTGGAACGTCGTAGTGTGTTGTCATGTACGAAACCTCTTACAGGGATGAGGCGCCACACGGAGTGTATTATAAACTTAAGCCTAATTAATGCAAATAATGAAAGAGATTAGTGAATTTATAGAAAAACACAATACTTTAACTTTAGCCACGGAAAAAAATCATGAAGTTTTTGCAGCAGCCCTATTCTATGTCCCAGTAGATAACGGAACATCGCTTCTATTTGTAAGTAACCCAAAATCAGACCACATTGCGAACTTAGAACATAATCAAAAATGTGCAGCAACTATTCAAGAAAATAATCTAGACTGGGAAAATATAAAGGGAGTTCAAATTAAAGGAGAAATTGAAGTTGCTAATGATAGCCATTGGGAAAGTTATCTAGGTGAATTTGATTATATATCTAAGAGTGAAACTCTTACTAAGGCTATGAAAAAGGTTAAATTATATAGACTAAAAATTAATTGGGCAAGATTTATTGATAATGCAAAAGGGTTTGGAAATAAACTAGAGCAAAATTATACTTAATCTGCAAACAAATTATTATTGTGGAAATACCACACTTGATAAACAAATAGGAAAATTAAAACGGCTATTATAACAAAACCTAAAGTATTACCTAGTAGAGGAAATAAAAATAAAACAAAAAGTCCAACTACTACAGTCCATAGAAGCAAATACATCAAATATGCATGAGGTGCAAGCTCAGGATCCCTAGCTGCCTTAAAGGATAGTAGACCGAGCCAATTCATTAATCAATCATCACAAGTATACTAATTATGCTTTGGGGAGCGTATAGATTCTACAAATCCTTCTGAAATTAATCCTCTTCCAGTTAGTAGATTGTAATTAACAATCAAAAGAACTAAAATTCCACTTACCAGAACAATCATGTGTGCAATTCTAGAAACTCCCTTGATACCTCCAATTAATGAGGTGTCTGCTGTTGCTAGAAAGAAGTTACTTGCACCGTAAGCTATAGTAAAAGAAATTGAATAAAAAATAACATTATGTCTACTCATTAAACCTGTTGCTTTGCCTATGTAATGATTTGTTGGACTTAAGTGAGCCCTACGCGCTTCACCTCTTAGGACATTAGCTGATAGTGAGTAAATTACCAACATGATTGTAATTATCATAAAAACTAAATCATAAAGAAAACTTGGATCATTATACATTGAGTAGAGAAAAACACCTGCGTGGTAAGATAAAAATCCCCAATAGCCTAAAGCAAAATATCCTGAAAATGCAGCTACCTTAGAATCGTACAAGAACTCTCTATGCATATTTTTTAGAAAATAGAATGTGACACTGCCCATTAAGCTCATCAAAAGAATCCAAAATAAAATAAAAACCGAATCAAAATTATCTGTGAAGCTTGCTATATTTTGAGAAACTAAGATGAAGCAAAGAACGCCGATTGCCATCCAAACTAAAGGTGACAAAAGATTAAGAATTATTCCGATTTTTGATGTACTATTTTCTTCTACTTTTGACATTTGCCTTAAAGCAATCTCTTTGAATGGAACACGCATCCACCATGCTTGTGCAAATTGCCAAACTACAAAAATGAATATGTAGCCCCATGTGAGAAACCTTTCCATATTCTGTCCGTATGTTTCATTGTTCAAAGCTGCCCAGAAGAAACTTGAAAATACTAATGAAAGAGATATAGGAAGAATTAAGCTTGTAAAGGATTTACTACGAGATAAATTTTTAACTTCCTCGAATCTGTTAAGTGCTGCAGTGAAAAAATAACCTAATGAGCTACCATATCCAAAGATTAAAATTAATGATGTAGCCAAGTCTGATTTAGTATAGCTAACTATTCCGAAGAAGGTTAACAAGAAAAAAAGTACAAGGACATGATAAAGTGTTTTTTTAGAAAATAAAATAGCAATTATCTCACGCTGTGAAACAAAAGTAGACTGATTTTTAATCTCTATTTTGTCTTCTTTTATATCCTGAAATTCTACATCATCTTCAGGTAAAATAACAATCTGATCTTCATCGGGTTCGTCCGAAATCTCTAATGACGATTTTTCATCTGAAGTAGACATTACCTATTTCTCCTACTTAACTGGGAATTTGAGTACGACTTCTCTGTAACATACTTACAAGTTATTCTTGCTATTTCAAAAGCAAAAGCGTTACTTACTGATTTTCCTCCATGCAAAGTTATACCAATCACTCGGGCTAAATTATCTTCTAATTTAACCTTCATTCCTTTGTTGAATTCTACATCAATTTCAAATTCTTCCTTGTAAGAATGAGTTTCCTCTCCGTCGTGAACTGCAAAACGAATTTTGGAATGTGTTGCCTTTTTAGCCCAAACAATTGGATTTTCTTGTGAATAAACCTGATCCAAACGTTTGTGAGGCAATTCTATTCCTGTTATCAAAATCAATCCATCTGGATGAGGACGAGTCTGGCCTACTTCAATGAGCACACCCCTATCTACGGTTAGCGTATCATTTACAGTTTCATTATCTATAGATATCCTCAACTTTAATGAGATGGGAGGCTCTTCATTGACTTCTTTTGAACTAGTCGTTTGACATTCCAAACACTTTACAACTCCTTGAAAGCTAAATCCTTTTTTCGCAGAAGTTCTACTCTTAAGAACCTCATGATTATTTTCTTCGTCGCATACCTCACAAAAAAGCCAGAGTTCTTCCATTAATGTTTAAAGTGCCTCATGCCTGTAAACAACATGGCGATGTTATGCTCATCTGCAGCATCAATTACTTCTTGATCTCTAACTGAACCACCGGGTTGTATAACTGCAGTTATTCCAACTTTAGCAGCCTCATCTATTCCATCTCTAAATGGAAAAAAAGCATCTGAAGCCATGACCGTACCCTTTGAGTCCGGAATAGATTTGAAAGTAGCTATTTTTACTGAGTCAATTCTAGACATTTGCCCGGCACCTATACCTACCGTTCTCTTCCTATCTGCGAATAAAATGGCATTGCTTTTAACGTGCTTAACAACTTTCCATCCGAATTCTAATCCTTCCAATTCTTCGTTCGTAGGCTTTCTTTTTGATACCACTTTGCAATCTGAAATTGATATGCTAACCTCATCTGCCTCTTGCAATAACCACCCCCCATCCAGGGAACGCAGTGAAGGACTCCTATGATAAGACTCTAAATTACCAGTTTCCATTATTCTCAAATTCTCTTTTGAAGAAAAAATTTCCAAGGCTTCTTTTGAATAAGAGGGAGCAATTATACCTTCTTTAAATGAGGAAATTATTTCTTCTGCTAAGGAAGCATCTACCTCTCTATTGAATGAGATTATACCGCCAAAAGCACTTTGAGGATCTGTACTCATTGCACCATTAAAAGCATCTAATAAATTTGTTGAACTAGCTACACCGCAAGGATTATTGTGCTTAACAATAACTGCTGTGGGCTCATCAAACTCCATTACGATAGCTAGAGCTGCATCAAAATCTAAAAGATTATTATAACTTAATTGCTTTCCTTGCATTTGAGCTGAATTAGCTATAGATGGAGCTGAATGTAACAAATCTGAATAAAAAACAGAAGACTGATGAGGATTTTCTCCATACCTTAAAGGAGGGCTTCCGATTCCCGTTAGATGTAAGGAGGAGGGAAGATCTTCCTCGCCAAATCTTTGCCCGAGAACTGATTGTATAATTGAATCATATTCAGCAGTATGTCTAAATGATTTCAAAGCCAATTGTTGTCTTTGCTCAATTGTTAAACCACCTTTTGATACTTCATCTAATATCCAATTGTAATCTCCAGGATCAGTTACAACAGAAACACGTGAATGATTTTTGGAAGCTGCTCTGAGCAAACTGGGTCCTCCTATATCTATTTCCTCAATTAAGGAAGATAAATCAACTCCTTTGTCAGCTGCGGACTTAAAGGGATAAAGGTTACAGATTACCATATCTATTGTAGCTATGCCGTGCTCTTGCATCTGTTCTTTATCTGAATCTCGGCCTAAAATCCCTCCAAAAATTAGAGGATGAAGTGTTTTTACACGACCACCCATCATTTCTGGAAAATTCGTGACTTCTTCAACTGGACGAACTGAAATGCCTGAATCTGAAATTACTTTTGAAGTTCCGCCAGTTGAAATGATTTCAATGCCATTTTCAGATAAACCTTTAGATAATTCTTCAATTCCAGATTTATCACTAACGCTAATCAATACTCTTGATATTGGGCGGCGAGATAAATTATCTTTTTCTTCCACGTTAAACTTTAGGTACTATCTGGAAGCTGTTTCAGATGTTCTCCAGATAACTCTTTTGAAAGATAAACCGTAGTTCCTGCTTTCATTATTTCATTACCGCCAGCTTCTGCTGATTTAACATCTACAAGTAATACTATTGGTTTTCCTATTATGTGTCTACCAGCTTCTAAAGCATTTAATCTTGTACTTGATAGATGAACCATATTTCTATCACCAGGGTATAATCCATGTTCTAGATATTCTTCTGCATCTTCTTTAGAACATGCAAAATATAGATGTTCTGGATTGCTATCTGTAGGTAAGTCTAGCTCAAGATCAAGAGTATGTGCATAAGTCGCTCTTAATCTACCATTCTTTAATTGATATCTACCTTTTGGATCTGTTTCAACTACTGCTTGCAAATGTCTGGTTTCCAAATAGTGAAAATGTCTTCGTTGAGATTTAACTGCTTCAATAAATTCTGAAGCCTCAACCCAACCTTGCTTATCCATCTCAAGATCAAATCGGTCCGGGAAGTGACGTAAAACTCCTGCCATCATCCTTCCAAACTGGTCCAAATGTCTTGGGGAAAGTACCAAAACGCCTTCTTCTCCACTGAGAGGGCACTTTTCACCTCTGAAAAAACCATGCCCATGCTTTACTTCTTCTTTTAATGGAACTGTTGGTTTTCTGCGCATAATTTTCGCAATACGAAGGTGTGTATAATATTAGGGCTGAAACTAATTTTTTCTGAACGTCGTCTGAACGCTCTCTCCGTTTTCTAGAAAATTTGAACCGGCTAATTCTTCGGTCGTAGGAACATCTATTTCTAACCTACCTGCTGCAAAAATATCTTGCATTTGCTGTTCTTTACCTCTACTACTCCAGAGTGCAGCCTCGTCTCGACTGCCTAGCGTAACAAAAATAAAAACTTCTCCTGGCCTATTTCTTCCTGTTCTTCCTCTCCTTTGAATTAGTCTGATTGCAGATGAAACAGGTTCATAAAAAATAACTGCGTCTGTAGAAGGAATATCTAAACCTTCTTCGCCAACTGAAGTCGCAACTAAAATATTGTATTCTCCATTTCGAAACTGATCCAAGATTTCTTTCTGTTGCTTTTGAGTCATACCTTTATCACCTTCTCTTGAACCTTGACCGACGAAACGAACAGGGTGAGCTCCTTGAATTTTACTTAATTTTTCAACTATAAGAGATGCCGTATGCCTTATTTCTGAAAAGATAATGAATTTAGAAGTGCCTATTTCCAATTGTAATTCTACTAGTTCAACCAATCTAGACAATTTTGGATGATTTGCTTTATTTACCTTAGCAATTTCATGAGCGACTTTCCAATCACTATTGGTTGACAGCCATTTATTGGCTCTATTACTCTTCTTTGCTTTTGCTTCATCAATAATCCTACTACTATAATCTAAAAACTGGATTATTCCTTGAGTTTCAACTGTCAAAATTGCATGAGCTGTCTTCATTGCCATCGCTTGAGTTGTCATTAAGTTGAAAATATTTGGAGGTGTAGATGGTTTCGTTTGGGCAAATCGTCTTTGTAATTTTTTACCAGCCTCAAGAATCATAGTTGTTGAAACCTTACGGGGTCTGTCCAAAAAACCCCCTTTGTACAACTTGCCACAGAGATAATCTTGTAATTTCCTTAACTGGTTCGCAATATCTTTGACTGCACCGGGCATGTCAATCTTAACCCAGCGAGTCTTAATTGGCTGAATGTATTCAGAAACATCAGAGTCACTTTCATCTCTATTTTCTACTGCCGTAATACCCAAATCTCTGCACAATCTAATAATTTCAGGCTTAGAGCTCCCTGGCGATGCAGTCATTCCCGTTGACAAGTGATTCTTTGCTACTTCCAAATAATGTCTACCAATCTCAACATAGGCATAATTTCCAACTGCTCTATGTGCTTCATCGAATATAACTAAAGAAAAATCCTCTAATGAGGCTCTATTTGCCTCAATGTCTTTGCTTATAACTTGAGGTGTCGATATAATTATCTGTGAACTAGACCAGAGAGGTACTCGCTCTGATGGTGAGATAGCGCCAGTGAATAAACTAACTTCAGCGTTCAAGAATTCGTTAAAAAAATCAAAATGTTGTTGAGCTAAAGGTTTTGTTGGAGCCATAAGGAGAATTTTTCCCGACTCCAAACGTTCGAGCATTATTCTCAAAGCCACTACTGTTTTCCCCATACCGGTTGGTAAAATCACCAATGTGGATTGCTCTAAACAAGCTTTAGATATATTTGATTGATATAATCTATCTTCTAAACCATCTACTTTTAAAAATTTATGAGTTATTGCACTCATTTCTTTTTAGGAGCCTTCTTTGGAACTTTCTTCTGAAGAATTGAGATTAATTTACTTGCTGTACCACTTCTTCCACCTGATAATTCCGAAAAAGCAGATACCTCTACTAATTTACATGCAGATTCTTCGTCTAATTCTGCTTTATTTGCTAAATTTTTAACAAAATTCATCTGCTTGACGCTGGTTGGCCTAGGCTTACTATCTGATAAATCTTTTAATTTACCAATTAATGTGCTTGCACTTCCTGATTTCCCGCCAGATAATTCTTCAAAGCTGGATATAGAAACGAGTTCACAGGCTTGAGATTCATTCATTTCTAAATTTTCAGCTAAACTCTTTATGAATGAAACCTGCTTTGCAGTTGGTGGGAGTGACATACCTTCTGTTTCCTTCATCAAAGAATCAATGAGCTCCCCCATCATTTCACTATTGTATTTTAGAGGATCATTGCCTTGTAACATTTCTTCAAGCCTTTCGGAAGAAACTAATGAAGCTAAACGCTCATAAAATTGTATTTGACGTTTGGTAGGGAATTCTTTTTTCTTTTTCAATGCATTATCGTGTAGCTCTCTAAAGTAGTTGAGGAAAGTTTCCCAAACTTCTGCTGCATCTCTTGAACCTGTTTCAATCTTATCTAAATCTGATTCCATTTCTGATGTAAAATCGGTAGAAAATAAATTTTTGTCGTCCTGTTTATAAAATGGACTTACCTCATCCCAAAGTGTAATGCCGTTAGAGGTCGCCTTTAATCTCCCCCTATCATCACTGCAATATTTTCGATCTAATAATTTTTTTATTGTTGCAGCATACGTAGATGGTCGGCCTATTCCTTCTGATTTCATTAATGCTACGAGACCGTGTTGAGTATACCTTGCAGGGGGCTTAGTCTCGTCTTCAATTAAATTAGGATTATTCTCTTTATCATCTAAGCTAAGAATTGAATTTTCCTTAATTTCAGGCTTTGGTGGAGAAGTCAAAGGTTTCTTGTCTATTTTTTCAAAGGCTGATTCCCAACCTGGAGAAGTCCTCCATTTAGTATCTCCATCAAAAGGTTTCGGAAAACCTTCAGTTAATGCTTCAATCTTCATAGATGACCATTCCGAGTTAATCATTTGGCTACCAATAAATCGTGCCCAAATTAAACGATATAACTTAGCCTGAGAACTATCTATTCCACTTGGAAGCTCTACGGAAGGATTTGTTGGACGTATCGCTTCGTGAGCATCCTGATCAGAAGACTTTTTGGCATAAACTACGCCTTTACCTATTTGATCAGCACCCCAAATTTCGGTTATTTTCTCTTTGGCTACTTGCCTCGATGAAGAACTTGTTCTGGTTGAATCTGTTCGCATATATGTTATGTGCCCAGCTTCGTAAAGTCCCTGAGCAAGTCTCATCGTGTTACTTGGTTTCCAGCTATATCTACTTCCTGCAGTTTGTAATAGTGTATCTGTGGTAAAAGGGGCCTTCGGACTCCTCTTGTATGATTTGACACTGACTTTACTTACTTTTATTGAACCATTTTTAGACAAAGATGAGAAACCTTGTGATGCTAAATCTGATACATTAGTTCTATGCGAATCAAACTTACCTTTTGAATCTCTCCAAGCATCATCATCATTCTTTTCGTGAAATTTTGCTCTAAAATCTATCCCTTGAGCTGTAGCCTGTAATGCCCAATATGGCGTAGATATAAAATTTGCAATTTCATGTTCCTTTTTTACTACAAAACCTAGTGCTGGTGTTTGAACTCTTCCCATTGAACTCAAATTCCAAGATCTAGAAAAGCGAGAAGCTCGATACCCTATGATTCGGTCCATAAATCTGCGGACCTTGGCAGCATCGACCATTTTTGAATCAACTACTCCTGCAGAATTTAATGCTTGACGAATTGCATCTTTAGTGATTTCATTAAATGTAATGCGCTTTATTTCCCTAAATTCTGAGAAAAGTTCAGCTAATCTCCAAGCTATAAATTCGCCCTCTCTATCTGGATCAGTAGCTATTAGCACTCTTTCAACTTTTTTGCGACGGGAATCAGATAATATACGTTTAATGTGATTTTCTGAGCGAGGAGTCCAACTCCAAGAAGGTTCAGGAAGCTGTGATTTTTTATTTGGCCATACCGCTTTACTGCCTTCTTTACCTGAATTTGGTAAATCTTGAACATGCCCGTTAGAAGCTCTTACAATTACATTTTTACCTAGATATTTCTGAATAGTTTTTGCTTTCGCTCCGGACTCTACTATCACCAAATCCATTAAACCACCTTTTTGAAAGGCTCATTAAATATCTTTTTCTGAACCTTAAAATTTACGGGGGACTATAGTCCCCCGAGAAATATAACTTAAAAAAAAGGAAATATTCTGTGTGTAGAAACTAATCTCAAACAATAAAAACTAAAGCTCACATGTAAATTTAGATGGTACTCGAAAAATTAAAAGAGGAAAATACGGTTATTGCCTTAATTGGAGCCTCAAATGATAAGCAAAAATATGGTAACAAAATATACTGTGACCTCAGAAGTAAAGGCTACAATGTTGTTCCGATAAACCCAAAAGAAAAGCTAATTGAAGGCGATAAAGCTTATGCTTCGATAGAGGAAATGGAAAGCTTACCAGATATTGCCAATTTTGTAGTGCCTCCTCCGGTTGCTATGAAAATTACTCCACATATTTCTGAACTAGGAATTAAACACCTCTGGTTTCAACCTGGTTCTGAAAGTAAGGAATTGGAAACATGGCTAAAAAATACTGAAGGAATTAAATATTTAATTAATTCTTGTATAATGGTTGAAACAAGATAGAATTATACTATTAAATCCTTAATATTAGACAACACGGAAGATATTTTTTCTGAGCTGCAAGCACCTTGGGCGTATGAAGCTTTTCCGCCTCCACTACCTCCTGCTGAGTGTAAGGCCTCTTTCAGTACAGAACCGCAATCAATACCTAGAGAATTAGAGCTCGCCAAAATTATTGAACCTTTTGCCCCTTTAGAAAAACCAATTGCTGCTAGGTTGCCATCGGTTGATGTAATTTTCCGAACTAATTTTTGAACTTCTCCCATGTCTGCTTCGCCTAAATTATCCATGTAGAAATTGATATTTCCTAGTTTTTCAAATTCAACTTTTGATGACTTAAAGGAAGCCAACTCCTTTTCTAATGAAGAAACTTTACTGCGCAAGTCTTTCCATTCTTTAACAAACTTATGTGCTGCATCTGGTGCCTGTTCTATTGAAACTCCGAGCTCTTTTGCAGTCTTTTCCAATAAAGCCCTTTCTCTTTGAGCAGCTTCAATTGCTGCAGGCCCGGCTGAGAATTCTATACGTTCCACTCCATCCTGTATCCGCTCGGTCCTCAAAACCTTAACTGCTTCAACTTTTAATGTTGAAGACACATGAGTTCCTGCACAAGCTTGCGCATCTATACTAGGAATTTCGACTACTCTAACTTCCTTATATTTTGGAGCACCGCCTTGGTAAAGTGAATTTCCATACTTTAGATCTGCCTCCTCTCTTGAATAAAACTCTGTGTGTACTTTATAATCTTCTAAAATTAATGAATTTACTCTAGATTCAATTAACTCTACAACTTCACGCGTTAGCCTTCTGTGGTGAGTTATATCTAATCTGGCTCTATCTGTTGACTTTGACGCTCCCGCTTGCCATACGTGAGAGCCTAATATTTCTCGACAGGCAGCCCCAATCAAATGAGTGGCTGTATGATGTCTGCTTAAGCTTGAGCGCCTATCATCATCGACTAAACCTACGATTTCTGTGCCTTCTGAAGGAACTTGACCTTCAAGCTGATGTAATACTACATCTCCTATTTTTTGAACATCAATGACTTTACTCTTTATCCCATTCCATTGAATAGAACCTACATCCCCCAATTGACCTCCACCTTCGGGATAAAATAGGGTCATATCAAAAGCAACCTTTGATTTTTCACAGTAAATGACTTTTGCAGAAAACTTACGTTTTTCCATATCTTGATAAAAAGATAACTTTGTAGGTGCTATAGGTATAATTTTTTGAGGTTCTTTTTTACTTTTGGAAGCACCTTCATGTCTATCTGCCACCATTGCTAAAAATCCATCGGGAACTTCAATTGAATGACCTTGCTCTTCAGAAAACTCGCTAACTACTGATGGAGGGAGGCCCTGTGAATCATACAACTCAAGTAATTTCTCTTTGTCGATTCCGCCTGAATCTATTGCTCTTTTAACTGCCCTACGTCCTCTTTCCAATGTTTGTGTGAAGCGCTCAATTTCCAGATTAACCATATCAAGTATATGTGATTCATTTTGCTTTAATTCGGGATAGGTCTCTGAAAAATTATCAATATGGTGTTTTACCATTTTAGGTAAAATATTCGGAACATTGATATCTTTAGATAATAACACTGTTCTCCTCAATACCATCCTCGCCAAATATCCGGCTTTAACATTACTTGGAACAATACCATCTCCGAACATAAATGCTAGAGCTCTGGAATGGTCTACTATCGCAAATAATTTTTCTAGAGGTTCTATTGTTGAAATAAATTCAGGCAGAGATAAATCATATCCTTGAGAATTTAGTCTCTTTAGAACCATGTTTCGTAATTTTGTCAAATCTGAGCCATAATCTACAGATAATACTCCACATAATTTAGCATTTTCAGAAATTAACGCTCCAGATGATTTTAACTTTTCGACTAGATTAGCTTCTTTTGTTAAAAATGAAACTGCATCTGGAAAAACCGATTCATAAATAGTTGAAGTACCCTGAGAGGCCCACACTAATCGCTCTAAACCATAACCTGTGTCTACGATTGATCTAGGCATTCTCTTGAATTTGATACCCTTAAGCTCTATTTCTCCCTCTGGATCTTCTTCAAGATCCATAAATACTAAAGTTGCTAATTCCAGACCGCCTGCTAAAACTTCAAGTGCTTCACCTCCATTTCCTCCTCCAACCCATGGATTTTCTTTGTAAGTTATTTTAGAACCGTCAAGACCTAATTCTGTATAAAATTCATGACAAAATCTGACAGTGTCATTTTGCCAATAGTATGTCTTTTCATCATCGTTAAAGGCATGGTGAGCCATCATCTCAAAAGTAGTCAAATGTCTACCACTTCTACCTACTGATTCTAAATCATTTAAACGAATGCAAGGTTGAGAAATGGTCAGAGGATTAGCTGGTGGATTTGAAGAGCCGCTTGTAACATGAGGTTGAAATACGGCGATTGAAGCTATTGAAAGATAAATGTCATTTCTCCAACGTGCAACTACTGAAGCCCTATCTACCCTCGTGTGTTTATTCTTTTCAAAGAACCTTAGAAAGGCTTCTCTGGCTTCATCTAAATTCATTGGTTTAGGAAATAAAGGCTTCCCGATGAACGAGTATTCTACGCAGGGTGCATCACCGCAAAGTTCGCTTTCAACTAAAGACCAAAAATGGCATTTACACTTTGAACAAGTTTGCCTAATGAAACCTGACTCTTGAAAGAATTTTAGAGTTATGCCTTCGCTCACATATTAGTTAAAGAGTAGGTGGTTAAAAAGTACGGAGGGGCATAAGCATTAATGTTACTGCCAAACTTGGAATGTCGTTATGCCTTCAAATGCTGAACACAAGCCATACATTTCAGCCAAAAAAATTCTTCCTGAAATAACAACTAAAGGAATCATTTTAGCTATACTTTTAGGTTTTCTACTAACTGCAGCAAATGTCTATCTGGGGCTTTATGTTGGTATGACTGTTAGTGCTTCAATACCTGCTGCAGTTATTTCTATGGCAGTACTCAGAAGCTTGGAAAAGGCTAATATTTCTAAAGGAACGAATATCTTAGAAAATAACTGGGTTCAAACCGCAGTTTCATCAGGTGAATCTTTAGCTGCCGGTGTAATTTTTACTTTACCTGCATTAATAATAATGAATAGCCAAAGTAATGGTGAAATTGGATGGGCTGAATTTCCTTATCTCAAGACTGCAGTTATCGCTCTTGTAGGTGGAACAATTGGAGTTTTATTTTCTATCAGTCTTCGAAGAATATTCGTAGTTAAAGAAAAATTGCCGTATCCTGAGGGTGTCGCATGTGCAGAAGTTTTAGTTGCAGGTGAGAAAGGTGGAACTCAAGTTATGCCCATTTTTATTGGAATTGCTTTCGGAGCGTTGTACAAACTTTGCTCATCTGTGATTGCAAATGGAAAGCAAGTAAGTCTTGGATTATGGGAACACGGATGGGATGGATTTTACACACTAACTGGAAAATTAGATCAATCCGTTGCTTATGCAAAATCTAAAACAACGTTCTACCTCGGTGCTGAATTATCGCCAGCACTTCTCGGAGTAGGGTATATCGTTGGACCTGGAATCGCAAGTTTTGTATTTTTCGGAGGGTTACTAGGTGCTATTTTCATAATGCCAGTGGCAAGTTCCATACTCAATCCTACTGATTTATTCATCAGCTATATTTCAAGCGAAGCTGCTAATGGAAATGTTGCAAATTATGGAGACTATGCTTCACATATGAATGAGCGCAGGCGAATGGCCGGAGTTGGCACAATGCTTGTTGGAGGTTTGTACACATTAGTGGTAATGCGTGAAGCTCTCATCAAAGGAATAACTGAGATGTTCGAAGCTACGAAACAAGCCGTGGATGAAAAAAAGATAGTTAGAACAGACAGAGATTTACCTGCAAAATCTGTTGCAATTACTAGCCTTGCTATGGCAGTTCCAATGTTCTTCATGGTATGGCTAATTTCGGGGCTACTGCTGCCTGCTATTCTATCTCTTATTATTATTTTTACAGCTGGCTTTCTATTTTCTGCAGTTGCCGGGTACATGGCTGGTGTTGTAGGCAGTAGTAACAACCCTCTTTCTGGAGTAACCATTATCGTTGTAATATTAACTGCAACTACATTTGCCCTCCTCAACAGCTTTGTTTACAATGGAGAAAATACTGCTGATTTACAAGTTGCAGTCATCGGAGTTGCAGCGTTTGTAGCTTGTGCTGGTGCAATATCTGGGGATAATTTACAGGACTTGAAAACGGGATATATTTTGGGAGCTACACCTTGGAGACAACAGATAGGACAAATTGTAGGGATTACTGCAGGTGCACTAGCAATACCCTTGGTCCTAAATCTTCTTTCCGAACAGATATTAAACGGTGAACTTGCTGCACCTCAAGCATTTTTAATGTCGAGTATAACTACTGGGATTTTAGAAGGCGGTATGGACTGGGCTATGGTATTCATGGGTGCTGGTATTGCCTTTTGTCTAATAGCATTAAGGCATACTGAGAATTATGTCAACTTACTTGTTTGTTCGTATTTTATATTCATAATTGGCGGATTTCTTGAAGGATCGATACCTGCATTCCTATTTGCTGGAAGTTTGCTAGTAGCTGCAACCCAATACTGGATTAAAGAAAATGGAGAGTTAGACATCTCAATAATGGCTGTAGCCGTAGGAATGTATCTAAGTCTTAAAATGACAATTCCAATTTTCATAGGAGGATTAATCAAAATGTATGTTGATAAAAGATTTGAAAAATCATTGAAAAAAAATAATCCGGATTTATTTGAGATCAAAAATAAAATGAAACTTGATGCAGTAAAAGAAAAGAGTCATGGACCTGGCATTCTCTTTGCTTCTGGATTAATCGCTGGAGAAGCTATCATGGGTATAGGGCTTGCTGCGATGGCAGTCTCCGGCATTTATCTCGGAATCATAAACGAGCCGTCAATTTATCCAGGTATGGCTGTATTTGTTGGCTGTGCAATGTTAATGGCTAGGTTTAGCTTAAAAGGAACTGAAAATAACGATACATTGAAAACCGAAGAATGGAGCTTTGAAGAAGAGATACAAGAAGCTGAAATGGTAGAAAAGAAGTCTAAAAAGAAGAAATGATGGCTAAACGAAATTTCCTTATTATTGGTCATAGAGCGCACACTGTAGCTGATTGGAAATTAGATGATATTTGCGGAGGTGCTGGGAGATTAGATGTTTTAGTAAGATCAATAACTGCTTCATTATGGAAATCACACGGAATTAGAAGAGACACTGACGTATGGCTCTCATTAAGAGGAAAACCTAAACCTGACATTACCATTCACTTTTCTGGTAAAAATATAAAATATCTAAATCCCGATGAAAGGTCAACTGCTGCATTGATACGTAATGGTTTAATTAAACTGAGTGAGAAGAAAGGCCCTCTGGAGACAAGTCCGGGCGTAACCATTCAAAGAGAAAGTTTTGAAGAACTAGTTAAAAAGCTACCAAAACCAGCTCTACTGAGTGAAAAAGGTGATAAAGAAGTTAAATCTAATTATGAAACATTTGTACTAGGCGATGACAGAGACCCTACTGATGATGAAATGGAAATACTCAAATCATTTGACAAGTTGAAAATCGGAGAAACTAGTCTATTAACTTCAGCCTGCATAACATTAATACATCACTTCTTAGATGAATAAATAATATGGAAGCTATAATCTTAGTTGGCGGTTTAGGTACAAGATTAAGACCTTTGACTAAAACTATCCCAAAACCCCTGCTACCTCTTGTCAATATTCCAATGGTCGAGAGAATGATACGAAATCTTCCCGAAAAAATAGATACTGTAATTTTAGCTGTAAGTTATGGCCTGGAACAAATGCTTGAATATTTCAAAAAAACTAATGTAGGAAGAAAAGTCATAATTGTTCCAGAAAAAGAACCTCTTGGCACCGGAGGCGCTATGAAGAATTGTGAAAAATATATAACTGGAACTACCGCTGTTTTCAATGGAGATGTTGTAACTTCAATTAATTTAGACGAAATGATAGAATATCACAAATCAAAAAAAGCTAAAGGTACATTAGCTCTATGGGAAGTTGAGAATCCTAATAGATTTGGAGTTGTGAAGTTAGTAAAAGGTGAAATATTAAAATTCCAGGAAAAGCCTCCTAAGGGCGAGGAATTATCTAACCTAATAAATGCTGGAACTTATATTCTTGAGCCTGAGATAATTAGTATAATTCCCGAAAATGAAAAGATATCTATAGAGAGAGATATTTATCCTAAAATAGTAGGAAATGGGCTATATGGAATACCATTTGAAGGATATTTTATAGATGCTGGAACTCCTGAATCTTACTTAGAAGCAAACTTCAAACTGTTAGATATCAATATCGAAAGTGAAAATAATGAATTAAAAAATAAAGTGCATATTCACGAAACAAGCAAAGTTGTAGATTCTATAATAGGGCCAAATGTAATAATTGGTCCAGATGTATTCATAGAAAAATCTGTGATTTCAAATACAGTAATACTTTCAGACAGCAAGATTTATGGATCTACAATTAACAATTCTATTATTGGCCCTAATATTTCATTAAATCATGATGTCGAAAATACCATAATTGCGCCTGAAGGAGAAAAGATTTTTTAATTATGTCTTTAAAAATTTTGCAGATTCCAGTGGGGCCTCTAGATATGAATGCAACTTTGGTAATGGATGAAGAATCAAAAGAAACTATATTCTTTGATCCTGGTGATGAAATAGAAAAAATAATAAATTTAGCCGATTTAGAAGGAATGAACATTACTCGCCTTATTGCAACACACTGCCATATTGATCACATTGCTGGAAGCAATGAAGCTATGGAAAGACTAAAACTAAAATTAGAAATTTCACCCCTAGGAGTTACTATGCTCGGCAACGTTGGGCCTATTGCTGCATCATTTGGATACAAAATCTCAAAGATAGAACATGGTGGATTTCTTAATGAAGGCGATAACGTAACAATAGGAAATACTACGTTTGAAATTTTACATTGCCCAGGCCACAGTCCCGATTCATTGTGCTTTTACACTAAAGGAGTACTAATTGGAGGTGATGTTGTTTTCAAAGGATCAGTAGGTAGAACTGATTTACCAGGAGGAAATCCTAATGAGCTTATGGAAAGTATAAAGCAAAAAATTTTACCGTTACCTGACAATACAACCATATATTCAGGACATGGACCTAAGACTATCCTTGGAGATGAAAAGAAAAAAAATCCTTTCATTACAGGAAAAGTCAATTTGATGTAAGTATGACATACAGGAACTATCACAAAAAAGTAGAAAAAATCTGTAAGATTATTGAAAAAAACAAGAATCTAATTACAACGAGTAGAAAAGGGCATAATCATCGTGATTTACAATTCAAAATTAAGCAAACGAAAATTGAAACTGCACAACTTGATTCTATATTATCTATTGAAAAAGACTGGATAGATTGTGAAGCTTCAGTAAGCGTAGGGCAGATAAATAGAAAAACTATACCTAAAAAGAAAATGGTACCTTCATTACCTGAAGGTGATAATTTTACAGTAGGTGGATGTTTAGGTGGATTAGCTTTAGGCTCTAATTCTTATATCCATGGATTTTTCAATAATAATGTTATAGATTTCGATATTGTGCTCGGTAATGGAGATCTTGTTAGAAATGTCTCAAAAAAAAATCATTCAGACTTGTATTACGGTATTGGAGGAACATATGGAACAATGGGAATTATCACAAGAGTCAAAATGAAGCTAATAGATTGTGAAAATTATGTGAAAATAAATTATCTACACTATAAATCTTTCAATGAATTTTATTCAGATTTTTCACTAAGGATAAAAGAACAAAAAGATGATTTCATTGAAGCTTTTGTAAATAGTAAAAATGATTTCACTATTGTATGTGCTAATTTTGTTAAAGAGATTAGAAAAGAAGAAATATTAATCATAAAAGATAAAAGTATTCTAAAACAAAGGCACATGTGCATTTATGCCCAGATAGCAAATAAAAAAGATTTTAACTATTTGAGACTCGTAGATTATTTAGAAAGATACAGCTATTCTGCTTTTTGGGGCCATTATCTTTACACTCCATATAAGTTAAGAGATTATCTCTACGCAGGACTAGTTTATTCTTTAATTCCTAGAAAAATGATTCAAGGAGACGGACTAAATGTTGGTAAATATTTCTTAGCTGCTAATCAAATTGTAGGAGATTATGCGAGAGACGAGCACGTCCTTACTACAGACATCGGCGTACCGCTATCTAATTTGAGGAAAGCTTTGGAATTAGTTGATGAAATGACTGAAACGTATCCTCTATGGATTTGTCCGAGTAAAGATAATTACCACCCTGATAAGACATTCAGTACAAGAAGAAAAGATATTTGTGAAGATAACATGATCATAGACGTAGGAATTTATGGCATTAAAAATAGTAATATTGATTCAAAAATTATAAACCAGACCTTTGAAAAGTTTTCTTTTGCTAATGGTGTGTTTAAAGGATTTTTTTCAACGTGCTATTTTGAGTACAACCAATTTTGGGAACACTTTGATAAAAATAAATATGACCAATTAAGGAAAAAGTACCACGCTAGTAGTAATTTTATGGATATCTATGAAAAAATTACATATAGAAATGACTCAAAGAAAATCGCCAAAAATACACTAAGAAGTAAACTCTTTACATTTTTTGGAAAAGGATATCTAAGACAAATAAATATGAATAAGAAAAAATTAATAAAATAAATTATGGATGCACTAGTCGTAGGAAACAGGCCGCTGAGTAAAAGTATAATTGAATTGTCTAGGAATAAATTAATTGTTGCCGCTGACGGAGGCGCTGATAGACTTCTCGAGTATGAAATTTTGCCTGATAAAGTAATAGGTGATTTAGATTCGATTTCTGATAAAACGGCTACAAAGTTAGAAGATTGGTTAATATTAAACAAAGATATTCAAAAAACCGATTTAGAGAAAGCTGTAGAATATGCTATTGAAAGAGGTTCAAAGAAAATTCAAATTGTTG
This sequence comes from Marine Group III euryarchaeote CG-Epi1, assembly GCA_001875345.1. Taxonomy (GTDB): domain Archaea; phylum Thermoplasmatota; class Poseidoniia; order MGIII; family CG-Epi1; genus CG-Epi1. Next base: position 92,704 of record MIZA01000001.1, read on the forward strand.
GGTGGTCAGGAGGAAGAATTGATCACACAATTGCTGCTTTAGGTCTAGCTTTTGACTCCAGAATTGAACTTATTGATGATAAATTCACCGTAAAATGTATTTCAGATTTAGAAATCATAGAAGATGAAAAAGGCACCTTATTTTCTCTAATTTCGGTCCCTGAAGCCAGAGTTAGTATCCAAGGGGCAAGATGGGAATTAGATCATGAAAAACTAAAAATGGGAGGAAGAGGAATTCATAATGAAATCGGCGAATCAGGAAAAGTAGAAATCCAATGTCACAGTGGAAATATACTCCTTATCCGCGGAAATTTTGTTTTATTTCACCAATAATAAGATAGGCTATATCTTTGACAAATCAATCATTCTATCAGAAAAAAGCTTTGCTTCCTCTATGTTATGAGTTACTAATATTGCAGGACAGCTACGATCTTTAAGCAAAGCTCTCACGTCATTTATTAATTTGATTGACATGTCTAAATCTAATGCACTAAATGGCTCATCTAACAATAAGACATTTGGATTCGCAAGAAGAGCTCTAGCGAGAGCGACTCTCTGTCCCTCACCTCCTGACAAAGTATCTACATCTCTATCTTCAAAGTTAGGCAAACCTACTTCGACAAGAGCTTTATCATGATTATTAAATGAAGCAAGTGAAAGATTTCCGGAAACTGTTAAATGAGGATAAAGAACCGGTTTCTGAAAAAGTAAACCAATACCACGCTCTTCTGCAGGAATTTTAGTTATGTCATCACCATTCAACAATATTTTGCCCGAATCTAACTCTTCAAGGCCGCAAATGCATCTTAAAAGCGTAGTTTTACCACAGCCCGAAGGACCTATTATTGCTAATATTTCTCCTTTTTCAAGATTTATGTTCAATTCATTAAAGAGAATTTTACCATATTTTTTAGACAAATTAAGACAGCTTAGCATCAGAACATACCTCTGTCTTTAGTATTTCTAAATTTTTCAACTATCAAGAATAGAATCATTGTAATTAACATAAGAACCGTAGCAACTGCATTCGAAGATGGAACCGTAAGTGGATCTTTCATAGGTTTGCCTCTTAAAGAATCTATTAGTAAAGGAAGAGTTATCCATTCTGAATTACGAGCAACAATAAAGGAAGCTCCAAATTCACCCAAAGACATAGCTAATGTAAAAACCGTAGCAACTAGAATGGAACCTTTCATTAACGGCAATTTAATCTTAAAGAACCTGCTAAAATTACTCATTCCCAAGACTTTGGCATTCTCATCGTAACTTAAATCAAAGGAACGCAAAGCTGGTAAGATAATTCGTACTACAAAAGGGACTGTGATTATAACATGAGCAAGAACTGGTAAAAAACGAAAATCATATGCTGCACTCGGATTAAGTTTGATTATACCTAACATGACACCTAATCCAATCATAGCCGCACTTAGAGCAAAAGGTAACATTGTGTATATTTCTAATATTCTAGATAAATTAGAATTGTTTTCTTCAAGCTGGTGTATCGTTGATGCTAAAATATATCCTAAGGGTAATGCAATAATTAAGGTTCCAAATGAATAAATTAATGAGTTGAATAAAGCTTCCGAAAGCGGTGGGAATGAATATGATCCTTGGAATGCTTCATACCAGCCTTCTGTACTCCATTTAAATGAAATTGAATTCTCACTCACGTCTCTAACTCTAAATGAACCCAGAATTACTGAAATAATAGGTAATTGCACGAAAAAAATAGCTGGTACTAAAACAAACCAGCCTTTAGCATTTTTATTTTGAACAAATAATTCACTCGCTTGTTGCCATTTTGTTTGCCTCCTTTGCTGTAAAAAAGACATTAGCCAAAGAGATGCCAAAAGTACCAAAAATTGAATAAACGAGGCTCCAAGAACGATATCTGAAGATGACTCCATGTAGCCTTGAATTCCTGCTGAAGAAGATACTTCAGCCATGGTACTTTCAAGTGTTTTATCTCTGACTGTAATCCACTTAACAAGTGCGAAAGAAGTAAATGAAAAAACGAAAGTCATGCATGATGCTGCAGCAATCGAAGGCGTCAAAATAGGTATCCATAAATTTTTTAACCTTGAAAAAAAAGTAATGCCATTAGGTAATAGCAATAATTGTTCTTCAAAATTAGGATTTAAAGTCGATAAAACGGGTTCACAAAATCGAATTATTAAAGCAATATTAAACCAAGCATGAGAAAAAATCAAAGTCCACCACCAAGTAGATTCGTCAGTCCTAACGTCTAATCCATATGGTCCTGTAATGGTCAAAAAACCCATTGCTGCGATAATCGCTGGAATAACAAAAGGTAATGTTAGAATTGACCTCAAAAAAGCCTTGAATGGCCAACTGTATCTCCCTAAAACCCAAGCTACGGGAAAACCAATTAATACAGTTAGAATTGTTGAGAAAAAGGCCTGAACAAAAGTAAAAGTGATACTATTTTGTGATACGTAGTTTTGATCTAATGATTGAATCCATAATATAGGATTAAAGCCAGATACCAAAATTAGTCTATCTATGGCAAAAACAATTGGAATAATTGTAATTGCAGAATATATGAAAACTGCTAAAATGCTAAAAAACTTTTGAGTATTATTCACTTTTAATCATTGCTTCATTCCATTCTTCAAGCCAAATCTCCATATTTTTACCAATATCTACGTTAGATATGACTGCTGGATTAGACGGAATTATTGAATTAAAGCGGTAACCATTTTCTTCTGGTAAATTTTGTCCTTCTAAAACTGAATACATTAAATTTTCAACCGGCATTTGTGAATTAACTTCTGAAGAAATGAGATATTCAATAAACTTTTCTGCATTTTCTGAGTTTCCTCCCTTGATTGCTGAGGCGTACTCCACTTGGAAGAAAGCTGTCTTGTCAATATCAAGTGAGGCTGATTTTGTCCAGTTACCATTGTACCATGACTCAACGCCTGGAGAGTGACAATAAGATACTGTAATGTGTGCATCCCCGATATAACCTTCAGTATATTCTCCATAACCTCCAGTATAATGTGTCTCATAAGCTTCTGACCAACCTGAGGTTATGATTGCATCATTGTCTTTCATGGCAGTCCACCAATTACTAAAATCATCGTCATTATTTTGCCAGTCAAAATAATCAAGAGTCGCAAGCATAAATCCTCGTCCAGGACTACTTGTAATTGGCGACGGAAGTGCTACTTTTCCTTTCCATTCTGGCTCAGTAAGGTTCCACAAGCTTGTGGGTATTGTAAAGTTTAATCCATCAACAATGCTTGAATCATAATTAAGGCAGATAAACCCCATATCAAATGGAGTCGCTAAATTTCCATCATAGGGGCCCAGAGCTGGCATTTGACTAGATGAATTTCTTCCTGAAATTGAATCTTGTACAATGCTGACCTCTTCAAGAAGGTCCAATTCAATAGCTGTTGGAAGATATGTATTGTCTAGGCCAATAGCCAAATCGACATTACCTACTCCTTTATTCTGAATCAAATAACTAAGGATAGATCCTGAATCTTCAACCTTAATCATCTTAACTTCTAAACCTGTACTATTTTCAAACTTAGAGATCATGCTGTCAGATAAAGCATTAACATCATAAGTTAAGATAACTAACTCGTTATCACTCTTATCCTCTGAAATACAACCTGTAAAAGAAGGAAATAAAATTAAACAGGCAACCATTAACTTACTAAAATGTGGAAAATTCATGCCATCACCCTCATTGAAGATGCTATATTTTCCACAATCTGACAAACTGTATCAGATTCTGAGCTAAAAATGTATAATGATGGTTCAAAACCATATCCACCTTCGTCTATCATAGCATTTGATTTTAAAACATTCTTACTAATTACTAAATCCTCATCATTTCTTTTTAGTTTAACGATTTTTAAATCTAGTTTCTCAAGTACTTCTGATATCATAGGATCCCATCTAAGATTTATTATTGTAGATATTTTAGAATCCAGTTTCCTTAACTCTAGCAACAAATCCGATAAGTGAGAAGAACCTCCAAATTTTGGAGATGAAATAGGCCGTGCTTTGTTTCCAATCGGTGTTAAACGACCTGGGAATGCAGCAATATCGGATTTACTCACCGCATCATTAGAGGCCATTGCTATGTTAACACGCACCTGAGGAGAAAGTAAAGGTAAAGCAGATTCCAAACGCCGGCGCACTGCTGTTAATTGATTAAGAATTTGCTCTTTGTCATCTTGTAAAGGAAAATTAATACTGATTACTTGTTCGTCTACATTAATATTTAATGACCATTTAGATACTTCTTGAGATTTTAAAATATCTGCTAATGATACAGAGGCTTCTTGCAAATTACTTTCTATTGGCTCGCTATATTTTTTAGGTAAAGTATGCAAATAGTTACCAGCCATTACCTGACTAACGCCTAAGGCTTTACCTAAGTTGGATTGAGTCCAGCCTTCATTTGACAAAATTCTACAAGTCCTTCCTCTCAACTCTTTAATCAAAGTTCCGTTTAATTCCACAGGCATCATATTAATCATTTATATTAATTAATAACTTATTTATAAAATTATGTAAAGCTTTTTCAAAGGGCTGGCTTAAATGAGAAATAGGAGAAAAAAATTGGCTGAAAATATTCCTTTAGAAAAACAACATTTAGATGATATTTTTAATGAAACTGGATTTAATTCAAAAAACTTATCTATTAGAGAAACTAATAGACTAGCTACAATAATTAACAATAAACATAACATAGAATTTGTTAGGATGGAGATGGGAATTCCTAATATCCCTACTTCTGATATTGCTAAAGAAGCCGAAAAAGAAGCAATCGATAAAGGATTACAAGGATTCTATCCTCCATTCGATGGAATTCCTGAGTTGAAGAAGGCAGGATGTGAATTTGCAAAAGCTTTCTTAGATTTAGACTTAGAAAATAAGCATATCATCCCTACATGCGGTTCACTACAAGGTGGATACATTTCTCAGGCGCTGGCAGGGAATATGATAAAGGGCAAAAAAACCATTCTTTACTTAGATCCTACATTCCCTGTAACAAGATACCAAGCTAAATTTTTGGGACTTGAGGCTATTGGAATTGATTTATATGACTACAGAGGCGAAAAACTAATTAATGAGATAAAAAAGCATGTTGTAAATGGACAAATTGGTGGAATATTATGGTCATCGCCTAATAATCCTAGCTGGTCATGCCTTAATGATTTTGAACTAAAAGAAATTGCAGATATTTGCGATACTAACGAAATTCTTGCAATTGAAGATTTAGCTTATATCGGAATGGATTTCAGAAAGGACTACTCTGTCCCATTTTCTGAGCCATTTATTCCAACAATTGGAAAATACGGTAAGAATTGGATTACGTTGATATCTGCATCTAAAGCATTTTCATTTCCTGGACCAAGATGTGCTATAGCAATAATTTCTCCTCATATCAACGAAAAAAAATATACTAACTTAAAAAAATTTTGCGACAGAGAACAATTTGGACATGCATTCTCCTTAGGCGGATTGTATGTTACTACCTCAGGAACAAGTCATACTGCTCAATATGGACTAGCTAAAATGCTAGAGGCTGCAACAAGTGGAGAATTTAATTTCATAGAAATTACAAGCGAATACGGAAGAAGAGCGGAAAAAGTAAAGGAAATATTCTTAAAATACGGATTCGAACAAGTTTACAAAAAAGATATGGATGAAACTGTTGGAAATGGTTTCTACTTGACAATGTCATATCCGGGATATGGAGGTAACGATCTTATGCTCGAATTATTAAGATATGGAATATCCACTATCACTCTAAAATCAACAGGTTCAGTTAGACACGAAGGGCTGCGCGTGTGTATTTCTTTTATAGGGCTAGACGAGATGCCAACATTAGAAAATAAATTACAAAAATTTATGGAAGACCACAAATGAAACCTGATGAAATTGATTATGATAATTTGACGTTTTCGTTCACCGAAACAAAATCAATGTATGTTTCAAAATGTAAACTTGGCGAAGATTGGAAAAAAGGACAGTTAATCCCTTTTAATGACATTAAAATTTCACCTGCTGCTACAATTCTAAATTATGGTCAAGGCCTCTTTGAGGGTATGAAAGCTTACCGAACCAAAAACAATGAAATCATTATGTTCCGTCCTGAGGAAAATGCCAAAAGAGCTGCAAATGGATGTCTAAGATTATCAATGCCTGAAATTTCTGAAAGCGTATTCTTAGACGGGGTTACAAATGTCGTAAAAGATAACATTGATTATATTCCTAGTACGGAAAAGGGTGCACTCTATGTAAGACCAATTATATTCGGTTCTGGAGAAGGCCTCGGAGTTGCCCCTTCTTCGGATTACACATTCATGGTATACTGTTCCCCCGTTGGACCTTATTTCAAAGGAGGATTAACTCCGATTAAACTTATAGTAACTAATGATTACCATCGTGCACCTTTGAAAGGAACTGGAGGTGTGAAGGCTGTGGGAAACTACGTTCCTGGAATGCTCCCAAGTGGAGTTGCTAAGAAACAAGGATATGCTGAAGTAATTTACCTAGATGCTGCAGAAGAAAAATATATTGAAGAAGTTGGAGCTGCAAACTTTTTTGCAATATTTGGAAATAAATTAGTCACGCCAAACTTAACCGGTTCTATATTACCTGGAATAACAAGAGATTCAGTTCTATTTTTAGCTAAAAACGAACTAAATATGGATGTGGAGGAAAGAAGAATTAGTATTGATGAAGTTATGAAAGCAGATGAAATCTTCTGTGCAGGTACTGCAGCAATCATCTCACCAATTGGATCAATAAGATATAAAGACAATAAGTACAATTTTTCTAATGGGGAAGTTGGTAAAATAACTAATAAACTATATAATTTTTTAACAGACATACAATTTGGAAACAGAAACGACGACTATGGATGGATTAAAAAATTATGAAAGAAAATGTTCTTACTAAAAAAATAACTGATAAAAAAGCTATAATTGGAATAATTGGAATGGGGTATGTAGGAATTCCTTTGGGCATTGAATTTGCTCAAAATGGATTTGAGGTGTTGGGCTTCGATACCGATGAAGATAAGGTAAATGACATTAATTCGGGCAAACAAATAATGAAACATATATCTACAAAAAAGATGAAAGGTTTCATTGAAAACGGAAGTAGGGCGACCTCAGAATTTAATGAACTGGAAACTGTTGACTGTATCTTAATGTGCGTTCCAACGCCACTAGATATCTACGAACAACCAGACATGTCGTTTGTTGAAAAAGCAACTACTACTATTTCTCAAAATCTTAAAAAAGGACAACTAATAATTTTAGAATCTACCACTTATCCTGGAACAACGAAGGAAATTATTAAACCTATTTTAGAAACATCTGGTTTAGTTGCAGGCAAAGATTTCTTTTTAGCATATTCTCCTGAACGTGAAGATCCTGGAAATAAAGATTTTTCAGTTTCTAGAATTCCAAAAGTAATTGGAGGATTAACGTCAAAGTGTCTTAATGTTGCAAACGCCCTATATTCACAAATAATTGACAAAACCATTAACGTTAGCTCGCCTGAAACCGCGGAAGCTACGAAATTAATGGAAAACATATTTCGTGCTGTGAACATAGCAATGGTAAACGAGCTAAAATTAATTTTTGAAAGAATGAATATTAATATTTGGGAGGTCATTGATGCTGCAGATAGTAAGCCATTTGGATTTATGCCATTTTATCCAGGGCCGGGAATGGGAGGGCATTGTATCCCAATAGATCCTTTTTATCTTTCTTGGAAGGCAAAAGAATACAATACAGAGGCAAAATTTATAGAACTAGCTGGCGAAATAAATCGTAAAATGACTGAAAATGTAGCTCACAGAGTTGGAAAAGCTTTGAATGACCATTCTAAAAGTATACGAGATAGTAAAATATTGGTATTAGGACTAGCTTACAAAAAAGATATTGATGATATGAGGGAATCGCCTGCATTAAAAATAATAGAGTTACTGAAATTTAAAGGTGCAAAAATATGCTATCATGATCCTTACATTAAAAATGCAACTAAAATCGAATATGCTGATTTAAGTAAAGATAATTTAGCCAAAGCTGATGCTGTTTTAATCACTACGGATCACTCAAATGTAGATTATGAAAAGGTAGGGAAATACGCTAAGCTAGTTATTGATACAAGAAATGTAATGGCTAGTGTAAAAAATCCAAAGGCTCATATCTTAAGAGCATGAATAAACAAAAGCAAATTACTTTGCAAACAAGAATTGCTGAACGTTATGCCAGAATAGTCGACAATAAAGACGAGTTTTCTAGAAGCATAAATCAACCCCTGAAACAATCATTTAGGATAAATTCTTTGAAAGGAGATACTGAAAAAATACTAGAAAGTCTAAGAAAATATGATAATTCTATTTCTCCTACAAATTGGTACGAGAATGGATTCACAACAAATTTAGATAATTTAGGAAGCAGTATAGAGCATTTTTCTGGCCAAATTTATATACAAGAACTAACGTCAATGATGCCTGCGTTATCAATCGCTGACGTCAATGAATCTAAAAGGATAATAGATTGTTGTGCTGCACCTGGATCAAAAACTACACAACTTGCTGAAATGATGAAAAATAAAGGGGAAATTATAGCAAATGATAACAAACATTCACGGTTGAAGGCATTAAGAGGTAATTTAGACCGATTAGGAATAGTAAATACAACAGTCACCCTAAGAGATTTTAGGTCATTCCCGAATACCGAAGCTGACATTTATCTTGTTGATGCGCCCTGCAGTTCTGAAGGAACGATTCGTAAAAAAAATACAATCAAAAGAAATCTCAAAGAAAAAGACTATGAAAGATTTTCAAAAATACAAAAAGGTATACTCAACAGAGCCTGTGAAATGGCTGAAAGAGGAGATCAGATAGTCTATTCAACCTGTACTTTTGCTCCAGAGGAAAATGAACATGTTGTAAATTCAATATTAGAAGAACATTCTGTAAAATTAAATAATATAAACATAAAAAATCTAAAAATGGGAAAAGGAATTAAGAATTGGAAAGATGAAAAATTTGATAGTGAAATAGAAAAATGTAGAAGAGTCTGGCCACATCACAATGACACAGACGGCTTTTTCATAGCGAGGATTGAAAAATGTTAGTTTTACTAAAAAAAGAAAAAAAAGAAATGCTAATTGAATACTGTGTAGAAAGATTCGGAATTTCTAAAGTGATATTTGAAAATTATCAATTGTATGAAGGAAGCAAGAACAAAATATACTTAATCAAAGAATTACTTGAATTAAGATTTATACCAGAAAGCTCTGGATTGTGTATATTTAGATTCGATAAAACTCCAAAACCTACTACTAATTTTCTCCAATTATTTAGCGCAGATATATCTAAAAATGTTTTAGATATAGGTGAAAAAGATTTAATAAATTACTGTAAAGGAAATGATTTACAAGTGCATTCTGGCTCTAACAAAATAGAGCCTGGATTTATTGCAATTAGATATAACAACAGTATTGTTGGATGTGCACATTGGAACAAAATTACCGTAAGAAATCAATTGCCTAAATCTAGAAGATGCAAAATAAACTATTACTAATCAGGCATCTAATTTAATTATTGGTCTTTATAGGCTATTAATGGGTCAAATGACCTTTAATTTTGAAACTGAAGAAAAAAAGCCTGAAAAAAAACAGGACGTTGAGATTAAAGAAGAGAAGAAAATTAAAAATAAAGAGAAAGCTAATCATAACTCTAATGAAATTATAGAAAAGAAAGTTAAATCTAAAAGTGTAAAAAATAAGAAAAATAAAAAAACTAAAGCCCACCAAATGGCAAAAGAACAAAGAGACATACCTGTATCTGAGTTTTTTGAACAAAATAGACATATTTTAGGATTTGATAACCCCACACACTCTCTAATTACTGCAGTTAAAGAAGGAGTAGACAATAGTTTAGATGCATGCGAACAAGCCGGAATTCTTCCTGATTTAATTATCAAAATTAGAAATCAAGGAAAAGATGAATTAAGTATCTCAATTGAAGACAACGGCCCGGGAATTATAGAAGAAAATGTACCTAACGTCTTTGGTAGGCTCCTATATGGTTCTAGGTTTGGTAGCGGAAAGCAATCTCGAGGACAGCAAGGTATTGGTATTTCTGCTGCAATAATGTATGGTCAACTAACAACTGGACGTTCTGCAGTTATTTGCACTAGAATTTCTAAAGACCATTTAGCTACGAAAATAACCATGAAATTAGATACTCGTAATAATCGAGGAAATGTTGAAAGAAAAGAAGATTTCATTTGGAAAGATGAATTGCAAGAAGCTAATGAAGATGGAATTTATCCTGAGAAAGAGCACGGAACTAAGGTTTCATTTTCAATTAAAGGTAGATATCGTGAAGCAAGACCCTCTGTTCTTGAATATATCAAATCAACTTCAATCGTCAACCCACATGCTAAAGTTGTTTTCGTCAATCCTGATGAGAAAGTTTTCACTTTTGATCGTGCAATTTCAAAATTACCTAAGCTGCCTACAGAGGGCGTAAAACCTCATCCGCACGGAGTCGAGCTTGGCCAAGTAATGAGAATGGCGCAGCATAGCTCTGAACATCAGATGGTGAAATTTCTTCGTAAAGATTTTTCTTCTATGGGTACAAAAAGTATAAGCGATGTTCTTAAAAAATCTAGAATTGCAAACATTGTAAGGCCTCAAGATTTAACTCGCATAGAAGCTAAGGCCTTAATTGAATCTTTCAAAAGTACAAGTATTCGTACTCCTACTAGTGGCATTTTAGTACCTATTGGACCAAAACTGATTAAAATGGGTTTAAAGCAGGTTTTGGAAGAATATAGGCCTGATTTTTACACTCTACCAATTAGTCGTACACCATCTGTTTTCTCTGGGACTCCGTTTTTAGTTGAAGTAGGCATGGTTTATGGAGGAAATTTACCTAAAGACCAACCTGTACAAATGCTAAGATTTGCAAATAGAGTGCCACTTCTCTATCAAGCTGGAGGTTGTGCGATAACAAAGGCAGTACAGAGCATAAATTGGAGACTTTACGGTCTAGAACAAAAGGGTGGAAAGGGGACTCCAAGTGGACCAGCCATTATCTTAATTCATGTGGCATCAACGAATATACCCTTTACTTCAGAAGCTAAGGAAGCTATAGCTGATATTACTGAAATTAAAAAAGAAATTGTACTAGGATTAAGGAATAACGCAAAGACACTTGCCAGGCATTTGAAAAAGCAAAAAAAGAGAGCTAAGGTAAGTGAAAAATTTGATTTAGTTCAAAAAGTATTACCCGCAATTGCAGAGAAAACTTCTAGTGTAGTTGGAAAGCCTGTTCCAAATTTAGACAAAGTAGTTGCTGCAATAATGGACGTAGTGTGGATTGAAGAAAGCATAGATTACGATAAAGAAGGAATTAATATTGAAGTTCAGATAACAAACTACAGGCTAAGATCTGCCAATTTCAAGCTTCGCGCAGAGGTGCCTGGACATCAAATTAAGAATGCTGAACCCAGACCTGGAAAGCGTGTTGGAAACCAGGTAATATGGTCTGTTGGCCTACCAACTACTGAATCAACAAAGTACAAATTAAATATACCCGGAGGAACGCGAAGCAGCTTTGAAGGGCTTGAATTATGGATTGAAGGAATGGATTCTACCAATATAATCGGGGCCGAAGCATGGACTGGCGTCTCCGATCCTGGAATAAGCGAGGCAATGGAAGCTGAAAAACAAGGCCTTACCTAATGAATCTACCTAACTACCTTAGAAAAAAAAGAGGCTTATTACAAATACGTAAGGATGGTGGATGGGATGTTTGGAATCCTTACCATTCCAAACTATCTGCCTATCTAGTTGCAGGTGGTAAAAATTGGCCATTTAAGAAAAACAGTAAAATACTATATTTAGGTTCTGCAGAAGGCAATACAATTAGTTATTTGAGTGAGATTTGTAAGACTAATAGCATCACTGCAGTTGAAATTTCACCTGTAGCTATGGCCGAACTATTAGTTTTGGCTAAAAAAAAAGATAACATTATTCCATGCTTGTGTGATGCTCATTTTCCTGAAAAATATAGAATTCAAGCAAATAATCCTGAAATAATTTATCAAGATATTGCGCAAAATGATCAAGTAGATATTTTTATTCGAAATTGTGAATATTTCAAACCAAAACAGGCCTTTTTGATGCTTAAAACGCAGTCAATAGCCAAGAGAGATTTTGATATTTTTAAAAATACCGAAAAAAGATTAAGTGAAATATTTGAAAAAGTGGAAAGTGTCAACATAAATAAGTGGGCTAAAGGACATTCCGCATATTTCATGGAATAATGGAGCCATCGGTGGGAATCGAACCCACGACCTGCGCATTACCAATGCACCGCTATACCCCTTAGCCACGATGGCTCGAATTTAGACTAGAGGATGTCCTAAAAAGAGTTTATCATAAGCTTCTGTACAAAATCCACCCAAAGATTATTAGCCCCCATGCTAATGTCATGCAAATATTCTAATGAAAAACATGGTAAAATACATTAAAGATAGAAAAAGTAAAGGAGAAATACTCAAAACTTTTGAACCAATAGTAAGGAAATGGTTTAATGAAAGATTTAACGACTTAACTCCTCCTCAGGCAATGGCCGTTCCTCTGATTAAAAATAAAGAAAATGTCCTTGTTTCAAGCCCTACTGGCTCAGGAAAAACTCTCACTGCTTTTCTAAGTATTCTAAATGATTTCTTTAAAAAATACAGAGAAGGAAATTTTGAAGAAGGCGTACATGCGATATATATTTCTCCTTTAAAGGCTCTTGCAAATGATATAGATAGGAATCTTAAACAACCTTTAGAAGAAATGATGTCATTAGCTGAAAAGCTGGAAATGGATGTTCCAGACATTAAAGTAGCTGTAAGATCCGGAGACACCTCCTTAAAGGAAAGGGCAAGGATGGTTAGAAAGCCACCTCACATTCTAATAACTACACCTGAAAGTTTAGGACTCTTACTTTCCTCGAAAAAATTTCGCGATCATTTTAGAAAAACAAGATATATTATTTTAGACGAAATACACGATTTAGCAAATAACAAAAGAGGAACTCATCTTTCGCTATCAGTTGAAAGGCTAGCCGAGATTATAGAAGAGGAACCTGTGCGGATTGGCCTCTCTGCTACCCAAGCCCCAATTGAAGACATAGCGGGCTTTCTAGGTGGATACGAGAAAAATAAACCAAGGCCCGTAAATATCGTAGACGTAAAGGAAAGAAAACATTTAGATTTGAAAGTATTGTGCCCTGTGGATGACTTGACTTTACACTCCACTGAAATCATTAATAGCAAAATGTACGACATGTTAGTTGATTTAGTTAAAGATCATAGGACCACTTTAATCTTCACCAATACAAGAGCTGGGACTGAGTCCATTGCCATGCAGCTTAAAGAAAGAGGAATTGAAAAATTAGCAGCTCATCACGGATCATTGTCTAAGGAAATGAGATTTGACGTTGAAACAAAATTAAAAGCTGGTGAAATGGATGTAGTAATTTCATCGACTAGTTTAGAATTGGGAATAGATATAGGATATGTTGATTTAGTTGTCCAAATAGGCTCACCAAAATCAATAGCAAAAGGATTACAGCGAATTGGAAGAGCTGGACATGCCTTAAGAGCGATTTCAAAAGGTAGGTTAGTCGTTTTTGATTCCGATGATTTAATTGAATGTGCTGTCTTAGTTAAATCTGCATATGAAGGCCAAATTGACCGCGTTTCTATACCTGAAAAGGCAACAGATGTACTGGCTCAGTCAATCATTGGAATGTCCCTAGACAAACAATGGGAAACCGATGAAATGTATAAATTAATTTCATCTGCTTATCCTTATCGAAACTTAACAAAGAATGAATTTTTAGATGTTCTAGATTTCCTCGGAGGTGATGCTTTAGAAAAACACGGAGTTTACCCTAAAATATGGTATGATAAAAATAAAAAAGAAATAGGAATAAAAAGAGGTTCTAGACAAATTTACAACATGAACATTGGAACTATACCTCAGGAAATTAACTACGCTGTTGTTTTAGAAGGTAGAGGCATTCAATTAGGAAACCTATCTGAGAAATTCGTTGAAAATCTATCCAAAAATGATATTTTTGTACTTGGTGGAAGAACTTACCAGTACATAGAATCAGACAGATCTACTGTTGTAGTAAAAGATGGACTTGGTAGAAAACCAACCGTGCCCTCTTGGTCTGGAGAAATGTTGCCTCGCTCTTTTGACTTATCTGAATCTGTGGGCAAATTTAGAAATGAACTTGAAGAAAAATTAAAGAATAAAGATAACGATATTGAGGAATGGTTAAATGAAGTTTACAAATTAGATAGAGGGGCTGCGAGAACAGTGATTTCTCATTTAGATGAACAGCGTAAACTTTGCGGATTCATACCTTCCGATACTAATTTACTCGTCGAAGGTTACATAGATAATAGAGGACGAAATGGAGCAATATTTCATTTTCCGTTTGGAAGGAGAGTTAACGATGCACTTTCAAGAGCTTTTGCATTTGAACTAGGTAAAGAAATTGGAAGCAGTGTAAGAATTTCTTTGAGCGATGACGCCTTTTTACTTACCTTTCCAACTAGATTAGCAATAGAAGGACTCGCTGAAAGGTTAATGCCTGAAAACTTAGAACCACTTCTAAGAAAAGCCATTACAAACACTGAAATTTTTGCTCAGAGGTTCCGTCACTGTGCAAATAGATCCTTTATGGTCTTAAGAAATTATAAAGGTAGAGAAATTTCACTACCAAGGCAACAATTAAGAACTTCCCAAGTACTTGAAGCTATTAATGAAGTCGAAACTTTCCCAATGCTTGAAGAAGCTTATCGTGAAGTTCTTTTTGATGCATTCGATTTAAAAAACGCACAACTTGTTCTGGATGAAGTAAGAAGTAAAAGACGTAAAATTAATTATCGAACTTATTCTCCAATTCCTTCCCCATTAGCACACGGACTGATTCTTTCAGGGCTGAGTGATATTGTGCTTATGGAAGATAGATCTGCGTTATTGCGGGAACTTCACTCACAAGTCCTTGGGAAAGTTTTAGAAGAAGATGGAGGAGATAAACCTAGATTTGAAAAAGAACTTATTGACAGTTATTTTAATGAAAAAAGACCGATAATTGGTGATGAGGAAAGTTTACTAGAGGCTGTAAAGCAAATTGGTGGATTATATTTATTAGATGACAAAGAAAAATCTGTTTACAGGATGTCAGACAGAGCGTCTTCTGAAATTCAAGAGTTAGCAAAAAGATTGATTGAGGATGGATCTGTAGAGTCTGTGTGGACTGGAACAAAAGAAACCTTGTATTCACTGCCTGAACTAGTTCCTTACTATAAAGCCACATACGGTAAAGATGAAAAATTGAGTGCTTCAGCAAAGAAAACATATTCTAAAATAAAAGAGAATACAAAAATAACTAGCAAAAAGGTAGCTGACGAATTACACTCAAATTACTTAGTTTCTAAAAAAGTGGAAACTTTCGCAAAAAGAAATGTTGAAAAGACTCTAAATTATGAAAAATCATTAGATTGGATTATCAAAAAACACATCGGTTTTGTAGGACCTAGAGCTTCAGAAGAACTAGCCGTTGAATTAAATTTGCCTGAAGAAATAATTAACCAAACACTA
The DNA here is from genome assembly GCA_001875345.1 of Marine Group III euryarchaeote CG-Epi1. GTDB lineage: Archaea > Thermoplasmatota > Poseidoniia > MGIII > CG-Epi1 > CG-Epi1. The sequence continues at coordinate 108,399 of MIZA01000001.1, forward strand.
TACGAATTAGAAGAACAAGGTATTGTTCAGGGAGGTAATTTTTCTCTCGGAAGGAAAATGCCCCAATATTTATTGGCTGAAGATGTAATTTATCTTGAAGCTCAATCTCATGGAGGATTAGAGGTTGTTTCTGAAGTTACTCTACGTGAGTACATTGATAAAAAATTATTCCGAAAATTTGACTCTTTACAGACTTTATTTGAACAATATACTGATGTTTCATCTCCTAGAATTGTTTTCCACAGATTAAAAAATCCTAATTTAGAGGAATGGTGGGAATGGAGAGATTCAGATGCGATATTACAGGGGCGGTTCTTCGCAGGAAGACTAAGATATGTACCTGCAAATAAAATTGGAATGTACCAAGCCTTGTTCAAAAGGGAAGTAAAAGGAAAAGTCCAGAATCTAATTATCGATATGCTTAGAAGAAGCCCACCTATGACAAAAAGTGAGATTGCAAAAGAATTAGAAATAAAGACTGAAATTATTGATGGAGCTCTGAGGAGTTTGGAGGAAGGTTTAATCATCCATAGATACAATCGACATCGAAATCCATGGACTACGCATAACAGGTATAGACTATTAAGTGAATATGATCCTCCTGAAAATGTAATTAGAAGCTTAATGGTTGATGTTTTGAGAAGCTCAGGGCCTTTGACCTTTGCCGAACTTCGCCGGGAATGCGGATTACCTTTGGATTCAGCTAGAAATATAATCAATCAACTTCAAGAAGAAGAAATTATCTCTAGGATTATTGTAGTAGGAGCTACACGATTATTTACCTACTGTCTTACCGAAGAATTAGAAGAGATAAAAAACACTGAGGAAAAAAATGTAACACGCGTTATCTCATGGAGAGATCCTATGCTCACGCACATTAGAAGAGAAATGTATTCAAGTTATGGAGAGGCTTGGACAAATCCGGTTATCAAAGGAGGAATGGTCTCAGGATATCTCGAATCATGGGCCATGTCAGGGCTACTAGATGTAAGGGAAATTATTCTCGATGAAAATGTATCCATTAGCGAATTCTTAGAAGGCTTAGATGAATTTTCACAGTACCAAGAAAACTTTCACAGCAATATAATTAGAATTAAAGTATTTGATGGTACGAAAGTACCTGATTTGGATGAAAAAATAATTGAACAGTTTATAAAATGTGGATATCAAAGAATAAGAGATTGGCTTGTGAAAGGACCGGTATTAGATTTATCTTATCAAGAAAGAGACATTTCGGGATATCTACTTTGGAGGCAAAGAATACATCCCGAAAGAAGATTCAGAAATGCCCACGAAGCGTTTAGAGAAATGGGAGGAATAAGATCCGAATACGAATTATCATTAAGAGTACAAGGAAGATTTTTCCATCCTAAAGATTACGGAAATGAAATGGAACTAGTGCAAGGAGTTATGATACCAGGATACTCAACTTATTGTAATGTAAGAGATGCAATAGTTTACAGAGATGCAAGAAATGAACCTCCAAATCCTGATGATAGGAGGTTGCTTGCTTTAGCGATTGATTCAAAGGGATTACCACGTGAGGAACTCTACAGGAGAAGTGGAATGGATCCCGACTCGTTTAAGCAATCACTTGCAAGGCTTTACCAATCTTTGCACCTTGTTCGAACAACAAGAGGAAATTACAGAACTCTTCCTGTTAACAGACTCTATGAAGCTGAGAAAGCAAGATTTGTTGTCGTAAAAAGGTTAATTGAATCATTTGGAATAGTCTCTGCTGAGGGGCTAGGAATGCTACTAAAAGGAGAAATTCCTATGGCTGAATTAAGAAAAATACTCTACGAACTTGAAGAGGATGAAGTATTAGTTAAAGGCTTTTTCAAGGAAGGAAGCGAAACACTTTACTGGCTTTTGAAAGACGACATAGATCTGGTAAAAGGCCATTTATTCCAAGGAAGTTTTGTTCTAAATCAAGCTGACAGATTGGCTCACTACCTTAATGAAGAAGTTAAACAAAAATTTGGACTCGGTGCATGTAATGTGATTTTTAACTCTACACGTATGACTGGTGCATTCAAAATGTCAAAAAGGGGAAAAGATGTCATTATTACTGAATTTGTTGGAACAAATCATGAAAGGCACGTCATAGAAGCTTGGTGCAGGCAGTGGAGATTATCTATTGATTGGGAATTAAAGTCTGATGAAAAAGTTGAAGTCTAAATAAATTCCTTGTAGATAAAATCCGGTAAATCTGTATGTATCTTAGAAAATTGCTCCTCATCTATAATTCCTTCTTCAAAGGATTTCAATGTTTTTCTAGGTACTGTTTTTGGGCCTAAAACTGCTCCAGGTCTATTAGGGTCATCTAGGTAATCTGTTTCCAACATGTGGGAATGATTATGCTTAGATGCAAAAGCTATATTTTCATTAGATGCTAGAAGAGACACTGTAATTCCATGACTGTTTTTTATTGAACCTATACCTCCATAATGCTTGACTAAACGAGATTTTGGAAAACTGGCTTTACTTGCGACATTAGCCAGATCTGCCATAACTTCAGGAGTTCCTGTTTCGGTATGTAGAATTACAGAGGCATCAACTTCTTTAGCTCTTTTTAACGACTCTTGAAGAATGCTATTAGACAAATTCCAGATCTCTTCATCTACTTCAAAGTGAGGGCGCCCTAGCTCTCCAAGCCCAACTATCTTTCTTTCTTCAACTAAGTTTGTACAGAAATCAACTGCTTCTAGATATATTTCAGAAGCTTTTTTAGAATCATAATAATCCAATAATTTGATCAATTGAACAGGATGAGGTGAAGAAACGACTGCTACTTTTGCACCTTCCTTTCTTGCCTTTTCGGAAAGATTCAATGTAGTCTTGACTTGATCCTTAAATTGTCCTATCTTTTTCCATGGTGAATATGGTTTGTGAACCAGAACTAAGCGAGTACCGCCCGAGTTCAAGAAAGCCTTCACTGCTTTCTCTTTTTGACCTGAGGGGTCCAAATGAAAATGATTATCTGTTATGTCCACCACGTTATAGTTAGAAACCCAATGTAATACTTTTGTCTTTGAGCATAAAATTTATATCAACTGCCGGTTAGAAGTATTTCTGTATGAGCTACGTTAGGAATTTAATTCTATTCGCAACTTTCATTTTTATTGGTATTTCTGCCTCCAATGCTTCTGCAGATGCTGATGATTTTAACTTAGATTATGATGATCCGGCAAATGGAGAGTCTAATGTTGACCCTGAAAATATTATCGAAATGAAAGTACAAATCGAAAATGTAGTAAATCAGCCTATGTCTTTTGAAATGAAAATTTTAAATGATGACGATTTACAAAGTTCAGGTATAGATGTATGGTGGAGCCATAATGGAGATGATACTTTAACTTCAAAATCTGACACTATACCTAAAGTAGATGTTTCTGATAATTCCGTAAAAAATGGAATAACAGTCTCAGTTGAAGCTACTGAAAATGCCGTTTATGGTGATTATCAAATTGAGTTAAGATGTAAAGACAAAGATTCGAATGAATTAGAAGAACTAAGTTTATCTTTAACAGTCAATGAAAAAGCTGCTGTTTCACTTCAATTAACTGAAGGTGGAGATGCATTAGGATCCGTAGATATCGATAATCAAACCACTTACGAAATACAAGTTAATAATGATGGAAATAAGCTAGATACTTTCTCACTGAGTGTAAATGGAAATGACTGGGAAACGGAATTTGAAGATTCTGAAGTTACCATTGAAGCTTTCACAAGCCAAATCATAATTCTAACTATTACGACTGATGATGATGTTAATTTTGGAGATGACGATAGTGTAACTATAACTGCAGTTTCTCAGAATGATCCTAGTATAGATGATGACCTTAGTTTAACCACTCAAGTAAGAGTGAAATATGGTTTATTGTTTGATACTGCATCAAGCTCTAACAGCGTCAGCGGGGAGCCTGGAGCAACGGTTTCTTTTAATTTTAATCTTGTAAACAAATGGTCTGAAAGTATAAACTACGAGGTCAAGAAGAAAGATTGGTATCGAGGTACTGAAGGAAATCGACCTGAAGGCTGGAGTGATTCTACAGGTACTGGAACGCTCGATGGATTTCAAGAAACTAATTCGGCAAGATTCTCAGTTACTATTTCATCAGGTGCAGATGCTGGCGAAGTTGTCACAATTATTGTAGAAGCAATAGCAAGTGATGACCAAGGAAAAGGGGAATCTGTTGTGATGGAAGTAGAGGTACGTGTTGAAGGCGACTATAACGTACAATTGCTAATGCCCGGCTCAAATGAAATTAGCGTAAATGCTGAACAACTTGTGCCTATTTCATCTTATATCAAGGTTAAGAATCTTGCTAAGGTCAACGATTTGATTTATGTAACTGCTGAATGGGAACTTGGCGGAAATGATTGGACTTTGGAGACGCCTCAGCCTATTAGCTTAGCTTCAAATGCTGAAAAATCACTTTTTATAAGTGTTAAAGCTCCAAAAGCTGATGCTGGTGGCCAAGCTACATTGAAAATACGTGTTGAATCTGGAGGAGATAGCTCAAAGTACGATGAACAAAACATAATTTTTAGAGTTAATACTGCCCAAGATTCAAGTGGACCTCAAACCGAAGAATTGGGAGAAGAAAGTGACTTTCCAGTCGATCCCATTTGGATTGTTTCTATTGTTTTAATAATTGGCCTTGGAAGCTCAGCTGCATTTATGCTAAACCAGAGATCTAAAGGTGCATTCGGAGGTTCAGGAGAAAAAACCGAAGACTTTAGTGATGAATGGGCTGGAATGGAAGGTGCAGCAGCACCTCCAATGACACCCGCTCAAACCCCTCCTGCTGCAGCTCCACCAGTTACACCTCCTCCACAACCTCAAGCCCCTCCTGCCGCAGCTCCTCCACCTCCTCCACAACCTCAAGCTCCTCCTGCCGCAGCTCCTCCACCTCCTCAACCGGAAGTGCCTCCTGCTGCAGCTCCAGCTGCTCCTACCGTTCTAACTATCACTGTACCAGAAGGAGTAATGGCCGGCCAGCAAATCCAAATTAAGGCTCCAACTGGTCAATTAGTTAACGTTAAAGTTCCTGAAGGATGTGGTCCTGGATCACAATTTAAGATTCAAATTTAAGCAGGCGTGGTCTAGTCTGGTATGACTAGGGGTTTCCAACCCCTCAACCTGGGTTCAAATCCCGGCGCCTGCACCACCTCCTTTGCACAATTCATTTATAATAGGCATTAAATTTAGTAATATGAAATACATTTCATTAATAATTACAGGTTTAATGATTTCTTCGGGATGTCTGGACTTTTTAGATGAGGAAACTACAAACGGACCACCCGTTGCTGTAGCTGGCTTTGTTGGTAACGGACCTTTTGAACCTGATGAAATTATTACCTTCACTGGAAAAGACAGTAGTGACCCCGATGGAGATACTCTTGAATTTTATTGGGATTTTAACAGTAATGATGGAAACGATGAAAGTGTTAGGGGAGACATCTCAAATAATGGGAAAATAACTCACTCCTATACATCTGAAGGAACCTATACCGTAACATTGACAGTAACTGATGGAGAAAACACAAATTCAGCAACTGTAAAAGTTAAAGTTGAGAAGGAAAGTAGTGAAATTCGTGCTATCGTAACTACTGAAGATGAGTTAAACTCTGAAGTAGACAACTCTGGAAAAATAGAATATTCTTTTTCAGCATCTGAATCTATCTCAGAAAGTAGAATTACAAAATATGAATGGGATTTTTCATACGATTCTAGCGAAGGATTTCAGGTAGATGGAGAATCTAATGAGGCTGAAATTTCATTTGAATTTAATTCAGGAATATATACGGTCAAAGTTCGAATAACTAATGAAATGGGAGAAACAGATGAAGCTAGCTATTCTGATGATGTTGAATTAAAAATCAATTATAAATATACAGATACAAGAAATATTGATTCTGGAAATCAAGAACATTTACTACAGGTATATGGTATTCCTGCAAGGTACATTAAAGCTACACTAGAATATGAAAGTAATTCAGTTCACACTAAAGATTTAGATTTATATATTTACAATCACAGCCAGCAGAGAAATCCTGATGATGGGGATAGTGAATATGTGGCAGTAAATGATACACATGATAACGGAAATATAGAACAAATAAATTACATAGAATTGGATTACTATAATAGTACAGATAGGGCTTGGTTTGATGAAATACACGAACTTGGTGAATGGGGAGTAGTTGTAGATCATGAAAGAACTGGAAGCAATGAATATACAGTAAAAATTGAAGTAATATATTGGGAATAAGTGTTTGAACTAGTAAAGCCTTGCCAAAATTGTAAATCTTATATTCTTAAACCAAAGAATAAATCAACTTTTGAACTAGATGAAATTGTAAAAAAAATAGAAAACTTTTCGTTTGAAATTTTAGCTTTCACGGGCTCTATGCTCTCTTTAAAAAAAGATTGTAAAATAAACATTTATGCTTCTGGTAAAATAGCAATTATAACTAAAGACTTAAATCAAGTTAAGGAGTTAGCCTCTGACCTAGAAAATGTTTTAAACATTAAAAAAAAATAATTGGTGATAAAATTGGAAAGTATACCCTTTGTATCTATAGTAATTCCTACAACAGGTAATGTGAAATTCATCAAGGGTCTAGTTGAAAGTGTTAGCAAATTAGATTACCCAAAAGACAAATTTGAATTAATTTTAATTGGGGATGAAGAAACCGAATTATTGAGTCTGAATTCCAAAAGGGCTAAAGAATACGGAATAAAGACTACCGTAAAATATGAACCCTTCGCAGCAGGTAAAAAACGCAACATTGGGGTAGAATTGGCCAAAGGAGAGATTATCGCATTTACGGATGATGATACAATTCTAAAAGAAGATTGGATAAGTAACGCGGTTAGACATCTAAACGACAACAATGAATACGTAGGTGTTGGAGGGCCTAATTTTACACCTAGAGAAGGGCTACCTTTCGCTAAGGCTGTAGGTAGAATCTTCGGTTCAAAATTTCTTTTTTCATTTAGATATACTATTGGACATGCAAAACCAAAAGAAATCGAACATAATCCTACTTGTAATTATATTATAAAAAAAGAAGTATTCAAAACTGTCCAATTTCATGATACTCTATGGCCCGGAGAAGATGCTGAATTTGATATTCGACTCATAAAAAATGGATTTAAAATTCTATATGCACCGGATGTTATTGTATGGCATCATAGAAGATCTAGACCTATTCCATTTCTAAAACAGATGTTCAATTATGGTAAAACTCGAGCTCAAGTAACAAGGATGCATCCTGACAGCTTTGATATTCGATATTTTGCATTCATTAGTGCTTTTATTTTCTTGATGGCTTTATATTCTATTTCACTATCTGAAATTGAATTGCCTGTAATAGGAAAATTAGATTTAATGATACCTATAATCCTAAATTTAGCATATTTCACTGTTATTAGCATTGCTGGTATTCTAGTGGGCATTCAAACTGGTAAAGTAAAACAAGGCCTTTATGCACCATTAGTTTTATTCATACAACATTTTGGATTTTCAATCGGTTTACTTTATGGATTCATCAGAAAACCATAAGGAAAGTTTTTACAAGGGCTCGATTTGGGATGATGTGGATTTAGACTACGAAAAACTATTGGAAAGGGCAAGAGAAGGCTTGGAAGATGTAATGGAAAACTCTGAAAGATTTACTCCGCCTGTCCCTGAAGTATTACACGAAGGAAGTAAAAAAACAATAATACGTAACTTTACAGAAATTCTGGACATTTTGAGAAGAGAAGAAAATCATTTGTATAAATTTCTACTACAGGAACTAGGAACTGCAGGATCTATTGACAATAGAAGATTAGTCCTCCAGGGTAGAGTTCCTGAAAAGAAAATCAAAGAACGCGTTAAATTGTACATAGACACTTTTGTTATTTGCCAAGAATGCAACAGACCTGATACGGATTTTATTAAAAGAGGTAGAACCTTATTTTTAGATTGTCAAGCATGTGGAGGAAAGAGACCAATAAGAACTAAACTTATTGCTTGATAATTGAAAATATCTTACGTTAAAAATATGAAAAAAATTCAAAATATCTGTATTGCTCTAGCTATTGTAGCCATATGCTTTAGTGGATGTCTTGGAGAGAATGAAGATTCTGATAAAAATACTGCACCTGAGGCATTAATTATGATGCCTAGACAGGCTGACATTGTTGAAGCTGGAAAACCTTTCACTATAGACGGGTCCGCTTCTAAAGATGCAGACGGAGATGAATTACAATACAAATGGACACTTTCTGGACTAGGGAGCCCTATTGATTTGAGTAATAAAGTATCTGACACAGTTATCATAGATAACGCTGGAAAAGATTTGGTACTAACTTTGCTTGTTCAAGACCCAGGAGGATTAACTAGTCAAGATATAGTTGTAATTACTGTAGAACCTGGCAATAGACCCCCTACTGCGATAATTACAACCCCAACTAATGGAGGTGCCTATTCCGAAGGAAACGAAATTGTATTCAGCGGATTGGCAAGTAGTGACCCTGATAATGATTTCTTGACTTATACGTGGGATCTATCGGAAGCTGGGGGACCAAGCTATACTGCATCAAAGCAGAGCAAATTTTCATTAGACTTGAGTGAAGGTCAATACTCGATTAGTTTAACCGTGGAAGATCCTGATGGAGAAAGCAGTACAGCTACTCACTCGTTCACTGTTACTAATTTACCGCCAGTATCAAAGATTACAAGTGACGTAAATTCCCTATTTGTGGGTGAAAACATACAACTTTCTGGAGAGGACTCGTATGATCCTGAGGGCGGAGCCTTAGATTTTCTTTGGAATTTTGGTGATAATAAAACCTCATCACTTAAATCTCCAGAATATAGTTGGAATTCTCCAGGAACGTTTACAGTATCACTTACCGTTGAAGATGGTGAGGGACAGGAAACTACCTCAACAAAAGATATTGAGGTTAAATCCTTAGGGCCTGTTGCCAGCTTTACTTTTTCATCTGGTGAAAAGATAAGAACCGATGATAATGTAACACTGGATGCGAGCGATTCATCAGCGCTTGGAGCTCCAATCAAAGAATACAAGTGGAACTTTGGCAATGGAGATGAATTAACTACAAATGAATCTAGTGCTGAATATTCATGGAATTTAGGAGGATACTACAATGTAACTCTTACAGTAATTGATGATGATGGAGAAACTGGAGAAGTTACTAAAATGTTGCAAGTAGTTCCAGAGGATTATGTGGATGAAGGGCAAGGAAATGAGCTAGTTGATGGAAATGAGGATACAGTGAGTTACAATCTACCAGTTCAAATTTTTGTTTCATCTCTACAGATAGAGTTCACAGATATAGGGTGTGTAGGATTAGGTGGAGCTCTAAGCTACGTTATTACACTTCAAGATTCAGACGGAAATCAAATAGCTGAAGAAAATGGAAATGTAGCTTGTGGGGAAAGTGCAAGTTGGAACGAAATTATATCCAATGATGATAATTCAATGGTTCTAGGAGATTACCAAGTTGCTATAGAGCTAACTAACGGAGGAACTCCAGTTCAAGCAAACTGGAATTACCGTTTTGAAATAATTTATAATTTTTAAACCTTAATTGAAAAAGATACTGTACTATTATTTATAGAAAGTAAATCTTTGAGCCTAACTATTTTTGGATTAAGAGAGGAAAGTTTTGATTTCATACCGTCAACATGTCCTTCTCCTACTATTGCGACTATTCGACTATCATGATTATTCCTCAATATTTTAACCAAATTCTTTGACATATAAGTATCTCTTCTGTCTATTAAATGAGATTTAATAGAAGGATAATTGACTGAAAACTCCCTTAATTCTTTAGTAAAATCACCTGATACCATACTGTCTCCAAAATTTGTATCACTTCTACCTACGAAAGAAAAAATAATATCTTTAATTATTCTCCACAATTCAATCCAAGGCATATTTTTCCAAGCGTCTCTTATTGTGGCTAATATCGGTTTATCTATCAATTTTATATCTGCACCTAAAGTTCTTGCAATCTTACCTGCAACAAGCATTTCCGAACCTGGGGAACTACCGAAAGACTCACCTAAATGCTTCTGGATTCGAGATAAAATCCTCAAAAAAAAAGGACCTCCTGAACTTTGAGAATTAGTTTGTAAAGCTATCCACCTTTCCCGGTCTAATTCCAAAGCAATACAGGTCGGACTAAAGTCTCTTATGTATACTTCAAGAGGTGATGATAAATCTATTACATGGGCAGTTCCGATTATCATTAATGAAGACATAATTAGTGTCAATTATGTAGAGACATATTAAATAACAATGCTCATTAGTAATTTATGTTCAGTTCAAAGGAAGATCCTGATGCACCTTCGAAATGTCCCTACTGCAATAAAGATATTGGAGTAGACGGTAATACTTACAGATTTCAAGTCGTAGATTTTACTGCTGAAACCTCAGGAAATCAGAGAAATGCGGGAAGAGTTATTGCAGTATCTTGTTCAAATTGCAAAAAAGTCTTAGGATTTGTGAATCAATAAAATTATCTCAAAAATATAATTAAAAACATCAAAGTTGCTGCGGCTTCAAAAGTTGCCAGAATTATGGAACCCTTTGCAACTGTATTGTATGTAGGCTGAGGGGAAATTGGCAAATAGATGTAATGAACTAAGATTTCTAGTATTAAGAGCCACCCAGTCCAGATGAATAATTCATAGTTCCAAGGGAAAATTTCAAAGTAGCCTGAAAATAATAGAAGAAATACTCCACAAATTGTAAAGAACCACGATAATTTCATAGTAAACTCTGCACCAAATTTAGTTGCAAATGTTTCTATTCCGAAACTTCTGTCAAACTCCACATCAATTGCCATAGTTGGACAGTAAAGTGCTAAAAGATAACAAATAGTAGATAAGAAAAAAAGTCTTGGAAAATCAAGAAGAGGCTGCTCTATTGACCATGCAGCTAAAGGAATTAGAAAACCTAAACTGATTCCGTTACTCAGCAAGTCTAAGCCAGGTCGGGACTTAAATCTAAAAGGTTCCATATTATAAACAAAAGATATAGCAGTTAAACCCAATATGCAATATACAAACTCTAAGTTGTACCTTAATGATAATAATACGCAAGATATTTGCAAAAACCAGAACAAAATCCAAGATTGCTTTAAACTAACTGTACCACGAACAAGTAAACTAAATTCTTTTCGAGGATTTTTCTTATCTAAGTCAATATCACAAATATGATTCAAAACAAAAGTGGAAGAAGTAAGTAGAGCTATTATCAGAAATCCATAAAATAAATCAAAACTGTATAATTCTCTAGAAGAAATTACATAACCAATGAAAAAAGGAGTAAAACCAACCATCCAAAACTCAAACCCAATGAATCTTAGCCAAGTAAGTCTTGTAAATATTTTATTATTAATTAGACGTTCAAAAGTTAAATTTGCCATTTTTGTATATTTGTGTTAGGAGCCCAACCTTAATATCTTTAGGCTGTATAATAAAATATGAGTAATGATTTTGAATATGCACACAACAACAAAAATGTAATATGGATGTCACAAAATACTAACCATTTACCTACACACGGCGCTATTCAAGACGCAATAAGAAAATCTGCCGATGAAAGAGAATATACCAAATATCCTCTGGCCTCAGGCTTTCCCAAATTAAAAGAATTAATCTTAGAAGACTTAAACCTACCTGATCAGGATTTACACATCACTAATGGAGGTACAGAGGCCCTCTACTGCTTAATGAGACATATACAGCCTAAAGGAAGTGAAATGATTACTTCGGACCCGTCATACTTTGTAGTTCATAAATTTGCTAAATTAGGTGGTGCTAAGTGTACAGATATACCAATTTATCATGGAGATTACAGATTCGATATAGAAGATATTAAGGAAGCTATCAATCCAAATACTAAGTCTATTTTTTTAATTGATCCGATAAATCCACTAGGAAGCACATATCCTAAAGAGGAAAAAAAAGCTATATGTGACCTAGCTGAGGATCACAAATTTTGGATAATTGATGATATTACCTATTGCGATTTTGCACCCAATCATGTTTTAGCTGCTGATATTTTACCTGAAAGAACGATTACAGGTTACTCTGTATCTAAAAATTGTGGACTTGCAGGATTAAGAGTTGGTTCACTAGTAGGACCTAAAGAATTTATATCCGAGGTTCGGGGAACAATGGTATCTGATTTAGGAATAAATGTTGTAGGCCAAAGGGCTGCAATTGCAGCTCTAGAAACTAAGAAAGACTGGTTACCAGGTATGCTAGAAACTGCAAGAAAAAACCAGGAAATAATTAAAAAAGCTGTTGATAAAGTTGAAGGGGCATCACTGCCAGTTTATCCTTCAGCCGCTAGTATGATGGTTATTGATATTTCAAAGCATAAAGCTGATCCTCAATCTGTGCAGGATAAATTATTGTATGAAAATGATATTTTTGTGAGAGCTGGAAATTATGTTTCAACTAGATTTGGAGAAAAATTCATACGCGTATCGTTTTCTATACCAACTCCTGAAGTTGAAAAATTTGCAGAAGCCTTTCCAAAAGTTATGGAAGAACTAAATATCTAAATTAGCTACAGCGGTGGCATTTGCTTCGATATATTCCCTTCTTGGTTGAACATCATCTCCCATTAGTTCAACAAACGCTTTGTCTGCTAACTCAGCGTCTTCAATCTCAACTTTTAGTAAAGTTCTTCGTGAAGGATCCATAGTTGTATCCCACAATTGTATTGCATTCATTTCCCCAAGCCCTTTGTATCTCTGAACTGAAGCTCCAGAACCATACTCTGTCAACAATCTTTCTAATTGGACATCATCGTACGCATATGACATCTTTTTACCTTTACTAACCTTGTACAAAGGCGGCTGAGCAACATAAACATATCCTGCATCAATCAAACCCTTCATGTGTCTGTACAAGAAAGTCAATAATAATGTACGGATATGGGCTCCATCTACATCTGCATCAGTCATTATTATCAATTTATGATAGCGAGCTTTCTCGAGCTCAAATTCATCTTCTTCCTCGACTCCAGTTATACTACATCCCATCGCCGTGATTAGAGCCATAACTTCATTGTTTGCTAAAATTTTATCTATTCTTGACTTTTCAACATTCAAAATTTTACCTCGCAATGGTAGAATTGCCTGCGTTGCCCTATCTCTTCCCTGTTTGGCAGTTCCACCTGCTGAATCTCCTTCAACAATGAATAATTCTGATTCAGAGGGATCTTTACTTTGACAATCTGCCAATTTGCCAGGTAATCCTCCACCTTCCAAAATTCCTTTACGTCTAGTTAAATCTCTTGCTTTTTTTGCAGCCTCACGAGCCTGAAATGCCTGGATACATTTGGAAATGATTATCTGAGTATCTGAAGGATTCTCAGCAAAGTAATTCGATAAAGCTTCTGTCATGATTTTATCAACAATCCCTTTGACTTCAGAATTGCCTAATTTTGTCTTAGTCTGACCTTCGAACTGAGGGTCAGGTACTTTAATTGACAAAATAGCTGTTAAACCTTCTCTGACATCATTGCCTTCCAATGCTGAATCTTTTTCTTTTAACTGTTTTCTTTTCCTAGCTACGCTATTTATTGTACGAGTTAAAGCTGTTTTTAATCCTGATAAATGTGTTCCACCCTCACGAGTTGCAATGTTATTTGTGAAAGTGTGTATGTTTTCTCTAAATGCTGAGGTCCACTGTAATGCAGCTTCAACTTGAATTTGATCTTTTTCACCAGTAACAAACATAGGATTTGACATTAAAGAGGTCTTACCCTTGTTCAAGAATTTAACGTATTCTGAAATCCCTCCTTCATAGAAAAACTTATCTGATTTGCCATTCTCGATTTCTTCTCTCAAATTTATAGTGATTCCCGCATTAAGGTAAGCTAATTCTCTAAGCCTATACCTCAATGTTTGATAATCAAAATCTACTGTCTCAAAGATTGTTTCATCTGGCGTGAATCTAACGCATGTTCCATTTTTATCACTATCACCTAACCTTTTCAAATCTGAATCTAAATTACCTCTTCTGTAAGTTTGAGTGTATGAACCGCCGTCTCTATGAATCTCTACAGAGGCTTTAGTTGAAAGAGCATTAACAACTGAAACTCCAACTCCATGAAGACCTCCTGAAACCTTATAGGTATCGCTATCAAATTTTCCTCCTGCATGAAGCTTAGTCATGACTATTTCTACTGCAGGAACCTTATACACAGGGTGGGGATCTATTGGAATACCTCTTCCGTTATCAGTTACCGAACATGATCCATCTGTGTGTAGTACAACATCAATAGAATCGCAATGACCATTCATTGCTTCATCAACTGAATTATCTACTACTTCGTAAACTAAATGGTGTAAGCCAGCTTCGCTTGTCGAGCCTATGTACATTGAAGGGCGTTTACGTACAGCTTCTAACCCTTCTAATACTTGAATCTGGTCTGCTTTATAATCCTCTGAGTTTTCTGGCATAATAATATTCTTTGCATAGATGGAAAAGGGGTTTTAAGTGTACCTCACAAATACTCAATATATTTGCAATTTACAGCGTTTTCCGACCTGGACGCCAACCAGCAGGACAAGACTTCCCAGATTGCAGTGCTTGTAACGTTCTTACTGTTTCATCAACACTGCGCCCAATCCAAGCTGGATTTACTGCCATTGACATCAAAATTCCTTCATCATTGATTATGAAAGTTCCCCTTAATGCTTGGCCTAAAGAACGCTGAAGAACTCCATAAGAAGTAGAAATTCTAAGAGAGGGATCAGCCATTAAAGGATATGATAATTTATCAATTCCTCCTTTTGTTCGTGGCTTTTCCATCCAAGCCTTATGTGAGTTTTTTGAATCTGTAGAACATCCTATCAAAACGCAATTGGCCCTTTCAAAATCCTTTATCCTACGATTAAATGAGTGAATTTCAGTAGGGCATAAATCAGAAAAATCTCTTGCATAGAAAAAAATAACTGCCCACTTTTTTTCTTCAATTATTTTATTTAGAGAAATTTTGTCAAAGAATATTTGTTTTTTACGAGAATCAAATCTTACAACATCAGCTTCAAAGAGTGGAGCTGGTTTACCTAATCTGGGGAATGAATTTGACAAAAATACGACCTCAGGAATAACATTTGAACAAAATGTATAAAGTTATGCCCAAAAATACGAACCTATAGTTCTAAATTTAATTAATTATCGGAAAAAATTAATCAAAAAAAGCTTTTATTGAGGAAATTACTTCAAAAACATCTGAATCTGAAAGGGCTGGATGTACTGGTAAACTCAACACTTCTTTAACCAAAATTTCCGCATTAGGGCAACTTGATTGGTACTCTTTCATGGAAGGGTAGGTATACAGTAAGCTAGGATAATATATTCCAGTATTTATCTTTCTTTCCAATAAAAATTCTCTTAATTCATCCCTCTTATCAGAACGAATAGTATATTGATGAAAAACATGTCCTCTCCTATTTTTTGGAGTAATCACTAAGTCTGAAAGTTCAGAATTATATCTTTCAGCTATTTCTCTGCGTCTAGCATTAAAATTTGGTAACTTTTTAAGTTGCTCACGTCCAATTGCTGCTGAAATATCAGTCATACGATAATTATATCCAAACTCAGTATGCTGATATTGTGCAGACATACCGTGCGCACGAATTATTTTACATTTATTAGCAAAATCTTCATCATTTGTTGTTATGATTCCACCTTCTGAGGTAGTCATATTTTTTGTTGGATAAAAACTAAACCAACCGGCTTTTCCAAAGCTGCCGGCATTTCCATCCCAAGAATTTGCACAATGAGCCTGAGCTGAATCTTCAATTAAAAGCAAATTATTTCTTTTAGTAATTTCCATAAATGAGGGCATATCTGCCAACTCTCCGTAAAGGTGAACTGGATGAATGGCTTTTGTTTTATCCGTAATTGCAGCTTCAACTTTACTAGGATCTAGACAAAAACCGTCTTCTTCAACATCTACAAAAACAGGTTTGGCCCCAGCCATTATGACTACTGAGGCTGTGGCAAAAAAAGTAAAAGGAGTTGTGATTACTTCATCACCAGGCCCTATGCCGCTTGCTAACATTACTAGATGGCCAGCTGTTGTTCCGTTACACGCTGCTACTGCATATTTGACTCCACAAAGCTTTGCAAATTCTTTTTCAAATTTAGCTACTTCCGGACCTTGTGCAATAATGCCTGAACGTAAAACTCTATCCACTGCCTCTCTCTCTTCTTTACCTATCTGTGGACTAGCTATCTGAATCATATCTTCTTAGTCACAAGTAGGTATTAAAAGCAAGACCCAATGAAGATATGAGATTATATGTTTGAAAATACAAATTGGAAAGCTGTAAGCGCCGAAATAATGGGAACTTTTTTCTTAGTTTTTTTCGGAGTTTCATCGTTAACAAATAATGCAGGCGTTGTAAGTGAAGGCGATGGAACATTACATATTTTAATTGGATTAACTACTCTTACTTTGACTCTTTTTGTTCTAGTACATATTCTTGGACCTGTCTCTGGATGTCATCTTAATCCAGTAATAACTATTCCAACGTATCTTTCAGATAAAATGGATAGAGATACTACTGTTGCTTACATTGGAGGTCAGATTATTGGTGCATGTCTTGGATTTTATTTGTTTGATTTAATTAATCCTGGAACAAGTAATTCTATTCTAGATGGAGATTCAGCATTATTATTGGCTGCAATGGTAGGAACAACATTCTTTGTAACTTCTCTTTTAACTTCACAAGATCCTGGCTCAATAGCTGCAACGCTGTTCATTGTTTCAAGTACTGCATTTGGGGATGTTAATCCCGGTGTTTCACTAGGCAATATGATAGCTACTGATGTAGAATTCATGTTCTTTGGAATTGTTGGGTCTTTAATTGGATGTATTGTTGGCTGGGGAATTAAAGAAAATATTATTGATCAGTAATTACAGAAGCTGTGTGACTTCTTCTACTGAACGGAGTTCTTGGAAGTAAATTTGTTCAATAGAGTCGTACATTTCTTCATCATCTTTAATCAAAGCGAGAACTTGTTCATATCCTTCAGCAGCTTTTTGCTCCGTTTTTAGAGATTCTTCCAGCATTACCTTGTAATCTGTTGTGTGAACTATCTCTGTTGGATCTCTGTCCGTAACTGCAGTACCTCCGAGTTTAACAATTGCAGATCTAACCATTTCAGCATGAGTATGAGATTCAGTGGCTTCTTCATCAAAGAAAGGTTTGAGATGTAGTCTGTGAATTCCCTTAACATACGCGGAATAATGCGAATAAAGGGCAGCTGCACGTAATTCCCAGCCTAGCCCACCGTTCAACTTTTCTATTAATTCAGTGCTTGACATAGATTAACATTGATGGTTGGGATAAAAAAACTTAGCCAATGCCCAAAAAGAATATTGCTTCACCGCGGTTGAACTGGTAAAATGGCAGTTCGCGTCATAATTATCTTTTGCTTGATATTATCATCAAGACTAATATCAATATCCTTAGCTAAAGTAGAAAAATCATAATTTTTAATTGAAATAACTGAATCATCTTCGGAAATAATTTCTGATAAATCTGGAGAAGGCTCGCCAAAATAGACCCACCCTACAGCTTTTGTATCTTTATTAATTCCGGCCAATTTTAATGCTTTTGATATTTGCCTGAGTGAAGTTAAGTATAGTAAAACTTCTGTAGATTTATCTTTTGATAGATTAAAACCATTATCGTGAGATGATAGAGAAAGAGTTGCAGCTTGATACAAATGTTCAATTCCGCAAACACTTTTTGAGTCTACAATGGTTAAATTTGAAGTTACAAAAGATAAAATTTTATCCAAATCATTCGTTCTCAAATTACCGCAGCCTACAGTTAATTTCACAAAATCTAATCGACAGAGGAGATTATATAATAGGTAGCGCGGTCTGAAACATAGAGTTTAGTATGAGCGCTGAGTTAGAAGAACAAATTGCACAGCTTGAAAACAGCTTGGGTCAAGAACAACAGAGACTTGAAAAGTTATGGGATGCTTATGAACAACAGGAAAAAGATTTGAATGCATCTTTGGACAGAATTAATTACTTAGAATCTGATATTGAAACCAGGCAAACAATGATAACTTCTTTACAAGAATTACTTACTGAAAGAGATGCAAAGCTCCGCGACCTTGAAATTCAGAGACAAAGGCAAAGTAAAATTGCTGCCGAATATGAACCTAAGATTAAAGAAATGCAAGGAATAATAGAAGATCAAACCGAAAAATATGAACGATTATTATCCATTACTCAGGAAATGGAAGATGAACTTGATTTAGCAAGACAATCTTTGCATGCAAGAGATGGTTGGTTTAACGCCAACATTAGTAGTTTAGAATCAGTTTCTGAAATTATTAAAGAATGGAGAAACATACAAGGTGGAAAATTCCCTGAAGTTAAGGAATCAAGTGGACCTGGTGGAGGAAAAAGTGCATTCGTTTCTTCTGTTGCAAAAATAAAAGGTTTAGGAGCTGTAAAAGCTGAAAATCTATATGATGCTGGATTCCATACTGTTAATGATTTGAAAAGTGCATCTACAGAAGATATTGCAAGTGTAGTTGGATTTACAAATCTAAGCGCAAGTAAAGTAGTAAAAGGCGCTAAAGAACTTTAGATTAGTAGAAAATTAGTAATTATTTCCTGATTTCTTACCTCTGGATGAAAAGAGACTCCAAAAACATTAATCTTTTTGTGGGATATCATTTGTATTGTATTTTCACTTTTAGCTAGAACATTGAAAGAAGTGACTTCATCTACCGAAAAATTATGCATATTATATGCCTGAAAATTTCCACTTGCTAAGGGATTCTTAATCTGTGTCTCAACATTTATCATGCCTATTTCTTCTTGAACTATAATTTCCTCATCAAACATGCTGCATATTATTTGAAAGCCTGAACATATCCCCAATATCTCTTTTCCGTGATTTTTTAATCTATTAAAATCGAATAAATAATTCAAATAATCATTATCTTGAAGAGAGGTTCCACAAATTATTACCTTATCATATATTTGAAAATCCAAAGTTTCTAAGTTTCTGTAGTTAATAATATCATAATCAAAAGATTTAATTATTTCAATAATTGGCTTAACAAATTCATATTCACTCAATTTCTCTTTGCAAGTTGATATTAACAATATTTTCATTTGAGTTTAGCCTCTTTTATTTCTAGACGACCTGAAAAATTAGAATAGTGAATTTTTGAAGATAGTACCTCTAACTTTTTTGAAAACATAGGTGCATTAATTACTAAAGATTCAAATTCTCCTCCTTCACCAGCAGGATTAATTCTATACTTTTTTGAATATAATAATAACTCATTAATTGTAGAAGAATCAATCTCTTTTCCCAACCAGGATTCATCAAATGGTTCCGCTGCGATTCCTGTAATAATTGAACTAATATTGTAAGTTTTAAGTTTCTCTAATAATTTTTCTTGAGATAATTGCCATATTGGATTGAAGCACCATAAATCCAATCTATTGCAAATCTTTTGTATTCTCGTTGATTGGTATGTTGATGCTAATGCTCCTGTAACTATTCCTTCAATTGAGTATTCTTTTTTTGCCTTTTTGATTAAAGTAATTAAATCGTCTAATTCATCGTCTTGAATCCCTTCAGTTTCTTGAATAACTTGTGGAATACCCAGAGATTCTGCTTGTAATTTTGTCCATGTAATTGCTGGAGTGTGAAACATCCAGCTGTCTTGGTTTGAAGAGTTAATTGTTAGCAAACATGATATTTCGTGGTCTTCTGAAGCTAAATGCATTGCAAGATATGAATCCTTGCCGCCTGAGAATAATATTCCTAATTTCATCGACGTTTCCGCTTAGCTATCAAGTATACTTCGCTAGATTGTTTACGTGATGCTTCAGGCGATAATGTTCTTACAGAACCAAATTCATCAATTACTGCCTTTCTGTATTCTTGGAAATCTGCACCTTCAAAAACCTTGACAACAAATGCTGAAGCTTTCCTTTCGGCCGCAATCTCTAACGCTAATGATGATAATTCAACCGAACGCGCTTGATCTACCGAATAATTTCCTGATAAATTAGGGCTCATATCTGATATCACTACATCTGCCTTGGGCATCAATTCCTGTAATTGCTCTCTTGTCTCCGACTCACGTAAATCTCCCTGGATGAAAATAGCACCAGCCAACGGCAATATATGTTGTAAATCCACTCCAACAAGTTTGCCTTCTTCTCCTATAAATTCTAATGCAACCTGTGACCAGCCACCAGGTGCGGCTCCTAAATCTAAAACTTTATCCCCATTCTTAAAAATCTTACTTCTCTTTTGTATATCTTTCAACTTATAAGTTGATCTTGCCCTATAGCCCTCACGACGAGCTTTCCGTTGAAAAGCGTCACTCCGGCCCTGACGGCCTTGTCCTGGCATTTATTTTCCGCCAGCCTTTTTGTAAGCCCATTCTGCAGCTTGACAAATATTTCTATCTGCACCAGTAGTTGTTCTGTTCTTAATAATTGGTAAATGGGGCTTGACCAAAGTAGGCTTGTTTGATCCAATGTAGCCTAAAGCTTTGACAACTTCAGTATGTACATACCAATCATCATTTTTCAGTACTTTAGCTAATTTAGGAACTGCATGGAAAACAACCATTGCATCTTTACTACCTATTCTTCCTACTGCCTTAGCTGCCGCTTTACGTAATTCAGAAGATTTACTTTCGATTCCTTTAATCAATCCTGGAACTGCACCCTTGACTGAATGGGGATCTGCTAATCCCAACATTCCTAGACAATCTGCAGCTCTTTCCTTCAGCTTTTCACCTGAATTAAAAGCCGAAACTACCTCTGGAGCCAAAGCTACTGATGGCTTTGGATATTTTTTAGCAAACTCTGTTAGAAGCACGATTGAATGGTAAACTACCCTCCAATCGTCATCTCGAAGTGCTTGTTTCAAAGCTGGAAGTGCTGCTTTAGGAATCGTATTCATAATCTTTGATAATGACTCCTGAGTTTGGTATCTCACATCTTTATCATCATCACTAAGCATTTCAAATAAATCTGCTATGGTATCACTATTCTTTGCTTTGGATTTTAATGAAAAAGTTGTCCAAATATCTATTACTCTTGAACGAACTGACGGATAAGGGCTATCTAAAGCGGATTGCATGCCTTCAAAAATCTCTTTTGCTCTTTTGGGCCTTACTTTTCTCAGTTCCATCAACCCTTCTATCAAGGCTTCTTGTGGAGATTCCATTTGATCTGGTAAAACTCGAAGAAATGAATCTATAATGGGGTCAAGCCATTTCTCTTCAGTCTGTGCTTGAATAACTAGGGCCTTAATTGCAGCAGTTCTTTGAATCTCAGTACCTGCTGACATTTCGGTAAGGTTTTTTTCTATTTTATTGTCCTGAGAACCTCCGGCAGCACCATCTGCCCACTGACCTACGGAATCCTTCAAATTCTGTAATCTGTCTCTGAAACCCACACTTAGCTTACGGGGATGATAGTAATAAACCTCACCTCAGTGTAGGACTATGCCTAAGTTGGCCGAGAAATTTATTAGTGATAATGGCGCAAACATTTATGATAAAGTAAAGATTACAAATAAAGACCAAACTTTCGAAGGAATTATCATGCCAAGAAATAATTTTTCTGGAGAACATATTGTTGTCATAAAACTCGATAATGGATATAATATTGGAGTCTCTACCGAAGATGCTGAAATGAATGTTATTGAGAAAGCAAAAGAAAAACCAAAGAAAGAACTTAAAAACAAAAAAAATAAAAATCTAAAAGATATCACCATATTAGGAACTGGTGGAACTATTGCCTCATTTGTAGATTACAAAACTGGTGCCGTAAGTCCAGCGATTACTGCTGAACAGCTTGTAAATTCGGTCAGTTCATTAAAAGAAATAGCTAATATTGAAGCTGAACCTCTATTATCTTTAGCATCTGAAGACATGGAGCCAAAGCATTGGGAACAAATGGCTGTAAAAGTAGAAGAAATACATTCAAAGAAAGACCATGGAATAATAGTGGGTCATGGGACTGACACTATGGGATATTCTGCCGCTGCTCTTTCATTCCAATTACCTGAATTGTCTAATCCAGTTATCTTCACAGGATCTCAAAGAAGCCCTGATAGACCTTCAAGTGACGCACATCTAAATTTGGAAGGGGCTGCAAAAGCTGCTATGACAGACTTAGGAGAAGTATCCATAGCTATGCATGAAACAACAGATGACGTGGGCGTAGCTATCTGGCGAGGAACTCGAACTAGGAAAAATCATTCATCAAAAAGAAATGCTTTCACTTCATTGAACGATGAACCTATAGGAATTGTAAACGAAAAGATTGAATGGAAAGGAAAATACAAACCTATTTGTGATAAAACTACTATAAAACCGGGATTTGACGAGAATATAGCTATGGTTTGGGCACATCCTGGATTTAAAGCTGAGGATTGGGAAAACACAATTACTTCAAAAAAAGGAGTCGTGATTGCTGGAACTGGACTGGGACACATAAATTCAAACTTACTAGATTCAATAGGTAAAACGGCAAAGGATATCCCTGTTGCAATGTCTACACAATGTTTAGCTGGAACTACCAATCTTAATGTTTACAGAAACGGAAGAGAATTAATAGAAAAAGGGGTTGTGGAAACTCACGATACATTACCTGAAACTTCACTAGTAAAAATGATGTGGCTGACAAAACATGAGCCAAATAAAGTCGGTGAGTTAATGGGCGTAAACCTTGT
This sequence comes from Marine Group III euryarchaeote CG-Epi1, assembly GCA_001875345.1. Taxonomy (GTDB): domain Archaea; phylum Thermoplasmatota; class Poseidoniia; order MGIII; family CG-Epi1; genus CG-Epi1. Next base: position 131,206 of record MIZA01000001.1, read on the forward strand.
TGGTGAACTGTCGAATTCAAGAAAATTAATTTGAGAAAAGCTCTTTAGACTACTGCTCAATTGTGTTAATATGATTCATTCACAATTTGAAAAATTAGCTGATTTGCTAATCAACCATTCTTGCACATTAGGCAAAGGTGAAAAAGTATTGATTGAAGCTTTTGATATTCCTCAAGAAATGGTAATCGCTACCATTAGAGCTGCACGTAAAGTTGGAGGAATCCCCTTTGTTACTTGGAAAAATAACTTGATTCTAAAAGAACTAATCTCTGACACTACACAAGAACATATGGGATTAATGGGTGATGTAGAAAAGTTTAGAATGAAGGAGATGGATGCATATATTGGACTTAGAGGAAGTCTCAATATTTCTGAAATGTCTGATATTGAATCCGGAAAAATGGCCATTTATCAATCTGAACTTCTACAAAAAGTTCATTTCAAAGAGCGTGTTGCAAACACAAAATGGGTTGTTTTGCGATGGCCGACACCATCTATGGCACAACAAGCTAATATGTCTACAGAAGCTTTTGAAAAATTCTACTTCGACGTCTGTTGCTTAGATTACAAGAGGATGGATGAGGCAATGAAGCCATTAGAAAAATTGATGACTGAAGCTGATAAAGTTCATATTAAAGGACCAGGAACAGATCTGAGATTTTCAATTAAAAACATTCCGGCAATAAGATGTGCCGGCGAACGAAATATTCCTGATGGCGAATGCTTTACAGCTCCAGTAAAAGATTCTGTAGAAGGACACATCCAATTTAATGCCGAAACATTGTATCATGGAACAGTTTTCAATGATATAAGATTAGAATTTGAAAAAGGTAAGGTTGTTAAAGCAACTGGAAGTGATGAAGAAAAATTAAACTCAATTCTAGACACTGATGAAGGAGGTAGATTCATTGGAGAGTTTGCAATTGCCTTTAACCCATACATAACAGAACCAATGAGAGATATTTTGTTTGATGAAAAAATAGCTGGTAGTTTCCACTTTACACCAGGAAACGCCTACGATATTGCAGATAATGGAAATAGATCGGACATACACTGGGACATGGTACTAATTCAACGCCCAGATTACGGCGGCGGTGAAATCTGGTTTGATGATGTTTTAATTCGGAAAGATGGAATGTTTGTTATTCCTGAACTAAAAGGATTAAATCCCGAAAATCTAGTATAATGGCGAATGAAAAGAAAATAAATGCAATTGCCGACGCAGAGCAAGCTGGACTATACTATTCTAGTAACACTGAAGAAGGATTTACTCGTAAAATGGAAGGGGAAAATCAAATTTTTCTGAATTCTAAAGGAAAGCCAATTAAAGGAAAACGAGATCTCAAAAGAATTGAAGAAATGAGAATACCTCCTGCATGGACTGATGTTTGGATTTGCACGGAGAAAAATGGACATTTACAAGCTACTGGAATTGATGCAAAGAAGAGAACGCAGTACATTTATCACCCAATTTGGACCCAATTAAGAAGTGAAGCTAAGTTTGATAAGATGTCTCTTTTTGGAAGAACTTTACCTAAAATAAGAGAACAATATTTTGAGGATTTGGCTTCTGAAGGTAATGAAAAACAACATGACTTACCTTATGAAAGAGTAATGGCATTAATCGTTAGGTTACTAGATACTACATTTATTCGAATTGGAAATGAAACTTCAAGGGATGATAAGGAGACTGCAACATATGGCTTATCAACAATGCAAGACGAACACATAGATTTTGAACCTACGGAAATAACAGACGACCATGATAAGTGGTATGATTCACAAGTTGGTGGAAAATTTACATTTGTTGGAAAAAGTAACAAAAAACATGAAATTGAGATAAATGACGAAGAAATTCCTGATTTACCTGCATTAGTAATGATGTGTAAAGATGCGAAAAAAGGGAAAGGAGATGATTTATTTTTATTCTTTGATGAAGATGGAAATCCTCAAGATGTAAAAGCATATCACGTTAACGAATATATCCAAGAAGCATCTGGTGAAAAATTTACAGCTAAAGATTTCAGAACTTGGGGCGGAACTAAATTAGCTGCAGAAGAAATTACTCAATTCAAGAAAAAAGATGATAAAAAACAAAGAAAGAAGAACATTACTAAGATGGTTAAAGGCGTTGCAAAAAGATTGGGAAATACTCCTGCCGTATGCAGAGGGTCATACATTCACCCGCGATTTATCAACGACTACCTAAAGGGCTCATTCTTTAGATTGTGGAAAGAAACATTAGGTGACCAAATGTATCCTCTAAGTGAAAGCGAGAGTCACGTTATTAGATACTTAGAAAATAGTTAAGTTTAAACACCCTCTATCATTAGATAAATATGGCGCTAAGTGATTTAGATGCAAATGACAAAAAAGTTTATGAATATCTAAAATTGTATGATTTCGTTGAAAATCCTTGGTCAACAAAAAAAGCTGCAAAGGCCTTGAAAATGAAGGAAGATGACGTATATGAATCTCTATCTAATTTAGCCGAATACATGAGAAATAACATTCACATTCATTACAAAGACGGCTCCATACGAATTGGAGCAAATTAATCACTTAGTGTAAAGAGCTGCCAATCTCCTTTCCCATCTAAATATCCTAATCTTACTCCACAATCTATCCAACCGTGTGCATAATTAACGGCTGCAAAAGCATCATCTCCTCTACCTTCGCTTAAGAAAAACTTAGCATCTGAATGATATGCATTGACCATTCCCAAAATATCTTCAGCTTTAGCAAAGCCTTCAGTTCCTTCATCAGCAATTATTGAAACTTTTGCAACTGCTTTTGCAGTCAAATCAAGATATTTATTGATTCTTTCAAGTGTCACTAGATATTCGGCCATAATATACACTAAGGCTCTCTTTTATATTATTCACCGAAACTTATTAAGTATTCAGCATTATAGGATAGTGTGAAAAAAAACAATATCACTGCAATAGTAGCCACGATTTTATTGATCTCAATGATTTTCTTTGTACCTAATTCTACCGCAAATAAAGAACTAACTGGAGGAATGGCACCAGTTCATCTTAATATGAAAGAAGCTTCAGGCATCTCTGCTGAAACGTGGGGAGATATATCTAGAGAAGCTGTGAAAGATAACCCTCCTAGATCTTGGACTTCAACACCAGGAACTGCGGATCAATTGCGAACAAGAGAATGGAAAGATGTAGGTACTTGGACCTCAGCAAGTGGAATAGAGTTTGATATTGGGTTAAGCGGGCCCGTAAAGTTCAATTTGTGGTGGAGAGAATCTGATCAAGGACAAAACGATGATTATGATGCTCAAGTTCAATATCGTATTAGACTAAACATAGATGGAGTGGATTCTGCGTATTATACTGATGAGGACTCTGGTATGCAGCATGAATGTGCAGAGTCTAAACCTTGCCAATGGACTGGCGATACAAATGACCTCAATGTTTCATCTGCTGCAAAAGGTACCATATTTGAAATTGAAATCGAATATTGGGCTTATTCAGACATTGAAGTTTACTATGATAACTCTTCATTAGATAGTGGAGTAATGTTTGATTCAACGGGAATAAAATTTGGAAATAGCCAAATTAATGGACAGGAGATTAATTTTAACTTTGTTCAAACATGGAATGCAGACATAGAAGAAGCTATAACTGGAAACTTTCTAACGTTAACATTAGCTGGTGTAGACTTAATAAATAGTGAGCAGAGAAAAGGCTATCCAAAAATAGAAGAAGGAATTACTTATGATTTCAATGGTAGTGATATTAAATCTACAAAAATTACATGGTATGTTGATGATGAATATGCTAAGTTGGATCAGGCAGTTATTTCTTTTTCTTTAGCAAGAGTTGGTTCTGTAACTCCTCAAATACAAATTAATGTAGCTGATATTTTAATTGAGGGAAGTGCTGCTGCAGAAGACGAGGGCATACTAGGATTACCAGGTTTTGAATTTGCTGTAGTGATTTCAGCCCTTATATCTACGAGTTATATCAGAAGAAAAGTTTAATAAAGAAAACTCGAAGTGATAATCTCCTATGAGACAAATATTAGTCTTCACAGCATTGGCAATCGCTGCAATGTTTATGCTATCTAGCAATGTCACTGCAGAACCTGAATATGAGAATCCTGACTTACAATTAAAATTCAACTGGAAAGAAGAAGGAGATATGCTCTCTCCACAGACTAAGCTTCCTAGTGATCCTGAAGCTCAAAAAACTGTAATGGCTGATTATACAAACACATTTGGCCTAGCCAAAACAGATAGACAACCTGTAAACGTAGGAACTTGGACAAGTGAGGCTGTAGAATTCGATGTTTCGCTATCAATTAATTCATTTGATATTTGGTGGCAAACCCAAGAAAATGGAGATGATACGTGCGTTTGGACAATTTCAATTGAAGTAAACGGTGCTGAAGTCAGTAATGATGATAGTGATTGTCAAGATGACGGAGTAGAACTGACAAAAAGAACTCACAATTTAGCAACAAGTGTTGAGCTTATTGCTGGGGATACTATTGGCATAAATCTAGTTTACGAGGGATGGGATGATATCAAAATTTATTACGATAATTCAACATATGATACTGGATTGAACATCGTAGGTAAACATAATTTCTTTTTTGCTCCTTCCTGGAGTGGATCAACTGTAACCATTGAATTTGCAGAAGCTTGGCCCGTAAACTGGGATACTAACCTTGACGGAGGATACATTATGCTAATGGGTGACGAGATGTATATGGCTGACAACTCTAAAGCTTCTGTGA
>MIZA01000002.1 GCA_001875345.1 Marine Group III euryarchaeote CG-Epi1
CCCTTTCTCCAGTTTTTCCGGTCTGAAAATAAGCCTTGATATTATTATTTTGTTGAACTTCATCCAAAAATAATTCTATAGCAGTTTCATTCTTGCCTCTGTTAATGTCCAAATAAATCCAAGGAGTAACTGGAGACCAATCACCTAAATCTAAATTTATTTTATCAGGTTCACCAAACTCAGTAGATAATTTTGCAGAGGTCAAAGTTCCTTCTAAATACATTCTAAGGACATCTCCACGATCGTCTTGCCTTAACAAAATACCATGAGTCCAAGTGGTATCCATCTCAGTAGTATTGCCTGATTCAATGCCTAATATTATTCTTGAAGGTGCACTTGACGAACTAAAGTTTGCGTAAATATCATCCCCCAATTCAATATCTAAATCTACTCTTTCAGGAACTTCTGGAATTGAAAGTTCAAGATTAGTTGCTGATTCTTCATCGACAATAGATGCAAATAAAGAACCTAGCTGTTTGTTAGTTAAGAGAGAAACATTGCCCACAATTGGCCCCTCTGAATCTTCTAAATCAGAGAGGAAAATCGAAGCATTAACATCTACTTCCTCAGGTAAATCATCTATTCGAAGTAAAACACTTCTGTTAGCAAAATTTGTGACATCTACTAGAATACTACTCATCGCTGGAGAATCGTTATTAAAATCCTCAAGAACAACATCTACAGTCGTTCCTACGTCTTCAACATCGAGTAAATTAAGAGATACTTTAGGTGAAATCCCTGTGATGTAAACTTTCGCATCCATTCCACCGTCATCTGACATGTTAAGTGAAACGCCTTCAACCCAATTTGTTACAAGACCTTCAGTTTCACCAAGTTGCAAATCCAATGCTAAGAAATCTATAGGTTGATTTGAGCTAATATCAACTCCAAAATTACTTTCTCGAATATCTAGTGTTAAATTCATATCACTCGGTAATCTAGGAATTAATGCTTCGAGATGATATGGATTCTCATCTTCTTTTTGATCTATAACTAAGTAAATTGGTCCAACTGGTTGATCCGTTTTAAATTGTATATCTCCAGTTAATGTCAAGTTATCAACAGTTGCATTAAGAACCAAATCTGCATTTAATTCTAAATCTAACCCTGTTGGAATTCCTTCTATAAATGCAGTTACCTCTGGACCAATTATTCCTTCCTCTCTAAAAATAATGTAATCTGATCTATCTGCATAATTAAAATCTGCTAATTCTAATTCCAAATCAATTTTATCTCCTCTGGAGGTATAATTAGCATCTACTGTTTGTGGTAGATCTTTGAAGAGCATACGTGCTCCAAGAATAGTTTCCTCGCCAATGTCTTTCTGACTAGACCAAAGACCTTCGACCCATACTGGTTCTTCGTCCAACAATGAAATGTTACCTTTGTCAACCCAAGCAGTAACAGAAACCGTTTCATCAACATCATAAAAGAAACGAGCAACTGTTTCAAATGATTCAACGTTAGTAACTAAATTAATTGATAATCCAGCAACAGTATCTACCAGCGCCTTACCTAACTCAGATAAAGCTTCAATAAATTGTGCAACGTCTTCTAAATCATTTACTTCAGAGACATCTCCTCCAAGAATTGCTGTTGAATTCAAAAGAGGAACTGCTACTACAATTTCGGCAGGAAGACTGTCGACAAAAACATAAGCGTCGAGGCCCTTATGATCTTCCTCATACTCCGTGTCATCAATGGCACCTACTTTGAACTGAACTGGCTGCCTATGAGTGATCTTAAAGTCTGCTAATTCTCCAGAACCATCGCCATCAAGTCGCAAAGATTGTATCCAATCTAAATCTCCTGATAAACTAGCTATCTCATTATCCTGACCCATGTTGTCCTGATAAAGCATAACTGAACTCCCATTATAGTTAGAAGTATCCCATACCCATCCTGTGGCCTTTCCAGCCTCAGTAACATTAGTTATTAAAAATGAAAAATTAAACCAACTATCCGTAACAAGTCTAAGATCACCTCCAGAACTTACAATTTCAGCTGAACCTGGAAGATGTTCCAAGCGAATTCTTGAGTATATGTCACCTGCAAAGCTAGTAAAAGTAATATGATCAATTAGTTGATCTGAATTATTTCCTCCAGCATATTGAAGATTACCATTATCTATGTTTAAATTAATATTTGAAGGAACATTACTCAAGGTTATGTTAGCCCAGTGAGTAGTTTCTTGACTATTACTTATGCCTTCAAAATAAACCCTAAATGGCTTATCACGAGAAGGCTTCATATCTAAAGAAACATTAGTGAAACCATCCTTAGAATAAAAACTAATATCTCCTATTTCAGTAACACGTGCGCTAAAACTATAGTCAAGGTTCTTTTGGGAAATTGAAGAGCGGTTGTTTGGAGCATTGCTGTCTAGGAAAGCTGATTGATTGTAAATTGCAAAGAAATCATCACCGCTACCATCATCTAAATCAAGATACTTATCACTAGTAAGGAATACGAAAAGATTTTCTAAATAAGCCAACTCATCTTCTCTAGTTCTCATAATTACATCTACTTCACCATCACCCTCACCAATAGTTGACTGTAAGACTGCCTGAGGAATTGATCTTAATAAATCACCAACATATACTATTCGACCTGCTAAACCTAATAATAGATCACTAATCAAGCCACCTACTGCAGAATCATCAACCGCAGTTGGATCTGCATCATCAAATGCATTATCATTGGAATCATCAAGATTTAAATTTCCTTGCAGTACTAAGCTTTCGGGTAAATTAGTAATTTCTAATCCTGTGAATAATTTATAGTCATGATCGCTCCATGTAGGTTCTCTGCCATCTTCTGTGTAGTACTCATAATCGCCATAAACAATCGAATCAATAGATTCAGTTGTGTGAAATTCAATAACTGTCCAATTCCTTTCTGAGGTTGATTCATTTCTTACTTCTAACCACAGGGAAGCTTCCGGCATGTTTAATTCGTTAAGACAAATTTCGTCTCCTCCTAAAATTATCTCACAAACAGGCACCCCTTCGACATCTGCTACAATGTGTGATAAGAAAGAATCTGAACCATCTGAAGGTTGAACATTGTATTCATAATACTCAAAACCTAAATTGAATTTTTTATTAGTTTCATCTAATTCTTTAGTCTCCGTTGAAGGCGCATAAAGCTCAATAGAATCAGTTTCTACACCATCTTCTGTTTTTGAAACTAATCTGATTCTTAATTCATCAGGAACTTTACCTCTAGGGTTTGAAAGATCTGCTTTAATGAATGTAATCTCTTCAAGAGCATCACCAGGATTAGCGAAAGTACCTTTACTCCAATTGTATTTGAGATAACCTATGGCAATATCAAGAGAATCAATTCCATTATTGAATGGATCTCCTGAAATATTATTCATGTTGACTGAGATTTCATATGGTGCATTCACAAAATCTGCATCACCTGGATTTATGCCAATTCCACCGCCGTCAGGACCTATTGTAAAAACAAATTCTTCAATTACTACTCCTAAGGAATACTCTGCCGGAATTTCACCTGGGCTAAAGTGACTATTAATTCCCCAAACATAGGTCTGATCGTCGTTATTTTCGTCTTGATATGTTAAACCTCTAACAATAGCCACATCCAAAGTTTGATTCAAATTATCTCCAATCTCTTGAAATTCAATAGCTATACCTAAATTCGCTTCAATACCAACATCTCCATTAATTGGATTTAAATCTGTTTGATCATTAATGATATCATTAATCACTGGGACAAGTCTAACTCTAATATCGTTTATACCATCTTCATTTACATCTATTGTTTCCCATGAAGTATCACTTTGGTCAATTCCGTTAATTAATGCAGATACTAAAGCTGCTGCAACTCCTTCAAAACCAAATTGTTCAAACCATGCAGATAAGATAGCTGTAGAGGCTCCCCATATTGTTGAAATTAGGTTAGCATTTTCTACACCCTCTTCACAAGGTTCACCAGGTAAAGGTGATTCTCCACATCCGCCTACGTCAATGACGCCATTTCCGTTGGCATCATATGCCCAATAAATCAAGTAAGTATCAGTAAACAATGAAGCTGCTGAACCCAAAAATGACTCTTGATAAAAATCAGCTTCACCTAGCATTGTTTCGATTATATCAGCTCTGATAGGTTCGGGGTCATTTACCTCAAATGGAACTAACCCTCTATCCGAAAAATCATAATTTACGGTTTCATAATCTACTGTGGCATTGACATTATCATTTTCATTTTTGGAATTTAATAAAATTTCTCTATTATCTAACAAAGAGAAATCAAGTTCATTACCCTCGTGAAGTGAACGAAGAAAATTTAATTCATTTACAACCGTTTCATCAATCTCATCATTTCTCTGATTAACACTTTCAAAAAAAGTGTCAAGTTCTTTTGCAGTTCCGTAGTCGGCTTGTATAACTGCAGGACCTGTAGCAGTAGGAACTAAAACTACTTGAAGAAAAAGGACTGAAAATACTAAGAAAGTAATCACTCGTTTTTTGCGAAATGCGCTAAAGAGCGATACGTTCATTGGTTATTTAGAATCCAATGCTATAAATAAGGTATTAGTCGTAAAAAAAGATGATTGATTTTATATAGTGAACTAAACTCGATTAAATAATGAATGATGACCCCCTGCAAGAAGCACTAGCCGACGAAGGTGCTTTTACAGGTGAAACTGATGAAAGTGAATTGCAGGCTTTGGTATCAAGACTACAAACCAACATTCTTATCATAGGAAGTGGAGGAGCTGGAAACAATACGCTGCTTAGGTTGTACAAGGAAGGAATGACTTCACTAGAACTTTTAGCCGTAAATACCGATGCTCAACACCTGTTAAACACAAGTGTTCCTCACAGAATGCTTATCGGAAAAGTTTTGACAAAGGGACTAGGGGCAGGTTCTGAACCTAATGTTGGTGAGGGAGCTGCTGAAGAAGCACGTCACGAAATTTTAGAAGCTTGTAGAGATGCGGATATTGTCTTTCTCACTGGAGGACTAGGTGGAGGTACAGGAACAGGGTCTTTGCCCGTAATTGCCAAATTAGCTAAAGAGAGCGGCGCACTGACAATTGCAATTGTTACTTTACCATTTAGCAATGAAGGTGCAAGAAGATCTCGCAATGCAAGAATCGGACTTGAAAAATTAAGGAAGTGTGCAGATACAGTAATTGTTATACCCAATGATAAACTTCTTACAGATGATATTGCACAATTACCTCTAAACTTAGCATTCAGACAAGCTGATGAAATATTAGGTAATGCAATCAAATGTATGACTGAAATTACATCCCACAGCGGACTTGTAAACATAGATTTTGCAGATATGCGTTCTATTATGTCCAGTGGTGGTGTTGCAATGATAGGAATGGGTGAAGGACAAGGTGCTAATCGTGCATCTGATGCTGTAACTGCAGCATTAACATCTCCATTACTTGAATTAGATATAGAAGATTCAAAAGGTGCTCTAGTAAATGTGACAGGTGGTGACGATATGACACTTCAAGAAGCTCACGAAGTTGTGAGAGAAGTTCATAGTAAGATTAATAAAGATGCTCGAATCATTTGGGGAGCTTCGATAGATTCTACTCTCGAGCATCAAATTCGTGTGATGCTTGTAGTTACTGGTGTCAAATCTTCTCAGATATTGGGACCTCCCGACGGAGTAGATGACGGAATGCAAAGTAAATACGGAATAGATTTCGTACATTAGCAAAATGAGCTTTATCAACAAAGTATGGAAAACGCAACAGAAACTTGAAGAACGTTTCAAGAGAATCGGAAGAGGTCAATACGGCCGAGTTTTACGATTAGCACGTAAACCAACTACCGATGAATTTGTGAAAAGTTCATGGGTTGTTGGAATTGGAATAGCAATTGTTGGATTTATTGGATTTGTCGTATATTATGTATGGCTCAAAGCTCCACCTATTGTGGCAGATTTATTAGGAATTTAAAAATGGCAAAATTCGTTGAAGAAGAAGAAAAAACTGAAGAAGTGGTGAATGAACCTTCATCCGATACACAGATTTACACTATGAAATCACAAATCGGACATGAAAGAACTGCTAGTGAGAGACTAGCCGATAGGGTACGAAGAAGCGGAGCGCCAATTTATGCTATTTTAGCACCTTCGAAACTTCGTGGTTTTATTTTTGTAGAAACTGATAGTCCTGAAGCATTACGTGATAATCTAAAAGGATTAACACACGCTCGTGGAATGGTCATGAACAAAGGAGTTGGTTATGGACGCTCTAAACAACCCGACACTTTTGGTACTGTAACACTTGAAGAATTAACTCCGCACTTAACACCTCCTCCTGCAGTTACAGGTATAGAAGAGGGAAACATTGTAGAAGTTATTTCTGGTCCTTTCAAAGGAGAAAAAGCAAGAGTACAACGTATTGATCAAGCCAAAGAAGAAGTTACTGTGGAATTATTCGAAGCAATGGTTCCTATTCCAATAACTGTTAGAGGAGATCACGTAAGAGTTCTAGAAAAAGAGGCAAATTAATGGGTGAAACAATAGAAGCACTAGTAGACGCAGGTAAAGCATCCGCAGGACCGCCACTAGGTCCATCGTTAGGACCAACCGGCGTTAACGTAAAAGATGTAGTAGATGAAATAAATTCAAAAACTAAAGAAATGGCTGGTATGCAAGTTCCAGTTAAAATCAAAATTGATGACAATAAAGGATTCACTATAGACATAGGAACACCTCCTGCTTCATCTTTGATAAAACAAGTATTAGGAATAGAGAAAGGATCTGGGGAAGCTGGTTCTGTGGTTGCTGCAGATATGACTCTTGATCAGGCAATTACTGTCGCTAAACAAAAGGGACCTGGATTAACTGGTGGAGACATCAAAGCAATGACTTCCGAAATTTTGGGTGTTGCAAAATCTATGGGACTTAGCTGTGAAGGTAAAGATCCAAAAGAAATTCAAGCATCTATCAAATCAGGAAGTTTAGACGACCGATTTTAAATAAATATTATATTGTCTTGAGCAATTTTACGACCACAATAGACGCATTGTATACTTAATGAATTTCCTTTAATTATATTGAATTTTGTTTTTGCTCCACGCTCGTTATTACTAATACAATTATCATTGGAGCAAATAGCAACATTTGAGATTGATTCTGGTAATTCAGCAACATTCTTCTCAGCTACAACAAAATTTCTAATAATATTTACATGAGCTCCAGGAGATAAAAGTGCCAGCTTTTGAGATTCTGATTCACTTAGTTCTCTGTCTTCTATCTTGATTACATCTTTACTTGAATTTTTCTTACTAGGAACGTGCATTAGAAGCGTTATAGTAGTTCCCTTATCGATTAAATCTAAGGCATCTAAAACTTTCCTGCCTCTACCTGCCTTTATATGATCTAAAACTGTACCATTTCTAATTGGCTGAACCCTCATCAAGTTATCACTCATTTTTCACCTCCGATTAATTGTTCTAGAAGGGCCATTCTAACTGGCACTCCATTGAAAGCTTGACGGAAATAAGCTGCATGTTTCGTATCATCAACATCTGTTGATATTTCTGTAACTCTAGGAAGAGGGTGTAATATTCTCATACTCGATTTTGCGTTTTTCAATAAATCTGAATCAATTATGTAAGCACTTGCCACTTTTTTATATTCTTCTAAATCTGGGAATCTCTCTTTTTGAATTCGAGTAACGTATAATATGTCTAGATCGTTTAGAACGTCTTCAATTGAATTGTGTGAAGACCATTCACAAGATAAATCGTCTGTTACGTAACTTGGCATAGAAAGACTATCAGGAGAAATGAAACTTAATTTATTGTTAAATTTAGCTAGAGCATGCGAAAGGGAGTGTACTGTTCTTCCATATCGTAAATCTCCCAGCATACCTACATTCAATCCTTCCATTTTACCCATTTCTTCGTTAATTGTGAATAAGTCAAGCAATGTCTGCGTTGGATGTTGGCCTGCACCATCTCCTCCATTGATTAATGGAACTTCTGAATTTTCAGAAGCTAAGCGTGCTGAACCTTCCTGAGGATGCCTCAATAATACTGCATCTGCATATCCTGCAACCATTCTAATTCCATCAACTAATGTTTCTCCCTTCAAATGAGATGTGGCTGAAGGATCCGCAAAACCAATACAAGTTCCTCCCAACCTTTGCATAGCAGTTTCAAAAGATAACCGAGTTCTAGTAGATGGTTCAAAGAAACATGTGGCTAAAATTTTACCATCAAGGCTCTTAGATTTCTTTTTACCTTTTGCAACAGGAACCAACTCTTTTGCACGTTTTAAAACTGATAAAATTTGCTTTTTGCTTAAATCTGAAATAGAAACTACATGCTTCATAAAACTCTAAAGAAGGGGGCTTTTTAAATTGGTAATAATACTCAAGATTTTTCAAGATCTTTAAAAAGAGTTAACATAAAAATTATGTAAAACCCTTCAAAAACTCTACCCAATCCTGTAAAAATAGCATTTACTAAAATGTAAGCCACACTACCATCTTCACCGACTAAAGTCGCGATGTTGTTTGATATAAATCCTATAACGTAATTATTCAAAATGTACATTACCAACCAGATACCAACTACGTTAAGAGAAACACGAACGAAATTTCCGCTAACTAAATCTTTACTGTAGCTAAGAGCTCCAAATGCACCTTTACCTCTTAAAACATAACTAAACTGCCAAAAGGCAAAATAAATGAATAAAATAATTCCTGGAATAATCAATAGAGCAAATCCAACCGCTACAATTGAATAATATAAAATTGCCGTAACAACGTACATTGGGAGCATGGAAGATGCATCCTTAATTGCTTGAATTGGTGGAATCTTTTCACCTTTTATGGACGAAGCTATAACTCTGATTGTGGCAATCCAAGCTATTCCTGCTATTATTGCTCCAATAAGCGTTACAATTATTAGCCTGAAAATATCACTTAAGATCTCGTCTAAAAATGAATTTGTGAGACCTTCTGCTAGATCTGGAATAAAATTCGAAAAGAAAGGAACCAAGAATTCAACGACTAAAAAGAATGGAACCACAATAGTTGCAATAGCAGGCAAATGAAGTAGAAAGAACTTGAAAGATTCACCCAACAAAGAAAAGAAACCCTTGTCACTTGGTTTAAAAATCTCTGTAGATTTTTCTTCAGTTTCAATAACCATGTCTTCTTCTTCCATAAAATACTATAAACATCTGTCTTAAAAAATTAGACTCTATTCAATAAATGTGAAAAAAGTGTTTTAGAGGGGGGACAATTGGGTATTAACATTGATGCCTGAAATCCAAATTTTAGATGAGCACACTATCAACCAAATTGCTGCAGGTGAAGTAATTGAAAGGCCTGCATCTGTTGTTAAAGAACTTGTTGAAAATTCCCTAGATGCTGGTGCTAAAAATATTTGGATTAGAATTGAGGAAGGCGGTACTTCTTTGATTGTTGTTAGAGATGATGGGAAGGGCATGGATCGAGCAGATGCTGAAAATGCATTCAAAAAACACGCTACATCAAAAATAAGAGTATTTGATGATTTACAAAATGTCAATACATCTGGCTTTCGTGGAGAAGCTTTGCCTTCAATAGCCTCAATCTCAAGGCTTAGAATGTCGACCTGCACAAAAGATGACAACATAGGAACTCGAATAACTATAGAAGGCGAAAATGAAGTAGTTATCGAGGATTTAGCAACGCCTCAAGGAACTAAAATTGAAGTTGCTGATTTATTTTTCAATACTCCCGTGAGATCGAAATATCTAAAAAGAGTGTCTACCGAACTCCAACATATTGTAAAGATAGTTACTATAGAAGCTATCAGAAGACCGGATGTTTCTTTTACACTTACACACGGAGAGAGAAAGATAGTTGATGCTCCAGAATCTGATTTGAAAACAAGAATTGGTGTTCTTTTGGGAAATGATGCAGCTAAAGAATTAATTGAATTTAAGGGAGATAGTGAAGATTTCCAATTGAGAGGATTTTTAACAAAGCCTGCAATTTCACGTAAGACTACTTCAGGACTATACCTTCACATTAATGGACGGCCTGTACAAGCTCGAAATATATGTTATTCAATTAAGGGTGCTTACGGTAGTTTGTTACATGACGGTCATTTTCCACTAGGGGCTCTATTCATAGAAATCCCAAAAAATGATGTGGATGTGAACGTGCATCCCGCTAAAACAATAGTCAGAATAGCTAAAGAAGAAGTTGTTAGCAAAAAAATTAGAGTTGTAATTAACGAAACATTAGCTGAACATGCATTAATTGCACACGTGGATTTGAGTGATACTAAAACATTCACTAGTATTGCAACTGCTAACGATAAGGTAAAACCAAGGCAATTGAATAATGTTGATTCCTTCCAACAAGAATTTGAAGTTGATTTTCACCAAAATGATGTTCAAGAGACAAATATGCCTACAATGCGCCCACTAGCACTTGTGGAAAATAAATACATAGTTGCCCTAGGTTTAGATGGAGTATTCATTATTGATTTTCATGCTGCTCACGAAAGAGTAATGTATGAACGATTAAAAGATCAAATGAGATTTAAGAGAATAGGAAGCCAAAATTTGTTGGCTCCAATCTCTCTAGAATTATCTAAAAGTGAAACAAATGCTTTCGAGAAGATGCTACCTGAAATAAATGAAATGGGATTTGAGGCCGAGAAATTTGGTCCTTCTTCGTTTATGATACGTAGCGTTCCTGCATTATTAGCTGGTTCCGAGCCGGACCGAATAAGAGAAGCTATCGATGATGTTGTTGAAAGTGGTTCAATGAAGTCCGCAGAGGATAGGCATCAACATATGATGTACACTGTAGCTTGTCATTCTGCGCTTAGGGCTGGCGACAAGTTGTCAATGGCACAAATGGAATTTGTAATAAGGGAAATGGAATCTATTCCAAATCCTTACGCTTGTGTTCACGGAAGACCTACAGTAATGACTATCACGCCCGATGAATTAGATAAAAAATTCAAGCGAAGCGGATTCTAATTACTACTTGATTCTAAATTACCGAACTGGTATAGTAATGCTGGAAGCATAATTACTGCAGCTACAAATGATAGGAAAATCATTACTGCCATAATTAGTCCGAAGGTCACAAAGAGAGGCATAATTGATAGTGCAAGAACCATAAAACCAATGAAATCAGTGAACGCTGACATTGCAACATTATTGCCTGTTTCATCTAAACTTTCCTCCATCCAGTCTTCTTGAGAACCTGATGGGTTCTCAAATCGTGCTTCACGTACTCTTTGCACCATATGAATTGCATAATCTACCCCGAGACCTATTGCCAAACTAGATATCTGAACAGTGACCAAATTTACTGGAGTATCAGATAATACCATCCCTCCTCTGAGCCACAGTGTTATTGCAATTACAGGAAGAATAGTAATCAGACTTAATCTTACATCCCTTAGAACTATAAGTACAATTATGAAAGCTAGAACAATCGCAACTACCAAGCTTTCTTGGAAACTATCTGTAATTTCTAGCATGTAGACATATCTTTCATAGCTCAAACCTGCAACTGTAACTGATACTCCGTCAATTTCTTCTAAACCAGAAGCTGACTTTTCTAAATCTTCTTTTAAGTCCATCATAGAACCATAGATATCATCGGGTCTTTCTACCTGGAACCAAGACCTAGCCATAGTTACGTTTCCATCTTCAATAAGATATAATTCTCTAGCTTCAGACGGTGAAATCCTAAAAGTACCTTCTAGATTAACTGTACCATTTCTGTAAACATCATTTAGAACTTTAGAAATTTCATCGTCGGATGTTGGGAAACCAGTTTGAGGATCAACAGTTTCTGGAACATAACCCGTACCAGGAACATTAAGAGCTAAAAGTGATTGAGTACGTACAACATAAGGAATACTACCAAGCCAAGTTGCACTTGGGCTATATGTGGCAACATCTTGCTCCATATTGTCAATCTGCACTACGGTCTCATAACTGGCGAGATTTTCTCCTTCAATTAGATAGTACCCCGGTTCTCCGTTCTCGGTAAAGGTTGCCTGACCTAATGAGACGGTCTGAATGAACCTAGAATCATTGTCTGCATAATCTTTAACGTCAAATCTAGACTCTGGATTGCCAAGTACTAATGGTGATAAGGCAACACTAATTATCAAGAAGATTACTAACATTGGCATTGATCTGCTCGCCATCAATGAAGATAACTTTTTGACGCTAAAAAATTGACCCATGGTAGAAGGTTCAGAACTTGATTCTTTAGGAGGAATTATACTTCTAAGAACCGGAACAAAAACACCCATAATGAGATAAGCTTGAATAATTCCCAATGGACCTAGTATTCCCCATTCGAATAAGTCTGGAATTTCGCTTAGGGTAGCTGTACCAAAAGCAACTACGGTAGTAACTGTAGCTACACCTAAGGCAGGAAGAAGAGACTTAATTGCTGCAAATGCACCTAGTATACTAGCTTCTCTAGGATGGCTAGAAAATATAGGGTTCTCTAAAGTTAGTCTACGCCACCTTGTAAGGCTGTGAATAACAAAATCCACGCCTAAAGCGAGCATCAAAATCGGTAGCATTGCGGCTAATTGAGTCTGAGGGAACCCAAGCCAAAACGAATTGGCTGTCATACATATCATGACAAGAGCTAAACCTAAGCCACTTACAAGAACGTCAAGAACATTTCTAAAGTAGAAAGACAATAATGCAACCATAAGGAAAAATGAAAGACCAATAAGTGGAGCTGTTGAATTAATCTGATCTTCAAGTTCTAATCCAAATGCTAGATAGGAATAAAAGTTAACTTCTTCATCAGAATCTAAGTCTTCTAGATAAAATGCATCTACCTTTTGTTCCCAATATTCAAAATGCTCATAGTCTCCCCTTTGCCTTGGATAATCTGCATAGAGTCTTGAAGAATTAGCCTCACCGACCATTGAAAATCCTTTAGATTTCCACTCAGTACCTGACTGAGCAATGAAAGCTGTAGCATTACCGAACTCATCCTTTGGCTTGACACAGCCATCATCTCCCAAAACACACAAATCTGGAGAAACTATATTTCTGTACGGAAACGACCCATCATCGGCTTGAAAATTAAAAAGTGAATTTAGGACAATAGTTAGGTGCTCTTGATCTGCGCTTTCAAAGTTAGGGCCTGTGTAACCAATTGCAGATGTTAATGGCGTTTCATTGTTCATTATGGAGCGAACCGTGTCTGCAATCCCCCAAATAGATGATAATTCATTTTGTGAAGTTTGCCAGTTAAATTTAATATCAAAATATTGACTAGTTACATTATCTGCTCTGAGATTATCATTACGCTCTACAGTCTCCCTGAAAACATCCATTTTTAGAGTATTGTGATCTTCTGAGTCTAATGAATTACCCATTACAATCTGGAAAATAAGCCAGTATTCCTCTGGCATGCTTTCCTCTGCCCTGTCGGATGCTTTCCAAACATCGCTGTCAGGATAAGAGAACTCTTCCCTTTGACTCATTTCTCTTCCTAAATCTGGAGAGAAACCTGCAAAGATAAAAAGAAAGAAAGCAAAGAAGGCAAACATCGAAAGTTGCCAGCGTTTTAGCGATGAATACGCGCCACTCATGGGTGATTTCTGATGCACTGTAATTAAAGGTATTTACCTAATGCTCAATAGCTGGAATTAGTTGGGATACAAAATGCTCATACTCATCTCCCAAATGAATGTAACATCTGACCCAAGGATAAAATCTTCCGTCTTGTGCTTTAATGAATCTCCAAACATGACCTTCGCCTTCTAAGTCCTCTGCAAGTAGAATGTCTCCTCTACGAATTACAACCTTGTGCTCAGAATCATCCGAATCAACTCCACAACTTTTGAACTCCAGACAACCGCTCAAAGAAAGTACTAATTGCCTTCTAGGTGCCGTATGAGCTAATTTGGGGCCTTCACCTTCTACATTTTCTGGAACTGGAGTAACCGCAAATTGTGTTTTGACATCACCTGAATTATCGCCTAAGTTCTTGTTCACTAATAAAGATGAAAATAAACCTACAGAACCTAAACCTGTCTTCGGTTCTATGGGAATTTGCATCTTGGCAAATCTAGTGTGCCCACTACTGTCAGTATACATTCTGACTACTGGTATACCCTCTGTCATAACAGAGGGTTACCAACCAGTTATTTAGGTTTAGTGGATTCTGCGGCGTAGACCAGCTGCGCCAACCAAAACCAATGAACCGAATACGAAACCAAGGCTTGGTACTTCTTCGTCTTCTATTGCTTGTTGAACTGGATCATCTGTTCCATTACCAACTGTAACTTGACCAACCATACCCAATTGCGCATGAGGTGCACATACATAGTAGTGTACTTTGTTATCTTCTGTGAATGTGTGCCTGAAATCAACGGTCATTGCAGGTTCGCCGCTACTGAATCCAAAGTCAATTGCTGTTAAATTTGAAGTTGAATCGTATTCTCCTTCTAACTCAACTACATTGTGTGCCATTGCTGCATCTTCCCATTGCCAGCATACAGTTTCACCTACTTTAATTGTTAGCTTAACAGGATCGAAAGCCATACCATCGGCTGATAATCCAACTACGACGTCACAATCTGGTTGTGGTTCTGCTTTGGCAAAGGTAATATTTACTGGACCTGAACCGGTCATAACTCCTTCGTCATCTACATCACAGTTATCGCAACTAATGAATTCATATCCTTCAAGCATTTCAATTTTTAATGTCCAAACTTGTTCATCTTCGAATGGAATGTGTGCCTCATGAGTATCCAATGAATTATCTACACCATCGAAAGAAATCTTGAACTCAAAAGTACAAGTCAAAGGTTGACCTGCGTTGTCGTCGATATTTCCTAACAAGTGAGGATCATCTGCTGAAGGTCTGCAGTCATCTCCTGCATCTTGTGGATCTTGAATTCCAATGATTCCGTCAAGAAGTGCTGGATTGTCATCGTTGTCATTATCATCGTGGTCATCATGGTCTCCATGGTCATCATGGTCTCCGTGGTCGCCATGGTCATCATGATGATCATTGTGGTCATCGTGGTCTCCATTGTGGCCATCATCAAGCATGGATATTGCTTTATCAAGTACACATTGTGCGACATCATTGTCTACATTTTCAGGATCTCCACCACACATTTCTAAGAAATCATCAACAGTCCATTCTTCCTCATTCTCGTCATAGTAATATTCATCATTGAACCAGTCTACAATTGCCTGAAGGTCATTAGTACTGTCCCAGCTTGAAACATCAAAGTAGTCGAGTGTCATGGAACTGCCATCATGGTGGTCATCATGGTGGTCATCATGGTGGTCGAAGAAGCCTTCGTCAGCCATTGCATATAGTATATCTGCTATGTTATCTGCTGCCATTGTTGCGTTCATGTCACCATCTTCGTAGGCTGTCATATTTTCCATAAGTGCAATAAGAAGCACCATTCCATCGAACATGTCATCACAGTCCATTTCGTTACCATCGTCATCGTAACAACTATATTCATATTCTGGATAAGGCATGTGTATTCTATCATTACCTTCGACTAATGTCTCGGTCCCATTATCATAGCTAAAGTAAGCATTGTGAACTTTGCCATCCCACTCTGATACAGTTGTACCATCGGAAGTCTGGACCATATTCATGAATAAGACGTCATGATATCCATCAAATGCTGTAACTAATGTGTAATTTCCTGGAGTCAAGTCAACATCCATAATAGCTCTGTTACAGTCTTCCATGCTGTCTGGACATTCTGGGTCATTATTGTAGTCTGCTGATGCTGAACCAACTAATCCAGATTCTGTATCTGAAGAATCGAAGTTCTCATACAAGTAGATAGAGGGAGAAGAGCCATAACAGTAGTCGTATTCTCCGTCTCTATCATAATCATGACAACCTGTAGAATAAGACACAAATGTTCCTTCGAATCCGTCTTCGCCTACGGCAAATGCACGTTCGTCATAGAGTACAAAATTACCTAGTATATTGCCATCATCTAGACTCATCACTTCTGAAAAGTCTGCCATTGGGTGATCGTCAGTAACATTTCCTGACATGTTCATTGATGTACCATCTTGCATGTGCATAGTATGCATGTAGTTACCAGTTTCACAGTCCATTTCCTCATCACCATGTGAGTAGCATTCTCCTACTGTTACCAAGGTGTAAGTATTTCCTGCCACTAAATTAACAGGTATGAAATTGCTACAATCGGTGAAAGTTTTGTTATCGTCTCCCCAGTAACAATTGTAAACTTCAGCACCCACGAAAGCTTCGTGATCTGGAGTTAACTCAGTTCCAAGAGAATCTCCTGTAAATTCGCCTGACAACAGGTAGATGCTTCCGTGCCAATAATCCGAGCCAGAGTAATATTCATCTTCTCCGTCTTCACAATCATAATACCCATCATTAACTTGGTAAATCCAGATTACGTCTCCATCATGACAATCAAACCAATTAACAGGTTCACCTTCACAATCTTCATCATCTGCTTCCTGACAATCATCTGAAGTGTCATCTGGTGTATTACTGTCATACCATTGCTCGTCTGCACCATCTTCACAGTCAGCCCCTCCATCATTTACAAAATAAAATGAAATTTCATCTCCATTACCGCAGATGAAACTTGGTGATTCATGGTACTCCTCAACAAATTCTGAATAAATTTTTGCAATACCGTCCATTTCTGAGGTAAAAGTATAGAAATCATATTTTCCTTGACCCCAATCGTTTGATGGTCCTCCATCGGTTCCATCGTCATCATCATTAAACATACTTTGGATGGCGTCGTTTGCTATGAATTCTTCAGCTGAGATATCTCCATCTTCATATGCGAACATTACAAAGAAGAAATTATTATCATCGTCATCGAAATCACATGCGCCTGGATTATCATTACAGAAATCATACATCATTCTTTGGCATGACATTCCTGCCATATTATTGTCTTGACAATCTTCCATCATATCACATTCGTCATCGGTAAGACCTGGTGGACAGCTCCATCCATCATGACCGTTATGATCGCCGTGGCCGTCGTGGTCATCATGATCATCGTCATCTCCCATCATCAAGAAGTGTTCATAACAGTCTTCTGTGATTTCACCTGGATTGCCACCCATCATATCTTCGCACATTTCTGCTAAATCTTCTCTAAAGTCGTTAGACTCATCTACAGGATAATCGCCTTCTATAGTTACTAACCAATCTCCTAAACTTTCCATTTTAATGTGTACACGGAAGTTTTCAAGATCCCAATTATCATCACCGCGGTCATCTCCATCATTAGGTCCACTATTTGCTGAAACCCACATTAATCCTGCTTCATTACAAGCTTCTGGAGTAGTTATTGAAAAATCAACTTCATGGGTGTCAATGTCATAACATACCATCATTGTATCAGGTCCATCATCGGGACTTGTAACATCTGAAACAAATCGCTGGTACTCATTTTCGTCTATGACTCCATCTTCGCCGCTGTATTGATCAAAGATACCTCTACATTGCTCCTCAGATTGGTCTTCTGGACAAATAGCCATCAATTCGTTAAATTCTATAGTTCCGTTACCATTTTCATCTAAATCTGAAAATGATGGAAGACCGTGGTTATCATGATCTCCATTATCGTCATCATGATCGTGGTCATGTTCTTCATCGTCATGATTTTCGTGGTCTGCACTTGCATTGTAAGCTGGGATAGCTACAAATGCACTCAATACCATCATGAAAATTACTGCTAGCGCTGCTAGTCTACTTATGTTCATGACTCTTTCTAGAAATGAGCGTATATATAGATTCAGTTTATTTTAGGCAGGCCTAAAAATAACAGAATACACTGTTGGGAGCGGGTGAGCGCTCCCTTGTGTGTGTTGTCTTTACAGACGACGTGATATCAGTGCTATGCCGATAACTGCCATCACACCTAGTACTATTCCGAAGCCAGGTGTTTCTTCATCATCTCCAGAGTAAGGAGTAGATGTTTCAGATTCTGTTGAGTCTCCAACTATTACTTTTCCAACCATTTGCATTCCAACATGTGGCTCACAGATGTAGTGGAAGGTTGTTGCTTCTGTAAAAGTATGTCTGAAATCAACAGTCTTTGCTGTCTCTCCACTGTAAATTCCTCCTTCTTTCCTCATTTGATCTCCCTCTGAAGAAATTTCGGCAACATTGTGTAGATCAGCTGAATCTGTCCATTGCCAGCATACAGTTTCTCCTACCTTGATAGTTAGAGAAGCTGGGCTGTAAGCATATCCTGTAGAGTCAAGGCCTATGACATGATCGCATGTAGGCATTGAATCTTCTTCCTTAGGCTCTTCTTCCTTGACCGGCATCAATACCTTGTCAATGACATGAATAACTCCATTGCTAACAGGAACATCTGCAATGATTACGGTTGCATCGTTTACTGAGACTGTGTCACCTATCATGAATGAGAGTTTATCGCTGCTAAGAGCTGTAGCTTCCATTCCATCTGTTAAATCTGATGACATGACCTTTCCACTAACAACGTGCATTAGCAAAATATCTGCAAGTGCAGCTATTTTTTCATCTGTATCATAATCATCAAGATTAATTCCTGCTGCAGTAAATGCTTCATCAGTTGGAGCGAATACTGTGAAAGGACCTTCTCCTTTCAATGTGGTAGTCAAATTAGCTTTCTCTAAAGCTGCAACCAACGATGTGTGAATGGTTGTAGCTGCCGCCGTAGTTGGAATATCAACTGAAGGAATCCAAGACTTATCGCAAGTATCTGCTGTCTTAGTTACATCTACAGTGTGGCTAACCGGATCATAACATATCTCACCTGCTGGTGGAATCATTACTTTATCGATAACGTGAATTACTCCATTACTAACTGGAACATTTGCTAGAATAACATTAGCTCCGTTAACTGATACATTGCCTTCAGATATACTGAAAACTAGAGTACCGCCATTTAGTGCGGTGGCCATCATTCCGTTTGAAAGGTCGGTTGACATTACTTTTCCGCTAACTACGTGATAAGTTAGAATGTTTGCAAGCGTGTCTGCGTCGAAATCATCTAAGCTAATTCCTGCTGCTGTGAAAGCTGCATCAGAAGGTGCGAATACTGTGAAAGGACCTTCTCCTTTCAATGCAGTGGTCAAATTAGCTTTCTCTAGAGCTGCAACCAATGATGTGTGAATGGTTGTAGCTGCTGCTGTAGTTGGAATATCAACTGAAGGAATCCACATTTCATCGCAGGTTTCTTCTGTTTTTGACAAATCTACAGTGTGTGTATCCATGTCATAGCAGATTTCTCCAACCGGAGGCGTTACTGTTGTAAGTGAAGGAGGCATCAGAACTTTATCAATAATGTGAATAATTCCGTTAGAAGTTTCAACATTTGCACTAGTAACTGTTGCATCACCGTTTAGAACTACAGTGTCTTCACCGTAAAAATTAACGGTTATAGGTTCTTGAATTAAGGTATTAACTTCCATTCCATCTGAAAGATCACTTGACATTACACTTCCCATTGTAACATGGTAAGATAGAATCATAGCTAGGGTTGCATTTTCTTCATCCGTATCAAAGTCGCTTAAATTCAATCCCATTTCTTCAAAAGCTGAATCTGTAGGTGCAAATACTGTATATGGTCCGTCACCTGAAAGTACGCCTACTAAGTTTGCATGAGCCAATGCTGCAACCAATGAAGTGTGTTCACCAGTAGAAACTGCAGTTGCTGGGATGTTAGGTAGTGTAACTGTTTCAGTAAGTGTAAATTCACCTATCATATTTGAGTGTACAGTACAGTAGTAACTCAAAGTATCATCAACTGTGAAACCATCTTCAAACGAAATTGTAAAAGTTTCTGAACCAGCTATGCCTGAGTTACTTGACCCGTCTCCAGTCAATGTGATTTTGGCACTAGATTCTTGCTCGTAACCAGAGTCACTGATGTAGAATGGGTGGCTTGTAGCTCCGTTAAGTCTGTGAAAAGTGTACGTGTTTGTAATGTCTAATTCGCTGATTTCGGTAGTTCCTTCAGAATCTGCGTAAAATTCAAAGTAAGGTTCAGACATTGAACCTCCGCTAACATAAACATGAGTGACATCGTCACCTTCTTCGGCACTAGCTCCGTAGCTAGATTGATCTATACCAACGCTCAAAGCCAACATGATTACGAGAGGCGTAAACATGAAAGGAGCGTAATCTTTCATAATTTTCAAAACTGTGAAAACCGTAAAAACCGCCATAGCGGCAACGGCAGGCACTAGTCTGATAATTTGTTCAACAATTGTTGCATTCATAACCTATTCTGTGCGGGAAGTTATTTAAAAGTTAATAAACTGGTGACTAACTATTAATTACTAGTGCCAATTATCTGAAAATTCTATTTTTGTCGACGATAATCGGCAATACTTTTAACGGCTGCGGACATACATTTGGTCACTTTTTTAGCCGTAGGGATGTGTAATTTTTCATCCGGACCGTGGGCGTTACCACCAGGCCCTCCAGCTCCAGTAATAATGAATTTAGAATCTCTGTATCTGGCTTGCAACATTGCCATCACAGGAATTGTTCCACCTATGTATAGGTCCATTGAGGAATTTCCATAAAATTCACGACAAGCTTTCTCTAAATCATTGGAGACTGAATCTGGTAACTTTGGTGAAAGAAATCCATCTGCTACTTCAGTCATTTCAGCTGTAACATGAGCTCCGTTTGGAGGATTATCTTCTAATAATTTCTGAACTTTAGAAGCAATTGATGAAGCATCCAAGCCAGGTGGAGTTCTGATCGAAATTTTCAAATCTGTATTAGTTCTTAACACATTTCCAGCAGAATGTATTGCAGGAATACCGTCAGCGCCTATAACCGAAAGGCTTGGTTTAAGATTCATAGTGATGAAAATATCTAAAGGGTCTTCAACTTGCTTCTTCACGCCTTCTAGAAGTGGAAAATCTTTCAAATCTTTGCCCTTCATCTTTACTATTTGGGAACAGGTATCTTTCATTTCTGAAGTTACTTCTGTATGCAGCCATTCAGGCAAAATTTCTCCTGTATTCTCATCTTCTATTCGTGATAATAATTGCCTTGCTAGTCTAAATGAGGAAGGCATAACGCCACTTCCGTGACCTGAATGAACTCCTACTGATGACACTTTGACAGAGAGAGTACCTGCAACTATTCCCCTAAGACTTTGTGTAACCCAAAGTCGATCATAATCCATTCCACCAGTATCTAAAACAATGACTAAATCTGGAATGCCTAACTGAGGTTTGAGCTCGTCCAAGTATAATTCTAGATCTGGAGAACCGCTTTCTTCGCCTGTTTCGATAAGAAATCGACAAGTAGGGTGAGAAAGCCCTTGTTCTTGCAGCCCTAAAACAGATAAGACACCTGCATATCCTCCGTAGCCATCATCTACACTTCCTCTGCCATAAAGCCAACTATCTTCTATTACAGGTTTCCATGGTCCTTTACCTTCAGACCAACCTGTAGCTTCAGGTTGCTTATCTAGATGAGAATAAAATAAAATCTCACCTTCCGCGTCTCCATCAATTGTAACTAGAAGCACTGGGGACCTACCGCTCAATCTATGAACTGAAACGCTCGTTCTTTCCAAGGGTAAACTTTTGACCCATGAGATAAAGGTCTCAATTGCAGCATCCAAATATCCATTTTCCTCCCAATCTGAATCAAATGAAGGCGATAAGGCAGGAATCTCTATGAACTCACAAAGGCTTGGCAATGCTGACTCATCCCATTTTTTATCGATGAAATCTGAAAGTCTTGAAAAGTCTAAAGATTTCATAAATCAATGCCTTTCTTTTCTATTGTAAGCAATTATTAAAACTGATAACAAAGCCAAAGCGAAATTGAAACCTGGGATATTTCCATCCTCTGTAACTTCTTTAAGAATTTGAGAAGATGAACAACCTTCAATATCAACGGACTCTCCTACTGGAGTTCCAGGACATCTATCGCTATCATCATCGATTCCATCGTTATCATCATCCATATCATTTTCATCTAAAATTCCATCGTTATCATCGTCCTCATCAAACTGATCTACAATCCCGTCATTATCTGCATCTGGATCTCCCTCTTCCTTCAAAATCTCATTTCTTTCGTCGTCAGTTAACGGATTTGCTTTAACATAGGTTAAAACATCTGTTCCATTTTTATCATCCCAGACCCATTGAGGTATAAGTGCCTCATAATGATTGGTACCGTTCATCTCAAATTCTACTACTATTCCAGTCCAATCGAGATGACATCTATTATCATTCAGAACCTTATCAAAGCCCCAAACTTCTAAACAATCTTCAGGGCCTGCCTCGTTGGGCTCTCCCTCTGCCCAGAAATCATTACTGAAATTTTCACCTGTTACCCATTCCCAACCACCCTCAGGTTCCTGGTAATTTGGATTATCCATATTGTGAAATCCTCCAAGCCAATAGGATTGACCATCTAGCAATGAGAAAATCAACTCGGCCTCTTCCTTACTGGTTATAGTAGCAAGGTGGCCATTGACTCCTTCATACGTTAATGTTTCGGCATATTCTACTGCTTCATGCCAATCATATGCAGCATAATTTGGAAATCCTTGCCCAAAAGTTGCCTCCAATTTACCAACTGTACCATTCTCAGCTGAAAATCCGATCCAACCATAGGGTGGTTTGTAATAGTTATCAGTTTCATGTGGCCAAACATTTGTACTTTCTGATTCAATATTTGTAAAAACCTCGCCATAGCCTAATCCAAAGTGAAAGTTAGTTTCCTTGCCCTTGAAGTCTTCATCGGGCCATTCGAATGTCAAAGAATGATTACCAGGAGTGTGAGAACTATTTGGAAAAGAAACGTGCATCCATTGCCCAATCCATAATCTGTCATCAGAGTTATCAGAAAAACTGCCTATTAGGCTTGAAGTAGGTCCTACACTCTCAAACTCCCAGTCATCCCACACTGCATTAATGCCATTGATTGCAAGTATAGGCCCATCTGAAACTACTTCCTCAGGCTGATTGTAATGATCGTTTAACATTTCATGATGAATCGCATCTATTTTCTCGACCGTTGAATCGCTACTTCCAATTGATTCATTTACATTCACAATGCGTTGAGACATTAAACCTCTAGGAACTCCATCTGTCATAGATTCAATTAGGAAATTGTCACGAACCCAGCTTACCATTTCCAAAGTGATTAAATTGTTGAAAGTGGCATTTTCATTGATCAATACTTTAGCTTTACCATCATATGAAGACGTTAAATTAGAAATAGTGGCTATGGCATCATCGGCATCTACTGTGCCATTTGCTACATCGTCCAGTATAATGCTAACATCTTTCCTATATTGCTCATCTAAAACAAATAACTGATAATTCTTTACCAACAATTTTCTAAAAGTTTCCGATTCTTCATTGGAATATTCTCTTCGCATATACACATGACCCGAAAATTCTTCGGTATCATTTTCGTCATAATTTTTAAGATCTAATTCGTGCAAATTAAAGTCATATTGCAAAAATGGTTGATATTCATAATACTCTTCGTCGTATTCTGCGCTATAATTTGGAGTGAAAAAAAGTACTCCAGAAACAAGTGACGCGACTAAAAACAAAGCTAAAAATACTCTTGACATAATTATGTGTTAGTCTTACGGTATTTATAGAGTATTGCTAAACAAACTATAATAAGTGGAGCCGACCGTAAAATTCTATGGTACCTTGGTATCGCTCATATCTTATTCCTTTCGGACTAGCTTTCATCGCTTTTCTCATTATAACCACAGGAGGGTGGATTCGTATTAATGATGCTGGAGAAAGCTGCCCGGACTGGCCTACTTGTTTCGGTACTTGGGGTTTTGATGTTTCTGCAGATGAGCAGGAAGAATGGTGGAATGAAAATCCTGATGAAATAGACTCTAGAGGTGGAACCCATAGATACACAACTTATCAAATTTTTACTGAATGGGCGCACCGAGCATTAGTTGGAGTAATAGGCATTCTTGTTGCTTATAGTCATTACACGGCTTGGTCACTAAGAGATAGTATCGGTACTAGAGTATACAAAATACATTTTGTATCTAGTATGTTCCTTATTATGCAAGCAGTATTAGGTTACGTAACTGTTGATCTTGATAATGCGCCTTGGACCGTATCTTTACATCTCTTTATGGCTCTAATTTTTACGACTTCACTAATTACTGTGGGTTTTGTTTGGTGGCAAAATCAGGTTGGGCTACCAGAGTACTTTAAAATTAGTAAAATCAGTACTAAGTTTAAAAATTATATTTGGTATCTGTGTTTAATTGTACTTATACAATTAATGATAGGGGCGTACCTTTCGACTAGTTATCATAGAGCCGCTTGTGATATTGGATTTTACAAAGGATGGCCTCTATGCCAAGGTTCTGCATTGCCCACTCTCGAACAATTTGGTATTATTCTAAATTATGGACATAGATTATCTGCAATTGTGGTAGGTTTTTTACTTCTGTATGTATTGAAAGAAATAAAAAGTGAGCTAAAGAATTCAAACGTTGAGAAATTTCTGAAAATAGCCAGTTTCTTTTACTTTGGAAACATACTTTTAGGTGGTTTATATGTAGTCACAGCTGTTGATGGGGTGTTTCTAGGTTGGCTCTCGCTTCTACATTTACTTGTAGGGGCTTGCGTATTCCTATCATTAGCAACAACATATTTACTAATTAATTTAAGCGAATTCAAGGAAACAAATGTCTCAAACTAAACCATCACTACTGAAAATCTATTGGATTTTAATGAAACCTAGGGTCGTTTTCTTGTTACAGGTGACTGCACTTTGTGGAATTTTTACCTATGATTTTAGTGAGGGATATGATAATGGAAGAAACTACGTTGATAGCATCTGGACGTCCTTAGTCGTTTTACTTGGAGGGACAATGGCTAGTGGAGGGTCTATGGCTGTAAATATGTGGTACGAAAGAGATATTGACCCCTTGATGGAGAGGACTGAAAATCGACCAATTCAATCTGGTTTTATATCTGCTGAGCATGCATTGTTGTTCGGAATAACAATATCATGTGCAGGAGTAGCTCTTGTAACTTTTCTAACTAATATTAATGCTGGAATTTTGACTGCTGCAAGCGCTTTATTTTACACAGTGGTATACACCATGCTCCTCAAACGAAGAACTCCACAGAACATTGTGATTGGGGGTTTGGCTGGCTCTACTCCTCCTGCAATAGGGTGGGCTGCTGCTTCCAATAACCTGTTTGAATTACTACCTTGGCTCATGGTATTGACAATCTTTCTTTGGACCCCTGCACATTTTTGGGCGTTAACTCTGTCTAAAAGACGCGATTATGGAGAAGCTGGAGTACCAATGCTCTCAGTTGTGAGCGGCGAAGACACAACGAGAAAATACATATTTCTATATTGCATATGTTTAGTGCTAAACTCAATTTCTATAATAGTGAATGGAAATACTGGATTAATATTTTTAATTTCAGGAATTAGTCTTTCTGTATATTTTGCATACCTTGCTCAAACCTTAACAAAAACCAAATCTGAAGACGATGCGTGGAATTTATTTAAATTTTCAAATATGTACCTTTTTACATTCTTCATTTTACTTGTTTTAGATACTGCATATACTGTATAATCGTACTTATCTTTAATAATGCCATTCTATATACAAAGAATACTTTACTTTAAAAGGCAAAAAATGTCCATAATCAGTGACTTAATTTACTTCGATAACCCAGCGATATGGGATAGTTTCGGAGGCACCAGCTCGGGTATTGGTGGACTGACATGGCAAATGTTCATTTGGTCTGTAATTGTTGGACTCTTAGTAATCACTTGGCTGATATACAACTTAATTTTCTTTAGACACAAAGAAGGCGATCCAGAGCCGAAAGATGCTCTGAAAGCTGGAGTTTTTCCACATGAAAGGGGAGATGTTAAAATAGAATTAACATGGACAATAGCTCCACTTATTTTAGTAAGTTGGCTTACATTTCTATCTCTGGCTCCATTGGATTACATGTGGGATATTCCTGATAATGAAGAAGCTGACGTTACTGTAGAAGTTACTGCAGGATCTTGGTATTGGGGATTTGAATATGCTAATGATTACGAGAAACCCGACGAATTTACGAAATGCTCTTCTAACATCAATTGTCTAGAAGTTCCAGCAAACAGTATTATTCGTTTTAATGTTACATCGGTTGATAATTTGCACGCTTTTTACCTTCCTGACATGGGAATTAAACAAGACGCAGTTCCTGGATTGAATACTGCCACTTGGGTTGATACTAGCATTGTATCTGCTAGAGATGAACCTTACCGAATTTACTGTACTGAGTATTGTGGAAATAGCCACTCTCAGATGCTAGCTGAAATTTACGTAACTGAGGTTAGCAATGCTTAGAAGTAAACTGATAGGGCTAGGAATATTATTAAGCATTATTTTTGCTGTAACTGCAATTCCAACTGGAGAAACGAATCCGGGAGGAATTGATCCAAGTATAAGCACACTAGTAGAAGCAAATGGATGTAGTTGTCACAACATAGGTGACGGTGACATGAATAATCCGAACTCGGCAGTTATTCTAAATTTAACAATGCCTTCTAATTTTAGTGCAGGTGAAACTTACACTTTAGTTCTCAATATTTCAGGTGGACCAAATGACATTGCCCCAATGGAAAATGGACCTAATATGGGAGGTTTTATGCTGAAAGTTTCTACCGGAACTTTGACTCCTATTGATGATAACGTATGGAAACCAGAAGATAGTAGTTACTTAACTCACACAGGTGGAGAAGAAGGCCAAGGTGGTGACGGAAATAACTTAAGAGAATGGAGTTTTAATTGGACTGCTCCAGACAGTGATTCTTTAGTTGCAGAATTTATGGTTTATGGAAATTCTGTTAACGGAAATGCTTACGAAGATAGTGGAGGTATGGGAAATAGTGGAGACTATTGGAATTCAGGAACATTCCTTCTAGCTGGTAAAAATGCTCAAATTACAGATGGAAGTGCACATGGTGAACTTTCAGGGCCTAAAAAAGTAGTATACGGTTTTGGTATTGTTTTCATCACTTTAGCTGTTGTAGTGGTTGGATATCGAATGGTAGATCAAGATGAATCATTCGAAGAAGTAATGAAGAGCTACTGGAAATGGATTTATCCTTGGCTTACAACTACAGACCACAAATATATCGGTACCCTTTACATCGTAACTGGATTTGCTTGGTTCTTCATTGGAGGAATTCTAGGCCTATTAATTAGATGGCAATTATATGAGCCGCGTGTTGATGGTGACTTCTTAACTTATCAAGAATATAATTCTACATTTACAATGCATGGAACTACTATGATTTTCATGGCTGCCATGCCTATTATTTTTGGATTTGCAAATTACTTGATTCCTCTTCAAATTGGTGCAAGAGATTTAGCATTCCCAAGGCTTAATTCATTCGGTTATTGGCTACTTCCTACTGGCGGTATCGTATTGTACATGGGATACTTCACTGGAGGTGCAGGAGACGTAGGTTGGACTGGATATGCGCCATATTCTTCAGGTGCATCTGCTACAAGGCCAGGTACTGATTTCTGGGTTGCAGGGCAATTAATGCTGGGAGCATCTTCAACACTAACTGCAGTTAATTTCCTAGTTACAATGCTGAGAATGCGCGCTCCAGGAGTTTCTCTAATGAAAATGCCGCTATTTGCTTGGTCTATCCTTGTAACTGTATTCTTACTTCTATTATCTATTCCTGTATTCACCGTTGCTTTAATTTTACTAATGGCAGACCGTACTTTTGGAAGTTTATACTTCTCAGGTCCAGACTCTGACCCAATTTTGTGGCAGCACTTATTCTGGTACTTTGGACATCCAGAAGTTTACATTGTTATTTTACCTGCTTTTGGCGTTTTATCTGAAATAATATCTACATTTTCAAGAAGACCAATTTTTGGATATACTTCTATGGTTTATGCAATGGCTACAATAGGAATAATTTCATTCGTAGTTTACGGTCACCATATGTTCACTACAGGTGCTGACCCATTATTCCGTTTCATTGTAATGCTGACTACAATGTTAGTTGCTGTGCCTACAGGAATTAAAATTTTCAATTGGCTTGCTACTATGACTGGCGGATCTGTAGTTCTAAATACGCCAATGATGTTCTCATTAGGTACAATAATTACTTTCACTATCGGAGGAATTACTGGAATTATTTTAGCTTCGATTCCATTGGATATCGCTTTCCACGATACATATTTCGTTGTAGCTCACTTTCACTATGTGCTGATCGGAGGAACTATGTTTTCCTTCATAGCTGGAGTTTACTATTGGTATCCTAAAATGACTGGGAAGATGATGAATGAAAGATTAGGAATTATACATTTTGCAGCTACATTCATCACTTTCAACGCTGCATTTTATCCGATGCATAACGTAGGAATATCAGGTATGCCAAGAAGATATGCTACATATGATGCATCATTGACTGAATTAAATCAGTTCATTAGTATTTTCGCTATTCTATTCGGATTAGCGCAACTGATTTTTGTTTACAACGTATTTTACTCTTACAGAAACGGTAAAGAAGCTGGTGATAATCCATGGAATGGATGGTCTTTAGAATGGGCCACATCATCTCCACCTCCAGAAAATAGTTTCATTGAAATTCCTACATTACTCGATGCCGAAGAGGAGGCTAAAAAGAGTGAGTGATGGACACGATGAGCACCATGCTCACATAGAAACTCCTGCGCCTTTCTTGTTCTGTGTAGCCACTGCAATAATGTTTATTGGTTTAGTCATGGCTACTGCTGGCGGTGAAGATAAAACTGGAGACACTGGTTACTGGTTTGTATTCATCATAGGACTTATTGGTATTTTTACGGCATTTTTCATGTGGGTTCAGGATTATTGGAACCTAGAGGGCGAAGAAGACGAACACATAGAAACTTATCACAAGTTCTGGGATACTATTTCGACTCGAAAATTTGGAATGTGGATTTTCCTACTAACTGAAGTCATGGTTTTCAGTACATTACTAAGTGCATATTTGAGATACAGAGCATCAATGCCAGACTATTCTCCAGACATTGATTGTGGATTATACTTTGAAGATTGCTGGGTACCTGCTGCCGATGTTATCAGAAGTCACTTAATATTTGGAGTGATTAATACATTTGCTCTTCTTTTAAGCAGTTTGACTGTTGTATTAGCATTATATGCTGCTAAAAACAATAACCCAAAAGCTGTTACTAGATATCTGGCTGTTACTTTTGTCCTAGGTGCTATGTTCCTAGCCCTAAAATTATGGGAATGGAATGAAATGAGACATTATAATTTCTGGGACGAATCTCACAACGGATGTGACGTTTTAGCAGGACAAAGTATCGCAGACCATTGTATTGCTCCAAAATACGCGAATGGATTCTGGCTTGATACTAGTATTGAGGGCAGTACTTTTTACATTACTACAGGCATGCATGGTGCTCACGTCTTTATTGGGCTAATTGCATTAGGATACTTGATTGCAAAATCAAACAAAGATGGATACAATGAAGAAAACCATGAAACTATTGAGCTATTTGGACTATATTGGCACTACGTTGACTTGGTTTGGGTATTTGTATTCCCATTTTTCTATTTATATTGAGGTAAAAAATGAGTGAAGAAACAAAAACTAAAAACAGCCACGATGAACACCATGACCATTCTTTCCCAAACTGGGTGACTTTTGGGCATACTGATGATCCTGTAGATGGATTCATCAAAATATTTGCGTGGCTAGTTTTTTGGACAATTCTAGAAGTATTGGCAATCGTTCAAGAATTTGATTCGTTTGCATTGAATATGCTAATCCTATTCGGAATAGCTCTTATCAAATGCTGGTATATTTGCTCATTCTTTATGCACATGACATGGGATCCGCCGTTAGTCTATCAGACTGCATCTGTACCTTTGTTTTTCTTAGCTGTCTTATTTTTGGCGGTAGGACTAACTACTCCTGGTGCAGTAGATGATTTGGCTACTATTTGTGGTTTCTAGAACTGAGTATATACAAATAAACCAAACATAGTCAGAATGTAGTAAGGAACCAACACTGCTGCTCCTTCATAGTCTTTTGAGATTCTTTGACCTAACATCAGAATAGCTAGAGATCCTGCTGCTAAAATTAAGCCCATTATTGCATATGAATAATCATCGTAAAATAAGGCCATCAGCGAACCAAATATTGACAAAAGACCTGATAATATTTCAAATATTGTAACTTGGATTAAACCAAATGTAGAAAAATTGGCTAGTGGAGTCTTAGCAAACTTACCTGTAATGAAATCTAATTCACCTTCCCAATTAAATATTTTATCAAAACCAGATTGTGTCATCACAATACCAAGAAAAACCGAAATACTCGCACCGATTATGCTAACGTAGCTAAATTCAAGGTCAAGAAATACTAAATTGTCGTCACCGAATCCTAATAGTGTCATACAATATAATCTGAACAAGGGTATTTGGGTTTAACTTATATTACAACATAAGAAGTTGAATGTCGTGGTAAACCGAGGCGTAAGTCCATTCTATTCCTCTCCAAACTACTCTAACATTACCTTCCTTATCTATAAGGTATAACTTATTAGAATGACTAACTCCATAATTAGCTACCTCTTCAACTGCTTCATTTTCAAACTCATATCCTAATAAGTCTGAAATAATAGACAACATATCGGTATCAGAAACGTGGTCTTGTTTCCAGTGCCCAAAATAATCTATAACCTCAGCAAGTTGTTCAGAAACATTAATTGGAGATGAACGATTATCAATTCTGTGAACTAAATCATCATAAGACTCTCTGCCTACGAAAGTATCGACAACTTGTGGAAGGCCTGATGATAGATTTCCTTCTAATAAAACCCAACTTGGATATCTGCTCTCAAGTCCAAACTTAGTCATCATTGTCCCTTCTTCATCGAGGACGTAAGGCCAAGAAACGTTGTGCTCAGATGCGAAGTCTTCAATTGTAGAAATATCGTCTACGTTGCTACCTAAAGAATATCCACCAATCGATATTACATCAACTTGATCTGAATAATTTGCATGAAATTCTTTAAGATCAGGAATTTGTGCGTTACAAACTGAACAATCTGTATGGAAAAACTCGATTAATGTTAGGTTGTTGTTATAGTAATCTCTAGATTTATGTGTTGAATTGTCTATACCTGGTAATGTCCAACTTGAAGGGAATGTTTGAGATACATATGCATCTATAGCTTGAAGCGCAAAGTCTTCACTTATTATTCCTCCTGCTTCGTTGAATTCTTCTAATGCTAAAATAATATCATACTCTATGCTTCCTTGCTCAAATGAAACATTTAGATTACTGTAATTAGGATCGGTAATACATACATCTTTACCGAAATAGGTATCATTTGAATCCTGCATGAATCCAGGGTTACAATGGCATCCATCGTATCCTTCCATGTAATGCCCATTACCTGAGCAAGCTTCTTCATCGATGTCGACATATACTCTGTAATCTGCCCAAATAGAAACCATGTCTCCAAACGAATCGTTAGAAACGGATGTTAAAAATCTCCAGTCTGCATTATTATTAGCTGCAAAAGAGGCTAATCTTTCAGGCGTATCTCGCTCAGGGTCTACGGTTATTGTAATAAATTCTACAGACTCTCCATAATCATCACCCAATTCTTCCGATAGTTTTCTCAACTGATAAGTTAATGCTGGGCATATATCCGGACAATAAGTATAAACAAACGAAACTACCACTATTTTATCCTCGTACAATGTCAAATTAACAGTATCTCCATTTTGATCAACTAATGAAAAATCTGGTGCTTCACCTGAAGGGCAAATTTCCTCAGAAACGTCTTCACAGTCTTCACCCCAAAATTTACCTGAATCTCCCGAATTCGTAAGTGCATCTAAACAACCTGTTGATGCTAAGAACATAAAAACAATAAAAATTGTAGGAATACTTTGATTCATATTTTCACTCCACATTGAAACTTATATAAAATTTTCACTCGAGGTATTTTTCAATTTCTGCAGCCAATCGACTTTCTGATAATATGCCTGAGTGGCTGTAAACAATTTCTCCATTTTTGATAAAAGCTAAGGAAGGATAAGATGAAAAACCATAATCTCGCATCAGATCTCCAGAGGGGTCATATAAATGAGGAAATTGCATATTATATTCAATTTTGAAGTTTGCAATACTTGAAGCTGAATCTTGCCCATTCCCTAACTTGTAGCCACCTATTGCAAACATATCTACTTGTGAGGAGTAATTTGCATGGACATCGTTCAAAATTGGTGCTTGAGTCTGGCAAGCTCCGCATTTAGAGTTAAAAAATTCAACAATTGTTAGGCGGTTATTGTAATAATCTTCTGAAGCATAAACTTCACCTGACTGAGGATCTTCAAGCTCCCATTCTTCTGCACGAGGGTCGCCCATCTCATAGAAAAAAGCAAAATATACTCCTAATCCTACCACTAAAATAACTGCTAAAGGAAGGCCGTAGGTCCACAATGCATCATTAGCTGAGGCTCTCCTAGCTTGCATTTTATCTTTAAAATCTTTAGATGATTTTTTTTCTAGTTTACGTTTCCTCTTCGATGCCATTTTTGTTAATTAACTCCTTAATTTCACTACCATATTCAGTTATGCAGAAAAAAGTTGCTGCGATTGTCAAAACAAAAGCGACTACGCAAAAAGGACACCATTCATGAATTATGAATGCCTCTGCATAAGTTAGATATGAACCGAAAATAACACCAATAACTCCAGTGATTGGTAAAAGAATTTTATTGTAGTAAGTACGTTCTAAGTCCATGTTCAGATATCTATCTAAGGACAATCCAATTAGCATCAAAAAACCGACAACTCCCAACCAAGCGACTGGGATACCGAATAATTTTGCCTGATCGCTTGCGAGAACTACGCCACAATCTAAACCCGGAAGATTTTCTGTTGGACAGCCAGCCCCTTGGGAAATCAAATGATGTAAATAAGACAAATATATCGCATCGATAAGGCCAACGAAAGAAATGAACATTATAATTTTCAATGACCTATCTTCCGATTCCATGCTCATTAGACAACAATATCATTAACATATAAATAAGTAACATTAACATCACTAAGTTCAACTAAAATAAACAAAGACATTTATTAGAGGCTTCATATGGGTATTAGTGATATATTATGCACGGACCATCTGAAGGAGTAAGTGAAGAAACAGATGAAGCGAATTCTGCCGTAAAAATAGTTGGTGGAAACGTTTTCGTAGAACTAGACCCTGACCATCCAGGATTCAAGGATGAAGGCTATAGATCAAGAAGAAATGAGATTGCTAAGATTGCACTTGAATGGAACGAAATGTCCATGGATGAAAGAAGATCAAAAAAGATCC
The DNA here is from genome assembly GCA_001875345.1 of Marine Group III euryarchaeote CG-Epi1. Classification (GTDB taxonomy): domain Archaea; phylum Thermoplasmatota; class Poseidoniia; order MGIII; family CG-Epi1; genus CG-Epi1. The sequence goes on from MIZA01000002.1 coordinate 33,414, forward strand.
CACATGCTCCATATTCTGAAGATGAAGATGCCGTTTGGGCTGCGATTATGGAAAGAATTACTCCAGTTCATGAAAAATACGCATGTAAGCAGTATCTTGAAAATGCAAGGAAATTAGGATTACCTAATGATAGAATACCACAATTACAAGAAGTCAGTGAGACACTAGAAGAAATGACTGGATTCAGACAAGAACCTGTCGGAGGTTTAGTTCACCCCAAAACATTTCACACTGCTCTAGCAAATAGAGTTTTCCTTTCAACACAATACATTAGACATTCATCAAGGCCTTTTTACACGCCTGAACCTGATGTTGTGCACGAACTTGTTGGGCACACTGCAATGCTAGGTGTACCTGAATGGGCTGAACTTAATGTTCTATTTGGAGAGGCTGATATGAGAACTGAAAGTGAAGCTGCAATCAATCGCCTTGGATCTGTTTATTGGTATGTTCTTGAATTTGGAACTTGTCGTGAAGAAGGAAACGTGAAGTCGGTAGGGCCTGGATTATTATCTTCGTTTGGTGAAATGGAACATGCATGTGCATCTGGTGAGGTTGAATATAGAAAACCTAATTTTGAAGAAATGGAAACTCTTGCATATGATGTTACGAAATATCAACCAATACTGTATGTCTGGGATTCATTTGAAGAGTTGTACGAAAAAACAAAAGAATTTGTGACAAATTGGGGAACTGATAACGACCCAAGAAAAGATTTACATCAATAATTTACTCTTCTTTGTAAGCATGTTCCTGTAACTTTTCTAAAGGTACCATCTCTAAAGCAGATTCGTGAGTAGCTTCGAGAACTACGTAAGGCGCCATTCCTGAATCGTAAGCTTCTACCCACCTCGAAAGACAAAGGCACCACCTATCTCCTTCCTTTAGTCCTGAAAATCCCGGTGCTGGAGAGCTGAGGTCATTTCCTGCTCCTTTTGAAAATGCCAAAAAAACTTCGGTCATAACTGCACATACAACATGCCTACCATAATCACGTTTGTCTGTGTTACAACAGCCATCTCTAAACCAACCTGTCATAGGATCTGTTGAGCAAGACTCTAACTTACTTCCTAAGACATTTATTGATTCTTCCATTCTACTTATCTCTATTTTCTCTTAAATTATCAATTATTGTGAACGCAAGGGCGGCTCTTTCATTTCTAGAAAAATCTGATTCTAAACTTTTTATCATTGATTTAATTTTAATTGATGACTCTGGATCTTCTTCAGCTAACTGCTTAGCTTGATTCATTTGTGCTTCATTAATGCAATAAACCGAATCTCCACCAAGTATTGATACTGGACTTAAAACCATTTTACACCGTAAAGCTTACGTCAACGTTAGGTGCGGGATCGCCCGTACTAAAGCTTGATCCGCAACCACAAGATCCTTTAGCATTGGAATTTGTAAGTCTGAAACCAGGCTCTATCAAATCATTTGAAAAGTCAACAGTCAGTCCGTCTAGAAAAACCGAACTTACTTTATCTGAAACTATCCTAAGATTACCGTCTGTAAAGTAAACTTCATCCACTTCACTCATATTATCATCAAGTATTGCGTCGTAAGTATTTCCTGAGCAACCACCAGACTTTACTCCGATTCGTAGAAACGTTTCTTCCGATACGCCCATCTCGTAAAGTTTCGATTTAGCATTCTCTGTAACCTTAATGTCCATACATTTCTAGTTTTCAAGGAGATTTAATAGTTACTGTATACTAAACCGCTATAAACTAGCCAAAAATACGTATATTGTGAGAATTGCCGTCTTTCTTTTGATATTGATGCTTTTTGTTCCAAATGGGAGCTCTGAGGCAAGCCCTATGGAACAATCTTACCAAGGAAATCCTGTAGTTGTTATTAATCTAACATATGATGCAGGAATTGGTGGTGGTAACGATATTCAGGGAGATATTGTAATAGAATTATTTCATAATTGGGCTCCAGTGACAGTTAACAATTTTGTTAATTTAGTAAATCAATCATTCTATGATGGAATTTTCTTTCACCGTGTAATTGATGATTTTGTAATTCAAACAGGCGATCCAACTTGTACTGCAGTTGGGGCTTATCCTGCAAGCGACCCCTCATGCGGCAGCAATGGATCAGATGAGAATATTCCATTCGAAGCTAATGCAAATCTTACTCACATAAATGGAGCTGTGGGTATGGCTAGAAGTGTAGATCCTGACTCGGCTTCTAGTCAATTTTACATTTGTGATGGACCTCAGCATGGGCTAGACAACGGTAATCGTTCACAAGATGACGACCCCGGATATGCTGTATTTGGAGTTGTAAGAGAAGGTATGGAACTGGTGAAAGCCGCAGCTCAAGTTCCTACATCCAATGACCCTCTCAATAGACCTCTCTACGAAGTTCACGTCAATTCTATAACTTTACAGGGATTTGTTAGTTCCCCTACAAATGAAAAGGAAAATGAAAATACACCAAGTATTAGTTTTAGCCTTTCCATCATATCAATAGGATTATTAACACTACTACGTAGAAATTAATTATGGATTCAATAATATTTCAAGGAAATGTAATCGGAATGCTGGCATACATAGTACCTGCCATGCTTTTCTTTTCTTGGATTATTAAGGAAGTTGAGGAAAACCTAGTAGAGAGAAAATTATACATTGCTTGTGGATTAGGTGTCGTTCTCGGTACAGGTGCAGACATTATTATGATTCTTGGAGGAATTAATACTTACAATGAAGACATTGGATATGCATCAAAAGTCTTAGTATCTCCCATTATTATTCTAATTTTCCTATTTATCGGAGTTAATAGGAAAACTTTCAAGGAGGAGAGGGGAGCTCCATACTATTCTGCAGGGTTTGGACTTTTTTATGGAGGGGCAATTGAATTTTGGAAATTACTAGTAACTGAAGAAGTACATGATTTGTCTGTATTTGATTTCTTTATTCTTGCATCTTTTGGATTCTCAACGGTTCTATTTCTTGGAGGTGCAGCAATGTGGATTTCATATGGAATAAAGAGAAGACAAGGTGCCAGAATTGCAAGCAGATTTGCTATTCTCTACTTGGTTTTATCATTCTTGAATACGCTTGCTCTAGAGGAAATACATTATGATATATATGATACAATTATAGTTCCACTTGTTTCACTTTTGGGATTCTTAGTTGTTTCTTTTGCCGTTTTTCATCAAGCTAAATTGAGACTACCTCGCATGAATCAAACAAAAAAGAAATCGGTAAAAACCTAGGTTTAATTTGTGTAATAATGGATGAACGAAGTTTTACAATAATTACTGTGGCAATTTTGATCATATCGCCAATATTATTATACATGAACAGTGATGAAACCCTAGAGCAAGATTCATCAATAAACGATAGTGGACTTGTTCCTGTTTGGGAAAGAATAAATCAAAATTTCAACACAACTGGATCATATAGCTATACATTAGAGTCTGGCCAATACGGTACATTAGGTCCTGAAAGTGTATTTATTGATGTTGATTTGCCAAGCAGCGAATTAGGATGTACAATAACTGATGACTGCCAAGTTCATCTTGGGCTTTGGCTACCGGACGTCCCCAACGGAACTAAAATTCCTGTAATTGCTGACGTCGGGCCTTACTACGATGATGGAGATGTAGATGCGTTAACACCTGCAAACCGCCTTGGTAAATTTTTAATTGAAAATATGGTTCCTCATGGATATGCCGTTGCCCAGGTTTCTGTTTTTGGAACTGGAATGTCAAACCATTGTATGGACTTTATGGGGCTAAGCGAACAGATGGGAATTGATGCTGCCGTAACTTGGCTAGGAACCCAGGATTGGAGCAATGGTAACGTAGGAATAGTTGGAAAATCATACGATGGAACAACACCTTGGCAGGCTGCCATGTTTGGAAATCCGCATCTAAAAACTATAATTCCTATATCTGGATTGATAGGAGTTCACGATTTAATGTGGAGAAATGGATCTATGGAAGCAAGAGGCTTGGCCATGCATAATGGAGTTTACGGCTCGTTTGGATGGGATGGAGACAGTGAGGATTGGCAAACTGTATGCAGAGGATATGCTGAAGGCTACGCAAATGGCCCTGCTGCATACTTAGCTGGAGATGAGGTAAACTACGCAGGCAATACTTACTGGACAGACAGACACTTTCTAGAACGAACGATTCAAAATTACAACGGTTCAATTTATTTTATACATGGAATGCAAGATTGGAATGTTGATCCACATATGGCATTTCCAGCCTATAAGCAATTACAACAAGCTGGATTTGAAATTAAAGGATTATTCGGTCAATGGGGGCATCACTACCCAGATAGACCTGGAGATCATAATGGAATGTCAGCCGGCAGAGGTGCTGAAGCATACCCTATGTCTGTAAGATATGATTGGGCTCAAGATTTGTTAGAATGGTTCAATTATTATTTGTATGAAGGCAATATGAAACCTGCACTTCATGTAGAAATGCAAGATAACTTAGGCGGATGGAGAGTTGAGCAAACATGGCCAGCAAATGACAGAGAGTTCCTACAATTACCTATAAGTGAAGGATTGAATGTTGTTTCGGGAAACGGGATAGTTGGACCTACAAACACATTAACACTTGAAACTGAAATTTTTGAAAATGAAACTCGGATATCTGGAATGCCTACTTTCCATGTAGACGTAACAATACCTCCTGGGCAAACTTCAGGACATTTATACATTGAATTAGCAATTGCCGGAGGAATTCATTTGGGACACGGAGTAATGGACCTTAGATATCATGAAGGTGGAAGAGAATGTGGACAGCCTTGTACGGTTACAGGAACTGTAAATGCTAAAATGCAAATGTTTGCAATGGATGTGGTAGTTCCTGCTGGAAACGCACTAGAACTAGTCATAACGCAAACAAATGATGATTACATCCCCTCACCTGTAAGTAGTGGCTATGTTACTATAGGAACAAATCAAAATAGTGTTTTATCTTTACCTATTATTGATAGAGTGGCTGATGATTTGTTTACGCCCCCTATCTGGTTTGAAAATAATGAATAAACTAATCTAGTTTACGAGATTCGATTTCTTCAATTAACCTTTGTGCTTCAGCCAGGTCTTCTTCATCTTTTTTTGATTTAATATTTTCGACGTTATCCTCTGGCTTGGTATCTTCACTATCCTTTAAATTTGCCTTTAAAGAATTGATTTCATTCTTTAGTAAATTTATCTGTTCGTTATCATTATCTTTGAAATTCTTTTCCATTTGTGATAATTGACTTTTAAGAGACTTAATTTCTTCATTCTCACTATCTTTAAAATTCTTTTCCATTTGCGATAATTGACTTTTGAGAGACTTAATTTCTTCATTCTCTGATTCCAAATTTTGATCATTTATTGTTTTCATTTCTTGTTTAAGAAGATTAAGCTCATCCATAAGTGCCGTCATAGCCATATTCTCTTCATCTTTGTCTATGTCTAAATCAACAGTTTCATCTAAAATATCAGGCAAATCCTCGACTAATTCAGACACTTCATTAGGTTCATCTGGCATTGAAGCTTTAGCGACTACTTCCTGGCGTTCTTCAGTATTTGTATTTATTTTTTTTTCTACTGAATTGGGCTGAGAATCTCCTTCGTGAAATAAATGAACATCTCTCTGTGGGAAGGCAATTACTATGTTTTTAGACCTAAGCTTTGCGAATACTTGATGATGGAGATCCGAATTTATTTGCCTCATTTTAATAACATTTTTAATCCATGCAACTAATGCAAAGTTCAATGTTGAATCACCAAAGTTTTGGAACCTAACTAGAGGCTTTCTAGTAGGGTCATCGTGCTCAATACTTGAGTTTTCTTTGGCAACTTCTAACAATGCAGCTTCTACTTCATCGGGATTAGAATCATAAGAAACTCCAACTTCAATTCTTAATCTGTAGTATCTGTCTGGCTTTGTAAGATTTAATATGTTCTGATTAGCTAAAGCATTATTTGGAATTATAATGATCACATGGTTTACAATATCATAAATTTTTGTTGAACGAAGGCCTATTTCCCTAATTAGGCAATAGGTATCATTAAAATAAATCATATCTCCTGTCTTGAAACCCTGATCAAGCAAAAGAAGAATTCCTGAGAAGAAATTACTAAGAGTATCTTGAGCTGCTAATGCTATAACTAAACCAACAACACCTACTCCTGCAACCAAAACTCCAAATTCAACGTTAAATGTTGATAAGAAATTTGTAATACCAAAAACTATTATCAAAATTGAACCAAGGATATCTAACAATGGACCATACTGAGTATCTGATTTACCAACATTTATCCAATCTGAAATCAATGGAACTAGATAATTACTGTAAGCTCGTAAAACAAAGACTGTCGTAAATACTACAAAAGAGCCATCGGATATTTTTGTTAAAACTAAAAATAAAGGTTCAATTGTGGAATTTGTTTCAGCTATTTCCGTGAAGAAAAATGATAAACTCCAAGTAATTATTAACCAGAATACAACTGTGGTAGGATCCCATTCCCATTTACTTAAACCACGAAAGTAGAGTACTATAGGAATAATGAATGTAAGTGTAAGAAAAATAACAAATGACATTAAAATTAACATCCAAATAGCATCGTCTGTGAAAATGATATAGTCTTCTCCAGTATTTCTATTTGTTATAGAATAGTAAGGACTTGGAACTATTTTATCGATTGTACTTCGCATTACTGTCATTGTAAATATAGACAGAAAAAATCCAAATATTCTGACAAATGGAAAGTCTTGACGAAGTCCAAATGCCTTTGGCGAAGAAGTACTCACAAATATACACTTAAAAATATGTTTATAAATCAATTAGGTGAAACCGTATATAGCATCGTATTATTAGATGTGAAATGAGTGCAGTATTGAAAGATAATGATGTCGTTAACGCCATAAACGGTATGGACGGATGGGAGTATGACGATGTCTACCGATGTCTGCGCAAAGAATTTGCTTTCGATAGTTTTGAATCTGCTGCAACATTCGTTCAACACGTCGCTAAATTAGCTAGCGAAGTTGGTCATTATCCTGAAATTTTAATTTACAAAAAAGGCGCTGTTAGAATCACTGCAACTACTTCTGATGAAGGTGGAGTAACAGAAAACGATATCGGACTTATTGAAAGCGTAGAAATCTTAGTTAGCTAATTATTTTATTGTAAAAAACTTAGGAAATTGTTAATTCTTTTACAAGATACTCATCCGAATGTTTATCAATGTATTCAATTAAATCTGAGACGTGTGGAGATTCTAGCAAAATTTCATTTGACTCATGGTCTATAATTCGAAATGGCATTCAATACACACTGCACTAAATTATATATAATTTTCTAAAAGAAATAAGCCTTTATTGGGCCACTTTAATGGGAGGATGTGAAACAATATCTTGACTTAGTTAATGAAGTGTTAAAACGTGGAACTAGAAAGGAAAATCGAACTGGTGTCGACACAATTTCAGCATTTAATATTAACTATTCAATCGACCTAAATGAAGGATTTCCATTGCTGACAACAAAAGAAATTTCCTGGAAGAATATTGTTGTAGAAAATTTATGGTTTTTGTCTGGAGATTTGCATATTGGGCTATTAAAAAAGCATGGTTGTAAGTTTTGGGACCACTGGGCCGATGAAGATGGATTTGTGCCTAGTGCTTATGGCAATTTTTGGAGGAAATTTCCGGTCCATGGGAAAGATGAATACAATGATCAAGTTAAGTATGTTTTAGAAACCTTGAAGAAGAATCCAAATAGCAGAAGAATGGTAATAACTGCTTGGGCTCCAGGAAATGCTCAAACTAGTGGTTTACCTCCATGTCATTTATTATTCATTTTTAATGTTCAATATGATAAAAATGGAGAACCTAGATTATGCGTTCACTTGACTCAAAGAAGTTGTGACGTCGCCCTAGGAGTTCCTTACAACATTGCTGGATATTCATTCTTATTACATCTTTTTGCGCACTTATCAGACATGAAAGTTGGAACTTTTGGACATACTTTAGTTGATGCACACATATATACAAAGAAAGCTGATGGAAGCATGGAAGAATATGACCACATTCCTGGCCTGATAGAACAGACTAAGAGAAAAATAAAACCTTTACCTGAGCTTAAAATTGATTCAAGTATAAAAACATTAGAAGATGTAATGGATTTATTAGACAAAGATACTGAAACTATAATGTCAAAATTTGAATTGAAAAATTACAATCCTGAACCGTTTATACCTTTCAAAGTTGCCGTATGAGAGGAATACTAGTAGCAACGTCACCTGAGGGAGTTATTGGAAAAAATAATACAATTCCTTGGTATTATTCTGAAGATTTAAAGAGATTTAAGAGACTTACTATTGGAAAGACTGTAATTATGGGCAGAAATACTTGGGAATCTTTACCAATAAAGCCCCTACCTGAAAGAAGAAATATTGTAATAACAAGGAGTTCACTTGAAGAAGTAGAATGCTTCAGAAGTATAGATGAGGCTGTAGAGACTTGCGAAGGAGATATTTGGTTTATAGGAGGAGCTGGAATTTACAAAGAGGCTATGGATTTAGCAGATTGTATAGATATGACTCTTGTACCTGATAGCGTAACCGGAGAGAATTGTATTTACTTCCCAAAGATAGGAAATGAATGGAAAGGAAGCGAAAAAAAACCTCTAGAAAGTGGTTCTAAATTATTGCATAGAATTTACACCCGTAGGGTGTAACACACCTTTATATCTATACGGCCTAGGCAACTACGGAGAAATATGTCTCGTAAAATAACTGCTTTCTTGCTAGCCATGCTGATGCTACCACTTTCAGCTATGAACACATTAGCTGATGAAAATGATCCTGACTTATCAATAAATGAGATAAGTTTTAGTGACGATTCACCTACAGGAGGTGATGAGATAACTATTACCGCAGAGGTCGCAAATGATGGGGGAACTAGTGGACTAATTACTGTAACTACAAATGTTAGCTTTTACTATGATGGAAACTTTATTGCTAAAGAAACAATAACAATTCCCGGCGGAAATACTGCAGACGCTGAAACTGAATGGACTGCAGTGGGAGGATCTCACAAAATTAAAGTAATTGTTGATGAAGAAGAGCAAATTACTGAATCTGACGAAGATAATAATGAGGAAACTGAAAATATTGCCGTTTCATATCCGCCCATATTGCTTTTAGACGATGATAACAGCGGAAATAATGGTGGTTCGAGGACTGAAACTGACTCATACTATGCCAATGCTCTTGACAACCTTACTACTCCTATTGCATATGATATAATAAGAGTCAATAGTAGTGCTGATGCTCCTGCAATAGATGTTTTATCCGAATATCAAATGATTATTTGGGTATGTGGAACTGATTACCAAAGTGGAGACACTGATGTAACTTTTACAGATAATGACAAATCAAATGTCGCCGAATATCTAGAGGATGGAGGTGCTATGTGGGTGATAGGAATGGATATTTTGTATGATTTTGATACATCAGACGGTGATCGTAGCGCTGGTGACTTTGAACATGATTATCTTGGAGTTAGTTATGCAGATAATGACAGGGCAACACCTGCAGTAGTATACGGCGTAGACGATGATCCTATTTCTGACGGTATAGAATACAATGCTGATGCAATAAGCTCAGATTTTGCAGACGATATTAACCCTAGAAGCGGATTTGAAAAAGTCTTAAGCTCAAATGGAGACTATAATATTTCAACCATTAGAACTGAAGATGAATTCAAATTGGTATTCATGACTATCGATTTTAGTTCTATTACGAGTAGTGATGATAGGGACGAATTTATGGAAAACGTTGTTGAATACCTTGTTGAACAACTAGAAAATGATGTAAGTTTAAGCAGATTTAATACGCCTAAAGATGAAGAGACTGTTGAACCTAACGTTGAAAACATTGTAAATGTTACAGTAAGAAACAGAGGTACTGAAGACCAGGATAGTATTCAAGTTTCATTAGAAATTACATGTTTAAATAGTTCATACACATTTACTGATTCTGAAACTATTTCGCTAGATTCAGGCACTGGTGCCTTTGTTGAGTTTGAATGGGACACTCCAGATGATGAAGATTATGTTTATCAGATAAAGAGTAAGGCCACAATTTCAAATGATGAAAAAGAAGAAAATAATGAGAAGATTATCAAAGTCAATACATATGTTACATATGATTTAGAAGTAAAAGACGCACGTGTTACTCCGATGATAGCTGAGAAAGATGAAGAAAGAGAAATGAGCGTAATTGTCACAAATAGTGGAGATGTTACTATGAATTCTGAAGTTAGCGGTAAAATTTACGATGGGGCCGGAAACGTTGTTGAAAATTTAGGAAACAAAGATGTCGAAGATTTAGCTCCAGGTGAAAGCTTAACGCTCACATGGGAATGGGAAACTGATGATTACGGAACTTTTTGGTTTGAAGCTAAAGTCATAGATGATAATGATGAAGTTCCAGAAAATGATATCATTGATTCGATGATGAGAAGTGTCGATGTTGAGTTTAGTGATGACATGGAAAGCGGAGTAAATGGATGGACTAATTACAAATCATTAAGCAACCCATGGCATTTAATCGATACTGACGAGGATAGTAACAGAGAAGCTTCTAGTCCAACTCACGCAATGTGGGTTGGAGATGAATCTAAGGGAGATGGAGAATATGACAATAATTGGGATTTCTCAGTTTATACAAGTGAAGAAATCTCACTTGGTCAGACTAATCCACAGATGTCCGTTGATATTTGGTATAGCACTGAATTTAGTTGGGACGGAGGTAATGTTCAAATTACAACTGACGACGGGGAGACTTGGGAAGTAATCAACCCTGATGGTGGATATCCTGATGATGCCGTAGTTGGATTGGATAATGAACCAGGATACACTGGAACTTCTGGCGAAGGAGACACTGCTGATTGGGAAACTGCATCCTTTAGTCTTGCAAACTATACTAATCAAGATGTGAGGTTCAAGTTCAGATTTGGAACAGATTCAAGTGTAGAAGCCTACGAAGGATGGTATATTGATAATATTGAGGTTAACAGTGGAACTGAAACTCACTTTGAAGATGATTTTGAAGATGGCGACGGGGACTGGATGGCCGACATTGTTGAAAGTGAGTGGAATTACTACAGCAACAAATCCTATTCTGGAGATTATTCGTGGTATTTAGGAAACCCAAGTACTGAAACTTACAGTGCATCTCTAAATGATTCTCTTGAATCTCCTACATTTGACATCGGCGACGGTGCTGAAAAATATGTGTCTGCTATGATATGGTTTGCAATTGACGGTCCAAATGATTTTGTTAACCTAGAAATAAATCAATCTGGCGAATGGGAACTTTTAGAAACTTTCCCCGGAGATGATGGAGATTACTCTAGCGAATATGATGGAGCTGACGAAAATGGATGGCTCTATTTTGAAAGCGATGTAAGTGAGTATGAAGACGATGTTTCATTCAGACTCAGATTTGAATCTAATACCTTCACTCAACTTGAGGGATTATATGTTGATAATTTTGCAGTTTATAGTCTTCCGCCAATACCTAACGATGTTGGAACTAAAGAACTAGATTCGCCTAGCACAGCTAAACCAGGAAGATCTGTAACCTTTACTTCTGAAATCTACAATTTTGGAACAAATGATCAAGATGATTTTGAAATAAGAGGTACAGTAACGAGAGATGATGGTACTGAAGTTTACAACGAAACCCAAACTATTGATACACTTGAATCAAAAGATAATTCTACATTGGAATGGACTTGGGAAGGTGGACCTGAAGGTACCTATACAATAAGAGTAGAAACATTATTATCTGGAGATCAGAGGGCCGGTAATAATCCAAAAGAAGAAAATATAGATATAGCTGAAAGTGGCTATAATGTTGCTTTAGCAGTACAAGAGCAAGCAAAAGATGTACTATCTGGTGAATCTGTAGCGTTCAATTTTACTGCCACAAATACCGGAGAAAATAGTGGATATTACGACATAAGCTTAGATTCTGAACAAGAAGATGATTGGAAAATTATTTCTCATGTAAGTTCTATTTATCTAAGTTCAGGCTCAAGTCAAAACTTTACCGTAGTTGTAATTGCTCCAACATTGGAGCCTACTGGAAATGAACATTCCTTTACTGTAACTGTGACAAGTAGAGATGATCCTGAAACTGAAGACAGTAGTGACATCTCCGCAACCCCATTCTATCATTCACAAGAAGGTGGAGATAAAGTTCTGTTAGTCGATGCAAATTTCGGTAAAAATAATGGATATAACAACTACTATAATGTAGATAAAATAGATAGCCGCCTAAAATTCGCTCTACAAGAATATTTTACCAATGGTGAAAGCCGAGGATATGATGTTTACACTATGCCTTATGATAGTGAACTTGGCTCATTTGGTGAACTGGGGCCTTATCCTACACTAGATTTAATGAATAATTATGATGTAGTTATATGGACTCAAGGCGATCATAATCAAAGAAATATCACTAACTGGCAAGAATGTATCAGTGAATATCTAGATCAAGGCGGAAGTCTTTGGATTATGGGGCAACAATTTTTAACTGCATTAAACGGAAGCGACGGGCCAAGAGAGGCTGGTGATTTTGAATATGATTATTTTAAGATTGATTACATTAGAAACAATGTTGGAACACCTGATCCACTAATCGGAGTAGATGGAGATGAAATATTTGGCGATGCGGAATATAGTATGGGAGATACGAGCATATATTTCTCTGACTATGCTGATTGGATAAGACCTAACGATGAAGCCATTGGTGCATTTTATACTGATAGAAGTAATTGGTGGCATATTGTAGATACCGTTAGTGATCCAAATCGAAAAGCGAATAGCCCTACTCATTCGATGTGGATAGGAGATGAATCTAAAGGTGATGGAGAGTACGGTAATGGATGGGATTACTCTGTTTATACTTCAGATGAATTCACACTTGGAAACAGCCCCCAGCTATCATTCCAACACTACTATGATACTGAAAGTGAAAGCTATGCTTATGATGGAGGAAACGTACAAATTACAACTGATGGAGGAGAAACATGGGAAGTTATACAACCTAATGGAGGATATCCGGCTCAGTCAGTTAGCGGTTTAGATGGAGAACCTGGTTACTACGGACAATCCGGAGGGTGGGTACAAGCTACATTTGATTTAACAAATTTCTCAGGTGAAGATGTAAAATTAAAATGGAGATTTGGAGCTGATGGAGTTATTGACACCTACGAAGGTTGGTATTTTGATGATGTTGAATTAACTTCTAACGGAGGAACCACAAGTCATTTATCTGACGATATGGAAGATGGAATGGAAAACTGGGATGACGCTGCACAGGTTTTCAACATGTCTTTACATTATGATGGAGATTACAGACTAATTGTTTCTCCTTTTACATTTGGTAAGGTTAATACTTCGAACGATCGTGAGGACATGGTAGGAAGGGCTCTTGACTGGTTACGAGCCTCTGCAGCTGCAGATGATGTTGGAGTTAAAGTACTCAAATTAGAAACCGACGCAAAAGAAAATTCAACCATTTCGTTTTCAAGCATAATAAAGAATTATGGCTCAGATACTCAGGCAGCTATTGATGTTAAAGCAACTATTCTAGACTCTCAAGAGAACGAAGTCTGGACTAATAATCAACAGATAACAGGACCATTAGAATCTGGTGAAGAAGAAACATTAGAATGGGAATGGGAAAGTAATAATCCTGGTGAATACATAATTATTGTAGAAACTACAAAAGAAGACGAAAATCATAGGAATGATGATAAAGAAATTGATTTAGATGTTGAAATGGTTCATCTGCCTGAGATATCTACTTTTAATCAAGATAAAGAAGGCGAACCTGGTGCAAAATTAGAATTTAATATTGTTATCAAAAACTCAGCTTCCGGAACCGATACATTCTATCTTGATATGGTTGGATCTGCTGAAGATTGGGGATCTATGACAAATCAAATGGAAATGAAAAGTAATGAAAGTAAAGACATTGAACTGCAGATAACCATACCAGATGATGCTGAATATGACTTATATGATCTAACTATTATTCTAACTGCCGGAGACGTTACTGAAACCTTAGACTTAACTATAGATGTGACAGATAATCCTACAAATTATGAAGTGGAAATATCTGTAAGTCCAACAAACACTGAATCTGTAGCTGGACAAGATGTAGAATTTAGTGTAACAATATACAACAACGGGGATGAAACCGATACATTTGATCTTGAAGTTTTAGGAGATGAAAGTGAATGGGTCCAATTTGAAGAAAACGGAATTACTATTGGAGCAGATGGTGAAGCTACTGTTAATGGAATAATCTCAATTCCTGACGACCAAGATGATGGAAATGTGTATATTGAAGTTGAAGCCACTTCAAGAGGTGACGAAACTGCAAAAGATGATAAAACAATCAGAGTTTCTGTAGAAGAATTAGAAACTGGTGTAACTCTACGAAGAGAAGGATCTGGCTTAAGAACAGTAGCTCCCGGCGAATCTGATACCATCATGTTTAATATTTTGAGTGACGGAAACGGAAAACAATCTATAGAAGTAGTTGCTGAAAGCCAAGCTGGAAACTGGGTTGTATTAGAACCTGCAACATTTGATTTAGATGTTGATGAAGCTAAAGCTGTAAGTGCAACCGTAAATGTTCCATTAGGAACATCTGATGCAACATATCGCTTAGAAATATTAATTTTTGATGACAATGGCAATGAATTAGCAAAATCTATATCAAATATAGTTGTTCAAACTCCAATTGAAGAAATTCAAGATGTTTCTCTTTGCTTCGCTGATTTGAGCAACCTATGTTTAGATTCAGCAAATTTTGAAATCACAATTGAAGCTTCTAAAATACAAACTGCATCTGCTGGATTTATCATTGAGAACAAGGGAACTGTTGATGTAGACGTTGCACTTGAATTGATTATGCCAGATGGATCTAAAGATACTGATCTTTACTTTGATGAAAATAGTAAAGAATGGAGACTAGCTATTTCTCCATCCGACACTAAATTATATCCATTAAAAGTTCAAGCTGGTGAAACGCTAGATTGGGGAGCTTTAGCTGTAATTGCGAGAGAAGTTCTACCTGGAACATACACATACACACTGAATATTTTATCTGCAAGTGAATCTTCAAGTGGAGGATATGTCTTTGAAATATTAGATCAGGTAACCTTAACAGTTACAGTTGAAGGCGACATCATATCTGAAGAAACTGCGTCTGAAGGAGAAGACTCTTTACTTCCTGGACCTTCATTCTTATCTGTTGTAGGTCTCTTAGCACTAATTGTCCTCAGAAGAAAAAATTAATCAAAATATTTGTTTAAAATTAGCACTGGTAAAAGCAAGAAGTAGACTAAGTACAAAAGTAATGCTAAAGGCCACATTGTAAGCCAAAATACTTGTTCTAAATATCTAAGAACTATTGTTATTATTAGTACAATTAATCCAAAAAGTATAGGAAATTTAAATTGTTTTCTAGCTTTAGCATAAGGTATGGTTGATGCAGTTAGTAATGAAACCAAACCAATAGATAAGGGAATTAGTATATTATTATAATCATTAATTTGTGAATACTTAATTGAAATTACTACTATAAACATAGTTAATCCAGGGGAAGGTAACCCAGAAAAATATTCATTACTACCTTGGTCTCCTATAGTGAAATTAGCTAATCTGATTATACTTAAAATTGCAATTAATAAGGCTGAAGAAATTGCAACTATATTATCTATGTTATATCTGAAATTTACGTCAAAGTTATCATCAAAAATATCTATTGCTGGGCCCTTGTCTAAATCATAGTACAATGAATAAACCAAAATAGAAGGAGCAATTCCAAAACATATTGAATCTGAAATTGAGTCAAGATATTTTCCATAATGATGTTTGGTACCAAATTTTCTAGCCAATGCGCCATCCATTCCATCAATGATTGCACAAAAAGGCAATATTAACATGGCTACAATGTAACTTTTCTCATTACCATCAATCATGTATGTTATTGCTAAAAAACCCAAAGAAGCGCTTAGTAAAGTTGCCATATCGGCGTAAGAAATCAGAGACAAAGGTCTAAACCATTTGAGGATTAAACTCATTTTTCTTTCTTCCTTTTTGTTGCTAACGTACTCCTATTTATGACACTATCGTGGATATTGTAAATGATATTGGTAACATTTTTAGCCTCCTCACTTGCAGTTGCCTTCATTTTTGAAAGCAGCCTTTTCGGAGCTTCAACTATTTTTTCTGTAGTAGATAAATCTGATAATGGTGTAAACATAGCTAAAGATTGTCCAGCTAATACTTTATCGCCTTCCTTAACCAAAAGATTAATTCCTGCAGATTCAAATGATAGATCAACTCTAGAACCGAAATGGATTAAGCCTATTCTTTCACCCTTGGTAACTTCTGTATCTGGTTTAACGTAACTAACAATTCGTCTAACTAAAACTCCTGCTATCTGAATTACCTTCATTACACCAATTGAGGTTTCTATCTTAGTCATCAGACGTTCGTTCCTATCTGAATCCTTGTGAAAAGCTGGAAGGTAACCTCCAGATTTATGTTTAATAGACAAAACTTTCCCATCAAAAGGAGACCTGTTTACATGAACATTATGGACATTCATAAATAT
>MIZA01000003.1 GCA_001875345.1 Marine Group III euryarchaeote CG-Epi1
ACGGCCATAGCTAAATTCATATGTAAGCAACTAAAAGAAAAAGCTAAAAACGAGAATGTCAAGATAAATACAGCTTATATCAATTGTAAACAAACAAACACCCCTTATGGTGTTTTAACAAACATCGGAAAAACCTACTCTGCTGAATGGGAAAAGCAAATACCAAGTGCTGGATGGAGAATCGATAAAGTTTATTCTTCATTAAAAGAAAAAGCCGATGAAAACGGAGGAATTGCAATCGTCATCTTAGACGAGATTGATACTCTTGTTTCTAAAAATGGTGATGAAATACTCTATCATTTAACAGGCTTGAATTCTGATTTAGATAATTCCAAAATATCCATAATTGGTATTTCTAATGATGCTAAATTTACTTCATGGTTAGATCCTCGAGTTAAATCTAGACTCGGAGAAGAATCTCTTACTTTTTCACCCTATAACGCACCTCAAATAGAAGACATTCTCATTCAAAGAGCAAGAACTGCTTTCAAAGAAAATACTGTCGACCCTATTGTAATGACATACTGTGCTAGTAAAGCTGCCCAAGAACACGGAGATGCTAGAAAGGCAATTGATTTACTCAGGATTGCTGCCGAATTGGCCGAAAGAGATGAAAGGGAAATTGTTACACTAGAACACGTTAATAATGCGCAAAACGTAATGGAAAAAGACCAAGTAAAAAGTATTGTTATAACATTGCCAATACAGCACAAAGCTACCTTAGCCAGTATAATTTTAAACCAAGGAAATAAAGATAATAGCCAACAAACAACCGGAGAAGTTTATGGCACTTACACTAAACTTTGCAATAGCTATAATTTGGATGAACTTTCACAAAGAAGAATTGGGCACATAATCTCTGAATTGGACATGCAAGGATTGATTAATGCAAAAATAGTTAATTTGGGAAGACATGGAAGAACCAAGTATATTGATTTGGCTGTAGATAGAGAACAATTATTGGGAATAATACAGCATGATCATTTTCTATCTGATTTAATTGAATCTATGACAAAACTACAGATTTTTACAAAAAGTATGCAGTCTCGATTAATCTAAGGCCTATTAGCAATCCCTTCATTCCAACCTTTTTCCCATCCCGCTGCAATTGCCCCTTGCAGACCTGCATTTCGAGCTGCCTCTTTGGCTAGGCTAAGAATTTTGTCTCTCTCTTCTTTATTCTCTTGGCTATTAACTTGAAGAGCTATCTCTTTAGCCGCTGCTGTAAACTTTTCAGCCTCAGACCACAATTCCTTTTTTGTTTCTTCAAAAACCCTTTCTATGTCGTCTGAAGAAACTTTAATTGCTGTTTGATAACCTTCCCTCTTAGATTCATTATAAGCATCTACTTTTATTTCAGTGCCTTTTGCCTTTTCCTTGCTATACTTAGCCCATGACAAACCTCTCGTAATTCCAGGCACAAATTTTTTCACGAAATCTGGAATTTCAGAGCCCAATTCCTCTTCTGACATGTAACACTAGCAAGGGTGCTGTAAAGAAACTTAACCTTAATCTCTGTAAGTATCTGGAAAAAATAAAAGTAGAACTGTAATTATCTCAAGACGTCCGAGCATCATTAAAAAGGATAAAACCAAAACAGTGGGATCACTGAACCCATAGTAAGTTGACGAAGGCCCAATAGCACCAACTCCAGGGCCAATATTAGCTAAGCATGATAATGAAATAGATATCCCATCTATTAGAGTTAGTGATGGCTCGAGATATAGTGTAGTTAAAGATCCGAATAGAAATATTATAATAAAAATAAAAAAGAATACACCTACATTCCTGAATAATGACTCATCCAATACTTTCTTACCTATTCTCAGCTTAATTATTGCACGAGGATGAATAACAAGTAATAATTCTCTCTTTAGAGCCTTGAATAAAAGCATAATTCTAACTGTTTTCATGCCTCCTGTTGTTGAACCGGCACATCCTCCCATGAACATTATGAGGAGTAACACAAAAATGGACATTTTAGGCCATAAAGCATAGTTTGTAGTAGTAAAACCTGTACCAGTCAAAAGCGATACAGTTTGGAATATTGTATGACTAAAGTTAGAATTAAAAGTTCTATTTTCATTAAACTCTAAAACTAAATTTAATAATATGAGACTTGAACATGATACAATGAGAAATAAGTATACCTTCAATTCTTCATTATCTCTAACCAAAAGGTAGATATTCCTTATACGTGATTGAATTGATTTTGAATTATCTTTGATATGATTAAAAATGTAATAAAGGATAACAAAGTTAACTCCAGAAATTAGCATAAAAAATGTAACAATAATATCTACATATGCACTGTCGTAAGAACCAATTGAATCTATTTTTGGGGAAAAGCCTCCCGTAGACACTGTAGAAAAAGAATTACATATAGAATCATACAAAGGTAAGCCTGCAAAATATAATAACACAATTTCAGTTAAAGTCAAGAAAAAGTATAAAGTCCAAAGAAGTCGTGCAGTTTGTGCCATTTGAGGTTTAAGTCGCGTGATACCTGTACCTGGCATTTCCGCTTGCAAAACCTGAATGCCTCCTCCAAATAATCTCGAAAATATAATTGTAGCAAGAACAATAATTCCCATACCTCCCAACCATTGAGTCTGTGACCTCCATAGTAGTAAAGATTTAGGTGCATCGAAGTATCCTTCAGAATATTGCTCATTGTTTATAACTTGATTTTCATCTGTAATTTCTAATATTGTAGCGCCGGTTGTTGTCAAACCAGACATGGATTCAAAAATAGCTCCCGCAATTCCAACTTGATATGACATCAACTCGCCCCTTTCTGCCGCATAATATGGAAAAGCACTGACTAAAACCATAATTATCCAAGCAATGCTTACAAGTGCAAAAGCTTCTCTATTCCTAATATCTTCTTCTATATGAAAATAAGAACTAAAAATATAACCAAAGATTAGACAAAAAAACATAGGAATAACAAACATTAAAGAAATGTCTATGATGTTTTCTCCTAAGATAAGTCCTGTAATTATTGGAAATAAAAAAGACAAACCAAAAAAAGCTATCAGCGTACCTGTTAAACTTAATATTAGACTAAAGCGCATTAAATTCTAATAGAAAAACTTCTCCACTTCAGGTAATTTTCCTTTGAGAGTAAAGACAAGAACGTGATCACCCTCACTCAATATGAATTCCTCATCAGGAAAAATAGCTTCACCGTCTCTATTAATCATTGCAATTAGTGTTTTATCTGGAACTCCAAGTTTTTCAATAGGAATTCCAATATTTTTACTATTCTTTTTAATCAAAAATTCTCTAACTGAAGCTTCTCCCCCTTCCAACTCTTCCATGCCTTCTATTTTATCGGTAGAAGTTGCACGGTTGACAATTGCATTGACTGTGACTCTTTTTGGGTTAATAAGCGTATCAATTCCTGTATCCTGAATAACGTATTCTAATTCAGTTTGGTAGACTAAAGCTACAGTCCTTTTGGCACCCTCTTTTTTAGCTAATAAACAGCTCAAAACATTCCAATCTTCACGATCTGTCGCAGCTACAAATAAATCTTCATATCGTATTCCTTCTTCCCTAAGAAAATGGCGATCAGTAGATGAACCTACAAGAACTCGTACCCCATCTGGAAGAACGGAACTTGCATTTTCTGCCAAAATTGGATCTGGCTCAGTTACGTAAACTTCTATATCTTCGTATTTAGGATCCTCATGGACTTGTTTAGCCAAATTTAATGCAATTCGACTAGTTCCCGCAATCATTAATCTTTTGATATTTCTTTCGCTCGTAATCTCCTTTGGAATTCCCAAAGAGTCTGAAAGCTCTTCTAATTCGCTGTTTTCACTAAGAAGGACCAATATTCTGTCCCTGGGCATCAAAATATCTTGCTCAGAAGGAATAGTAACTCCTTCTTCTCTTGCAATTAGTGCAATACGGCAGTGAGGTGGCAGTTTAATGTTTGAAAGTGGACGGCCTACTGATGGTGAACTGTCATTAAGTCTAATTTCTAAAATTCTGAGGCTACCTACCGAAAAATGCTCCAATCTTGTTAATGCTGGCCTGGATAAAATCTGCCATATTCTATGCATTGACAGTTCATCTGGACTAACAAAAGCGTCTACACCAAATAATTGCTTGTGATCATAATCTGAAGGTAATTCTATTATATCTGGATTATTTAATCTAGCAATCGTACTGCATCCCATTTTCTTGGCAAGTGAGCAACCTACTAAATTTACAACATCTTTGCCAGTAACTCCGATAAAAAGGTCGGCATCTTTAATTGATGCTTCCTCCATCAAAAATTTAGCTGAGGCTGCATTTCCTTTGAAAACCTGAGCATCTAGTGTTTGGGCTCTTTTAACAGAAGACGGATTAGAATCAACAAGAGTTACTTCGTGACCTCTGTATACAAGATCACGACCCACTCTAAATCCGACTTCACCAGCTCCTGCAATTAGAACTCGCATAGGTTATGTTGACAGGTAGGGTTTTTAAAAGCTCTCGTTCTGGTTAATTTGTCTCTTTTTCTAAGCTTTTTAAGGCTAAATACAATCCAAAACCCAAAAAACCAAAGAACGTTACACCGACTATTGATAAAATTTCAAAGTTTTCAAACACTTCATTTAGACCTAAATTAGGAGATACTCCTTTTGTATCATAACTTTCTTTCCAAGGCCAAAGCGTTGCTAATGAACCTATCATTAATCCTGTTAAAACTGACATTACATCTTGCCTATAATTTATTAACATAAAATTCATAAAAGGTACGAATGTGAACAATCCAAGTAATCCTCCACAGAGAAAATAAAAAATTATACTAAACTCAGAGTCGTGGACTGCATTTGCTACGACAGTGTATTGTCCTAGTGTCAAAAGAACCAAGGCACCACTAATTCCTGGCAATAACATAGCTGTAAGTGCAAGAGCTCCGCTAGCTATTAGCAATAAATTTCCACCTTCGTTATCTAAAGATAAATTTGTATAAAGTAAAACTAGAATAAAGCCAATAATGCAAAGAACATAACGGCTAAATGTACGATCCTCAACTCTCTGCCAAGGCTCCTTAACACTTGATAAAACTAAACCAAAAAAAAGAGCAAAAATGAAAGGAGCTGTGGAAGATTTCAAAAGTAAGCCCTCTTCTCCTTCTGAACCAACTAAAACCTTGGTAATTACATAATATGAAACAAGCATTCCAATACCTAGAGTAACAAGAAATTGAAACGAATTAAAAAAATCAGGGTATTTCTTTGAAGGAAATCTATCTTTGAAAAAATTTAAAAACTCAGACAAGGAAAAAATTAATTTGTTGTAAATTCCCAAAATCAAAGCTATAGTTCCGCCGCTGACTCCAGGTACTGCATCTGCCATACCCATTAGCAATCCACTACGAAACGTTGAAAAATCAAAATTAATCTTTTTACTCATTTTTGCCCCTGTAAAAATCAATCTTTGCAGCTATGGCTACCTTAGATGCTAGAGAACGTGTTACTTTTCCCTTTTTCTTATTGTGAGTTCCTTTAACGGAAGGATGTTGGTATAATATTCCATGTTTAGGTGGTAAAGAACCATCTGACATGTGCCTGAATAGTGCTTTTTCAGCGCCTAATAATTGGATTGTGGATGACGGCAGCCTAGCAAGTTTTGCTAAAGATCCTGCAAAAGAAACCAATCGAACTGTTAATTGTGCATCCAATAACTTTACTATTTCTGGAAATACTTTAGGAGCTTCTTCATCTATATATTTCGATAAATTTTCAATTAAAATTTGAAGATGAAGATAAGTATCTTTAAGATCTGAAATTGGGAAAGGCAATGATTCTTTATTTAATAGATAATCAACAGTACCTCTAGATTCGCCAGTAGTGTGAGCTTGCCAAGTACATAATCTCTCTGATAACAGATTTGAACTAGTATGGGCATCATCTAGAGCTTGAATCGCTTGAATAAGATTTTTGTCTGATGTTAAGGAATCTAAAATTCTTTTCTCAGTTTGGATTATACTTGCGTCTCTAAGATCTTTAATATCAATTTCCGGAGCTTTTTCAGATAAAGTATAATACTTAGAATCATCCATTATAGAAACTATCGTTTTGATTTTTTCTTTATCTGCTGTTACAGATTTCAAATTAAATTAACTCCTAAAGCTTCTTTTTACGGCTAAATGAAATAATCGTGATAATAAGTAACGTACTAACTAGTCCCAATGAAGAAAGTGGAGAATCTTCCTCCTCTTCAACTACAGTATCATCAATTAGGTCTGATTTTAGAACTGAAAATGGCAAGCTTAGTTTCACTGATTTAGATGAATCGCTACTCAATGTAACATTGAGTGTACCTGCAGTATCTGAAGCGGCTTGAGTAACTGGTGGGCGAACTTCAATCATTATCTCTTCATAGCTTCCAGGTTCCAAGTAAATTGTTTCTTTTGGTAAAGTAAACCACGATGATCTCTTTCCTTCCATTACCAATGATAACGTTTCGACAGTATTTCCATTATTTGTAATTAACACTTTGAAATCACCTGAAAGTCCAGCAGTAACGTCTCCTGCTGTAGTTTTTAGTTCAACATCAATATCTGCTTTTTCTTCAACATATACTATAAAATCTATTGAGCTCATTTGACCAGATTGATCAGATGACACCTTAGAAGTGATTGTACTGTTACCTCCAAAAACGTTAGCCGGAACTTTTACATTCAAGTAGACCGTTTTTGATTCTAATGGTTGTAAAGTAAAAGAAGATTCAGTATAGGTTCCAATCCAACCTGAAGGTAAAGTTGGTGAAGGTAAATTAATGTAATCTACATCATTGCCCAAATTTTTAACTGTTAATTGGAATGGTATTGTATCGCCTGATGAACCTGTTTTTGTATCTGAAGGTGTTTCAACTGAAAAGATGTATGTTGGATTAGTCATTATTTTGAAGCTATCGTAATTAGTAAATTTATCATTCAAAGATGAATAACCTACCAAACTTAGTGATATACCATTAACATTAGCTGGCTCATTTGACATTGTTGTTATTTCAAGAGTAAAGTCAGAAGTTGCACCTTTTGCCATGTTAAGAGAGTTTAGACAATTACCACTGAATAAAACACAATAAGTCCAACCAGAAGGTAATCCTTCAATTTCAAAATTAATTTCTTCATCTGCATTTGCATTGTTAGTTATTGTAACTGGTAGAGCGTGTGTATAACCGGGATCACCTATTGACTCGCTAGGCATAACATCTATGATGAAATCTGCATAGTACTCCACTTTAACTGACAAATCAAGTGTATCTACTTTAATGCCTGATGAAGATAGTTTAACATATATTGTAAAATTATAATATCCTGGATTTTCATTTTGAGGGATTTCAAAGGGAAGTACGAAAGCTTCAACTCCTCCGTAGGGGTCTAACTGTTGTGTTTCAAAAATTAGAGTTTCTTCAAAATTCCAACCATCTGGAACGTTAGATCCTTTGCTAAACTTGTAACTCTCAACGCTGTTACCATTATTAGTGATAGATATGTTAAATTGGTTACTATCTCCGGGATACATTACAGATACTGCTGAGGCTGTAACATATTGATTGTATACTGTATTAACTTTTGAAATTACATCTAGGTCTGCAAAAGCTGTTGAATCATCATGAGACTCTGCTGTAACTGTAATAGTTGCTTCGTCAGTTGATCTAGCTGAAGAAGGAATCTCAACGAACAACTGAATATCCTCAGAATCTCCGTCATCCAAATCCTCAATGGAGTACTTACTCAAGGAGACTACCCAAGCATTACAAGATTCGCATAGTTCATATCCCAGATTAATGTCATCAGGATCTGAACCTGAATTTGTAACTGAAACTGTATATGTTAAAATCGAACCCGGGTTTCCACTGAGACTATTTTCAGGTGTAGTCAAAGACACTCCCCTAACTGGCAATCGGACTGAAGTGTTAACTTCTAAATCATCGTCGAATTGCTCACGATTTTTTGAATAAATATTAATTTTAGTTAGAGACCAGGCATTCTCCTCTGCATCATCTGGAGAGAAGACACTTAGAACTAAACTGTAGCTTTCATCAGGACCTAAATTATCAATCTCAAATTGACTTAGATTTGATACCCAACCTTCTTCACCTTCGTGAGTAAACTCTAAAGCAAATGAATCAGATTCACCACCCTCATTAGTAACGGATAAATCATAAATTACCATACCTCCCGGAATAATTTGCTTAGATTCTGCATCTGCTACAATATCAACTTGATAAGTACGCCCATCTTGTGCAGTTGTGTTAGTATTACCAAAACCATAAATGTAATTGTAATCTTCTTCTTGAACTCGAGCAATTACAGGTATTACTGCATACTCATCGACTGCAGCTGTATTAGGAACTGTAACATCCATCGTAACATCTTGGGAAGTTCCTGGCTCCAAAAATACTTCTGACACGCTGGAAGATGCTATCCAATCTTTAGGGACATCTCCAATTTCGATAGCGAAATTGTCTGCGTTATCTCCTCGATTTGTTAAAGAAACAACATAAGAGGCAGATTCTCCTCTTTTAGCTTGAGCCGCATCTCCTTGCTTCAGTTCAACGTCTATTGCATATACCATGTCAATATCTATAACTTGATCTATTGAATCACTAACTGATTCGTTCTGAGATGTAACTTCCATAGTGTAGGTCATTTGAGAATTATCATAGACATTTTGGACAGGGGCTTGAAAACTAAAATTAACGTTCTCTTGAGATTGGGCATCTACTGAAATAGAATCGACTTCAGACTCACCAGACCAGCCAGCTCCGTCATCCTCCCAACTAATCTCTAAATCATAAGTGTCGTCCATAGTTCCTAAATTAGAAACTAAAAATGTAAAAGTTACAAACTCATTTCTTGTTAGCGAATCGTAACCCGTATTTTCTCCAGTATAATCTATATCAACTGCATAGCTAGAACGTGAGAAATCAAATACATCATTTGTTGAGAGCTGGGAATCACTGTAAACAAATGAACTGGTTACTCCAGCAATTGGCATTGCCAAAATTAGGGCAATTAACGAAACAAAAAAAGAATTTACACCTTTCTTCATAACGTTCACTAAAGTAGAAAGTTTATATAATTACTCACTATCATTTTTCTGTTCTTTTTCTAGATGCTTTGTTATATTTTTAACTTCTTTTTGAAGACTGTTAATATCGTCTTTTAGTCTTAGCATTGAAACTTCGAAAGGTGTAAAACCCTGAGTTGATAAAGTCCTAGTGGCTATAAACATTCCGAGAAGAACGCCACCCAAAACTGCAGCCAATGATACAGTATATACTGAGAATGCATAAAACGTTAACAAAGAACTTACATCAAATTGAACATATCCCGTTAAGAATAAAATTAAATAAAGCAGAAATGCAACAACTGTAGCTACTGTGACCTGATATGCAAGCGGTGCTTGAGTTATATTCATTATTTATAATTTAAAGGAGTACTATAAGGCAGTTTCCACTCTTTTTCATCGTAATCATCAACATCATCCTCATTCAAAATTATTGCATCTAATATCATTTTATTATCAGTTGAATCTAGGCTCACTTTAAGTTTACAATTAAGCTCCCAGTGAACATCAGATAAATCTGCTTTGAAAGTAAAAGAAATAAAATTTTCTGAGTCTTTAGTTAAATCATCAAAAGAAATCTTTTTTTGATGACTGTAAGCAGATGAAGCCGTATCATTTCCGTCACTTGAAACAATTGTGAAATTGCCCATTTTAGTCCTAGGAACTGTATAAAGATAAACCCAAAAATCATCTCCATCTGAATCTATTTGAAACGTTACAATTGTTCGATTTGGTGATGAATCTGTACAGCCTGTGAATGATGCTGTGAACAAAATTATCGCGAAAACAACACTTCGGAACATAATACTATTTAGAAAAAGGGGATAATAAGGATACTCTCAATAAGGGGCATTCGTAGGCCATTCATGCCTACAACTGCATTTAGATTAATTTCTATTGAAGCAAAAAGTCATCGTAAAGCCACAAGACAAAAAGAATTGCAAATTAACCACAGTACAACGATCTTATCATCTAGAATCAAAAGTGATAATCAATTAAATGTAGAAATAAGATATTCTGTATCTTATGGATTATTAGGCATGGTACAATTAGATTGCGAAGTTATGTATTCTGATAAAAAAAATGATGTGATTAAATCTGCCCAAAGCCAATGGGAAAAAGAACACAAACTACCTGAAAAAATGACCGGTGAGCTATACAATAGAGTCTTAGGCGAAGGGTCTTTTGAGGTACTAAATATAGCTAGGAAATTAGGGTTACCCCCGCCTTTTAAGATTGAAGTGCCTCAAGTTAAGATGGGTGAAAATAAAAACATTAAGCCTAACATAAACAGTCCTGAAATTGCCTAAAAATGCCAAATATAAACTTCAATTGTCCAAGTTGCGAAAAAAAGGATAAAATTACTCTGATGGGAGAAAGCCACGGCCTCTTTGAAAAAAAATGTAAAGAATGTGGAATTATTATTGAATTAACTGTTGAGGATAGCGAATTAAAAGAAACTAGAACAAAGAAGAAATACCTTCCAAAGATTAAAACTAAAATCCCTGAAGATTACCAAAAATACGACTTTAATCACGAAGAGGGGAAAAATAAGGAAAAACACTTTTGGGTTAAAACGATTTCTTTTTTAATCTTAAGTGCATCAATAATGGGATTAATGACTGGAGGGTCACTTTACTTTGCACCGGAACAATTTAGTGATTCTGAAGACATAAAAATAAACTTAATTATTGAAAACAACACTGATTATATTGATTTTGCAGTGATAATTATAGATAATAAAGAAGTTAATCAGTCATATTTGGATAATGGAACATATAATATTTTTTTGAAACCTGGAAAGTACGAAATTAAAGTGAGCGCCGAAGGACATAAGACCTCAATTATGACTGTTTATATTCCTCCACAAGATCCTGATTTGAGCTTAATTGATTATAGCACAGGTCTAGAAGGAGTTAACCGTTTTACTTTTGAACTCGAGGAAGGAGAAGGAAATATAATTCAAGACGAAAATACATATCTTAAAATGCTTAACTGGTGTCCAATATTAATTTTACTATTTTCATTGGTAGGCGTCTGGGGTTCATGGGTTACATACACTTTACAATCTTATAAAAATGCACAAATTGGGGCGTTTTTTTCAATAATGGCTATGGGATTCTTAATTATAGGTCCATTACTAGGAATTATTGCATTAATTCTATTACCAAAAATTAAAAAAAATTTCACCGGTCATTTTAAAAAGTAGATTATTTGAATTAAGAAAGTGGCGCTTAAAGCAGGATTAGAAATTCATCAGCAATTAAACAGCGGAAAACTATTTTGTAATTGTGATACCAATGATAATGGTAAAGATTTATTATTTAGGAGAAAACTTCATGCAACTTCAAGTGAAATGGGGGAAGTAGATATTGCTGCAAAAACTGAACAAATTAAATTATTTACCTATTATAACAAAAGCTGTAATTGTTTAATTTATGCCGATGAGGAGCCACCAAGAGGGCCAAATGAAGATGCTGTAAGGATTGCACTACAATTTGCAAAGTTAGTAGGGGCAAAGGTAGTTGAAGAAATGCATTTCATGAGGAAAGTAGTGGTGGATGGATCTAACACAAGTGGATTTCAAAGAACCGGACTAATAGCGACTGGAGGGGAGATTGAATATAATGGTAAAATACTCGAACTTGACCAATTATGTCTTGAGGAAGATTCATGCCGACATGGAGATGAAAATCATGAATACCTACTGGACAGGCTCGGAATCCCTCTTTTAGAAATTACTACTAAGCCACAATTGAACGATAGTAAAGATGTGCAGAGTGCTGCGAAAGCAATTGGAAGACTACTCAGAGCATGTAATGTTAGACGAGGGCTTGGGACAATTAGGCAAGATGTAAATGTTTCAGTAAACAACGGGCAAAGAGTTGAATTAAAAGGATTTCAAGATTTAAGCTCAATGCCAAAGGTGGTTGAAAATGAGGTAAAAAGACAAACTACTCTAAATGAAATTGAGAAGGGAAATATTGACAAAGTGACCGTTGTAAATGATTGTTTTAAAGAAAAAAAAGAATTCGCTCTAGCATTAAGAATTGATAAGTGGAAAGGTATTTTGGGAAACAAGAATTCTCCAGATAATCATGTAAGAATGGGTAAAGAACTTGCTGATTATGCTAAAAGAGCTGGAATGAAGGGAATAATGCATAGTGATGAGTTACCTGCGTATGGAATTGACGGTGACGAAACAGATCAGATTAAAAGAAAGCTTAAATGTAAGGAAAATGACGCATTCATACTCATATTTGGTAAAGAAAAAAAAGTTGAGAATGCAATGAATCTGGTAATTGAAAGAATTAAAACTAATGGAGTACCGGCTGAAGTAAGAAAAGTCACTCCTGAAAATCTTACCAAATACTTAAGACCTATGCCTGGAGCATCGAGGATGTATCCTGAAACGGACATTGCACCATTCAAAATTAGTGGCATAAATGTCTCAAAACCTAAAACTTTAGATGAAAGGGAAAAAAACTTGCCCCTCAATGATGAAGAATCAAAACAGTTAGTCAGTAGAGAACTTGACGGAAAATTTAATTATTTAAATGATAAATATGAAATACCGAAACTAATTTCTCGTATTTTACTACATACATTACCACAGCTTAATGATGAAGGTGAAAAGATAAGCATTGGAGATTTAGAAAAAGTTCTTGATTTATTCAAAGATGGAGTACTTGTTAAAGA
The DNA here is from genome assembly GCA_001875345.1 of Marine Group III euryarchaeote CG-Epi1. Lineage (GTDB taxonomy): Archaea > Thermoplasmatota > Poseidoniia > MGIII > CG-Epi1 > CG-Epi1. The sequence continues at coordinate 12,783 of MIZA01000003.1, forward strand.
AGGCATTCCAAACGCACTAATTCAATCAAGTAATAATGAAGAAATCGAAATTAATAGTGGAAATATAGATAATGAAGTTCGTGATTTTATAAATGATTTAATTAAGGAAAGGGAACAATTCATAAAAGAGAGAGGAATGGGGGCTGTCGGTGCTTTAATGGGTCCCGTAATGTCTGAATTTAGAGGGAAAATGGACGGCGGCGACATAAATAAAATATTAATGAAAAAAATTAAGGAGATTTTATGATTGAGGAAGCTCTAATTTTAGCTGCAGGAAAAGGCACCCGAATGTGGCCATTAACTGAGAACTATCCAAAACCGTTGCTACCTTTGTGTGGTAAACCGATAATCGAACAACAAATAACGGCATTAAGAAAAGTTGGCGTTTCTAAAATTAACATATTAATTGGACATAGGATGAAGGAAATTTCCGACTTAGTTGGAACTGGAGAAAAATATAACGTTGAAATTAAGTATATTGTTCAAAACGAACAAAAAGGTACTGGGCACGCCGTGTCTTTAGCTGAGGAACACGTTGACGGAGCATTCTTTTGTTTGAATGGAGATACTTTAATTGATGAGGAAAATTTAAATTTATTATCTAATCAAAAAAATCAAATGGCAATGATGATTACAACCGTTGATGATGGCAGAAACTTTGGTGTAGTTCAAACCAAAGATGGACTTCTTACGTCAATAATTGAAAAAGGTGTAAAAGGGCCTGCATCAATAAACGCAGGAATATATTTATTTAATAAAAAAATATTTAAATCTCTTAAATCTATTAAAAAATCTATCAGAAATGAATTGGAACTAACTGACGCTTTAAAATTAAATGATATCTATACTGTAAATTATAGAGGTTTCTGGAGAGACATTGGATCTCCATGGGACTTGCTTACTGCAAATGAAGTTTATATCGAAGAAATTCAGAATGACATTAAGGGAACGGTTGAAAAGAACGTGAATCTAAAAGGGGACGTTCATCTGGGAAAAGATTCTGTATTAAAATCCGGAACTTACATTGAAGGGCCTGTTTGGATTGGTAAAAATTGTGTAATCGGACCTAACGCTTATCTTAGAAGAGGAACTGTTTTATGTGGAAATAATAAGGTAGGGGCTTCCTCGGAAATTAAAAATTCTATCCTATTTGAAAATGCAAAAGCACCACACCACAATTATGTGGGTGATTCAATTATTGGTAAAAACTGTAATTTAGGTTCGGGAACTAAAATTGCAAATTTAAGATTGGATAAAAAAGAAATAACTGTTGTACATAAAGGTCAGCGAGTCAATACTTCTAGGAGAAAACTAGGAGCAATCATAGGAGATAACGTGGCAACCGGAATTAATTCTTCAATAAATTCAGGAACCATTATAGGAAGCGATACTAAAATTGGTCCAAATGCACTTATTTCAGGCACTTATGAAAGTAAAAGTTTGATTATATAATGCACATTCTTCAAGTAACTCCATATTTTTTTCCGCACTTTGGTGGAGTAGAATCACACGTGCTAGGTCTCTCTGAGAACTTGATTAAATTGGGTCACGAAGTTGAGGTTGTAACCTCAAGATATAGTAGGATGCCAGAAACTGAAAATCTTAATGGAATAAAAATTACAAGACTACCTCAATGGATCAATATGTACAATACACCAGTAGTAACTTCCATACGGCAATTTGTTAGAAGGACTCATGCTGACATTGTGCATATTCATTCACCGCCTCCATTTACAGAGAGGTTTGCAGCAAAAGGAGCCAAAGATGCTGGAAAACCTTTCGTTGTGACTCATCATTGTGACTTAGAGCTAAAAGGGTTTTTTGGTAATACTGTTGTGAATTTTTATCAAAAATATCTAGGAGACTATCCTCTGAGAGAGGCAAATAGAGTAATTTCAACTACAGACAGCTATGCTACCACATCGCGTACTTTGTGGGATATCGATGTGACAGTAATTCCAAATGCTGTTGATATCAGCCGATTTAATATCCATAATGATGGTAAAATAATAAGAGATAAATACTCTTGTCAAGACGAACCTCTAGGCCTTTTCGTTGGGAGGCTAGTTCCTCACAAAGGTATCGGAATTCTGATAAGAAGTTTAACTTATACAAAAAGAGGGAAATTATTAATTGTAGGAGATGGACCATATAAAAAATGGCTAGTTAATCTAGTTAAAAAATTAGATTTAAAAGATAGAGTGATATTCGTAGGCCCTGTTGATGATTATTGGTTACCATCATATTATTCAGCTACAGATGCTGTTATTTTACCCTCAACATCTAGGCTAGAAGCCTTTGGAATTGTTGGCTTAGAGGGTATGGCCTCTGGAAAACCTTTGATTTTAAGCGATATACCTGGAGTAAGAGATGTTATATCTGAAAAAGAAGGCTACATTGTAGAACCATTGGATCCAAGTGCAATAGCTGCAGCATTAGAAAAAATCTGGAATGCACCGGAGATGGCTCGCGAAATGGGGAAGAGAGGCCGAGAAAGAGTGGAAAAACTTTTTTCTTGGGAAAAAGTATCTAGGGATATTGAGAGTATATTTACTGAAATTTTAACTAAATGACTAATTCTTTATCAATATTAGACAGTATAATTTGACAGGAACTAAAATCTTCACCTTTCTTTTTCAATGCAGAACCTTTACCGTATAATGCTTCAGAACATAAAGAATCGATCCCTATAGCCATATCAAAAAAATCAATTGCTTCATCAAAGTCCTTAATTTTAATTGAAATCCAACCTGCATTTAAAAAACCATTAAGTTCGCGGGGAAATGCCCGAACGAACTTTTTCGCAAAAAATATTGAATCTGAAAATTCTTCTAGTATTAAGAAACATTGACTTAGCAACAAAAAATGTTTTGAATTCTTTTTATCAAGAAATTCAAGTGCTAATTTAGGATCTATGTCTAAAATTTTTTCCGCTATAGTTTCCTGTACTTGGGAACTTTTTCCTTTGAAAAACAAAAATTCTTCTATCCTATCTATTATCTCTTCACCGGATAGTGTTTTTAGCAATAATGACTTCCCAGTTATTGAATTTGAATCAATTTCTAAACCTTTCTCAATTAATTTCCGAGCTTCTGAAAGTTTATCAAAATCAATCATCACTTGTGCATTCCTAAAATAGGGCCGACCTGTGCCAGGAGCTACAGATATTGCATTAGAATATTGACGAAAGCCTTCATGTACTATTCCTGCGACTTGTAAAATACGTCCCTTTTCTATCCAATCTAAATCTCTCATCCTGTTCCTTGAAAGAATATCTTGAGCCCTAACTGCTTCATCAAAGCATTGCATAGCTTGCAAAGTATTTCCAATTTCCATATTTATATCGCCTAGAGCTATCCAACAAGGTACATGTTGCCCGTCAACAGATAAGCCTAAATTGATTATTTGCCTTGCCTTATCATATAATTTTAAACTTTGAAAACAACGACCTAACGCCTCATGGTAATCTGGATCCTCAGAATCTAACTCTATCGAAGTTTCTATAAATTCAAGTCCTTCTTCGGGACGGCCCAGACGAGTCAGCGCACGACCTTTGGCCATCCAAGCATAATGAAACGTCGAATCTAATTCTATAGCTTTTTCATGGTAATATATTGATTCTTCATATCTATGCAAATGATCTAGTGCATTACCAATATTATTGACAGCGATTACATATTCTTCATCTAATTTCAGAGATTCTTCATAAAGTTCAATACTCCTCTCGTAAAGGCCTTGATTATAATGAACATTCGCCAAATTATTCCATGCAATCTTATCACTGGGATCTAAATCTACTGCACGTTGATAATAATCCTTTGAATCATTTAGTCTCCCGGATAATTGAAGGGTGTAACCATAATTGTACCAAGCTACAGCATATGTAGGATCTGATTTCATTGATTCATCATAACATCGTAAAGCCTCATTCCAACGATTAATATTGAAATTAGCAAATCCTCTATTATTCCATGCAGGTGCATTTCTTGGCTCTAATTCAAGTGAAATAGCGTATGCGCCTATGGCATCCTCATATCTAGATAATCTTTGCAATGAATCTCCTAATCTCATGTGATATCTAGCGACCTCGGGAGCTAATTTACATGCTTTTTCATAAAAAACTCTAGCCTCATTTGGGGAATTCTGAGACATCTCGAGCATTCCCAATCTGTTGAAAATTTGGGGATCTTCGGGAGCAAGAGATGAGGCCTGCAAAAATTTTGACTTTGCCGAAGAATAATTCCCATTCTCATAATCCATTTCACCTTCTTCAATAAGATCTATAACATCCATTATTCACCAATTGTCTTTTTCAATCTAACTATCGCATCTTCTGTATCTTTCTTTAATTTCGCCCATTCAGCTCCACCATGTTCTCTTGAATCTGGCTTATGATTTAACGCAGTACTGTAGCTTTCAAGAGCTTCCCGTGGCCTATCAAGTAATTCCAAGGCATAGCCCTTGTTGTGCCAAGCCCATGCATATTCCTCTTTCAAAGCTAGAGCTCTTTCATAACAATCAAGTGATTCTTCTAGTCTATTTAATTGCCTTAAAGTAACTCCCCGATTATTCCAAGCACTTCTGTTATTAGGATTCAACTCTGTAGAAGTCTGAAACGCTGTTAAAGCATCTTTTAGATCTCCGACCCTGAATAATGCCTTTCCAAGATTAAACCAACAAATCGAATACTTAGGATTTGATGCTAAAGCTCTACGATAACTATCAATGGCTTTGTGATTATAGCCTAACCTACTAAGCGCTACTCCCCTGTCATTGAAGACTATCTCATCGTCTACATTGATACTTTTCTTCAATGCTTCTGATGCTTCGGCGTACTCATTTAACTCATCGTGCGATATTCCCTTAGCCTTCAAAACTTCATTATCTCGGGGTCGAAACTCTAAAACTTTATCAAATGATTCTAAAGCTTCTCTATACCTGCCTCTTTGATGATTGATTTTGCCTAATTGATATAATGCATCCCTGTTTTCTGAATCCAATTTTAATAGCTTAGTGAAAGATGATATTGATTGCTGAAAATTACCTAATTCTTTTTGAATCAATCCTTCGACATAAAGTGAAGAAGTGTTGTCGGGATTTTCCGACAAGGAATGCTGTACTGCCTCCAATGATTTTTCCATTTCATTCATTTTATAGTAGCACATCGCAATGTCCTTGAAAAGAATATGGCGACGTTTAATTTTATCTGATAAAATCAATAATATTTCAAGACAATCTGAATATTTTCCATTTTTAAAAAATATTTTAGCTAACTCATGATTGAGACTATTATCCTCAGGTTTTAGCTCTAATGCTTTCAATATACTACTTTCAGCTTTACTATAATCTTCCAATTTTTTATATGAAACTGCCTCTAATTTTAATGATTTAATTTGCGATTCTATACTCTTGGTCACGTTTTAGCATAAGCGGGTTATAAAAAAACTAAAGGGACAGTGAATTTTATTTAAGTACTAATATCTACATTAAAATGTCCGTAGTAATTGATGGTAAGACTTTGACAATCGATAAGGTAGTTGAAGTTGCTAGAAATAACGCTAATATTTCCGTATCTGATGAATCTTGGGAAAAAATTAACTCTTGTAGAGAAATGCTTGAAGAGAAAATTAACAACCATGAAATCATGTATGGAATTACTACTGGCATAGGGGAATTCTCTGAAGTTACACTAGATCCAGACCAGACAAAAGAGTTTCAGAAATTATTAATCTATTCACATGCAGCAGGAATTGGAAAGCCTATGGATATTGAAATTGTTAGAGGTGCTATGTGTGGAAGAATAAATGTTCATTCTAAGGGTCACTCTGGAGGTAGAAAAGAAATAACTGAATACCTTATTGAAGCGTTAAATCAAAATTTAACTCCTGTTGTTTGTGAAAAAGGGTCTGTGGGTGCATGTGGTGATTTATCTCCTATGTCTCAAATTGCTTTGTCGCTTATGGGTGAAGGTGAAATGATTGTTGAAGGAGAAATAATAGATTCTAAAGAAGCTTTGAATGCCGTCGGATTAAAACCTCTCGAACTTGAAGCTAGAGATGGATTAGCACTAATCAACGGAAGTAACGTTCTTACTGCATTAGCTGCAATTACTTTACATGATGCTCAAAAATGGATGAAATTACACGATATTGCTGCTGCAATGACTTTAGAAGCATTAATGGCAAATATGAAACCATACGATGGGCGGATTCACGAATTAAGAGGCTTTAGTGGTTCACAAATTATAGCTAAGAATCTAAACATACTAACCGAAGATTCTGAGATTCTATTTAGCGGAGGTAAGAAGGTACAAGACGCATATTCTATGAGATCTACTCCTCAGGTAGCTGGAACTTTGCGTGATTCCATAAATTATGCTATAACTCAAGTTGAAATTGAACTAAACGGTGTTGGAGATAATCCAATATTTTTAACCGAAGAAAAAGATGTTCTAACTGGAGCTAACTTCCAAGGAACTCCAATAGCACTTCCAATGGAAATGGTGGGTACTGGACTAAGTATGGTTGCTGTTTTGTCTGAAAGGAGAATGAATAGGCTAACAAATCCTGCACTGTCTGTTGGGTTACCTCCATTCTTAGCTGAAAAACCAGGATTACATTCTGGAATGATGCTTTCGCAATATACGGCTGATGCGTTAATTGCTGAAACAAGAATACTCTCTCATCCCGCAGCAAATCAATCTATTCCAGCTGCTGCAGATCAAGAAGACTTTGTTTCCATGGGGCTAACTACGTCACAGAAGACAAGGCAAATTCTAGATAATTGCTACGGTGTTCTAGCCATCGAAATGATGGCAGCTGCTCAAGCACTTGACATGAGAAAAAAAGGCATGGGAAAAGGGACATCGATTGCCCATCAAATAATTAGAGAAAGTGTAGATTATTTAGATGAGGATAGACCCCTGTACAATGATCACAACAAAATGGTTGAAATATTGAAATCTGAACGGATAATTAAAGAAATTGAAAGCGAATTGAAGATTAAACTTTGATTAGTTTAAAGACTGTCTGAAATGGATAATTCCTTCTCGTACAATTGAAACTATTAAATCAATTTCTTCAGAAGTAATCCCGAAATGTGACGTGAATCTCAGAGCGTTAATTCCTCCATGGATTACACCAAGCCCTCTTCTGCGACACCAAGGCTCAATCCCATCAAATCCGACTACTGGAATTTCGGGTCTGAGCTCTGCACTACATAATAGACCGGTTCCTTGAACCTTGAGTACTTCATCTGGAAATTCAGTCATCAATTGGTTTAACTTTGTTACGAATTCTTTACCTCTCTCTCTAATGTTCGTACGTAATTCTGGAGTGATACTCTCTAAAACACTTACTGCAGTTTCTAAAGCTCTGGGATTGGTTGTCATTGTATTTCCATATATTCCCTTAACATACAATTCAGAAGCTTTTGAGTTCATACCTAAGACTGAAAGAGGATATTGTCCTGCGTTAAGAGCTTTTGACCATGTTTCTAAATCTGGAGCTTCACAATCTTCAAATCCTTCATAATCTATGACCGAAAGACATCCTTGGCCTCTAAATCCAGCTTGAATCGAATCTATCAATAGTAAAGATCCATGTTCTTTTGTAAGCTTTCTGGCTTCGTCATAAAATTCCCTTGTAATGCACTGCCCAGGATTGCCTTCTCCTTGTACAGGTTCAATAGCCATTAATTCAATGAATACATTATTCTTGTCAGCATGCTGAAAAATATTTCTTAACGCATCTAAATCGTTAGGAGGAACTAAGTACAAATTATCTCTATCTCTAAAGGAAGCCAAGTGCTTGTCATATCCGTCTTTGCAAGAGTGGGATAACTGAGCGGGCCGATCTGTTCTACCGTGAAAACCATGCTCTACTGCTAACAATTTTATTTCTTTTCCTTCGTGCTTACCGCCTGGAGAGGTATGATTGAATGAATTTACATCTGCAATTCTCAAACTAACTGAAACAGATTCGGAGCCACTGTTAACACAAATATATCTGTCGAATGGACTATGGCCTCGGGTGTGTCCTAGTTCTTTGTTTAAAGCCTCCACAAATCTTTGCTGTGAAAATGAAGCTGTCATTACATTAGCCATAACCCAGTTTTTAGACATAGAGGAAACAATATTCTTAGGGCCGTGACCTGAACCTAGCATACCATAACCTCCATTATCATGAATCACTGCACCGTGTGAAGTTACTATCCAGGGACCTTGAGCACTTATTGCCACATATGGATTGATTGTAGCTGGTGCGTAAAAATTAACAAAACCTTGTTGTAAATATTCAACAAGATTTTTTTCTGTTTTCATTAAAATTTCACTACCTACTTTTTCCCTTAGTGAAATGTGATAATCATGTGCTTGAGCTATAGCCTCTTTCAAAGTAGAATCCATTGAAAGAAAGTTAAATATTTCAGAATTAGCAAGACCTGCAGTATCTGAGTCTCCACTATTTTTCCTAATATCTTCTAACTTTAAAAAATATTTATCGGTAAGATATTTTGATTTGTCTATGGTAGCTGCCTGCATAGTAATACAATATATCCGGAGTATTAAAGGAAGAGGTCCTTGTGACCAAGACCAAAAACAAATGTTGGCAATTCTTCAACACAAGAAATTTCTTTAGCTGTAAATTTGGAAAGTGATACTCTAATTTTGTCATTAGGAATCAAATCACAAGCTTCGCCATAAGATATGAGCTGTTTAGCAAGTTTATTACCTGTTTTATCCCAATCCATTAAAATTATAAATTGAGATGATCTACCAAACTTTTGTGAAATACGTTCGACTGTGGATAAAACCGATTTACCATCATTAATCTCAATTATATCGCCTTCAATACCTAATCTTCTCAACGCAATTGTATCCCTTTTACCTTCTACTACTATAGGAAACCTAAGTGATCGCAAGTCATCCCATATCTTTTGAAAATCTGACGCTCGCCTTTCTTTGCTTACGTAAACCATAACAAACTTACCCCGTTACTATAACAAAGTCGCATATAATTAAGATAGCTTCGACCTTAATTCTTAAGTTAAGGTCTCTCTCAAGGGTAATGATTAGGGTTGCAGGATTAACAAAATATTACAGTGGTAAACCTGCAGCAAAAAATATTACCTTTAATGTAGATAAAGGTGAAGTTTTTGGTCTATTAGGAACTAATGGAGCTGGAAAGTCTACAACAATAAAAATGCTTTGTGGGTTGCTCAAACCAAGCAAAGGGATGGTTACAATTGGAGGTATCGATTTACAACGAACTCCCCTAAAAGCCAAATCAATAATGGGCTACCTTCCGGAAAATCCACTACTTTATGATAAATTAACTGGAGCTGAGAGCTTAGAATTAATTGGAAAATTACGTAAATTGTCTTCTGATATGATCAAACAACGCGTGACTTACTATGCTAAAGCGTTAGGTTTAGGTGAACAGATATACCAAGAAGTTGGAACTTATTCTAAGGGTATGAGACAAAAAATCGCTATTGCAATGACATTAATTCATGATCCTGAGATGGTTTTATTGGATGAACCTGCTAGTGGGTTAGATCCAAGATATACAAAAATTCTTAAAGATTGGATAAAGAATCTTGCAAGTAATGGAAGAACCGTACTACTTTCAACACATATTATTGAAATGGCTGAAAATCTATGCACTAAAGTAGCAATTATAGATAAGGGACAACTTCTCGCAGTAGGTACTATTCAAGAGATACAAGCAAGTACTGGCGTTAACAATTTGGAAGATGCTTTCATTCGTCTTATTGGCGATTAAGAATCTTAACTTTACCCGTTCTTTCGTCGCATTCGTTTACTATTTTACGAGCCCACGATAATTTTTGAATTTTTCGAGGACTATAATCTCCAGAATAGGGTCCTATTTTATCAAAATTAAAACCTGTTAGATTAACTGATTTAGCACCTAGTCCCAATGACATCATAAGGGATCTATCGCCATCAGTAAAGCCTCCCCAACAATTTGTTCCAGAATAAGGATAAGTAGTTGTCAAACTAATAGCTTGTATTTCATTAGAAAATTCAAAAAGTCTTGATAAATTATCCCCATGTGCATGAACTACTATCTTTGAACCCTTCTTATTTGCCCATACCATTTCAGGCAAATTGCCATCTAAATCAGTAACTATAATATCAGGAATTATATTCCTCTCGAGACAAGCTGAAACTGCACCATCTGCAGCTATCTTAATTCCACCAGGAATAGTATCTTTTTCACTTATTCCTGCACCCACTATGGTTACTTTATTATTCAGAATAATCTTTGATAAATTTCCTTTAGGTTGATACAATCTCGAAATTAAACGTGACGAAACTTCCTCTCGAGATCTGGAAAAACCGAACTCGGTGTTTATTTCCTCTTGTAGAGGCCACCACCAGTCTATAGCAAAAGACAACTAAATCTTAATTTTAGTGTCTTGCCTATAAGGCATTACCATCTTCATCACAAGGAACTTCTTCGCCTGTGTCTGGATCTATGTAGTAGAATGAACCATCTTCGTCTTCATAAATTTCAACTTCATATTCATCATCTCCACCAAGATCACCGAAATCTCCGAAGTCAGCGTCAGCCATCGATCCACCAGATGCTGCTGCGCTCAACATATTCATAATGTTGTTTTCAACAGCTGCTGCATCTCTAGCTTCCTTTGATGATTCTAATGCATCAATCTTACGTTTGGTTGACTCATAAGATTCAGTCATTTCTGTTAGCTTCTCAAGTTGCTCATCGCGTTCCATTTTCAGGATGCGTGCGAGATGCTTTTCAATTTTTGATAAGTCATCACGTGCTGCAACTAAGCGTGCTAAAGATTCATGGAATCTTTCTGCAACCATCTCTATGTCTGGATCTTCCAAGTCAAGTTGCATTTCCTCTTCTTCCTTTTGGCGTGCTTCTTCAGCAGCTTCAAGCTCTTTGAGTTTATCCTCTGCAGCTATTTCCTGGGCTTTTACCAGTATGCTATTGAAAGCGCTAATGTGCTCTTCCAATTTTGTCGCTGCACGAGATGCATCATAAGCGGAGACTTCCATAAGTTCTTCACGCTCTGATAAACTTTCCATGCGGCGCTCTACACTCTCTAGTCTTTGTCGGTCTCTTTCGTTCATTTCTTCGTCACCTGCTATTACACCTTGTTGCAATTTGAATGCTGTACCTGATAGAATTGCTCCTAAAAGGAAGAATCCAATTAATGCAACTAGGTTATAAGTATAAGAACTTCCTTCTAATGTTACCATTTCGTCGCTAACGGAGACTGCTACTGTTTGTGAAGTGCTGCCTCCAGAATTGTCATATGCAGTAGCTACTACATCAAAATTACCTGATTTGGAATATGTATGAGTTGCAGTAACTGTTTGTCCACTGAAATCTGAGGTTTGGAACGTTTGAGATTCTCCATCTCCGAAATCAATAACAAAATGAGTTACTGTTCCATCTGCATCAGTTGGTATTGTGAATGAAAATAATTGTTCTGTACCTTGAACTGGATTATCAAGTGAAGGTGCCGCTACTGTTGGATTACTATTTTCAATTGTAGTATCAAACACATGCGTTCCAGTCTGCCCATTTGCATCCACATAATCCAAAGTGGTTGTCCATGTTCCTGCATTAGCATATGCAGAACCATCCCATGAATCCATATCATAAGTACATGTAGCTCCAGAGTTACTACATTCTCCAAGTCCCCAATTACTCATGTCTGTACTGAATGTTCTTGCAGTTAAGGAAAATGTGTGTGTAGCTGAACTAAAATCAACATTATCAGAAACTGTAAAAGATTGATCGCCGCTGGATGAAGTCATGATGCTGAAAGTTACATCCTGAGTTGCCCCTGCAGCTACAGTATATTCCGAGGTTGCAAAGCTAACTGAGTCTGTCATGGAGGTTACAATAAAGGTAGTGGAAACTCCGGTATTTTGAATTGTAGCAGTTCCTTGACCAATTGTACCTTGATTAAATGTATATGCAGTGCCACCAGTAATTGCTAATGAACGTGTTGATGAAGCAACTACTACATCATAAGAATCTGTGGATGCGGCCCCACTAGATGTTGCAGATAGACCTATTGAAGAAGATGCGGCACTAGCTGCATCTGCAGGAATTCCAACTGTAATATCAACTGTAGCTGAAGATCCAGATGCCAAGGATACGGTGTCATCGGATTTAGCATTAGCCCAAACTCCACTATGCCCAATTGTAAAAGTATCAAAACCATTGCCAGTATTAGTTACAGTAAAAGATAAAGTTCCAGATTCACCAGGATTTAGTCCTGTTAGTGTTCCTACTGCGACTGTGACTCCATATACTTGATTTGCAGTGGTTGTAACTGAGGTAGATGAACCATCTCCGTTAATTACAGTAAATGTTACAGATTCTGAAGCACCTGAACCTGCATTAGCCGGAATTGTTTGAGTAACTGAAATCGTATCTGAAGCTCCCATGGCAAGAGTAGTGCTGCCTCCTGGCGTATCAACATTCCATGAAGAAGTAACAGTGTAATCCATCTTCTCTTGTGCATTACCAGTATTTAGAATTGTAAAATGGTAAGTTACGGTGTCGCCTGGATTTCCAGATAAATCGGTGTCGCCAGTTAGGTCGTGGCCTGTTACTGTATCTACTGTAACTGTACCTGTTTCATCGTTGCTAACTGATGCGTCATTAGTAGCTACAGCACTTACAGTCCATGAATCTTTAGTTCCTGCTGCTACATGCGGTACGTTTACTGTGATGTCGCAATCAGATGAAGAATCATATGCAACTGTAACTGCAGGGCATGTGACAAACCATCCATTCAAACTGGATGCTGAAATTGTGAAAGTGTCCTCAAAATTACCATCATTATCTATGGTAAACGTTAAAGTATTTTGACCCGGAGCCAAACTCATGCTTGAGGATGTACTCATTGAGAAGGAACTAGTTTTGTTAACTTCAATTGTGGTTCCAAAGTCTGCTGAAACTATTTCTCCGTAGGAATCTGCTGTAACGAAAGTAACGGTTCTCAAACCTCCTCTTTCATCTATTATTGCTGATTCTGCAACGGTAATTGTATAATTGGAATTTTCATCTAAACCCATAGCTACGGTTGAACCAAATTCAATTACTGCGAAAACTGAAATTGAATCTCCGTCATTTAAATTTATATCATCGACGGTGGCATTAATTATGAAATTTGAATCTATCTTTCTGGCTGAACCGTCTGAAATTACTGGAAGATCATTAATGGTCACGGATGTGGAATCTAAATTTTCAGCCGAAGCTGCAGTGTTAGATGCTGAAAATTGAACTGCCTGAGCATCTGCTGCCCAAGCCACAGCTGTAGATACTGTGTAGTTAGTACCAACGCCATTTACACATGCATCGTAAGCTCCATTTTCACTTAGGCCAATAGAAGTACCGCCGACATTTACTGATACAGTAGTACCTGCTTGAGCTTCAAATACACAATAGACTACATCAAATACTATTTGATCAGCTTCACCAGCTGAAGTTGAACTTACTGAGTCATTCACTAACCATGGTGTTTCTGTATCAACTGAGAAAGAAGCGGTTCTGTTATCTTCAGCTGAGTCAAATCCATCTGTACCGCTTACTGTAACTGTTAAATCTCCACCGAAAGCAGTTTGGAAATCTGCTGAATAAACTGCACCTGTAGTTTCATCTCCAGACTCTTTTGATAAACTGAATGATGCTTCACAACTTGTTGGATCTGAATCTTCACAAACTGTAGCTGAGAGTACGCCGGCGTGTCCGTCTGCATCTGTGTAAGTTATTGTAACTGTCCTTACAGAGTAAGGCATGTCATCGCCTGTAACTGCTGCATCATCACTCAATGAGGGAAGTGTGTTAACGTGTATTGCAGGATCTGTAGAAACTGTATCCACTCCACCATTCCAGACGTATTCATTACCACTATCCATTGTAGCTTTAAAATTATAAAAAATTACTTCTTCACCTGGTGATGAAACTGTATCGCCTGCTGTTAAAGTAACTGGTGTTTTCCAAGTTCCATCAAGGTCGTCTCCTGTACCTTCACAGTCTGCAACATCGGTGTCGCATTCTAAATCTACTTCACCAGTCCAAGACCCATCTGGATCTCCAAAAATTGCCACTATAGAGGTTATACCTTCATCATTATCATTGTTTGCATTAAGAACAACACTAAATGAGATTCCTGCTGAAGGATCTAGCCTTGTTTCGTCTGAAGGTTCATAGTCTCCGTTATTCAAACTAGCTTCTGAACTGCCTACTAAGAAAAGCGACAATACGGCAAAGGCCAATGCGGACATAAATGCAACACGATTATTTATCATTTGTACACCAATTGCGTGAAATTAAAAACCCGTAAATCACATTCACAGGCTCTAAGTTCAGGTATTGTACTACAATCGCTCTTTATATAAATTTATTTGTTGATATATATGTGTAAAAAGAGATAAATATGAGCTTGAATGGATTGTTGTGCTAATGTCTGCAAATTCTAAATTTCAAATAAACACTTCTGACACTATTAAGTGCATTTCTTCGTCGGAAGGCGGGAGGAAAATAGCTTTTGGAAATAATAGCGGCGATATTTTTTTAGTCGATAATGAAGGACAGACAATTTGGGAAAAAAACATCGGCGATGGCACTTATGGAATCGCGATTATGAAAGATGGCAAGAGAGTCATTTGCGGCGGAAAAGACTGCAAGTTAAGAATGTTTAATTCTTTGGGAAATGTTGAATGGGAAGTTAATGTGGGAAAAGCCATTTGGTCGCTTGCGGTCGACCCAAATGGGCAGGTCGTTGTGATTGGAACTGGAGATTCAATCTCAATGTTTACAGAAAGTGGAACTAAATTATGGGAATATGATACCAGCAGAGCGATGGTAGGCGTTGGCGTATCAAGAAACGGGGCACATGTTGTAGCGTGCGCTGACGAATTTTTGTACTGTCTGGACTCTGAAGGCAATCTATCTTGGAAAAAACAAAGAAGTGATGCACTATGGGATGTCGACATTGAAAAAGATAACAACTCGATAATAATTGGTGGTTGGGATTGCACAATTTATTCATTAGACTTACATGGAAATGAAATTTGGAATTATGAAACAAAAGGATACGTTCGCTCTGTTAGGCCACTTAATGATGGAGGTGTTCTAGCTGGATCTCACGATAACAAAATCTACATATTAAATGATAAAGGTGAAGTAGTAAAAAATTTCGAAACGGGCGGAGAGATAACGTGTGTTTGTTCGACTTTAGCATCGGATTATATTTACGCAGGCGCTGGCAACACCATATTGGCATTTGATACAGATGAAGGAACAATGCCTGCATCTCATGAGGAACCTTCAACACCTAGCAGTAATGTTCCAGAAAAGGAGACTGCAAGAAACGATGATAATGAAGAGTACGAGCCTATGTTTGGCTTTGGGATGTTTGATGAACCAAGTCCCGACACTACAGAAATTTTAGAGAGAGATGATTACATTAGTAGTGAAACAACAACAGCCACTGAAGATTATTCCTCGCATTCAGAAAGTTATTCTAATACTTACCAAAGAAATACTCCTTCATATGTAGATAGCAGTGAAAATATAGATCGAGGAGGAGAGTATAGAGAGTTTGCTGCAAAAGTCTTGAAAGGAGATGTGAAGAACTATCTAAGGCTCGGGAATGCTGCATGGGCTGAAAAGCGACTAGAGCGAGCAGCTGAACATTTTAGAAAGGCTACTGAAATCAATCCTGATGAACCAAGAGCTTGGCATAACTTAGCTGTTTGTAATTATCACCTGGCACTGAAGAGAAATCCTGATGATGTTGAAGGAGCTGTTGAAAGTGCATTTGGTCCGCTTGAAATTGCAAAAGAAAAAGGCGGTAGCGAATATACTAGCGTTAACAAAACATTGGCCTTTTTGGCATCGCAAATAGGTATTGAAGAAGATTAAACTTCTGTTATAACTGATTCATAGTAAGTATAACTTACGTAAAGTATCCAATCATTTCCTTGATCTACTTCATTAAATAACTCAGGGACTATAGAAGGTGCATCATTACAAGTAATGGAAGTAACCCAACTACCTTGGCCTTTAGCACTGGTGTAACCATTTTGAAATAAATATTGTTTAACTTCATTTTCTGAACCCAAAGATAAAATCAAATCATCAGGAATAGAAGACAAAACGTCAAAATTAAGTTCAAGGTTGCCTGAAGTTCCATTTTCAGTTAAGTTGAAAACATAATTTGTTGAAACTCCAAGTGAAAAATCATCAGGAAATAAAGTTCCTACCACTGGATTATCTGGCGAGTCAAGATCTTCGTCTTCTTCCCATTCTAGATCATAAGAAGCTGAAGTCAAATTGTAGGGATAAGCATGATTTTGAGTTGTTGTGGCGCCTTCTGCAGTGTAACCAGCAAATGCTGGAATTGTTATTTCATTTTGAATAAATTCTACATTGTAGGTTCTTATGTTGACTAATACCCAAGTTTCTGCAGTACTAGATTCATTGCTAGAGTCCCTGACTGTTAATGTGACTGTGTAATTCCCTATACTAGTGTATTCATGATTTGGACGTAGTAATGATGAAGTGGAACCATCGCCAAAATCCCATTCAAATTCTAACACATCTCCATCTGGATCGCTAGAAGCTCCACCATCAAAAAAGGCGATACTGTTAACTTTGACTTGTTGACCGAGCCCACCATACGTAGCCTCTAAACTTGCTAAAGGGGCTTGATTTCTGTACAATATGTCTACATCCTTTTTAGCAACACCTATTCTACTATCATCATCAACTACGGTTAATGTTACTGTGTAAGTGCCTTCATCTTTATAGGTGTGTTCGACAGCCTTGCCCGAGCTGCCACTATCATCTCCGAAATCCCAAAGAAATTTGGCTCCCTTAGGATTATTGCCTGAGGCCATAAATTGAATTGTATCTCCCTCAACAAATGACTCTGCTAGAATTGAAATATCTACGCCATCTAAAGATTCTGGAGTACTATCTAGACAGCCCGGAATTAGCATCATCGCTGCAATAAGCCATATTTTGCGCACAGTATGGTAAAAACTGCTCATTTAATAATTAAGCCACCTACCGATACTCTTTATTAGAGCGTGAAACGGTGGCATGTAGGTATTTTTATGCAAGCAGGACACATGGCATATGACCGAGCAATAACTGTATTTTCTCCAGACGGGAGATTATTTCAAGTTGAATACGCAAGGGAAGCAGTAAAGAGAGGGACTACCACCGTTGGAGTGAAATTCAAAAATGGTGTTGTATTAATAGTAGACAAGAGATTGAGCTCTAAATTAATAGAAGCAGACAGTATTGAAAAAATATTCAAAATAGATGGACATGTGGGTTGTGCAACCTCAGGTTTAGTTGCTGATGCAAGAGCATTAGTTGATAAAGCTCGAGTAGAATGTCAAGTCAACACATTTAATTATGACGAAGAGTTAGCTGTTGCTTCTCTAGTTAAAAAATTATGTGACTTTAAGCAAAGCTACACTCAGTATGGAGGAGTAAGGCCATTCGGTACGGCAATGCTAATTGCTGGAATAGATGCATCAGGACCTCATCTCTACGAGACTGATCCTTCAGGTGCAATGATGGCGTACAAGGCTGGAGGAATTGGCGCTGGAAGAAATGAAGTAATGGAAGTCTTCGAAAAAGATTACAAAGATAATATGACTGAAAAGCAAGCTATCAATCTAGGATTGAAAGCTCTTTCCGCAGCTAACGATAACAATCTGAAAGCTGAAGTCATTGAAATCGCAGTTATAAGTACAGAAAGAGAATTTGGAACATTAGACCCTAAAGTAGTCAGTGGAGAAATTAAAAAAATTAAGTAATGGTATCTCTTGAAGATGCTGTAATTGCCAGGCTTGAAGCTGGTGGGCATCGCTTCGAAATACTAATAGATCCTAATGAAGCTCAAGCTTTCAAAGAAGGTGACGAAATTGATTGGGAAGACAGCATTGCAGTGGATGGAATATGGGCTGACAGTGCAAAGGGTGAGAGATCTCCAGAAAATATTTTAAATGATTTTTTCGAGTCATCAGATTTGATAGATATTTATAAGAAAATATTAACTGAAGGAACAATTCAATTAACTTCTGAACAGAAAAAGGAAATGGTTGATAACAAAAGGAAGCAGATATTATCCCACATTGTCGCTAACGCTATGAACCCGCAAACGGGTGGAGCGCATCCTCCACAGAGAATTGAAAATGCTATTATTGAAGCAAAATATAACTTTGATCCAATTAGAAGTGTTGAGAGACAAGTTGAAGACATTGTAAGAAAAATAAGGCCATTAATTCCTATATCTTTTGAAAAAGTTAAGGCAGCGGTTAAAATTCCAGCAATATATGTTGGGAAATGTTATGGTCAAATGTCTGGATTGGGGGCTATTGAAAATGAAGAATACCAAAGCGACGGAAGCTGGATAGGAATTGTAAAGATGTCAGCAGCTTCCTACAATGAACTTGAAAATTTGTTAGGATCTACCACAAAAGGTACTGCTGAATTGAAAATAATTTAGAAACAAATCTTCATATAGGGGTAAGTTTGGAAAGGATTGTTATAATTGAAAAAATAATGGATGATTCATATGAGCGAAGAATCAAAAAATAATAAAAAAAGTGAGAATTCTAAAGGATTTGTACTTCCTGGCGATTTACTAGAAACAAAAAGTAAACCAGGCAAGGGAATTTTTAGAAAAGATGGACGAGTTTATTCCTCAGTAGTAGGTTACTCAAATGATAGAAGTGGATACATGAATGTCAATGCAATTAAAGGCAGATATAATCCAAAAGTTGGTGACAAAATAGTTGCAATTTGTGCTGAAACTGGACCTTCTGTTTGGAGAATGGATATTGGTGCTGCATTTAATTCAACACTTCATCATAGTGAATCAGGATGGAAAGTACCATTCGGAGATACTGCACGATTTTTATCAATCGGCGATGCAGTTTGGGCTGAAGTTTTCATGGTAGATGCTGCCGGTTCACACCAAATAACTTTGAAAAAAGATGATTGTAGAAAATTATACTCTGGAACTGTAGTGAAAGTAGAACCTACTGCGGTACCGAGAGTTATCGGAAAGCAGGGGTCAATGATTACTGCTATACGTGAAAAAACAAATACTCGTATTCAGATAGGTCAAAATGGATTTATTTGGATTGATGGTAAGGGGGAAGATATCTCTAAGGCACAAAAAGCTATGGAGACAATTGATCGAGAAGCTTCCTCAGAAGGTTTAACTAAAAAAATAGAAAAATTATTGGAGAAATAAAATGGCTGGCCAAACAGATATGGAATTAATTAAAGACGGAGTCCGTCTAGACGGAAGAAAACCCGATGAACTAAGAGAAGTGAAAATCACTGCAGGTGTTTTAGATAATGCAGATGGTTCTTGTTATCTTGAATGGGGTAACAACAAAATTTATGCAGGTGTATTCGGACCTATGGAATGTCATCCTAGACACAAACAAAAAGCAGATAGAGCTATTGTTCAAGCAAGATATACTATGGCTCCTTTTAGTGTAAATGACAGAAAAAGACCTGGATTAGACCGAAGATCTAGTGAGATATCTTACATTGTTTCTCAAGCATTTGAAAAAGTAGTTATGGTAGAAGAATTTCCAAAAGCGTCTATACGTGTAGATATGCAGGTTGTAGAAGCTCATGCAGGTACTCGATGTGCTGCAATGACTGCAGCTTCTGTAGCTTTAGCTGATGCAGGTATACCAATGAGAGATATGATTCCTGCTTGTGCTTCTGGAAAAGTTAATGACGTAGTGGTGCTAGATTTGAACAAGGAAGAAGATAACTATGGGCAAGCTGATTTGCCTTTAGCAATAATTCCAAGTACTGGAGAAGTTGTCTTGCTACAGTTAGACGGACACTTAACTCCAGACCAATTCGAGGAAGCTATGGATTTAGCTACTAGCGGATGTATGGATTTGTACAAGATTATGCGAGATGCTTTAGACAAAAGCTACGGAGGTAAGAAATGAGCAGCGACAGTGTTTCAAACTTAATGAAAGGACATATGGAATCTTTAGCTGCTGAAGGAAAGAGAGCTGATGGAAGAGGCATTAATGAATTTAGAGAAGTAAAAATAGAAACTGGAATGATTAACACTGCTGAGGGTTCTTCCATGGTTCATCTAGGTAAAACTAAGGTTCTTTGTGGAATTAAGTTGTTAATAGGAACACCCTACGGTGATTCTCCAGGAAGTGGAACTATGACCACTTCAACTGAATTAGCTCCTTTAGCAGATCAGTCTTTTGATCCTGGACCACCTCGTGAAGCTTCAATTGAATTAGCAAGAGTTGTTGATAGAGGCATACGCGAATCCAGAATGATCGATTTTGATGCCCTGTGTATAGAACACGGTGAGCGTGTTTGGATGGTTTACATTGATTTACACATCTTAGATAATGGCGGTAACTTGTTTGACTGTTGTACATTGGCTGCAGCTGCTGCTTTATCTAACGCTAAAATACCAAATGTTCAACATGGAATTGCTGACGAAGACGTTGATTTACCAGTTACATGCTGGCCAATTTCCTGTACCTTCGGAAGACTTGGAGATACTGTCATTTTAGATCCAACATCTGATGAAGAATCTGTCATGAGTGCAAGATTAACTGTAGCTCATGATGAAGATGGAAATATAAGAGCGGCTCAAAAAGGTATGAATGGAGCATTTACTGATGCTGAAGTTAGAGAAGCTGTGAAAACTGCACGAAAGAGCGATAATGTTTTACGTGAGGCTCTAAAAGGGATATAGATGAGTCAGGGTACGAAGAAGGTTGGAAGTACAGGCAGATTTGGACCAAGATATGGTGTTTCTGTTAGAAGACGCTTAGGTGCTGTTGAGAAAAAACAGAAGCAGAAGTTTGAATGTCCATCTTGTTCTAAGACTAACGTAAAAAGAATTTCAACTGGAATTTACAGTTGTAATAGTTGTGGTTACCAATTTGCTAGTGGTGCATATTATCCAACGAGGGACGACTAATGGTTAATTACAAGTGTGCTTCTTGTGGTACTAGATTAGATATGGACTTGGAAGTCCTTGGTCTTACATGCCGTGTTTGCGGTGAAAAAATATTTTATAAAATAAGACCATCCACTAAGAAAACAGTTGTTTCCGATTAATGAAAGCTCAAGTTAGCTTGAAAATGGGAACTAATTCCAAACATATAGCAAGAGCTTTAATGGATGAGGCAAAAGATAAACTTCCAAAAGTAGATGTTGAAGTTATTCCAGCAGGTGAAAAAGTGAAAATCGAAATAGAAGCTGAAGATTTTACTAGTCTAAGAGCTGCGCTAAATTCTTTTTTAGGATGGGCATATTGTGCAGAAGGAGTTTTAGATAATGGATAAAATAACTGAAGAAAATATTCAAGAGAAAATTAATCTTTTCCAACAGATGCAGCAACAAGCCCAAGCTCTAACCCAACAAACTTCTCAAATCGAAATGTCTGTTAATGAAATTGAAAGAACTCTTAACGAAATTGAGGATACAAATGATAAAAGTACATTGTACAGAGCCATTGGATCTATTATGCAGAAAGTTGATAACGTTAAACAACTAAAAAAAGAACTAATGGATGAAAAAGAAACTCTGGAAATAAGAAATAAAAGTCTAAAAGGTCAAGTAGAAAATCTAAATGTCCAAATTAATGAGATGCAAAGTAAGCTAACTCCTATTGTTCAAAGTCTACAGGAAAATAAAAATCAAGATGTTACTCAATGATTCCTCAAAAAAATTATTTGAGAAAAAATTATTATTATTAGTTCATCATCATGCCGATGTTGACGCCGTAGCTTCCGCCATAGCATTACAAACTGTATTCGAAGACGCTATAATTTGTGCTCCAGATAAAGTGAGTTCTCACGGTCAGAAAATAGCCGAATTTAATGAAATTGATATTCTTATGGAGTCTCCTAAAAAATGGGAAGGGACGGTCATTGCCTTAGACAGTCCAAACCCTCAACATTGTAGCCCTGTCCCTAAAGCTCAAAACATGATTGTAATTGATCACCATACAAAAATTGAAGGATGGCCTGAAGGAACGGAAGTAATCCACCAGCCAAATAAGACTAGTACTGCAGAAATTATTATACAAATAATTGATGAATTAGGTTTAGCAATTAACAAAAAATGTGCTAATGTATTACTTGCAGCGATTTACACAGATACAGGTCAATTCAGACACGCAAACAACGAAACATTTAGTTCAGCAAGTATATTGTGTGATAATGGAGCTGAACCCCAGGAAGTCATTAACCTACTAGATAGTGAAAGACCACTAATTCAAAAAGTTACATTTTTGAAAGCAGCGCAAAACATGAAATGGATTCAGCATGGAAAGTGGATTGTCGCAACAAGTATCGTCGGATCTTTCGAATCTGGTAGTGCAAGACACATGATAGTTTTGGGTGCTGATATAGCCATAGTAGGATCTAGTAAGAAAAATGGTGAGATGCGCCTTTCTACAAGAGCTTCAAATCGAATAGTATCTAAAGGTTTTAATTTGACTAAAATACTAGAAAAAATATGTGAAATAAATGAAGGTTCTTCAGGTGGCCACCCTGGTGCTGCAGGATATAATGGAACTGGAGATACTGAAGCAATTATCGAGATTGCTAAACAAGAATCAATCGACAAAATAACCCAACTATCTTAACTGTAGCTCCCTTTATACTCAATTGTGAGATATAGCGCAATTTTCCAAGTTTATGGTCTAATTATGGCAAATTTGCTGCTAATCATGGGCGGACAATTAGGATATTTGTACATTGTAGGGCCTATTGCCATGGAGGAAGGAAATACTATGTCTTTACCTGAAATTCCATTCATGGGATTTTTGATTATGATTTTAATGGTGGCTGGAGGCATGATTATAGTCGCAATTTTGCAAAAAATGCCGGCTCCAATTAGATATGTGACATCTAATAGAAAACCATACACTAAGAATATAGAGAAAAATATTGATGACACCTCTGAGAGCAGTTACAGATCTGAATACCCCGGTCAATATAGCTCTAAATCTGGAAAACTATTTTACAGTAAAAGTGAAGAAAAAAATGATCTTGACTGGGGAGGACTAAAGCCTGTTTCAAATGAAACTAGCTTCAAGTTAGGTTCAATACAGAGACAAGTACTGCAATTACCAAAATCTGGAATGCTGTTCTTTTTGTTCCTCATGTCTTTAGCTCTAGGATTGGTAGCACTTACCGAAAGAGGGCCATTCCTATTTCTCTTTCCGATTGCATTTGTTATAGCATTTGCATTCCCTGGTCTAATCTGGGTTAGCTATATTTATTCAAGAACAATAACTTCACCAGAACCCCAGAGACTTGTCCTAATCGCGCTAGCGTGGGGAATGTTTTCTACTTTACCTGCTAGTTTGCTAAATGATTTAGGATCAAGAATTGTAGAAGTCAATCAAAATGCACTACTAGGAAAAGGCGAATTTGGAACTCCTGAATTAATTCTAGTATCAATAATAGCTCCGTTTGTAGAGGAACTGTTGAAACCAATTGGATTAATTTTCATAATGAAAAGATTAAAAACTCCTTATGAGGGAGTTTTGTATGGTGTCGCATGCGGAATGGGTTTCGCCATAATTGAGAATATGTTATATGAATTATTCATTTTGCTATGGTACGGCTCTGATGCTTGGACTTTGAATGCATTCGTAAGAGGTATTGGCTCTACAGTTTTACACGCAGTTGGACCTGGAGCAATTGGATTTGCAATTGCATATTCAAAGCAAATGGAAAAATCTATGAAAATGCCTCTAATTTATGCATATATCTTCGGGTTTGTAATGCATGCTGCGTGGAATGGATTTGCAACCCTTCCACTTCTAAAATCAGGTCAATCATGGGAATATTTTTCATATCTGTTAATTGCAATAATGATTGTTTTATGCCTGATTTTCATAGTCAAGTCGCTAGAATATGGGAAGTATTATTCTAGACTTGAATTGACTGCCGCAAAGTTTGATGATTTAGAAGAAGAAACAAATAGTGGCCACTAATCAGCGTAATACCGTCCTTAGCTCAGACTGGCCAGAGCGGCCGGCTGTAGGGGTCTATCCCTTTTACCCGTGAGTACGGGAGGCCGCAGTTACCGGCAGGTCCCCGGTTCAAATCCGGGAGGACGGACCATTAATCTATTGAACGGGTAATTGTTCGGTAATTTATTGTACTAGTAATAGTTGTAAGGACAATAATACATGATACTGCTATTGTAACTGAGTCCATTGTTGAATCTGTAAAACCTTCCAAGAAGATACCTCTTACTGCTCTGATTAAATATTCACTAGGATTGTATACAATAGCAGACTGTAACCAATCTGGAAGTAGTACATCAGGAACATAAGCAGTACTCATGAAAACGGCTACGAAAAATAAAGGAAACACTGCTTGAACTGCCTGTTCACTCTTAGTTTTGAAAGCTAAAGCCACTACCAAATTTCCAACAACACCAATACCAAAGGAGGCTGCTAAAAGTACAATTGTAATCAATCCCAAAATACCTGCTTCTGGTAATTCCAAAACTCCGCTAATTCTTTTGTGATACAAAATTGAAACTGTAATAATCAAAAATAATTGTAATGACAGCCTAGTAAATTCAGACATAAAACGAGCAATGACCTGAGGTGCAAGACTGGCCGGTGTCGCTCTTAACTTATCAAAGTATCCTGTATTCAAATCAACCAAAAGGGCTGCTGATGAGTTCACACTTCCAAATATTGCTGTTAGAATTATAATTGCAGGAGTAATATACATGTAGTAAGGGTAATTTCCATAGGGATTACCTGGAACATCTGATAAGCTATTAAATAAATTAGAAAAAATAAGATACTGTATTACTGGAACGATAAAACTGAAAGCAAGTACTGCTGGAAGTCTCTTGTATTGCTTTAGGTTTCTAATATACAGTGTTAAAATTGTACTAAATTTCAAGATAATTCCTCCAAACGCTTACCGGTGTATTTTAGATAAACATCATCTAGAGAAGGACGGAGCACTTTAGTTCCTTTAACTTTGATTTCCATTTGAATTATTATTTTGAGAGTATCCAGAAGTGTTTCTTCGCCATCATCAACTCTAACCGTAAAAAAAGAATCATTTGCAGAAATATTTTCCTCACCAAACTCATCTTTCAATGCTATTATTTGCTCTTCACTGAGTGATTCAAATAATTTGAACTCAATTCTATCTTTGCCAATAGTCTTCTTGAGCTTTTGAGGAGTATCCATTGCCACTATTTCTCCTGAATCTATTATAGCAAGCCTATCGCAAAGTACGTCCGCTTCTTCCATATAATGTGTGGATAGTACAATCGTAATTCCCTTTTCAGTTTTTAGTTTCTTCAATAGAGTCCATAAATCAGATCTATGTGCTGGATCTAAACCAGTAGTCGGTTCATCTAAGATAAGAAGTTTGGGATCGTGAACTAATGAGACTGCTAGATCCAATCTTCTTTGTGTTCCTCCAGATAGCTCTGGAATCATTTGATCTGAATACTGATGTAAGTCCAATAAAGATAAACTTTGTTCAACTCTCCTGTCGATCTCTACGCCTCTGAATCCAAAAAGTTTGACATGAAATGCAATTAATTCCTTAACAGTAGATAGACTATCCAAACCTGCTTCCTGAAGTGCAAAACCTATGTTTTCTCTAACATTACTTGAATCTGATTCAACATCATATTCTAAAATTTTAATTTTACCATTTGTAATATTCAATAGTGTTCCCATCATCTGTAAAGTAGTGGTTTTACCTGCACCATTCGGGCCAAGCATTCCGAAAATTTCCCCTTTTTTTACTTCAAAATTGATACCTTTAACTGCATGAGTACCGCTCTTATATTTCTTCTCTAAATCTTTAACGACTACTATATTATTTTCACTCATCTTATGTAATCCCAAGTACCTGTCCAGACATTAGTTGCTTGCCATTGAGGGGCTTTACGTGGGATATATTCAGAACCAAATTGATCGTATTTTTCGCGTTCTTTATCGTCTATAAGAACATGGTAAGCCTCGTTAATTTTCTTAAAATGTTCTTCTGAAGATTTTACATTTTCTGGATTCAAATCAGGGTGATGCTTTTTTGCTAGTTTTTTGTAAGCTTTCTTAATTGATTCCGAATCTGCATTTTCATCAACTCCCAAGATGTCGTAATAATTCACAATATACAGTAAACTTGGCTATATCTAAGCTGCAGTCTGTCCACCATCTATAGATATGATAGAACCTGTAGTCCAACCTGATTCCGGTCCACAAAGATGTAATGCCATAGATGCTACTTCTTCAGGAGTACCCATTCTTCCCATCGGCTGAACGTTTTCAAGATATTCTCTTGTGGCTTGTCCTGTTTCAATTCTATTTTTAACCATTGGAGTTTCGACAACTCCGGGACAGAGACAATTTACTCTAATCTTGTCTACTAAATCAAGAGCCACGGCTTTTGTCAAATTAACAACGCCTCCTTTAGCTGCACAATAAGCAACTGCACCTTCCATCGCCCTCAATCCTAGTGTTGATGATATATTCAATATTGCACCCCCATCATTCATAATTGGAGCTAACTTGTTACACATTAGAAAAGTCCCGGTAAGATTTACAGAAATAAGAAAGTCCCAATCTTCTTCGGTTACCTCCATTATACCATCATATCTAACTGCTCCAGCACAGTTTACTAAAATATCTAAAGAACCATGCGTATCAACTAGCCATTCCTTCAAGGATAATACCGATTTTGAATCACTGACATCTACTGCAAAGCAATCACTGCCAAGTTCATTTGCTGCAACTTCTAATTCTTCTTTATTCCTGCTAGAAATTACTACTTTTGCACCTTCTTTTGTAAATCTCTCAGCTATACTGTAACCTATACCTTTAGATCCACCGGTAATTACTGCAACTTTCCCTTTAAGCAAACCTGTCATTGTATACCTATCCATGCCTGACTAAAGTAGTTTATCTTCTTCGAATTGCAATCAATCCTATAACGGAAATTACCGCAATTATTGTCATTGAAGACAAGAATCCTCCATCATCTTCATCCTCATCGGCCTTATCATTTTCTTCTACAGGAACTAGACACACATCGTCTACTAAGTTTTCGTTATCTTCATTAATCTCATCTGGACAATAATCTAATTTTTCTTCCGTGAAATCACAAGTCCCATCGTCAATCTCAGCGGTAGAATTAAAATTATTAGCTGTCTCATTTGTACATCCCTTTATGGGCTCTGGAAACTGGCATGAGCCGTCATCTACCTCAGCTTCTGAATCATAATTAGTTGCATTTACATCCATACAACCTCCTATTGGTTCGGGATATTCACAGGAGCCATCATCAACCTCTGCTGTCGAATTATAATTTGTTGCATTAGTATCCATACACCCTTCAATCGGTTCAGGGTACTCGCATGAGCCGTCATCTACCTCAGCTTCGGAATTATAG
>MIZA01000004.1 GCA_001875345.1 Marine Group III euryarchaeote CG-Epi1
CAGTCTTTGCTCCTGCTTCTTTAACAGCTTGTAAAATTAGGAGAAGTTCTACAATCTTTTTATCAGGAAAAGTATTTTGAACAACAACAACATCTTGTTCATTTACATCCATTAAAACACGGATATACCTTTCGCCATCTGGAAAATGTCTATTCACCACTCCACAAAATTCAGCATCCATTTCTTCAGCTAAGGACGCACCTAATCTTTGGTGAGTTGAACCACTAATAACGTACATAATCAGTCCAATGAAGCCATTACTTCAATTTCCATATCAGCATTCAATGGCAGACCAGCAACTTGCACTGTTGATCTTGCAGGAGCTGTGTCTTCATCAAAGAATTCAGCATATACTGCATTCATCTCTGCAAAGTCATTCATATCTGCTAAGAAAACAGTTGATTTTACTACGTTATCTAAGGTTAGATTTTTTTCAGCTAATACGGCCTTTATGTTTAGAATGGCTTGCCTGGTTTGGTCAGCTACACCATTTTCTAAGTCTGTAGCGTCATGCTTCCGGCCTACTTGGCCACTTAGGAAAATAAAATTCCCAGACACGACACCTTGTGAGTAAGGACCGATCGGTTTCGGAGCCATCGAGCTCACCACGATCTCTTTCATAGGCTACGATTTAGAGGCAATTTATGTAGTTTGCTAAAAATTAACTCCAATATGCAATTCTAGCGGCCATAACTGAATCCATGTACGTTTCACAATCAAAATCCTTATCAGTTAAAGGCGAAGAACCATCTAAATCTTGAATAATGGTTTGTGTTATTGTAGGATCAACAACTCCCCAGCCAGTCTGGGTGTATGGAGCCACAGGAGACACAGGTACGCCAGTTTGGCAAGCACCTTCATTTGCCCCAGGATCATACTCCGAAGCATCTGGGAAGTATGAGGCTTTTTCCATACTTCTTCTGATATCATAGTTGGTAATTGAAGCGTTTTCACTGTAAATTAAGCTACCATTTCTACCACCAGATCCCTTGTCGTTGTATTGTTCTCTAAGTTCTTGGATAACTAAGGAAAGCACGCCAGCCGTTCTTGGGGTTGCGAAACTGGTTCCTGAAGTATCATGATATCCGTCAATTGAGTCGTGGTCAGGCAAATTTTGAGTCCAGTCTGCTACTATATCCGGAGCAGTTCCAGAACAATGCATTACTTTTCCTCGATCACCATCTTCTTGGAATCCTGCAATTCCGATTGACCATGGCGGTCCACCAGTTGCATCTTGAACACAAGTAGAGCCTGTATTATCACAAGCACCAGTGTGCAATTTGCCCATTTCATTAACAGCATATTCGGTATCGTCTTCTATTCCTGAAACAGGAATTGAACCAATAGGTCCAAAGCTAGTTGTAATTATGTCAACCATAGGATGCTCGGCAGCTCTTCTTACACCGTCAAACCCTTCGAGGAAGAAAATTACGGCATCAGGATTTGCATCGATTACAGCTCCGGTAACAGCAGTACCATGCCCATCATTAGGATCGTCGAGGATGGGTGTTTCGCTCCAGCCTTCTTCACCCATTGCTCCGATAATCCATGTGCCTGAGAAATATACAGTATCATTGAAGGAAATTAGATTCCAACACGTTTCCCGATCAGCTTCCACTCTTTCCTCCCAAGTTCCTGTTTGAGTTAATTCACAAGTCATTGTGACTCCGAATTCATCTAAGAAAGACTGAGGCAAGCTTTGATTTTTTTGAAAATGGTCATGGTATGGATTAATTCCAGTATCTACAGGAGCTACCACGGAGTACGAGTCCCAGAAATCTTCTTGAATTTCAATTTCATTTGATTCAGATGTGATCGAATCATCTAAACACCCGGAAATCATGATGAAAATAATCAAAAAGCTTGGAAGCCCTTTAGCCATACCTTTCATAATTACTTCTATGAAAAGAGTAATTTAAAACATACTATCCATTTTCTGCACTATCAAATAATTTTCTTAATCCAAGCGAATCTTCTAATGTTTTAACAATAATGGGATACTCCTCTCTTGGACTTTGATCACAAAAGAAAAAAATCAAAACCTCTTCTTTTTGATCTTCAGTCATCACTGTAATGTAATAGCCATCTATGCCAAAATTTTCACTTTTCTTAATTTTGAAATTAAAAGGTTTAAATAATTTATACTTCCAGCTTCTAAATCTAGGCCAATTAGCATATCTCCATACAAAATATCCCTTGTTCAAATCTATACATAACTCACTTCTTCTGACAAGTAGACACAAAATTAGAAGTAATATCCCGATTATCAGCACAATCACTGAATTGACAAGATTACTCTTAATGGCTATGGATAACAGAATAAACAGAATACCGATTAACGTAAGGATTGTACCGAACGTCAGGAGTGGTAACGTCGTAAATATGCTTAATCCATAGCCATTAGGAGTAATAACGAAGCGATTTTGTTTAGATTTATTAACGCTCCATCCAGGATTATTAAGATCCCATAATTCTATTCTCGGCCTTTCAGGTACAGTAACAAAAACATCCAATTCTTGCCATGTAAGACCTTTTTCCATACTATCTATTTCCTGCACTATCAAATAATTTTCTTAATCCAAGCGAATTTTCTAATGTTTTAACAATGATGGGAAACTCTTTTCTTGGATTTTGCTTACAGCTGAAGAAAATCAAATCAATTTCTTCTTGATCTTCAGTCATAACCGTAATGTAATAGCCAAAATAACTGCCAAAATCACGAGTTGTCTTAATTTTGAAATTAAAAGGTTTAGATAGTTTGTACTTCCAGCTTCTAAACCTAGGCCAATTAACATATCTCCAGATAACATATCCTTTGTCCAAATCTATACACAATTCACTTCTTCTGATAAGTAGACACAAAAGTAGAAGTAAGATCCCGATTATTCCCGGCATAATCTCATACAACACAATTCCGAAGAACGTAAGGGGTATACCAAACGCCAGGAGCGGCAACATCGTGAATATATTCAATAAATAGCCAGTAGGAGTAATAACGAAGCGATTGTGTTTAGATTTACGAACGCTCCAGCCTTCAATTATAGATTCATTTGAATTTCCAAGACCCACACTAACAAAAATATCTAAATCAGGATATGTAACACCTTTTTCCATACTATCTATTTTCCGCACTATCAAATAATTTTCTTAATCCAAGCGAATCTTCTAATGTTTTAACAATAATGGGAAACTCTTTTCTTGGATTTTGATCACATCTGAAGAAAATCAAATCAATTTCTTCTTGATCTTCAGTCATAACTGTAATGTAATAGCCAAAAGCCATGCCATAATCATCAGTTGTCTTAATTTTGAAATTAAAAGGTTTAAATAATTTATACTTCCAGCTTCTAAATCTAGGCCAATTAGCATATCTCCAGACAACATATCCCTTGTCCAAATCTATACATAATTCACTTCTTCTGATAAGTATACACAAAAGTAGAAGTAAGATCCCGATTATTCCCAGCACAATCGCAATTTCTACTGGAATTGTTGGTTCTCCAAACAACACAATTCCTAAGAACGTAAAGGGTATACCAATCATCAGGAGCGGCAACATCGTGAATATATTCAATAAATAGCCATTAGGAGTAATAACGAAGCGATTGTGTTTAGATTTATTAACGCTCCATCCAGGGTTTTTAAGGTCCCATAATCTCGGACGTTCAGGTACAATAACAAATTGCTCCAAATCAGCAAATATAACGCCTTTTTCCATACTATCTATTTTCCGCACCATCAAATAATCTTCTCATTCCAATTGAATCTTCTAATGTTTTAACAATTAGGGGAAACTCCTTATTTGGATTTTGATCGCACCTAAAGAAAATCAAAGGAATTTCTTTCTCGTTTTCATCCATTACTACAAAATCATAACCCGCCATACGATTACTATTACTATTACGAACTCCTCTAGAGTTTTTCCTAACTTTGAAACTGAAAGGTTGAAATAATTTATATTTTTTATTTCTAAATCTAGGCCAATTAACAAACCTCCAGACAAAATACCCATTATCTAAGTCTAAAAATATTTCTTTTTGTCTGACAGTCAGAGACAAAAATAGATTGAAGAGCCCTATTCCTAGTAAGAGCAGGGACATCTGAATATCTTCCCCGTTCAAATCAATAATACTTATAATTCCAAACAGCGTAAGAGTTACACCAAACAACAGGTACGGTAACATCTTAAAAAAGGAAAAAATAAAAGAAATTTGGGGAGTCATTACAAAATTATAATACTGAGATTTCTCAACAGTCCATGTTTCAGATAGGCCAGACAACATTTTTAAATTTTCATTGTGCTGTACGGCCGCATAAACTCCCAATACGTTTGGCCCCATGTTATTTTATTGCACAGCAGTATTAAAATATTTTTTACATTTTCCTTTAGGTAAGCAAAATGTTAAATGATGTTGATACTATAGTATATTATGTCTAAATTCATGTATTCAGGTAGCTACACAAAAAAAGGTGTTCAAGGATTATTAAAAGAGGGTGGAACCTCTAGAAGAGATGAAACCATTCGAATGGTAGAATCATTAGGAGGAACAGTTGAAGCTTACTATTGGTGCTATGGACAAGATGATTTTGTTTCAATAATGGATTTTCCAGATCACACCACAGTAACTGGTCTGGCCTTAAACATAGCCGCATCCGGGACTTTTTCAGGAAACTTAACTCCACTTATTACTGTGGAAGAAATGGATGAAATGGTAAAAGTTAAATTAGGAAAATATAGGCTTCCAGGGGATTAATTTTTTTGTTCTTTAGCTTAAAAAACACACTATTTTTAATCGTTTGCATTTTTACAGTATTTCTTTTGCCAACTTCCGCGGCAGTGGGCGATAGTTATTCTGAAGATGGTTTTCTGGTCCTTGGGCAAGATGATTTAGTAGGAATTTCTTTTTGGATTGCAACTGCAGCGATGTTAGCTTCAAGTCTCTTTTTTCTAATAGAACGTGCAAATGTTGCACCACAGTGGAAAACATCAATGACAATTGCTACATTGATTACAGGAATCGCATTTTGGCATTACATGTATATGAGAGAACATTGGATAATAACAGGCGAGAGTCCGATAGTCTATCGATATGTTGATTGGTTTTTGACCGTCCCATTACAAATTGTTGAATTTTACTTTATTCTAGCTGCAGTGACAACAGTTACAGCAATGTTATTTTGGAGACTTTTAGGCTCTTCAGTATTGATGCTTGTTTTTGGATTTCTCGGAGAAACTCAAATGATTGGAGGAAGTTCTATAGTTTGGTGGACATTAGGAATGATTTGTTGGTTTTACATTATCTATGAGATTTTTAGAGGAGAAGCAGCAATTATCAATAAAAATAGTGGTAATGAAGCTGGGCAATTTGCATTTCAATCTTTAAAATGGATAGTTACGATAGGATGGGCAATTTATCCAATAGGATACTTGTATGGTTTAGAAGCGACTACAATACTGGGAGTAACAATTAGCAACACAGCATACAGTGTAGAAGCTATCAACATAATATATAATTTGGCAGATTTAGTTAACAAAACAGCATTTGGAGTTGCTATTTGGATTGCTGCTGTAAAGGATACTAAAGACTCAGAACGAACATTTATGATTTAATCAATTTGATTAAATGTTTGCCGCCATCAAAAGGTGTATTGACATGAACTTAAGCATTAGTGTTTGTCTAAATGCGAAATAACGGCGGCAAATGCATTTTAATTAATTCAATTATATCGATGTTGGCTGTACAATAAATATACTATATAGGAGCCAAATCCAATTCACCACTCCAAAGGTCAAGCCCTCTCAACCTACATGGGAATTTTTGACCTAAAGATAAGATAATATCATCAGATTCTACCTTATTTTCATTGATTAAGTATAATCCAAATTCATCGGTAGACAATTGTCTTCCATCACCTAATTGACTAACATGTAGTTTTCCACGAATGGCCCCGTCATCTAATAAATCAAGGAAAATCCAGGGATTTCGAAGTCCAACGACTCTAGCAGGCCATTGTTTTAGTTCTAGTTTTTCTTGTGAATTTTCAACAGATCCGATAGTTCCACCTCTCAATAAATGTAGATGGAAAGCATTTGCAACTAATTCCCATTCGATAGACTTGGCTTCTTGACTATTGGCAGTACATTGCTCCGAAATTTTAGCCATTTCCTCTTCAGAATGAACCCATTCTTCTTCATTTAGGAAAGATTTGAGTTGACGATGAACAACGAGATCAGCGTATCTTCGAATAGGGCTTGTAAAATGAACATAAGCGTTCAGATTTAATCCAAAATGTCCTAGATTCTCTGGCGAATATATGGCGCGTTGCAAAAGATAGAATAGCCCATGATCAACGACTCTTCGTGTCGCACTCTTTAGATCATTAGCTTTCTGTTGTGCTTCTTTTAGAGAAATAAGAATATCTTTTCGAGCATCTGGGTCCAACACATTTTTGAGATATTGTGCAACGTCATCTTGATCATCAGAATTTTCTAGGCCACTAATTTCAATATTTCCGCTATTTGCCCAATCGCCCAACATACTTGCTAATTCCGCTTCTTCAGATTGCCCAAATTTCTTTACACTAGGCATCGGCAATTCAATATTAATTTCCATATTTTTGAATTTAGCATTTAATTCTTCAACTTCTGGAGCGTCTGGCGGTGCATGACTTCTCCAGGGCAGAGGTGCATTTTTTTCACCAAGCAAAATCCCAATTGAATTATTAGTAGCAACCATGAATGTTTCAATCATTTCAGTTGCTTTGTTTGGCCATTTGACATTAACACTTATTTCATCTTCGTGGACTCTGGGTCTCAATTCAGCAGAATTTAAGTTCAGTCTTATTTCGTTTCGACGTAACCCTTCAGATACTTCTATCATATTTTGAAATTGAGAATTATCTAAAGCATCTTCATATGACAGGTTTTCTCGAACTTCAATAACACTTTCAAAAGCAGCGACCTTTCCAATTGTCCAGTCATTTTCTATTTCCATTGAAACAGTCATTGCTAATCTGGGGACTTTTGCTCTCAATGAACACAAATTATCAGATAATCTAGAGGGAAGCATTGGTAGAACGGTATGCGGCAAATAAACAGAGGTTGCTCTTGCTCTCGCTTCATCATCTAAGAGTGTCTCAGGTTCAATGTAATGTGCTACATCTGCGATAGCGACCCATAAGGTTCGTTTCCCGTTTTCTTCAATTAAACAGACCGCATCATCAAAATCCTTAGCAGTCTTAGGGTCTATGGTTACAAATGGCAAATGCCTCAAGTCGGTTCTACCTTCTTTCAGAGCATGTTCTGCATCAACATCAGGTATTCTTTCAGCAATATCAGACAAGCGAGAGTCATAATTTCTACTAAAAGGGTTTGAATTGTTTGTTCGCAAATGATTTAGTCTTAAATCCAATAGTTTGGTTGCATCTATTCTCTTTGATTTTATAAGCAATAGAGCTATTGAGGGTAAAGGGTCGCGGAATCTTAGTCCGGAGCAAAGATTTGCAAAATTCTTTACATCTTTAACTAAATCATACGTTTTCCAATTCACAATATATTCACTTTTAGATAGGGAAAAATTTTTAGGTAATTTTTCATTGGCGATAATTGCAAACCAAACATCTTCGATTAATTTGTATTTTTTATTTTCTTTACTAGGCAATTGTCCTGTAAGAGAGATCTCTTCAGTTGGTGAATAAGTATTGAAAAAATAGCGCCAATCTCGAATATTGGATTCTATTTCACTGATTTCTTTTGGCTTTCTTAAAATGTATTCGTTATTTTGTTTGTGCAAAAACCACTGCCTTTTCTTTTTTGAATGGGCTAAAATCTCATCAATTTTACTTTTTAATTGCTTAGATTCCTTATTGTCTAATTTTAGTTTTTCTTTTTCAACAAAGAATGAATAAATTTTGCTAGAATTCCAGACCATATCCCATTTATCTTCATCTTTACCAAATTTGGAAGAAATTCTCCTCCATAATTTTTCGTCAGGAGACAAGAGCGTTTTCTTTGATTTATGTTTTTGACTCATTTATCTAGGAATTGCGATCCATATTGCTACGCAGAAAAGTGAAAAACCAAAAGCCCTATTAATTAAAATTCCCGATTTCGTATCGTTAAATTGTATTTTCAATGCAGTACCAAATAAGGCCCATGCAATCCAGCCTGTAAGCTTGATTAGCACATTGAGTAAAGCAATAATCATTTTACCTATAAAATCAGCCCCAAATGCAGTTCCAAATACCGTCATTAAAATTAGTAAATGGATGAAGGCCTTACCATTTACAACTTGGAGAATTATACCTGTATTTGTTCCAAGCCTTTCATTAGAAAAGTCAGGGTCTTCCGAACTTAAAGAAAAAGTTATTTTGTATGATAGATAAATCATGTATAAAACGCCAGCATACGTTAGCACAGTAAGTAGCATTGAATTTTTTTCAATAAATAGAGCACCAAGGCCAACGGCAATTCCAAGTAAAAACCATCCAATAACCATTCCTAAAATCAGAGGTAAAGTTTTGTTAAATCCGAATTTTGAGGAGTGTACTGCTGATAAGAGATTATTTGGCCCGGGCAAGAAAGAGACAGGCAAAGTAAAGATGAGCATGGCAATTAAACTTGAGAAATCTATGATATGAAAAACCCCTTACTCCTTAGGCGATACATAGTACTAAAGGAAAGGCGGTCTATATTTTGTCTTTTATTTTTGAACAACGACTTCTTTTTTTGTTATTTGGATATATCCTATCGATTTCCAAATTAAGAAAATGATAACAATCGGAATGATCGCTACCAAGAAAAGTGAAATTAGAATACACAATATCGAAGCAACAGCTTCTAACAGAGAAATTATAGGATTTGCTAACCCTCCAGTAGTTCCAGTAGAAATTGCTCTGGTAGCAACTGTTCCAAGTTGAATAACTCCGGAGACACTACCTCCCGCAATTACTGAGAGAGTCCATTGTGCAGATGGATCTAGTTCGCCTTCCAAGCTTGCAGAAGTTACAAAAATTCCTCCGAGAATTGCAGCAGGCGTAGCTACAGTATCAAGTAAATTATCAATCCATGGAATAAAATATCCTCCAATCTCTAGCAAAGTAGCAACGGCGAAAATAGCGATTGCCCAGGTATCATCAACCCAGACAAAAGAGCCTTCTAGTTTATACAAGTCCAATCTACTTCCTACTCCCATCATCAAAGGAGGTATGAACACACGAAATCCACACGCTGCAGCCAATCCAAGGCCTAAACTCAAAGATAGAAGGATTTGTACAACGTCCATATTAAGCCATAATTAAGGAGATAATAAGATATGCTTTTTGACCCATTCAATCTATAACCCCTTTTCAATAGACAAGTATGGCTTCAGCAGTAACTGAGTTAGAAGAAATAGCTGCGCAAATATATGAGCAATTAAGTACAGGTAAAATTCCTGAGATGGCAGTTCCTACGCGCAGTAAGAATAACATAATATTCGATGAGAAAGCGAAAGTTTGGAAATATGGGAATTCAGAGACAACTAGAACAGCTAAGAAACTAGATGGAGCTTACATGCTTCTTAGAACCACTTACCTTTTAGATTTTATTAGAGAGATGTCAACACAAAGCAAATCGTCTACCTTAAGAGAATTATATTACATATCAGAAGCCTGGGATTTAGGTAAATTCCATGCACAAGACGAATCTAATAAGTTGATTGAAGATTTAGAAATAGTTACGCACTTTCAAAGGGAAGATTTCAAAATCAGACCAGAAGAAGACGGAGCTAAAGTTCTAGGAGATGTAACACTTACAGAGATAAATAGGAAAGGGCAACCAATGAAAATTAATTGCCGAAATGATGTAGGAGATACAGGATATAATATACCCTATAATGTTGAAGAAAATAAAATAACATTTGATGATTTTGGTAAGTCTACATGTATCATTGCAATTGAGACTGGAGGTATGTTTGATAGGTTAGTTGAAAATGGCTTTGATGAAACCCACGAGGCCATTTTAGTTCACATCAAAGGGCAACCAGCTAGATCAACGAGAAGATTTTTACAAAGAATGCATCAAGCTTCAGGTTTACCTCTTTTATTGTTTACAGATGCAGATCCTTGGTCCTACAGGATTTACAGTTCAGTAGCGTATGGAGCTATCAAAACAGCACATATTTCTCATATTTTGGCTACACCTAGTGCAAGGTATTTGGGAGTTACACCTTCTGACATTATCAATTATGAACTTCCTGCAGATGAATTATCAGATAGAGATAAAAGCGCATTAAAGTCAATTTTAACAGATCCAAGATTCAAAAGTAAATATTGGCGTAACGAAATAGAATTACAATTAGAAATTAATAAAAAATCAGAACAGCAAGCTTTAGCTAAGTACGGACTTGATTTCGTTACGAATACTTATCTTCCTGAAAAATTAAAAGAAATGAATATTGGTTAAACAGTAGTATTAATCAAAAAGTCAAACTTTCAAATGTTGCCTTAGTTCTTCAACTGAATTTACAACAGGCGCCCATTTGCTGAGGAGTTTACTTGGATGATGTCCCCAACTTACACCTACTCCTCTGACTCCGGCAGCATCTGCCATTTCGAGGTCGTATGTAGTATCTCCAACCATTATTAGATCTTT
This sequence comes from Marine Group III euryarchaeote CG-Epi1, assembly GCA_001875345.1. Taxonomy (GTDB): domain Archaea; phylum Thermoplasmatota; class Poseidoniia; order MGIII; family CG-Epi1; genus CG-Epi1. The sequence continues at coordinate 10,634 of MIZA01000004.1, forward strand.
AGTGCCTGTTGATTCCATTATTGAAAATAAGAGGTCTGGATTTGGTTTAGGATTAGGAACAGAGTTTCCTCCTAAAATTACTTCAAACCGGCCTTCAAATCCAAAGTGCTTGATTACTCGGTCGGCACCACGCTGGCTTTTTCCAGTTGCAACTGCAGCACGAAATTTGTTTGCTAAAAGTTCAGTTATTCCATCGAATAGTTTTTCATGTCTAGTTGCTTCCATGTAAGTTTGAGAATAAACTTTAGCTAAAGCTCGAGGATCATATTCAGGTCCTAGTTTCTGCATTATATCAATCAAAGGTAGGCCAGTAAGTTTGAGTATTTTTTCTTTAGGTGGGCATTTTGCATTAACACTTTTCCATGCAGCTTTATGAGATTCCAAAATGGATCGACTGGAATCTATCAGCGTTCCGTCCAAATCAAAGACTACGAGCATATTTGTCCAAATTAAGCCATAGCTTTGGCCATAACACCCCTAACCTGCTCAACATGTTCATCAATAGACTCTCTTTTCCAAGAATCAGTTTTTATTGGATCTAAAATATCAACTTGGCACTCTCCAGGGTAAAAATTCATGGATTTAGCAGGCCATCGTTTGTGTGCATCATGTAAAATTACTGGAACAATTGGTAAATTAGTAGCTAGAGCTAAATGTGCAAATCCTTTTTTGAAAGGTAATAGTTTACCATCCTCACTTCTCGTACCTTCTGGCCAAATCCAAATACTAAGATTATTATTTTTAACTTGTTCAGATAAATTATTCATTGATTTTATTGCTTTTTTTCTATTACTTCTATCGATCAATAAATGACCAGAAAGCCAATACACTTGCCCAAAAAAGGGAATCTTAACGATTTCTTTTTTTCCAACTCCACACCCTCCGTAAGGGCAAAGAGCCATAGCTACAAAAATATCTAAAGCAGATGCATGATTCATAACGTAAATTGCAGGCTTTGTATCATGAATTTTGCTATAATTTGAATATTTTATTTTTGTGCCTGTAATTCTAGTTACCACAGGTCCGATTATCTTTCCTGTTAAATTACCTAATTTAATCCTAAGATTTCGAAAAGGTAAACATATAATCATTAAACCAATTGAAATCAAAGACCAAAATGAAAGCCAAACAAAGCCAATAATGAAACGTATACTCAGAGAAACTATATTGACTTTTTTAGCACCCATGAAGCACTAGTCATATGTTTCTAAGATACTTTCAAATTCTTGTGCAATACGAATATCATTATCGGTAATTCCACCTTTATCATGAGTTGTAGTAGCAACTATTACACGATTATATTCACAAACGGTCATATCGGGGTGGTGGTTTATTTTTTCAGCAACTTCAGCTAACTTGTTTATGAAACCTATAGCTTCTTTGAAATCTTTGAACGTAGTTTCTCGCACTAACATTTTTTCTTCGGGGTCATAATCCCAAGGCCCAATCATTCTAGTTCGACTTGCAATTTCATCCTCTTTAAGTAAGCCCATTACTCATAGGACGAAATGAACACTATTTATCTCTAACTCAACAACACATTTTAATTACCCTTCAAAGTGCGATGATTTAGAAATGCCCACAATAGAAGAAAAACCAGGGACAGTTTCTTGGATTTTAGGCAATATGCCTTTTGTTGCAATTATAGAGGGAGGGTTTCTTGTTTTATTCGGTATAGTAGCCTACATTTATTCAGGACAGGCATCGATTACAGCTTTGATTCCTTCTATCTTTGGTTTAGGAATTTTGGTTCCAGGATATGTGGCTTACAACAGCCCAGATTTGGCAAAACACGCAATGCATGTTACTGCAGTATTTGCTTTACTCGGAGTATTAGGTAGTTTAGATTCAATTTTAGGGTTTTTAGATGGAGAATATAGTCTCGCAAATATTTCCAAAGGCGTATTGTTAATAATTTGTGGAGAATATCTGTATTTTTGTATATTGTCTTTTAGGGCAGCTAGAATTAAAAGAGAGCAAGAAGCACTACAGCAATAATGGAACAAGTTCAAAGAATTCAGTATGTAATAGGTATTTTGGTATTAACCATTTTAGCAATTAGTTTTGTTCCTCAAGTTAATTCGTTCTGGGAAGAATATTTTGTTAGCCCTATTCAATCGGATGCATGCGAAGTTGGAGACGTTGATTGTGATAAGACTGGAGCTAAGTACAACATTTACAATACAATAGCTTACGGATTTTGTTTTTTTATATTCTTCACGATAATTAACGAGTTGTTAGAATATTGGAAGATAGTAATAGACGATAAATTTGTTTTTAATTCGATTCCTTTGCTAATCTTAGGAGGAGTGGTACGAACGCTTGAAGATGCAGATGCATTTGAGCCTCCAATTCAGTACATAATGATTTCACCCTTAATCTATGGAACGATAACAGGTATTGCCTTGTTTTTCATAGCGCTTGGAGTGTGGCTATCAAAAAGTGAAATTGACTCTAAAACAAAAGCAATAGGCTTGATCTCTTTTGCAATAGGAAGTTATGGAATTTGGTGGTATTTTGCCCCCGGAGAATGGATACATCCAACATCATGGGTCTTGATAGTACTCTCAGCGGCAGCACTTACAGCAGAATTTTTACGAAGTAAACCCTTGAAAGATCCTGTAATCTTCTTCGGAATAGCAAGCACTTTGTTAGTCATTCTAGCATATCTTAATTTGTCACAAAATGAGTTAGTCAATCCCGAAATGCTTTGGGATACTGTAATTATTGCAAGCCTTCTAACTGTATTAATCTGGTTATCAAGCTGGTTTATCTCGAATCATGGAATTCCAAATATAATGTTCGTATTGTTATTTGTTTTATTCTCTTTTAATTTGTACCTAGTAAGGGAAGTAGATAATAATTCAACAATGATAATGTTCATGACAATAGGAATACTTATTTCCTTGATTGGAAGTTTAATTTTTTCGCATTCAAAATGGGCTCCAGCAGCACATATGTTAAATCCGCTTTATTTGACACTTTATTTCGGACATTTTGTCGATGGTTCTGCAACATATCTAGGAATAGATAATTATGGCTATGTTGAAAAGCATGTTTTACCAACTTGGTTTATAGAAACTTTTGGTACGGCAATCGTAATGTTACCTCTAAAATTCTTAGTAGTAACAGGAGTTATAATTGCCTTGGAAAATGAGGAGCATAAAGAAGATCAAAAACAAATGATTAGTTTGCTAATTTTATTCTTGTTGGCTTTAGGGCTAGGTCCAGGAACGAGAGATATTTTACGAATAGTCTTTGGAACTTGAGACTTATTAGCCAAGTTAGGAAACCTTAAGTACTCTCACGAGTGATTCACAAGTATGCAGATGTTAAGAAAGAGCCTCGTTGCAATGGCTTTTTTCAGCTTTTTACTGTTGGCACAACCAAGTCAGGCAGAAACATCTGAAGACTTTAATGACTTAGATTTATTTTTCTACGGAGATTTGGATAATGGTAACGGAAATATATCAACAATGCAACCAACATCTGATGTAGATACTCAAAGCGATTGTCCTCAAGAAGCAAATAGACTTTCATGGCCTGGGCAAGACAGGCAATGGACCAGCGTAGGTAGCTGGGTAGTAGATTTAGAAACTCCAGGTTCCGTTGCTTCAGGTGAGCACATGTTTACAATTTGGGCAAATTCTACTCAAGGAACAGTTGAGGACGTTCAGTTTAGAATTTCAGTAACGATTGGGGGAGGAACAGCAGATGGACAAGCAACATCTCAATCAAAAACAATTACAGATTCTTCTGAGGAAGCAACAAAATTTGAAATTTCCTTTGATTTGACAAATGAGTCTTTCAATCAAAATGACCAACTAGAAGTAGAAATTGAATATTCAGGAGGCGATCCCGGCCAAAATCCTGTAACAGGTGGACAATCAACTGAACAAATTATAATACTGACTTCAAGTGTAGAACATCCTGCAGGTATTGCAGAAGTAAATTTCAATCATTTCCTTGCAGATTTCCCAATAATTAGCATAGAAGATTCAGCTGAGCGAGTAGCAGTGTCCGTAATGGTCTGGAGCGCATTTGGCACTTCTGATATTAATCCTAATGAATGGACCTTAGGGGTAGTCGGAGTTTCCTCCGGAAATCAGGGTTACACAGCAGATTTTAATACGAAATCCATGCAAAATGGATCATACAAAGCATCTTTCTATTGGTACTATAATGAAGCTCAGGCAATAAGTGACACATATTCTTTCTATATTCAAGCAAAAGACATTCAAAGTAATCATTGGAAAGTCTTTTCAGAGCAAGAATTGTATCTTGTTATACACGGATATGAAATAGATAATGTAATCTCTCCAGGCAACATTCAAATTAATAATCAAACAGGAATTTCTAAAGTTAAAGCAGGCAATTCATTTACAATAGATATTACTGTTTCAGCTGAAGGAGATCCATTAGTTGCTTACAATCCAATTCCTGTTACAGTAATTTGGGTTTCAGGAGGTAATGAAATAGTATTGTACGAAACTGCAGTGTTTGCAACACCAGGGGCTTCAGCTTCCACATCCTTTAGATATACCTTTGACAGCAACGGAGAATATTTAATCAAAGTAATAGTTGATAGGAATAATGTTGTTGCAGAGTCTAATGAAAATAATAACGTAGCTGAATTTATTCTTGTTGTAGCAGAACCAGAGAAAGAAGATTTCGTACAGTCATTACTTGATGAAGTTACTGAAGGTGGAACAATCACATTATTGGTTTTAGTTTCCGTTACTTCAATTATTTTAGCTGGTTATTTTGCAACTAGAGGTAAAGAAGAAGTAGATTTTGATTGGGAGGAAGATGACGAATTCTAAGATGGATATCCGGGGATATGAGCCTGCAGATGGAACGTTTTACGAGTACAAAGATGAAGAAGAAACTCCAAGAGGCACACACCACACTAAAGAAGACGACGAAGACATCGACAATTCAACAGTTGGAAGGTACGCCTCAGGTGAAGATTTCAAACATTGGCCATTCAAAGTTGGAAATGCTATGACAAACAATGTGCCGGAAGATGTCCAACATAAAGTAAACGATGGCGGAAGTTCTGGCTATTCTTCAATGAATCATTTTATGGAAGAAGATGGCGCTAAAGAACAGGCCTGGGTAGACCGTGAAAACGATAGCATTATTTCTCTTGCAATTAATAATTGGTTCGGTTTGAAGGGCTATATCTTATCTTTTTTCCCAAAGAAGGAATCCTAACTTTTTTTAGCCATTCAAATTCATTAGGATCTTCCCATTTTGGTTCCAGAGAAGACAGAAAACTTTCCAATTCTTTAGCCATCTCTAATTCCGTCCTCAGTGATTGACACTAAAGCTTCATTTTCAGGTAAATGAGGAGAATCAACTAGTCTGCAAACACGCTTACCTGCTTTTCCTCTTCTTAAGTAAACTCTGAATTTTGAAGTATGCCCTACAATATTTCCACCAATTGGTTTGGTAGGGTCTCCAAAGAAAGCAGCAGGATTTGATGAAACTTGATTTGTAACAACTACTGCAGCATTATTCAAATCTCCAAATCTAGCCAATTCCGTCATGTGAGCATTAATTTTTCCTTGCCTATCTGCAAGTGTACCTCTTCCGATGTATTCAGCACGGAATGCTCCAGTCAATGAATCCACAGCGAGCATTTTGATAGGACGCTCTTTTGCGATTTCACTAACTTTTTCCACCATTAGCATTTGCTGGTGAGAATTATATGCCCTTCCTACATGGATTTTACTCAATACTTCATCAGGATCTAAATCAAGTGCCTTAGACATTGAAATAATTCTTTCTGGTCTGAATGTATTTTCAGTGTCAATGATTGCAACCTCTCCACCAAGACCTCCTTGTTCAATCGGAAGTAGAGTATTCACAGCTAGTTGGAGTACGAACTGAGTCTTACCAGACCCATATTGACCATAGAACTCAGTAATAGATTGGGTTTCTACACCTCCGCCTAATAATTCGTTAAATGCTTCAGCTCCCGTTGTAAGTTTTCCAACAGTAGCTCGTTTTTCCATCAATTCTGTTCCAGTTAAGAAAGAACCAATATTTGCTGCCTTTCTAGCTTCAGCTATAAACTTGGAACATGATTCTTTTCCAATTCCTGTGGCATCCGAAAGGGTGCCAGGTGCTTGCGTACCTATTGCTTCAAGAGTGTCGTAACCAGCATCTCTTAATTTTTCTGCGATTGCAGGTCCCACTCCAGGCAAATCTTCTACAACTTTTACTTTTGCTTCGCTCATTTATGCCTCCTTGTAATGATTAAATCTAGGTTGAAAAATCAAACCTTGATCAGTCAAAGAATCTAATATTTCATCGAGCATAGGCCCGTCTATTCCTTCTAACGAAACGGCAATACCCAAATCATCGTAATATATTCCGTCTCCTTCATCTAATTTTTTAATTGTCTGCAATACTTTACTCTCATTTTCAGAAGATTCTGGTGCAGTTTGCTCTTCTTCTACAACGTCTTCTTTGGCTTCTTCTTGGGCGATAGGTTCAGGCTTCTCTTCTGCAGTTTCAATTACTTCTTCATTCACTGAAGTGCTACTTGCAGGTTCGAATTCACCGGTAAAGTTTGAAGTTTCCTCAGAATTAGCTTCTCCACTGGCCAATTTTGTTAAACAATCATACAAAAGTGCGCTATAATTCTCAACAGCTACGGTTGGGTAGAATTCTTTAGCTAATTGCATTCCGTCTTTTTCGCGAGAAGTCAAATTCATTTTATTGTACTCTTCGTCATTTTCACCGAATGCTTTTGTTGCATTGATACGCTTAATTAGTTCTTCACAGGCTTTTATTGCCCAATGATTAATTTCATCCATTGAAACTGCTCGAACGCCCTCAGGTTGAACACTAACGTATGTTCTTTCACTGTCTTCAGGAGTTCTTGCTCTTACCTTACCAACGCAAAGGATAGGCACTCCGTTTTCTAGTTTTGATAATGCAGATGCACCTTCCGGATTGTATTGCCCTGCTTGGAGATAGTAAAAATCTCCATTAGGGTCAATGACTCTTGCAGTATAGAATGGATCACTCTCTGAGCCTCGATTTTCCAATTGGTCTAGCACGCCGGCTATTAGTACGCGAGATAATTTCCCTCCAATTTCTGAAATTAAGTAGGTAGGTGAATATTCTCTATCTTCTACGTGTTTTTCTATTGCTCCATTTAATTCTTTTGCTAGAACAAGAACACCAGGCTCTCTTCTTTGCGCCATTTAGCCCTCCAATGCAGCGAGGAATTGTCTAGCTGCGTTAGGAACATCAATTTCAGTAGCGGGTTCGCAAGATTTTGCAAAGAATGATAATCCATATTCATCAGATCGTGCGAAGCCTCTTAGTTTCAAAGGTTTTAGTAAAAGGGCATCTTCCATTTCTTCGACTAAGGCTTCAGGGCCAAAGTTTTCTTTTACAAATTCTAAACATGAATCTAAATCTCTTCCAATTAATCTCTCAGTAATTTCACGATTCAAATATGCAGTACATGAACCACTTCCATCATCAAATATCATTTTCACTCTTAGATCGGGTTCTGCGTTTTTACGGTCGTCACCATTTCTGATTAATCTTTTAGTTTCTTTATCTCTAAAGATAAGTCCGCTTCCTTCTCTTATATTGAAGACATGCCCTTCGATAACTGCATCGGAAGCCCCGTTACGTTCATCCAGTTGAGCTAAAGTATAGTTCATTCCAGCTTCGTAATCAGAGAGGGATGGTAGATCTTCTTCTTCTAGTTCAGTGAATTTTGAATATTCGCCAAATTGCAAATCCGGTCCGTTGAATTCTTTAACGTATGCATTTTCTACAGAGTAAGCTTTTCCAGCTACAATGTTATGATCTTCCCAAGAAGTAAAGCGACATGTTCCACTTTTATCGCCTATATTTCCACCAAAAATGACTTTCTCTTCACCTTTTATGTTTATAGTACGAGGTTCAACATCAATTACTCTTAATTTAACTGATACATTTCTCATGCCTGGCTTTAGATTTACAACTTCTAACTCTTGTGCAGCTTGGGCGTTATTAGTTTTGACAACTCCTAAATCAAGTTCTTTTAAGTCATTGTCTTCAATATTCTTCATAATTGCGCGGTCGCCTATGTTTACAGTAATAATATCGTTCCAGCTTTTAGTATAAGCATTTGAAATTTCTACAACATCATTTGGTTGAAATTTAAATTCATCATTCCAAAAAGTATACCTTAGTCTGCTACTAGCATCTCCAATTTCACCTTCATAAATTGTCTTTTTGGATCCTTCCTTAGTGTTTATTTCTTTTTTGTATACAGAAATAATCTTAGCCTTGAAGCTTACACTAGTTTCTCCAGGTCCAACTTGAGCGAGTAATTTTTCTCCAGCTACACTCAGTTCATTTGGGTTCCCATAATGTTTTCTTACTATAGATTCTTTAGCGGTAGACAGATCAATTCCATATTCATCTACATATCTTCTTAGTTCGTTTGCAATTACATTGCGTTCTAGCTTATCTCCGATAGCTTTTACGATATCGTCGATGTGTTTCTCAAAATCAGGTTCGTTTTCTTGCATTAGAGCATCTCCTTGTTTTTTAGATTCGGACTCCACCCAAATCTATCCATTACTACCAGTCAGGGTATATATACTTTTGGGTTTTACGCCTTAAAACCCTAAAAGGTTATAAGGTTGTAGTGGGGTTTTACCTAAGTCAGGGAAGTATTATAATCGGCCCTCTCGTCGTAAAGATAGGTAGATAACTTGAAAGTAGATGAATTGACACCAAGAACTGGGCGTGTAAACATGCCAGTTAAGGTAATAAGTTTGGACGAACCGCGTTCTATGGACAATGGAACAATGGTTTGTGAAGGTTTAGTTGGAGATGAAACTGGCACAGTAATAATGAGTTTCTGGAACGATGAAATAGAAGTAGCTCAAGCCGATGTGGTTTTAGATTTAAAAGATGCAAGAGCTAATTTAGTGAGAGGACACATGCGCTTGAGTCTAGGTAAGAAAGGTAGCATGAAAGAATCCAATATTGCTTTAGATACAATAAAGCAGTCTGTAAATTTATCAGATTTAGAATATGAGATGCCTCGTATGGGTGGAGGAAGAGGTAGAGGCGGCCCAAGAGGAAAGCCATCTGGACGCTGGGGAGATCTAATGAAACTTAAGAGAGAAACCGGTAACAAAAAATTCTTCAATCGAGATGAAATGACAGAGGAACAAATAGTCGCAGCCATTAAGGAAATGGGAGGCGAGTAACTCTGGCAAGAAGAGGGAGGCACAGGCGCCGAGGTCCAAGTAAAGCGCAACCTCCTGTAAGAAAAGATAAGAAGATTCAGAAGAGAAATAAGCCAAAAGCAATGTTAGACGAAGGCCGTCGAACAGAGATGATTTATTTTCTAAAAGAAGTAGTCTCAGAAGCTGGTGTTTCAGATAAATTAGCTGAACCATTTATGGCATCTTTAGCAGCTAAAGGATCTAGGGAATCAGTAGATAGTGCGGTAGAATTTTTAGACTCAAAAATAGAGGAAGAATTTATTTCTCAAGATGCACGCGATCCAATTAAAAAGATAATGAGACGCTTTACCAAATATCGTTAAATGAGTATAATTCCTAGAAGAAGTAACTTAGGACATCACTGGAATTTAAACGAAAGCACAATATTTCTGAATCATGGCTCATTTGGAGCCTGCCCAAGTAAAGTATTAGACCATCAAAAAAAATTAAGAGACGAGCTAGAATCAGACCCCATAAATTTCCTAGACGTAAAAGCCAAAAAATTATGGGCTGACGCAATTACAACTTTTTCAGAATTCATAAAGGCAGACAAAGAAGGCATAGTCTTTGTTCCTAATGCAACTTCTGGAGTAAACACAGTTCTGCGTTCCATAGATTTAGAGGAGAATGACGAAATATTAGTCTTAGATCATACTTACCAGGCATGCTGGAATGCAGTAGATTTCGTTACAAAGAAATCAGGTGCAAAAACAGTTGTTGTAAGTTTGCCTTTCCCAGTTCTTAGTCCTGATCAAATTATTGAATCTATACTAAAATCAGTAACAAAAAGAACTAAGTTAGCATTAATCGATACAGTCACAAGCCCTACTGGAATTAGGCTTCCGTTTGAACAAATAGTTAGAGAACTTCAGTCAAGAAATATAGACGTATTGCTAGATGCAGCTCACGGGCCAGGCATAGTACCATTAGAGTTAAACAAACTACAAGCAGCTTACGTAACTGGAAATGCTCACAAGTGGTTATGTACGCCAAAAGGTTCAGCTTTTCTTTACATTAGGGAAGATAAGAGAGACCTAATTCGCCCATTATCAATTAGTCATGGCGCGTCAGTAGATGGCAACATAAATGAAAAAATTAGATTAGAATTTGATTGGACAGGAACACAGGATCCTACGCCTTGGTTGTGCATTCCGAAAAGCATAGAATTCGTTGGTAGCTTGTCAGATAAAGGCTGGGAAGGCGTTATGAAACACAACACTGATTTGGCAATCAAAGCCCGTAACATTCTTCTAGATGCTCTGAAAACTCAAAAATTATGTCCAGATTCCATGATTGTTGGACTGTCTGCAGTATTGCTGCCAGAAAACGATATCCCTTTAACATCGGTATTAGAGCCAGACCCTTTCCACACTCTTTTATACGAGAAATACAATATTCAAGTTCCAGTATTTGCTTGGCCACATCACAATAGACGTTATCTTCGTACAGCTTCTTTTCTTTATAATTCAATAGAAGAGTACCAATATTTGGCTGAAGTATTAAAAAAAGAGATATGACCGGATATTTTTAAAACAGGCCAATCTGCGATGAATGTCTATGAATTCAGATGATGAAAATTTTGAGGATTCGCCGGAAGAAGAATTATCAGATGAAGAATCATTAGAAGAAGAAAAATTGGAAGAACAATCTGAAGAGGAAGAAATAGATCCAAATGCCCCTCTTCGTCAACCAATAGTTGCAGTTCTAGGGCATGTAGATCATGGAAAAACATCTCTCCTCGATTATGTAAGAGGAACAACGATAGTAAAGAGAGAAGCAGGAGCAATAACACAACATATAGGCGCTACAGAAGTTCCATTTGATACGGTTTCAAAAATCTGCGGTCCTTTGTTGAAAGAAGGAACTACTAATTTGCCAGGCCTACTTTTCATAGATACTCCTGGCCATCATTCATTCTCGACTTTGAGGTCTAGAGGTGGAGCTTTAGCAGATATAGCTGTTTTAGTAGTAGACATTACTGAAGGATTTAAACCTCAAACAATAGAATCAATAAATATTCTAAAGCAGCACAAGACTCCTTTCATTTTAGCACTAAATAAGATAGACAAGTTGCCAGGGTGGAGGACAAGCAAAGGTTCTTTCCTAGCCAATAAAGCAAGTCAAAGCCAAACAGCGCAACAAACATTCCAAAATAGGATGTATGAAATAATAGGAGAACTCGGAACACACGGATTCGACTCAGCACTGTTTACAGACATTCAGGATTTTCAAAAGACAATAGCATTAATTCCAACATCAGTAAAAGATACGGGCGAAGGTGTTCCTGAATTATTTATGATTTTAATGGGACTAGCTCAAAAGTATCTCAGAGACAGATTATTACTTGATGAAGGTTCATCAGAAGGAACGGTCCTTGAAATTAAAGAAGAAAAGGGATTAGGAAAGACATTAGGCATAATTATCTATAACGGAATATTGAAAGCTAGCGACACTCTGATAATTGGAGCACAACCTGAACCTATAGTTACTAGAGTTCGTTCATTATTAAGACCAAAAGCTTTAGATGAAATTCGAGACCCACGGCAACAATTTGACGCAGTAAAAGTAGTAGGTGCAGCAGCAGGGTTGAAAGTTGTAGCTCCAGATATAGAAGGGGTTGTTGCAGGCGCACCATTTTACAGCGCATCCTCAGAAGATGAAATCGACGATGCACTAGATAGACTCACCGACTCAATGAAATCAAACGTAAAGTGTACAGACGAAGGCGTAGTTATTCGTGCAGACGCAATAGGTTCACTTGAGGCATTAGCTTATGAATTATCAGCAGTTAATATTCCGATTGTAAAGGCCGTAGTAGGCGACGTCTCTAGAAGAGATGTTGTTACAGCAGACCCTTCGGATGAAGAATATAGAGCAATTCTTGCTTTCAATGTAAAAGTGCATCCAGACGCTAAGAAAGAACTTCATGAAACTGGAGTTAAAATCTTTGAATCAGACATAGTTTATAGATTATTAGAAGATTACCAAGAATGGAAAGAAAAAATAAAAGATAAGCAGGCCCAGCATTTGAGAGAGGATTTTTCACATCCTGGTAAATTTGAAATATTAGAAGGCCATACCTTCAGGACTCGTGATCCTGCAGTTGTGGGAGTTAGAGTACTTGGAGGTCGTATTGCGCTTAATCAAGCAGTTCTTAGAACAGATAATTCAGTAGTAGGACATATTCGCTCATTAAGGTCAGGAGAACAAGTGTTGAAAGAGGCTTTACAGGGCGATGAGGTGGCCATAGCCATTAGTGAAGCTACAGTCGGACGCCAGATATCAGAAGGCGATGTTCTTTACATTGAAATGGACGAACGCGCTATATTGAAAATAAGAGAAGCAGGCGTAAAATTGGACCCTATTGAAGAAGATATAATAACCGAAATGCAGAAGATTAAGAAAAAAGATCAACCTTTCTGGGCAAGATAGTTAATTATTTTGAAGAATTAAACCAAGGAATCAAAACCGATGTATTTGATTTATACTGCAAATATTCGGAATCATTTCCGTATTTTTTATCTGCAGATGCTTCCAAGAGAGGTATCCCGCTAACGAATAAGAGTAAGAAAGTAGTCCAAAGAGGTCCGATAACAGTCCATAGAGGCACTTCGTACGAATAGCAGAAAACAAAAATACCAAACCACAATAAAATATTCCCAAAATAATTTGGATGCCTACTGTATTTCCATAATCCACTAGTGCACCATTTTTCACCATTTAATTTATGGTTAAATTTACTGTAATCAGCCCATGCTTCGATAATTAAACCAATTGAAAACATACTAATTCCAATTGATGCTAGAGTATTCACACTATCTGGAGAATCTAAACTATTGAAATAGACAACAGGTAAGCATGTTAGAAATACCCATAAAATTTGCATTATCCAAAATCCTAAGAAACTCCAGAACTTTGATCTCATTTCATCAAAGCGATTGTCTTCGCCCCAAACGAGTATCCTGTAAGAAAGATAGGCCCCTAGCCTTAGAGACCATAATATCACCATCAAAGATCCAATTATTTTAGGGAATGAAAAGTCTTCACCGAACCATAGAGTTACAGTTGCTAAAAGTAAGAAATTCGCAGTACCTGCAAAATCAGTTACTTTGTCTATTTGCAGCCCGTAGGCTATAGCAAAAAAGCTTAGTTGCATACACACTGTGATTAACAGTGAAACCAGAATAAAATGTTCGTCGTTTTCTATAAAATTAACCATCTCGAGGTTTGGCCTCGTTCACCTTTAACTCACGGCCTTCGGCTTCATGTCCGTTTAAGGCCTCAATTGCAGCTGCAGCATCATCTGAACTTGCCATTTCGACAAATCCAAAGCCGCGGCTTCTACCACTCATGCGATCTACAATAACTTTCGCATCGGATACTTCCCCGTGCTCTTCAAAAAGCTCTCTTAGTGTGTCGTCTTTGAAAGACCATGGCAAGTTTCCTACATAGATGTTATTACTCATTTCTTAAATCCTGTCTTGATGTACCAAGACGACCTTCCAGAAAGTCCTCCATTTAAGGATTATCGCCTAAAATTCGTTTCCTAACTCTCTTCTAGTCTGTCCAGGGTCAATAAATGGTAAAACAAATGCAATCAGAAGTTGACAACTTCCTCCGATCATAATTGTAGTGGTATATGTGAAATTCTCTTCAAAATATCCTGCCATTTTTAATCCAAACAAAGCCCCGAAATTCAAAAGAGCCATGTACAAGGTAAACTGTGTAGCTCCAACCTTTGGCCATGTAACATTCATAAATAATGAAATTAGAGAGATCCCCATAGCAGCCCCAAAGAAAGGATATATGACAATCAACCAGGTCATAACAGCTTTATTTTGCCACAAATCTTCAGCTAGGGCAATTGTAAATATCGATAATCCAGTTAATACAGCAAATAAACTTGCAATACGTCTAGCACCAAACTTATCTGCAATAAGTCCACCAATAATTGTTCCGGCGATTCCAGCAGTTACAGCCCACCCTCCAGTTACAGCAATATATTCAGCATCGCTCCACCCTAGCTGTTGAATGAAAAGTACATTCAGAACTGGAATCAAAAATTCCCAGAAATAGGTAAGCATAGCTAATAGCATTCCAATAAGTGGAGCTCTAAGTGACAAAGCTTTGACAATGTCGCTTTTTTGCGGAGCTAAGTCAAATGCTTGTTGACCAACGGTATTATTTCTTAAGAAAAAGAAATATGCAGCACCACATCCAAGAGTTAGTAAGTGAACCCACATACTTCCTGCAAAATCACCAATAGTTAACAGCAAAAATAAGTCTAAAGCAATTATTATTCCAAAATCAACTCCAAGAGATTGAGGAGTATGGGTTCCCATATCCCAGCTTACTTGCTTTGCAACTTTCTTTTTGGTCTTAGTTGGTTTCGGTTCATCTTTTACTTTAATTACAGCTTTACCTTCACCCCAAGGGAATAACTTTTCTCCAGGCCTTTCTCTGATGAATGCAGGCAAACACATAATCAATAACAGCATTGGCACAGTCAAAAATAATCCTCCAGCAATACCCAGAGATCCAATAAAGTATCCAATACCAGCTCCACCAACCATCGTACCGAAACGCTTGGCACCAAACATGAAACCGTTAATTTTACCAAATTCTTCAGGACTTAAAACATCTACAGCTAAACCATCAACAGCCACATCCTGTAAAGATGCAAAGCAATTATGGAAGAATAGCAACCCCGTAAGAAGTGCAATTTTACTTTCTATTCCTGGGACTAGTGCAATAATTACAACGGTAATTACCATTCCAGCTTGAGCGCCTAATATCCAAGGCCTGCGACGCCCCATAGGTAAGTAATGATAATTATCAACGAAAGGACCCCATAAGAACTTGAAAACCCAAGGTAGGTAAACCCAAAATAACATATTACCTATCTCTGCAGCAGTAAATCCTTGTTGAGCTAAGTAAGCAATTAAAGTATATGAAATAAATCCAGAAGGTATACCCTGTGCAACATAAAGGGAGCAAAGAGTAAGAGCTTTAGCACTCATGCCGCCGAAGAACATAGTTGTCATCAAATTAGGCTGACCGGCAGCGTCACCTTCATCTTCCCAGACAAACTCATCGTCGCCAGATTCTTCTACTTCCACATTACTTTCAGATCTTCTTTTTTGTGTAAAAATATATCCAGTAGCAGCCATAGAAAGAAGAATTACGGGTAAGAAGATTCCACCTGCAAGGTCAGTTAACCCTGCAAGTAAAGCACTTGATGGTTTATTTTCGTTAAGATAAACTACAGAAAAACTACTCACAGCGGACATTGATTCTCCATTGTCTAGAACTAGTCTTGCAGATAGAGTAATAGTTTGATTATTTTCAATTACTAAATCAGATGGAATAGGTAACTCCCAAGTTGCCCAATTCCCTTGCGTGGAAGTATCTGTAGCAGAGTACCATTCACTTGCACCGAATTTAATCTCAATACCACCGCCATTAGTTGGTTTATTTGCAGTAACAGCAGTTCCTTTCAGAATTTCGTTTTTGTATATTTTAGGTTTAACTGGAACCATTGTTCCGTTAACTTCTTCCATATCATATTCTAAACTCCAGTTTACTGAAACTTCAGGATCAATTTTCCCTGCAATTTCAACAAATACCAAAGGATCAGCTTGCCCATATCCGTATTCATTATCAGGCCGAGTTTCAAGAATTGAACAGTTATTTGATGCAGCATCCGGGTCATCGTTCAGGATTTCTCTTTCAATAGAATATCCTGCCACTAAAGTGTCTTTAACTTCAGCCGGAGTTAAATCGGGATTTGCTTCTAAAGTTAGAGCAACTATTCCAGCCATTAATGGAGTTGCCATGCTAGTTCCACTCTTACTAGTATAGCCAGTGCCAGTACCTTGATTAGGTGCCATAATGTTACTGCCTATTGCAGCCACATCAGGTTTAACTCGCCCATCTGAAGTATAGCCTCTAGAGCTGTAAATTGCTAAACTCAAGTCCTTATCAAGAGATGCAACAGTTATAGGCAATCTCGAATCGCCAGGTGAATCTATCGTGTTACATCCTGCGCCCGTTGCAGAACCAAATTCATTTCCAGCACTTAAAGTGACTACAAGCCCAGATTCAACTGCAGCATCGACAATTTGGCTCCATGCTGAGCTGCCGTCATTATCGATATGAAATTCTACTTGTTGTTCACCTAAGCTAGATGTCATCACTCTAATGTTAGGGGTAACTACCTTTTGATTTTCAATAGTCCATTCAACACCTCTTATGATGTCTTCAATGTCTCCGTCACAACATGCTAAAACATTTACTAAATTCGCTTTCGGAGCAACACCTATGTGCGGCGTACCAGTATTATCTCCAGCACCAGTTCCTGCAGCAATTCCAGCCACATGAGTTCCATGAGTTCCACTATCAATTGATTCTCCAGGTAAACAAGGTGAACATATTACAGCGTCCTGAACAGCATCATAGTATGCAACGACTTTCATATCATCAAATGTAAATTGATTGTCGTCCATATCATCTAGCCCAACATGTGCATTATCCACGCCAGTGTCCACAATAGCAATAGAAATTCCTTCGCCATAAATTCCGTGATTTAGCCAAACATCATCAACTCCCATTGCAGGCACAGCATCAGCCATGTGAGGTTCTGCTTTTCCGATATCATCAAGCATTACAACACCATCCCATGCTGCAACCTCAGAAATCATGTCTCGAGGCATAGTTGTTGCAATTAAATCAATAAATTGAGCACGGAATGTTACTTCGATTCCAGCATCTTCCAATCTTTGAACGTCATAATCAGTTGGATGATGATCATATCTTACGAAAACACGGGCTTCTCCAGCATTGAAGAATCGTTCACCCTGTTCTAATTTCCAAACTAATAAATCTGAAATTCCATCATGATTTTTGTCTCTGGAGTAAACATCCCACCAATTATTCTCATAAATTGGTGAATTTTCTTCTGCAGATAAATTGACAAAGCCAGTACTAAGTAATAAAAAAGTCACGATTCCAGCAGTGATAGCTTTGCGCTGCATATACATAGAGATAGGACTTTGATTAAAGAACTTACGATTTGTTAAAATCGTCTATTCCGCTTCGCACCCTTACAGCCATTCCTTGTTGGTTAAGTTCTATTTCTTTAGGCCCAATCATCAATTTTCCAAAAGCAATTAATTCATCATTAGGAGTAACTACAATGCATTCGTCAAGGCATTTTAATTTTGAATCAATATGCTCTATAAATTTACAAAATACACTTTTTCCTTTTCGATTAAATTCAGCGGTTTCTGAAGTTACAACTATACGATAAGCAGGTTTTTCTGAATGTTCATGCAATAATTCTGCACCTTTTTTTTGTAGTATAAACATTCCTCTTCTATGGGAAAGCGAAGCCACGTGTTCACCGTCCAGAAGTAAATTTCTCAATCTTCTTGTTTTCCTACTTATTACTAATTCAGTTTCCCCATCCGTAAATATCTTACCGGTGCCTTTGCCAAATTGATAATCCAAAATACTTCTAACGCGAGCAATATCCCATTCTTGCATTTTAAATCCTTCAATATCGTCTTGCAATAGTCCTGGATGAAATGGATATGTCTCAGACAAATGATTTGGTACTTTTCCAAAGTAAGGGTGAAGCATTTCACCATATTCAAACGAATTGCTCAGATTAGAAAATATAGGCCTAATATTTGATTTTTCTCCACTTTTGATAGGAGTTTTATAACGATAAGCAGGTTCAAACTTACCAATCCAGTCAATATTATTTTCTATGACTTCAAAGACTTTCATTAAGGCTGGAGAAGATCGTAATCGGCTTTCTACCAATTCCCATAGCAATCCGTCGTGAATAGCCTGTTTAATTCTCCTGATTTCAGCAAAAGAAGTCATGAGATTATGTTTTGCAATAATCTTCTGTCTTTCTTTTTTATCGAGCTTCTTTAGTTCAGTAGCCGTCATACCAGGGAATGCTGAAAACTCACTAGGCAATTCTTCTAATTCATCTAAATTTCTAGTCCCCCATGTGAACATTAGACTGTCTCTTGAGGCAAATTTAGCATAGCTTGCACTATCAAAAACATCGCATCCCAAAAATGCAGCTAAAGCAAAAACCATGGGATGGCCGCATCCAAAAAGATGCACAGGCCTTGAAATATCAAGCCCTTTTTTAGAGGCTAAAATAACTTCTGATAAAAGTTTGAAGTTATTTCTCTCCATAAGAGGAACGACACCTCCAATTGGAAAAATTTCAGCTTTTGTTCTTGAAGCCATTTCAGCAGCCTTTGTTCTTAAATCTAAATGACGTCCACCTTGAATAGGCGCAGCTAGGAAAATATTTTCTTTGTTTGCATCGGCAGCTTCAATTCTTTTTTGCGTTTCTTCTAACTCTTTTTTAGCATCTTCAAACCTAGTTTCAGGTTCACAAAATACATCTAAGACAGTTCCAATATCAACTTTAATCTTTTTTTGGAAATCAAGTATTTCTTCCGGTTTCATCTCAATTTCGCCATAAACATGAGATTGGAAAGTTCCACTATCAGTCATTATCGGACCCGACCAGTTCACTAAGCCATGAACTCCTTTATCTTCAGCAACTTCCTTCAGTTTTGGATTTTTGTAAATGATATAACTGTTAGTAATAATACCTTGAGCACCGCATTCAGCCAACTCTTCCATAGACAGCGTCATAATTTTTGGATTCACAACAGGAAGTAAAGTTGGTGTATCTAGAACTCCGTGTTTGGTTTTAATTTTTCCAAGTCGTGCAAGTCCATCGCGTTTATTGATTTCAAACAATAAATCTCCACGAAGAAACCTTTATTTCAATTCATCTCTAAATTATATCATGGACGAATTGAATCTAAGAGTCACAGGTATGACCTGTGCATCTTGTGTCGCTTCAGTTGAGTCCATCGTTAGTAATTTAGAAGGTATAGATTCTGTAAGGGTTAATCTTCCCCTTGAAAAAGCTACAATCAGATGGTCTGAAGGTGCAAATGAAGATTTAGGGGCTGTTAGAGATGCAATTAGTAAAGGAGGATTTGGCTCTGAAGAATATGTAGATCCTAAGAAATACAGGCAGGAATCTCTAGAAAGTGCAAATAAAATGGGTTTGCAGGTTATAATTTCTTTAATTTTAACAGTTCCAACATTTTTTCTGACAATGTTTGTCGGAGATTTAGGACAAGTGTATGACCTAGATTCACGATTATTTCTCGCTTTAATTTTATCCTCAATAGTTTACTTTTATGCAGGAATGGAATTCCATAAGGGAGCCTGGCAAGCAATTCTATCGGGAAGAGCAAACATGGATGTTCTAGTCCATATTGGAACTACGACTGCTATGAGTTGGTCTTCGCTTGTAGTATTTGCCCCATATCTTGATTTTCTACCTTCGATTTTTTCATCAACTACTCATGTATTCTTTGACGGTGCAGCTTTCATAATTTCATTCATTTTATTAGGTAATTGGTTGGAAGCTAGAGCTAAGTTAAGAGCCACAGATGCAGTTTTTTCGTTAATGGATCTGAAAGCAAAAACTGGTTCGATTATTAATTCAGATGACTCAGTTTCAGAAGTGCCAGTTGAAGAAATATTAATAGGAACTGAAATATTGGTTAAGGTTGGTCAAACAGTACCCTTAGACGGAATAGTAGTGAAAGGGGCAGCTTCAATGGATATGTCAATGATGACGGGAGAATCTAATCCTGTTTTTGTTAAAGAGAACGATTTAGTTATGGGAGGGACAATAGTGTTAGATTCAGCGATTCATATAAAATCAACAAAATATCATGATGATACAGTATTAGCAAATGTCATTAATTTAGTAGATGAAGCTCAGATGGGCAAGGCTCCAATTCAAAAATTGGTAGATAGAATCTCTGCAGTATTTGTTCCGGTAGTAGTAATTTGTGCCATTCTTGCTTCGCTTACTTGGATGTTTTTCTCAGAAGGATATGGAGATTATAATTCTACGGAATTAGCCATTATGGTTTTGGTGTCAACTCTAGTGATAGCTTGTCCGTGCGCATTAGGGTTAGCTACTCCGACTGCACTTATGGTTGGTACTGGCGTTGGAGCTCAGTATGGCTTGTTAATCAAAGGTATAGATGCTTTGCAGAATAGCTATAATACAAACACATTAGTTTTAGATAAAACAGGAACTCTTACAGTAGGCACACCATCAATAACAAATATCAAGTCAATAAGTTCAGATGAAAACAATATTTTGGCAATAGCTGCTTCTCTTGAATCTGCATCCACACATCCAATTGCTAAAGCGATTTCGCAGGCCCATTTAGAAAATAGTGAAGAATTAATTTCTTTTGACAGGATTGAAAATATAGGTGGAATGGGATTAGTAGGCTATCTAGACAATCAAGAATATGCTATAGGAAACCAACCTCTAATGGAAGAGAAAGATGTCTTTGTTTCTAATCATATTGAAGAATTAGTGGATGTTTTGTCAACCAGTACTGTAGTCTTTGTTTCTAAAGGAAATAAATTGCTTGGTTGGATTGAGATGAAAGATAAATTAAGGGAAACTACAAACTTAGCAATTTCAAAAGCAAAAGATTTAGGTCTTAAAGTAATTATGCTAACTGGAGATAGAGCTGAAACAGCTTTAACGATTTCAAAAGAAGTTGGAATATCAAGGTTTGAGGCAGAGGTCAAACCCGATGGAAAAGCAGAATTTGTAAAAAAGTTGCAGGCTGAAGGTGCGAGCGTTGCTATGATTGGTGACGGAATTAATGATGCAGCAGCTTTAGCAGTTGCAGATGTTGGAATTGCAATGGGTGCAGGTAGTGATATTGCACTAGAGGCTGCAGATATCGTCCTTCTTCGAGATGATCTATTGGATGTAGTATCGACATTAGATTTGGGTAAGGCTACAATGGGTAAGATTCGAGGTAATTTAGCTTGGGCTTTTGTTTATAATTTAATTGGTATTCCTTTAGCAATGGGAGTCTTAATTTCCTCGACAGGTTGGTTATTGCCTCCGGCATTTGCAGCAGGAGCTATGGCATTATCCAGTGTTAGTGTAGTCTTAAATTCTTTGACACTAAGATCATGGAAGCCATTCAGGGCATGATTTCTTAATCAACCTTCAATTTAGAAGATTATGACTGAAACGTTAAAATTCCAGATAGACGGAATGACTTGTGGCGGCTGCTCAGGAAGAGTAAAAGGCGTACTTGAATTAAATTTAAATGTTGAATCTGCAGAAATATCTCACGAAGAAAATAGCGGAATAGTGAAAACTAATGGCCAGATAACTGCAGAAGAATTGGTGAAGGTAATTGAGCAAACAGGGTATTCTGCAGCTATTTCGCCCAGCTCATAAAGTACCTCAAACCATTTGGAGTTCAGATCGTCCTCTCAATGTCAGACCTAAATTATCTACAATTCTTGCTCTAGTTTCAGGACTGTGGATTTTTGGAACTGGCGAAGCCATTTTGATTGGCGCAGGGATCGGAGTAAGTCCATGGACAGTTCTTGCCCAAGGGATATCTGAACAAACAAGTTTTACGGTTGGCTTATCTACGTTTATAGTAGGAGTCTTGGTTCTTTTCCTTTGGATACCTCTTCGAGAGACTCCAGGTATTGGAACGATTTCCAATATTGTTCTAATTTCATTAGCTATAGATGTGATGGAACCCTTTATTCCTGAGCAGACAAATCTTTTCCCGCAGTTAATTCAATCCTTGATAGGAATAATCTTTGTAGCAATAGGTAGTGCATTTTACCTCACAGCAAATTTAGGTCCAGGCCCTCGAGATGGGTGGATGACAGGAATTCAAAAGAGGACGGATTGGCCCATCGGGAGAGTTCGTGCAGGAATTGAAATATCAGTATTGAGCATAGGTACTTTTCTGGGAGGAATATTTGGTATAGGAACAGTAATGTTTGCAATAGGGATAGGGCCAATCTTAGCAATATGCTTAGGATTTGTTAAGAAATGGTCAATCTAAACTATAATTCTATTAAAGCCCCATCAAAATGACATCTTAACGGGCCGGTAGATCAGTCTGGAAGATCGCCTCCTTGGCATGGAGGAGGGCGCGAGTTCAAATCTCGCCCGGTCCACCATTTGATACGTATGGAACTGACTCCTGAAATTCAATCTACTGTAGCAAAAGGCTTGGCACTTACAACAGTAATGCTTTCAACAGGAGTATTGGCCAGGTATTTCAACGTCAAAGTAAATTATACGCGTAAAATCAATCATTTTGCAATTTTTTTCTTACCTGTATTTATTGATCAACAATTTAATGCAGAAACCTTTACAGATTTCATTTATCTGGCAATAAGCGCTTTGATTACAACACTATCCTTAGTTTCATTCTATGAACCAATTAGACAAGCAATACCTCCCTTTCAGCTGATGTTTGAAGGATTTGATAGGCCAGAAGACAGGCCGCATACACTGTCTTGGCTTTGGACACAGTTTGCGGCAGGTTTTGCAGTAATGCTACCTATGATTTGGCTCTTTGGTCAATGGGGTTTAGAATCATTAGTAGTAATTCCTATTTTGATTAATGTAATCGGAGATGGTTTAGCAGAGCCTGTTGGCGTAAGGTTTGGAAAATATCGTTACAAAACTAAAGCTTTGTTTACCAATAAAGAATATTTTAGAACATTTGAGGGGAGTGCTTGCGTATTGATTACTGGCTTTATTGTAATAGCAATGCATGCAGATTATTTTACGACAACACAATATGCCCTTGCAATGTTATCTGTGCCCATAATTATGACATTAACAGAAGCATATTCTCCTCATACTTGGGATACACCTTTCCTAATGTTTACAGGTTACACTTCATTATTAATGGTAATGCAATTTTAGTTTTTACTAAGAACCATTAAAGTTATTCTACTAATACAAATCAATTCATTCTTTTCATTTGTAATTTCAGTTTGCCAAATTTGGGTAGATCTACCAATTTTGATAGGTTTACATTTTCCAGTTACATGTCCATCTTTGGCAGTTTTAACATGGTTTGCATTAATTTCAACTCCAACAACGTGATTTTTTTCGTAATCAACGGTTAAGTTCCCCCCAATACTTGCTAAAGTCTCGGATAGAGCAACAGAAGCTCCCCCGTGTAGTATTCCAAAGGGTTGCTTTGTTCGATTATCTACGGGCATAGTCCCGACGATGTAATTATCTCCAGTTTCAGTAATTTCGATACCTAGACTTTCAATTAGCGTATCTTTGATTTTTATATTTTCAACGGAATTATTCTTGAACCAGATACTCATGCAAGAGCTTCGTTGATTCTCTCTTCTAACTCAGATTCAGTCATGTGTCCACTTTCAGAGAAAGTAACAATTCCATCTTTATCAATAATAATGATACTTGGACTTCTATCGGCTCCAAAAGCATCGGTTATTTCCTCACTTCCGAATACGTAAGCCCAATTTTTGCCTTCAGCTCGATCTTCTAAATCCTCTTGACTAACATCTTCAGTTTGTGTTAAGGAGATAACTTCAACATCTTCTGGCATTGTAGTACTGTTACAATAACTTTTCAAGACCTCTTTTTCAAAATTGTGGCATGATCCACATCCCATATTCATAAATTCTAAAACAACTACTTTTTCATTTTCAAAGTCAGATAAATTAAAAGAATTTCCTTCACTATCTGTTAAAGCAAAGTCTGGAGCTTCACTACCGACTTCAACGTCAATAATGTTATCTTCAGTTCCGTTATCCATAAAATAACTGTTAACTGAGAATCCTCCAACGATTCCTGCGATTAAAAGGGCACCAAACAAAGTTCTTGTATCCATACTTCAAAGTTTACGGCACAGATTTATAGGTTATGCAGATTTTAAGAAGGTTAAAATTTTACGATGGTATACCTCAGGCTTTTCCAAAAAAGCCCAATGTGTAACATCTTCAAATTCGAAAAAAAGTGAACCTTCAATCAATTTATGTATCTCCTTACCAGATTCTGGACTTACCCAATTATCGTTAGATCCAGACATAATGAAAGTTGGAATATTTTTTTTACCGATACTTTCGAAGATACTATTCATAGATTTATCGCCGACATATCCTCCAGTAGACAACAGGTGATTTTTCACAGTGTCAATTGTTTTTTCATTCCATATATCTAAATCATTGTAAACTTTAAGAGCCAAATCTTTGGTTTCGTTCTCTTCTAAAACTTCCAATTCCTGAACCATTTGTTTCTCCACCTCATGTTTCAATTCAGAGCTTATTTCTCCGTTACTTTCAAATGTTTGAAGTAAGGAAATGAGAACTGGAGAAGTAGGTAGCTGAGGTACACCAGTAGAGGCTATTAGAATTAAAGATGCACAACTATCCAATTTATCTGCAACCATTGAAGCAATAGAGCCTCCAGCAGAATATCCTACCAAATTAATATTTCTTTTAGCACCAGTCGGAATAAATTTTTCAATTAATTCAGTAGCTTGATTGACGTACAAGTTTTCAGATTCAACATTTGGTACGTAATCAGATTTACCTCTTCCATAAAAATCAAAAGACAAGACTTGGAATCCTTGTTCAATTAGGTCTTGAGTTAAATTATTGTAAATATCTTTAGAAGTAGTTAGACCATGCATTAGAACTACTAAATTGTCAGAAGCTTCTCCTGTAATGGAGTATCTTACCTTTCCGTGTTCCAAGTTAGTAAACCTATCTATGATTTCCACAGTTAACTTCCGATGGTAGATTTATAAAAGTTATTAGCTAGAGACTACAAGAAAGGTTTAACAAATTCTTCAGATAATTCCCACAATTTCACATTATGTTTATCATTTTTAGCTTTACTTGAACCTTTTTTCACTTGAGAATTAGCGAAGAACTTTCCAGTAATATTTTTCACTTCGTCTGAGCATGCCAGGTGAACACTAGTTTTTGCACCGTCCTTTACGTTAATTGCAGTTAGCATCATTGCTAGTCTTATTGCATTTCTCCAGAAGAAATTATTATTTTTTCCAAAATTTGTAGATACAAATCCAGGATGCAAGCAATTTGCAGTAATTCCTGTACCTTCAATTCTTTTCGCTAATTCATAAGTGAACATTACGTTAGCGAGTTTAGATTTTTTGTAAGTTTCAAAGCCAGCATACTTCTTTTCACCATTCATATTATCGAATTCAAAATCAATACCATAATGAGCACTTGACGAAACATTAACAATTCTTTTGTAATTGCTTTTTTCAACAAGGGGAAGTAGTTTTTTCGTCATTAGAAAATAGCCTAGGTGATTCAAAGCAAATGTTCGTTCAAATCCTTCTTCAGTCACTTCTCTAGATGTAAAATAAGCTCCAACATTGTTTAACAAAACATCAATTCTAGGATATTTTTTGGATACTTCATCAGCAACTCGAGAAACTTCTTTCATTAACATGAGATCCGCTATCAGGTAATCAATGTCTACATGGCTATCAGCTACTTTTCTTATTTGCTCTACAACTTTCTTCCCTTTTGTTTTGCTCCTTCCAATAAGAATTAGATTACACCCTTTTTTTGCTAGTTCGATAGCAGCTTCTTTACCGATTCCATCAGTAGCTCCTGAGATTAGACACGTGCGACCATTCATCTTAGATTTTACTCGTCACTGCAATATTCATCCCAATCATATGGCCAATTCTCATTAGAACTGAATTCTGTATGAATATAACATTTATTATCATCTGATAAATCATAAGCATAATCAAACATTCCATCCATATTAGTTACATTTGAAACGTCCCAGTCTGAAATATCTTGATTGAAACTAACTGCACCAAGAAACATGTAACTCACACTAGTTACATTTGAAACATCCCAAGTTGAAATATCCTGATTAAACTCAGAAGCTCCAATAAACATCATTCCCATCGTAGTTACATTTGAAACATCCCAAGCTGAAATATCTTGGTTGAAACTCTCAGCTCCATAAAACATATACCTCATATCAGTTACACTTGAAACATCCCAATCTCCAATATCTCCATTGAAACTGGTAGCATAAGTAAACATATTTACCATATCAGTTACACTAGATACATCCCAGTCTGATATACTACCATTGAAACTCTCGGCAGCATTAAACATGGAGCTCATGTCAGTTACACTTGAAGTGTCCCAAGCTGAAATATCTTGGTTGAAAGTATCTGCACCACCAAACATGTTTGACATTTTTGTTACACTTGAAACATCCCACTCTGAAATATCTTGATTGAAGCTAACAGTGCCGTTAAACATACCTCTCATATCGGTTACATTTGACACATCCCAGTCTGAAATATCCTGATTGAAACTATAAGCAGAAGAAAACATAGAATTCATATCAGTCACACTTGAAACGTCCCAATATGAAATATCATGATTGAAACTCTCAGCATTATAAAACATATTTCTCATGTCAGTTACACTTGAAACATC
>MIZA01000005.1 GCA_001875345.1 Marine Group III euryarchaeote CG-Epi1
CCATATTGCTTTTAGACGATGATAACAGCGGAAATAATGGTGGTTCGAGGACTGAAACTGACTCATACTATGCCAATGCCCTTGACAATCTTACTAATCCTATTGCATATGATATTGTAAGAGTCAATAGTAGTGCTGATGCTCCTGGAATAGATGTTTTATCAGAGTATCAAATGATTATTTGGGTATGTGGAACTGACTACCAAAGTGGAGACACTGATGTAACTTTTACTGATAACGACAAATCAAATGTCGCAGAATATCTAGAGGATGGAGGAGCTATGTGGGTTATAGGAATGGATATTTTGTATGATTTTGATACATCAGACGGTGATCGTAGCGCTGGTGACTTTGAACACGATTATCTTGGCGTTAGTTATGCCGATAATGACAGGGCAACACCAGCTGTAGTATTTGGTGAAGACGATGATCCTATTTCTGATGGTATAGAATACGATGCTGATGCGATAAGCTCAGATTTTGCAGATGATATTAATCCTAGAAGTGGATTTGAAAAAGTCTTAAGTTCAAATGGAGACTATAATATTTCAACCATAAGAACTGAAGATGAATTCAAATTGGTATTCATGACTATCGATTTTAGTTCTATTACGAGTAGTGATGATAGGGACGAATTTATGGAAAACGTTGTTGAATACCTTGTTGAACAACTAGAAAATGATGTAAGTTTAAGCAGATTTAATACGCCTAAAGATGAAGAGACTGTTGAACCTAACGTTGAAAACATTGTAAATGTTACAGTAAGAAACAGAGGTACTGAAGACCAGGATAGTATTCAAGTTTCATTAGAAATTACATGTTTAAATAGTTCATACACATTTACTGATTCTGAAACTATTTCGCTAGATTCAGGCACTGGTGCCTTTGTTGAGTTTGAATGGGACACTCCAGATGATGAAGATTATGTTTATCAGATAAAGAGTAAGGCCACAATTTCAAATGATGAAAAAGAAGAAAATAATGAGAAGATTATCAAAGTCAATACATATGTTACATATGATTTAGAAGTAAAAGACGCACGTGTTACTCCGATGATAGCTGAGAAAGATGAAGAAAGAGAAATGAGCGTAATTGTCACAAATAGTGGAGATGTTACTATGAATTCTGAAGTTAGCGGTAAAATTTACGATGGGGCCGGAAACGTTGTTGAAAATTTAGGAAACAAAGATGTCGAAGATTTAGCTCCAGGTGAAAGCTTAACGCTCACATGGGAATGGGAAACTGATGATTACGGAACTTTTTGGTTTGAAGCTAAAGTCATAGATGATAATGATGAAGTTCCAGAAAATGATATCATTGATTCGATGATGAGAAGTGTCGATGTTGAGTTTAGTGATGACATGGAAAGCGGAGTAAATGGATGGACTAATTACAAATCATTAAGCAACCCATGGCATTTAATCGATACTGACGAGGATAGTAACAGAGAAGCTTCTAGTCCAACTCACGCAATGTGGGTTGGAGATGAATCTAAGGGAGATGGAGAATATGACAATAATTGGGATTTCTCAGTTTATACAAGTGAAGAAATCTCACTTGGTCAGACTAATCCACAGATGTCCGTTGATATTTGGTATAGCACTGAATTTAGTTGGGACGGAGGTAATGTTCAAATTACAACTGACGACGGGGAGACTTGGGAAGTAATCAACCCTGATGGTGGATATCCTGATGATGCCGTAGTTGGATTGGATAATGAACCAGGATACACTGGAACTTCTGGCGAAGGAGACACTGCTGATTGGGAAACTGCATCCTTTAGTCTTGCAAACTATACTAATCAAGATGTGAGGTTCAAGTTCAGATTTGGAACAGATTCAAGTGTAGAAGCCTACGAAGGATGGTATATTGATAATATTGAGGTTAACAGTGGAACTGAAACTCACTTTGAAGATGATTTTGAAGATGGCGACGGGGACTGGATGGCCGACATTGTTGAAAGTGAGTGGAATTACTACAACAACAAATCATATTCTGGGGATTATTCGTGGTATCTAGGAAACCCAAGTACTGAAACTTACAGTGCATCTCTAAATGATTCACTTGAATCTCCTACGTTTGACATCGGAGACGGTGCTGAAAAATATGTGTCTGCTATGGTATGGTTTGCAATTGACGGTCCAAATGATTTTGTCAACTTAGAAATAAATCAATCCGGCGAGTGGGAACTTTTAGAAACTTTCCCCGGCGATGATGGAGATTACTCTAGCGAATACGATGGAGCTGACGAGAATGGGTGGCTCTATTTTGAAAGTGATGTAAGTGAGTATGAGGACGATGTTTCATTCAGACTTAGATTTGAATCTAATACCTTCACTCAACTTGAAGGATTATATGTTGATAATTTTGCAGTTTATAGTCTTCCACCAATACCTAACGATGTTGGAACTAAAGAATTAGATTCGCCTAGCACAGCTAAACCAGGAAGAGCTGTAACTTTTACTTCTGAAATCTACAATTTTGGAACAAATGATCAAGATGATTTTGATATAAGAGGCACAGTAACTAGAGACGATGGTACTGAAGTTTACAACGAAACTCAAACTATTGATACACTTGAGTCAAAAGATAATTCTACATTGGAATGGACCTGGGAAGGTGGGCCTGAAGGTACCTATACAATAAGAGTAGAAACATTGTTAACTGGAGATGAAAGAGCTGGTAATAATCCAAAAGAAGAAAATATAGATATAGCTGAAAGTGGCTATAATGTTGCTTTAGCAGTACAAGAGCAAGCAAAAGATGTACTATCTGGTGAATCTGTAGCGTTCAATTTTACTGCCACAAATACCGGAGAAAATAGTGGATATTACGACATAAGCTTAGATTCTGAACAAGAAGATGATTGGAAAATTATTTCTCATGTAAGTTCTATTTATCTAAGTTCAGGCTCAAGTCAAAACTTTACCGTAGTTGTAATTGCTCCAACATTGGAGCCTACTGGAAATGAACATTCCTTTACTGTAACTGTGACAAGTAGAGATGATCCTGAAACTGAAGACAGTAGTGACATCTCCGCAACCCCATTCTATCATTCACAAGAAGGTGGAGATAAAGTTCTGTTAGTCGATGCAAATTTCGGTAAAAATAATGGATATAACAACTACTATAATGTAGATAAAATAGATAGCCGCTTAAAGTTCGCTTTACAGGAATACTTTACTGATGGAGAAAGTCGAGGCTACGATGTTTACACTATGCCTTATGATAGTGAATTGGGATCATTTGGTGAATTAGGGCCATACCCTGCTTTAGATTTAATGAGTAACTATGATGTAGTTATATGGACTCAAGGTGATCATAATCAAAGAAATATTACTAATTGGCAAGAATGTATCAGTGAATATTTAGATCAAGGTGGAAGCCTTTGGATTATGGGACAACAATTTTTAACAGCATTAAATGGAAGTGACGGACCGAGAGAATCTGGTGATTTTGAATATGATTATTTAAAAATTGATTACATTAGAAACAATGTTGGAACGCCTGATCCACTAATCGGAGTAGACGGAGATGAAATCTTTGGTGATGCTGAATATAACATGGGAGATACAAGCATATATTTCTCTGACTATGCTGATTGGATAAGGCCTAACGATGAAGCTATTGGTGCATTTTATACTGATAGAAGTAATTGGTGGCATATTGTAGATACTGTTAGCGATCCAAATCGAAAAGCAAATAGCCCTACTCATTCAATGTGGATAGGGGATGAATCTAAAGGCGATGGAGAGTACGGTAATGGATGGGATTACTCTGTTTATACTTCAGATGAATTCACACTTGGAAACAGCCCCCAGCTATCATTCCAACACTACTATGATACTGAAAGTGAAAGCTATGCTTATGATGGAGGAAACGTACAAATTACAACTGATGGAGGAGAAACATGGGAAGTTATACAACCTAATGGAGGATATCCGGCTCAGTCAGTTAGCGGTTTAGATGGAGAACCTGGTTACTACGGACAATCCGGAGGGTGGGTACAAGCTACATTTGATTTAACAAATTTCTCAGGTGAAGATGTAAAATTAAAATGGAGATTTGGAGCTGATGGAGTTATTGACACCTACGAAGGTTGGTATTTTGATGATGTTGAATTAACTTCTAACGGAGGAACCACAAGTCATTTATCTGACGATATGGAAGATGGAATGGAAAACTGGGATGACGCTGCACAGGTTTTCAACATGTCTTTACATTATGATGGAGATTACAGACTAATTGTTTCTCCTTTTACATTTGGTAAGGTTAATACTTCGAACGATCGTGAGGACATGGTAGGAAGGGCTCTTGACTGGTTACGAGCCTCTGCAGCTGCAGATGATGTTGGAGTTAAAGTACTCAAATTAGAAACCGACGCAAAAGAAAATTCAACCATTTCGTTTTCAAGCATAATAAAGAATTATGGCTCAGATACTCAGGCAGCTATTGATGTTAAAGCAACTATTCTAGACTCTCAAGAGAACGAAGTCTGGACTAATAATCAACAGATAACAGGACCATTAGAATCTGGTGAAGAAGAAACATTAGAATGGGAATGGGAAAGTAATAATCCTGGTGAATACATAATTATTGTAGAAACTACAAAAGAAGACGAAAATCATAGGAATGATGATAAAGAAATTGATTTAGATGTTGAAATGGTTCATCTGCCTGAGATATCTACTTTTAATCAAGATAAAGAAGGCGAACCTGGTGCAAAATTAGAATTTAATATTGTTATCAAAAACTCAGCTTCCGGAACCGATACATTCTATCTTGATATGGTTGGATCTGCTGAAGATTGGGGATCTATGACAAATCAAATGGAAATGAAAAGTAATGAAAGTAAAGACATTGAACTGCAGATAACCATACCAGATGATGCTGAATATGACTTATATGATCTAACTATTATTCTAACTGCCGGAGACGTTACTGAAACCTTAGACTTAACTATAGATGTGACAGATAATCCTACAAATTATGAAGTGGAAATATCTGTAAGTCCAACAAACACTGAATCTGTAGCTGGACAAGATGTAGAATTTAGTGTAACAATATACAACAACGGGGATGAAACCGATACATTTGATCTTGAAGTTTTAGGAGATGAAAGTGAATGGGTCCAATTTGAAGAAAACGGAATTACTATTGGAGCAGATGGTGAAGCTACTGTTAATGGAATAATCTCAATTCCTGACGACCAAGATGATGGAAATGTGTATATTGAAGTTGAAGCCACTTCAAGAGGTGACGAAACTGCAAAAGATGATAAAACAATCAGAGTTTCTGTAGAAGAATTAGAAACTGGTGTAACTCTACGAAGAGAAGGATCTGGCTTAAGAACAGTAGCTCCCGGCGAATCTGATACCATCATGTTTAATATTTTGAGTGACGGAAACGGAAAACAATCTATAGAAGTAGTTGCTGAAAGCCAAGCTGGAAACTGGGTTGTATTAGAACCTGCAACATTTGATTTAGATGTTGATGAAGCTAAAGCTGTAAGTGCAACCGTAAATGTTCCATTAGGAACATCTGATGCAACATATCGCTTAGAAATATTAATTTTTGATGACAATGGCAATGAATTAGCAAAATCTATATCAAATATAGTTGTTCAAACTCCAATTGAAGAAATTCAAGATGTTTCTCTTTGCTTCGCTGATTTGAGCAACCTATGTTTAGATTCAGCAAATTTTGAAATCACAATTGAAGCTTCTAAAATACAAACTGCATCTGCTGGATTTATCATTGAGAACAAGGGAACTGTTGATGTAGACGTTGCACTTGAATTGATTATGCCAGATGGATCTAAAGATACTGATCTTTACTTTGATGAAAATAGTAAAGAATGGAGACTAGCTATTTCTCCATCCGACACTAAATTATATCCATTAAAAGTTCAAGCTGGTGAAACGCTAGATTGGGGAGCTTTAGCTGTAATTGCGAGAGAAGTTCTACCTGGAACATACACATACACACTGAATATTTTATCTGCAAGTGAATCTTCAAGTGGAGGATATGTCTTTGAAATATTAGATCAGGTAACCTTAACAGTTACAGTTGAAGGCGACATCATATCTGAAGAAACTGCGTCTGAAGGAGAAGACTCTTTACTTCCTGGACCTTCATTCTTATCTGTTGTAGGTCTCTTAGCACTAATTGTCCTCAGAAGAAAAAATTAATCAAAATATTTGTTTAAAATTAGCACTGGTAAAAGCAAGAAGTAGACTAAGTACAAAAGTAATGCTAAAGGCCACATTGTAAGCCAAAATACTTGTTCTAAATATCTAAGAACTATTGTTATTATTAGTACAATTAATCCAAAAAGTATAGGAAATTTAAATTGTTTTCTAGCTTTAGCATAAGGTATGGTTGATGCAGTTAGTAATGAAACCAAACCAATAGATAAGGGAATTAGTATATTATTATAATCATTAATTTGTGAATACTTAATTGAAATTACTACTATAAACATAGTTAATCCAGGGGAAGGTAACCCAGAAAAATATTCATTACTACCTTGGTCTCCTATAGTGAAATTAGCTAATCTGATTATACTTAAAATTGCAATTAATAAGGCTGAAGAAATTGCAACTATATTATCTATGTTATATCTGAAATTTACGTCAAAGTTATCATCAAAAATATCTATTGCTGGGCCCTTGTCTAAATCATAGTACAATGAATAAACCAAAATAGAAGGAGCAATTCCAAAACATATTGAATCTGAAATTGAGTCAAGATATTTTCCATAATGATGTTTGGTACCAAATTTTCTAGCCAATGCGCCATCCATTCCATCAATGATTGCACAAAAAGGCAATATTAACATGGCTACAATGTAACTTTTCTCATTACCATCAATCATGTATGTTATTGCTAAAAAACCCAAAGAAGCACTTAGTAAAGTTGCCATATCTGCGTAAGATATCAAAGTTAATGGCCTAAAAATCTGTTTTAAATTAATCATAATTCACTCATCACTTTGGGTAGCCTGTAATTTTGACAAAATACGCTTGGGAGCCTCAAATAACTTTTCAGTAACTGATAATGAAGACATTGGTGTATATTCTGCCAACTGTTGTCCGGCCAATACTCTGTCTCCCTTTTTCACTAAAATTTCTATACCTGCAGATTCAAATGATAAATCAACGCGAGAACCGAAATGGATTAATCCTATTCTTTCACCCTTTGTAACTTCTATACCTGGTTTAACGTAACTAACAATTCGCCTAACTAAAACTCCTGCAATCTGAATTACTTTCATTACACCAATTGAGGTTTCTATCTTAGTCATCAGACGCTCGTTCTTATCTGAATCCTTGTAAAAAGCTGGAAGGTAACCTCCAGATTTATGTTTAATAGACAAAACTTTCCCATCAAAAGGAGACCTGTTTACATGAACATTATGGACATTCATAAATATGGATAAGCGGACCATTCCACTCTTTATTTCTGCCCTTTGTACAAGACCATCAGCGGGACTAACAATTCCAGATTCAATTTTTCTTTCAGGATCTCGGTAAAAATACAACAAAAAGCAAGAAACTAATAACAAGATTATTGATAAAGTATACATGCTTTCAAGAGGAAGATTTGAATCAAAACCTTGCTCTTCAACTGATTTTGAAAAGAAACCAAATGGAAATAATACCAGGCCAGTAACTAAGAGATATGCTACTTGAGAAGGCATACCTTTAGCAAAAGGAAGTCCTCGTAAGCCATCCGGAGCCTTTCTAAGAGGTAAATCAATTACACCTAATATGGAATCCTGCATTTCTGGCAAAAAATGAAATACTGCTATTGCCAGAAAAACCAAAGCAATTAAACTTCCAATCTTACCCAAAACTCCGTGGGCATAAAAGAATGTTTCATCTCCCCAGATGTGCTCATATGTTAACCAAATAACAACTGCATTTCTTATTAAATTTAATAGATAAATTGCAGGAACTGTAGCAAGAAATGCATAAAATCTTCTATCTGCAGGGGCCTTAGTACAAACAACTCCGCCCACAAATATTATCATACTTTGTAAAGCCGTACATGCTAATACAATAGTAACTGATACTGAATCAGGATTACGCCATTCATCACCTTCAATGGCGATTTGAACTTCTTCATGATTGGAAGCTGGCCTGTAATATTTTGATCCATCACCATAATCTAAATTGCCTAAAGATGTTGGAATATCAAATGAATTTAATATCCATATTGATTGTTCAGCAACTATTTGGATTAACCAACCTGAGAGGATAGGGACTCGCTCAACGAAAAAATAAATTCCGCCAGCAACAACTGTCATCGCAGCTAGCCATCTGAGTGGTTCATAGTTAGCATTCCAACGTATACTTAGATATTCATGTATTGCCAAGTAACCGAAAAACGGCATCGCTAATGCACAGAAAAAACCGTTTGCTGGATCATTAATTAAAATGTAATGCTCTACTTGTATCCACCAAAAAAAACCTAGAAGTAACCAACCTATTATATTCAAATTGTGACCTATTTTTACAGGAAACTTCTTACCAAAAATAATATGGGCCTTGCTTGAAAAAAAATATCCTAATGATAAAATAATTAAGGAACTGATGACAAGAACTTCTGCAAGTATAGATAAATCACTAGCCATCACTTAACACTAGAGCCGTTCTAAAAAAAACCTAAGGTCTTTTTTCTAACCAATTCTGCGCCTCTGAATAAGATTCTAAACCACCAATATCATACCAACTTCCCTTAAATGATACTGACAAAACTGGATTACGTTTAACATTCCAAGTTAAAAAATTACCCATTGCATCTCTATCTCCTCCGCCTTCTATGTACGTAAAAAAATTATTTATCCCTGATTCTGAAAGTAGCCAATAAGCAGTTGCTGCCAACGTAGATGGAGGAGAAGAAGGTTTTTCAACAAAATCAATGATTCTGTTCCCCTCTAGGTTAGCTATACCATATAATTTTGCTAATTCTATATTTTCAACATCAAATAAACCGATAACATCCGAATTCGATTTTTCGTATAGGTCGATCATTTTTATTAAATCAAAATCTGATAAATTATCGCCTCCAGCTATGAAAACTGGACCTGTCAGTTTTTTCTTTTTGAATAAAAGATTTAAAGCACCTAAAGCGCCTAATTTTTCGTTTTCATTAGTGCTTTCTTCAATAAATAATTCAATTTTCTTATCTTTAGAATTAGACGATAAATACTCTTGAAATTGAGGTGCAAAAAAACTATTTACTGAAACAATAATTCTTTCAAAATCAAGATTATCTAGAGAATCAAAAACATAATCAAGCATTGGTTTCCCCGCAAGATTAAGAAGTTGCTTAGGTTTATTCTTGGTTAATGGCCACATTCTCTTAGCAAAACCACCTGCGAGAATTATAGCGTCCATTAAAGGTTTATTTTACCGCCAGACATTAATTGCTGTAAGGCATCATCTGCTGCAGATTCTAATTTTTTAGGATTATACAACTCATCCTTTATGTTCTTTCTATGGTCTTTAACTACTTTCCATCTGGCTTGTCTTTCTTCATTAGCCGTTTTTCTGTGTAATTTTAATGCTTCTAGCATTTCCATAGCCTTAGAATGTTGGTTGTCAGCTTTCTTACGAACATTTACAAATTCTTTATGCTTTTTATCTGCTTCTGTAGATAAATGGGAAGCTTCTTTCATAAGGTTACTAACCTTTTTGTATATTTTTTTGTTGAGCTTGGCCAGAACTATAACTTCATTATGCTCATCATTAGCCTTAGAAAATTCTGAATCTATTTCAGCATCTAATTCAGATACTTCTAAATTTAAATGCTCTTGAGTTGCAAGTTCACTCTCTTGCTCTCCCAAACTTCTCCTCAATATTCCTAACTTTTCCATTACTTCTCTCTCTTTAGAAATTGGCATTTCCGTAGTTTCTCTTCTTCTTTCTAAATTAAGAATTTCTGAATGTAATGCCTGAACTGTATCGGTAAGAGACTTTCCACCTTTTTTGTTTCCTCGCTTCTGTTGCTTTATTGAAATTAGTTGTTTAGCTTTTTCCTGTGCTGTATTTCTTACCTTCTGGTGTTTAGCTTTAGCGGAAGTATTTGATTTCATTTCTTCCCTATGCTTCATAATTTCTTCCATAATCTTTCCTCTTTGATCATGTAAAGCATTTCGCTCATCCCGGAGGGAGCGGGCTTCGTCATTGAAATTATTTCTTTTCACTACACAACTTTGAAAACGTTCTTCAGCCAATTTAATTTCTGATTTTGGCTTTTTTTGTTGTCTAGATTTCTTTTGACTCATAACTAAATACGCCTCTAGGAATTTGTAAACCTCGAGCATATGATATAAAGCTGACTATTCAGCTAATATGCAAATGGATTGAGTATCGAGTATATTGATTTATCTACAGGTCCTACATCTAATTGCATAGGCTCTCCTGTGAATTTTTCAACTACTTCCATATATCTTGCCGATGCTTCAACTCGAATTTCATCTGTAAGCTTAGGCGGCTTACCATCTCCAGTGAAACCTTGCTCAGAAAGCCAGGTTCTGACGTATTCTTTGTCAAGCTTACGTGGTTCTTCACCTTTTTCAAATCTATCTTCATAATCATCTTTCATCCAATATCTACTTGAATCTGGAGTGTTGACTTCATCCATCAGCATTATTTTACCGTTAGATATTCCGAACTCATATTTTGTATCTACAAATATCATTCCATGATCCGCTGCTCTAGAAACTCCCCTTTCGTATAATCTCATCGAAATACGCGCTAACTCCTTGTAAAGGCCAGGATCAACTGCTCCTCTTTTGTATAATTCTGATGGTGCAACAGATTCATCATGTTCACCCTGTGCTGCCTTTGTTGACGGTGTGATTATAGGTTCTGGAAAGGCTTCATTCTTACGCATGCCATCCGGCAACTCATTTCCACAAAAATTTCTATCTCCCTTTTGGTAAGCCGTCCATGCTGATGTTGAGGTTACGCCAGTTAGGTAGCCCCTAACTACCATCTCAACTTGAATTGGTTCACATCTTTTAACTTTCCAAACATTAGGATGTGGACGCTTAATTATGTGGTTTGCTACAATGTCTGCAGTTTCACCAAACCACCAATCTGCTAATTCTGTAAGAGCTTGACCTTTGAATGGTACAGTACCTAAAACTCTGTCAAATGCAGAAATTCGATCTGTAGTAACCATAGTTATCGTCTCTTCGTTGATATAATTATCTCGAACTTTACCTTTGTATAATTCCCCTTGGTCGTCAAAGTTTGTTCCTTCTAGCGCATATTCTAATTGTTGTTTTATCAGGTCTCGGTCCATAAGCTATTTGCTCATTGGACAAGGGACTAAAAGAGCCTCTCCCATGTCATTTTACTTCCATGCTTAGTAAAACTCTGAAAACTGCTGCTGGAAAGCTGTTTGATCCGCTAGCCAAAGGACTTGGTAAATTTGGCGTCAAACCGAATCATATTACAATTTCTGGAGTTGCTTTGACTATGTATGCTGCATTGCTATTATACGATCAAAATATTTATTATGCATTTTTGGTAGGGATGATTGCATCTCTTTTCGATGGTGCCGATGGATTAGTTGCAAGAGCGACAAAAACCAGCTCAGTAAGAGGTGGATACTTAGATGCAACTTTAGATAGATATGCTGATTGTATCGCATTTAGTGCCTTAATTCTTTGCGATTGGGTAAATCCTTTGCCCATTGAAAGCCTTGAATTTATTTCTGGACAAATGTGGGCAATGGCTGCAATGATTGGTGCATTTCAAACATCATATTGTCGTGCAGCTGCCGAAAGACTAGGTGTTTCACAAGAAGGTATTGGATTAATTGAGAGACCCGAAAGGTGGTTTATTTTAGGAATGGGATTGTTGATTGGCGAATTGATGGGGGATGTGGAGACTATCGTTACCATCGTAGTTGCTTTACTGGCAATTTTAGGAAATCTAACGGCTATACAAAGAATGAATCATTTTTGGGTTGAGGCTAAAAATGAATAAGGAAGTATTCAAAGAAATTTATCTGTCTTTCTTCTTTTTAGGAAGAGCACCTATTGCTCCCGGGACGTTCGGAACTTTGGGCGGTGTAGTACTAGCATTCTTAGTAACTAATTATCTTGAAAGCAATGCAGGATATGCTTTACTAATATTAATTCCTATAATGTACTACTTTGGGTTAATATTAGCTCCTTGGGCTGAAAAAAAGTACGGAGGCGATCCTGGGATATATGTTCTAGATGAAGTTATTGGATATCTTATCATAATTGCTTCATTGAGTCTAATTCAGTTTTCAATGGAAAATAATATTTGGATTTTATCCTTTATCTTATTCCGTATTTTTGATGTAGTAAAATTATGGCCTGCCGGAAATTTAGAAAAACTCCATGGAGGTCACGGAATTTTATTGGACGACATTGCTGCAGGATTTCAAACCTTGTTTGCCATACTTCTTTTGGACTATTTTAATCTTATCTGATTCCTATATTAACTCTAAAATTATGCCGATTAATTTTTATTCTGGCCTTAATCTGTAACATTAGACTTTTATGACTACTGAAATCGAAATACAGGTTGGACTAAAATCAGGAATGGCTGATCCAGAAGGCGTTAACGTGAAAAAAGCCCTAGATTTATTAGGCTTTGATAGCGTTAAAAAAGTGGACTCTGTTAAATGTTACAGAATTATTATTGATAAGAACGAAGCTGAAGCAATTAAGGAATCAGAGGAAATTTGTAAAAAATTATTAGCAAATCCAGTAGTTCATGAATATTCTATTTCGGTGGCAAAATAAATGCTTGAACCTGTTAAAAATTTGGAAAATGTTTTTTATGTTGATTTAGAGAATTCTGATTTGGATGAAGTTGTAAAATCTTTAGGGCTTGGTTTACTAAATGATGAAATGGAAAATGTAAAAAAATACTTTTCTAAAGAAGGAAGAAAACCTACTGATGTTGAACTACAGGCTATCGATCAAGCATGGTCTGAACATTGTTGCTATAAATCTTCTAAACCTGTTTTAGAAGAAACTGTTTTTGGGTTGAAATCATCAAAAAAAGTTATCGCACGAGAAGATGCGGGCATTATGGAATTTGATGATGAGCATTATTATGCTGTCGGATTAGAATCCCATAACCATCCTTCTGCATTAGATCCTTACGGAGGATCAGCAACTGGAATTGGAGGAATACTAAGGGATGTCGTGTGCATGGGTGCACAACCTATTGCGCTTGTAGATCCTATCTTTTTTGGAAATTTAGACTTGCCTCGCGATGAGCTTCCTGATGGGATTAAACATCCACAATATCTAATGGGCGGCGTCGTAGCAGGAATTCGAGACTACGGAAACAGAGTTGGAATTCCAACAGTTGCTGGACAAGTTGCTTTCCATCCAAGATACACTGGAAATCCTTTAGTAAATGTAGGGTGCATAGGTATAGTAAAAAAAGATTTGATGATTCATAGTCATGCTGGAGATATAGGAGATATTTACATATTAGCCGGTGGAAAAACAGGAAGAGACGGAATACATGGCGTTACTTTTGCTTCTAGAGATTTAGATGCCGGATCTGAAGACGATATTGGAGCTGTTCAATTAGGTGATCCCATTACAAAAGAACCTTTGATGCATTTATGCTTAGAATTGAATGAATTAGGGCTATTAACTGGAATGAAAGATTTAGGAGGTGGCGGACTCTCCTGTGTTGTAGGTGAACTTGCTTTAGATGCTGGTTTCGGTGCAAAAGTTGACTTAGAAAAAGTTCATTTAAAATTAAAAAATATGGCACCCTGGGAAATTTGGGTTTCTGAATCTCAGGAAAGAATGATGTTTACTGTTAAGCCTGAAGATGTACAAACAGTTCTAGATCGGTGTAATGCATGGGACGTCGAAGCTGTTGCAATTGGAGAAGTAATCAAAGAAAAACGAAATATTGTAAGATTTCACAATACTGAAATTTTGAATTTAGACTTAGAGTTTACAACCGGAGGGCCGGTATACAATCGGCCATATACTTTACCTGAAATTAACAATTTAGAAGCGGTAGAATTACCTGAAATTCCTTTAAATTTATCTAAAACAATAGAGGAAATTATCAGTAATCCTGAGGTTGCTTCGAAAGACTGGGTAATTAGGCAATATGATCATGAGGTGAGGGGCGCTACAGCAATTAAACCAATTCAGGGTAAAATCGGTAAAGAAGTTCATGGAGATTCATCGGTATTAAAACCTGTAGAGGATTCTTGGAAAGGACTTGCTTTGACCACAGACATTAACCCTCACTTGATGGAAGCTAATCCATACCATGGCACTATGAGTGCTGTCGAAGAAATTTGTCGTAATTTGGCTTCTGTAGGGGCTAGGATTGATTCATTAGCTGATTGTTTATGTTTTGGAAATCCTCAAAGGCCTGAGATAATGGGACAATTTAAGTCAAGCTGCGATGCACTTAGAGATGCCGCAACTTCTGTTGACGTTCCTTATGTTTCAGGTAATGTTAGCTTATACAACGAGACTGCTGAAGGCGCAATACCTCCTACACCAGTGCTAATGGGAATCGGACTTGTTGATGATATCAGGAAATGTGTTACTAGTGATTTGAAGAATGAAGGTGACATATGGTTAGTAGGAGACAATAAACAACAGCTGGGTGCTAGTTTGTATTATAGAACATTAGGCATTAATTGCCCTAATGTACCTACCACTGACTTTGATTCATTTATTCCCAGAATGGAACAACTAATTGATGCTATCGAATGTGGAGAAGTTGTCGCATGCCACGACATTTCTACCGGAGGTATGGCACTTGCAATAATTGAAATGTGCATGAGTGGAGTTGGAGCTGAAATAAATTTATCTGGAGATATGAGAGCTGATTTAGAATTATTCAATGAATCAAATGGAAGATGGATCGTTCAGGTTAAACCAGGCCTCGAAGGTGAATTTTCTAAAAGATTTGATTTTGCTAAAAAAATTGGAACTGTAAATAAAAATGTGAGCTTTGTATTAAATGAAAAGGAAAGTATCGTCTTTTCAATTAAAGAATTGAGAAAAAAATGGACAGAACCTCTATGGAATAGGATGGCTTAAGCTTTTAATCCTGCCTTTAAATATTTAAATTATGTCGACAGATGCAACTAGTAGTTATGTAGCCGATACTGGGTCCATTGAGGCCATTTTAATTTTGCTGGTATTTTTGATTGCTTTCGCTTTAATTTTAGGGGAAATTGTAGATCGTGTTTTAGCAGCTTGGGGAGGTGCCGTTGGAATGCTCCTGGTTGGAACTTACTACAATTCTCTGACTTGGTGTACAGGAGGCGGTCACGGTGAAGCCGGTGCTGTATGTGAAAATAATCTGTTTGAAGCTATAGACTTCAACGTCATAGGATTGCTATTGGGAATGATGATCTTTGCTGGAATGCTAGAAATAAGTGGTTTCTTTGAATTTGTGGCAATAAAAGCTACAAAATTATCTGGTGGAGATCCTTGGAAGTTGGTATTCTATCTAGGAACTTTTACCACAGTAATTTCCGTCTTTATTGATAATGTTACAGCTTTAATTCTAATAGCACCTGTAACGCTAAAAATTTGCTCTAAGATTGAAATTAGTCCTATCCCACCACTAATTGCCCTAGCAATCTTTTCAAACACAGGAGGTGTAGCAACATTAGTAGGAGATCCTCCTAACGTTTTAATCGCGTCATATGCAAGCGCTCGAGGCTTAGGATTCGGTTTT
Organism: Marine Group III euryarchaeote CG-Epi1; assembly: GCA_001875345.1. Lineage (GTDB taxonomy): Archaea > Thermoplasmatota > Poseidoniia > MGIII > CG-Epi1 > CG-Epi1. The sequence goes on from MIZA01000005.1 coordinate 15,741, forward strand.
ATGAGTTTTATCTACCACTTAACTCCTTTGGCTATAATCGCTTGGGGTGCTACTCTCTGGTTTATGCATCGCCACTTCAAAAACTGGAGAGAAGTTAAACCTCAGAACGTGGAAGAAGTAACTAGTGAAGATGAATGGGAAGCTGTAAAAAATGATACTTTGATGTACAGAACTTTAGGAGCTTTGGCAGTAACTGTTGTAATGTTTGCTGCAGTGGAACTTTTGCATTTGGATTTAGAAATTTCCGCAGTATCTCTCGGTGGTGCTGGTATTGCTATGTCAATTAGTATGCTAGGCGTTCCCGAGGAAAAACGTATGGACATCCATGAAGTTGTGCATAAAGTCGAATGGGGTGCACTTTTATTCTTCGCAGGATTATTTGTTATGGTTGGAGGACTGGAAGCTATGGGATATCTAGAGGCTATAGCTAATATGATATTTGATAATTTTGGACCTGATGGAGCAATACATAACAGTCCCGTGGTATTGGTTATTGTTCTCATTTGGGTTTCCGCTATTGCATCTGCCATAGTTGATAATATTCCTTTTTGTGCAGCAATGTTACCTGTAATACTAGAAATAGGAGAATTAAGTAAAGATCCAATTACTGGTGTAGCTGAAGTAGATATTATCCCTCTGTATTGGGCTTTAGCTATTGGCTGTGGCTTTGGAGGAAATGCTACCCCTATTGGTTCTAGTGCAAACGTTATGACCATTGCAATTAGCGAAAGAGGCGGGCACAAAATTTCAACCAAAGAATGGCTTGCTGTAGGAGTTCCTGTTATGATTATAACTTGCACTATAGGCTCAATAGTTGTTGCTCTATTCTACGACCATTTCCTGACTGCTTAGCTAACTAGTATCGCAATCTGAACAAACGCCCTTAGAATCTAGCTTGCCAGTGCATTCTAAGCATGTCTGTTTCTCTAAGAATGTTTCTAACCAGGCAGATTGTAACTCTGGTTCATCTGCCTGTTTCAACATTGATAGCTCGTATTCACCTTTACTACTTTTATCATATAATTTAGTAAGATAGTTTATATCAAAACTAATTGATTGTTTTTCAACAATTCCTCTCTTAGGAAACAATGGTGAAAGAAAAACCCCTGCTATAAATGAAGCCATGTGTGTTCCATGGCCAATACCGTCTTGTGTATTCATTCCAACATATAGTGTTTCCATCGCCACAAAGACTATTGTTGCAAGAATCACAGGGACTCTTTGGAGAAAAATTGGACCTAGTAACATTGGTATCTCATCTCGAGGATACAATAAGGCAAAACCACCCATTATCCCAAAAACAGCGCCTGAGGCACCTATATTCAATGTGTTAAGGCCTTCTGCATTGAAAACTGATACCGATCCTGTGATCAAAGAACCTAATATTCCTGAGATAAAGTAAATCAGGAAAAAAGACCTAGAACCTATTCTCTCTTCAAATGGAACTCCTAACAAAATTAGAACTAGCATATTCATCAAAATATGCATCGAACCTCCGTGCATGAACATAGCAGTTATAATTGAAACTAATCTAAATTGCGGCTCGGCAATATACTGCGATTTAAAGCCAAGATCAATAAGGGCTTCAATTCCTACCTTTGGAGATAGCAGATACATTATCCACCAACTTGCGAATATTGAAAAATTAATGAAGACCAATGACTGGGAAACCATGAATTGGTTTCGTAAACAATAGTATGAAACTAATAATCCTATTGTAATCAGAATCAATGTTCCCATTGATAATATTGGCTCTGCCATATTTCCGATTTAAAACTGGGCCTCATTAAAGCTGACGCTAATATTTAAAGCGGAAAATAGGGGGAAGTTAAACTTCCCCTTTTCCTCATTGACTTACTTATTCTTCTTCTCTTCTTAGAGAAGCACCAGCTGCTGCAATTAGTGCTGCTACTGACATACCAACTATTCCAAGTGCGAAAGATGGAGTAGATGACTTGTCTTTAACAACTGCAATCTGTCCAAATGCATCATTGTCGTCTTTTTGGTTCAAGTATTCGTCTTGTTTCTTGTAACCATTGTCAACATCTTGTTGCTCTGGATCTGGATTAATCATTGCGTATAACTCAACATTTGAGAAATCCTGAGTTGTTTCACCTGGTATGAATGCTTCTTCCCAAACTGCTGTTATTGGGTACCATGTCTGATAGATTCCTTGTGACTCAAGAACTGGTTTTGGTGCCATTACTGGTTCTGTAGTTGAAGCTACTCTAGTCATACGTTTTACACCGTCTGGTGTGTTGTATGCATCTCCAGTTGAATCAATTACGTAGACCACCATTAAGACATCGGAAGCGTAGTTTCCTTCGTTCCATGCCTTCACAGTTATTGCTAATGAATCGCCTTCAAGAACTCCTGCTCTGTCGTATGACATATCACCTAGAACAAATTGTGATGGCTTAATGAACAAGGTTGCCGAAGTTGGCTCTCTCATTTCTTCATCACTACCTGTGTCAGTAGGATCCATTTTCACATCGAACTTGCGGTTTCCTGCAGGTTCACCTTTCTCAGAGTCAAAGTCTGGAGCTAAGAATCTTACAGTAATTAATGCTTCATCATCTGGAGCCATTTCTACTCCATATGTGTAAGTTCCATTACCGTCTGATGTTGAAGTTACATCATTATCTTCTACTCCATTAACTAACACTTGTACAGTTATTGTGAATGCAGCTCCCATGTAGTCCTTACCTTGTGCGACCAAAGAAGGAGTGAATTGGAACTCATTATCTTCTGTACCTATGTTCTTAGCGAAATAATCCATTTCTACTGCTAAACTTGGGAATATCTCATAAGTTAGCTTATTTGGATTATCTTTAGCAAAGAAGAAACCTGTATCTTGCGTTCTCACAACTTGTACGTTTCCAATCTCAGCTGTACCTTCTACACCACGTGCTCTGAAGACAAATGCATAGGAATTATCTTCTTCTGGATCATATGCTAAACTGTTGTAACCCAATTTATTAGAATCTAAGTAGATGTAATATGGGTTCCAGCCGCTATCTCCAGTTAAAGAATCTCCGACTACTGAATGGTCTGAACCATCCATTATCGTGAATCCATTAGCTCCCCAAAGAGCTAGTGTTCCTGCATCATCTATGTCTGAGCCTTTCTTTTGTGCATATACAGATATTGCACTGTCATCGGAAAGATCATACTTAGCCCAGAAGAACAAGTATGATTCTGCAGACCAGACATTGATGTAGTTTGTTCTTGCTTGCTCATCTGCACTATTGTCAGATGTTACTGTTATTGTACCTTCCATCATTGGATGGTATTTACAGTAGTAAGTGAACACTCCTATTTCATTGAAGGTTAATTCAAAGGAACTACCTGGTGCGATATCGAATGAATCGAACTCTGATGCTTTATCAGTTACAGTGTGGGTCATGGTATCTGAATTAGTCCATTTCACAGTTGTTCCAATTTGGACTGTAGGTGATTCAGGGACAAATCCTGTTCCTTGACCTGCAATGTCTATGTCTAACGTTCCTGTTGCAACGCCTGTTTCATCCCAAGCGACTCCAAGAGCACCAGCACCAACATCTGATGGAACATCTGAAGCTGCGCCCCAGTTAGATCCGCCTGCTAGCATTGGTGAACCCATGTCAGCTCCAAGACCTACTAACAGCATATGATTTGCATCATTGTTTGCTGAGAATAAATCGGCTAACATGTCTCCGTTAGAATCTGCAACCATTACACCTGCTGTGTACATACCTGCATTAGACATACCTGGGAAATCGAAACTAATTGTTGGAGTAGATTCTCCAGCAAATGTATTTCCGTTTTCATCATAATATGCCATGTCTAAGTTACCTAGTGAGCTGGATGAAGACCATAGCTCGTTACCGCTCATATCGTTAACATATGCGTATGCATAAGCTTCAGACATTGCGCCACCGGCACCTAGGTCTCCTTTACCTTGGTTCATAAACGAGGTAGTTATTGTACTGGATTCACCGACTTCTAATGTGTAAGGTACAGATGAACTAGTTTGTTTCAAATCGAAACCAAGTCCGTAGATACCAACATTATCGATACTCCAAGTACTTCCCCAGTTAGGGAAAGCTCCACCGTATCTGAATCTTAGTCTTACATTGTCGAAACCTTCGCCAGTGTAATCATTCAAACTACATTGTGTTTCTACCATACTATTACCTGCTGAAGAAGATGCAACGAAAGCTTGCTGACCTCTTAGTGGGTTACCATAGTACGCATAGTTGTAAACAGATCCGCCATATCCTTGACCTGATGTGACAGGTAAGGCTGACCAAGTGCTTCCACCATTAGTACTAATTTCTACTCTACCACCATCGTAGTAATAGTTGAAGTTTCCAATGCTTGCGTAGAACGAGAATACATGATCAAACACTAATTTTGCTGAAGTAGCTTGTGAAAGATCAATTACTGGTGACATTAGACTTACATCATCTCCATTGTATGAAGAACCATATGCATCAGGTCCAACCCACCATACTGGTGAATCTGGGGAACTTGATGTTGAATCTGTTCTCCATTGATGTCCGTCTTCAGGACCTCCGTCTTTAGCTGACGTCCAATCATCTTCGTAATACCTTCTATTCAATTCATCATTCTTGTTAGAGGTTGCATCTGCATCTGCTGTTGTTCCGGCTATGGTAAACATAGTCTCACGTGTTGCAGCTGCAGTGTTATCTCCTGCGAAATCATCTCCTGCTGAAGGATCTGATCCAATCCAAGAAGTGAACTCTATTTTGTATTCACCTGGAACTTGGAAGTGGTAATCTTTTGAATATTCGAATTTTTCACCACTAACAAATGGTCCTGCAGCTCCAGAAATTGCTACAATTTCTTCAAAGGCTACAGACTCCATACCAGTTCCTGTAAATGCTAATGAATCAATGTACCAGTGCTCTCCATCACCTGGATACTGATATCTGTACATTCCAACTTGGAACTTGAGTTTGACTTCTGTTTCGCCAACGTAGTCAGCCATGTCGAATACTGTTTCAATGTACTTGTCTTCATTATCTGAAGCTGTTCCACTTACTCCTGAACAGTCACCACAGTGAACGAATCCAGCTTGGTTGTACAATGGATTTGCATAGTATGCATAGTTGTACATTGTTCCTGGATATCCACCTTCAGGTGTGAATAATTCCCAATTATCTCCATCATCTGTAGAAATCAAGACTTGTCCACCATTGTATGCAGTACTCATGCCTGAATAATAATCGAAATTGTATCTATGTTTCAAGGTTAATTTCAAATCACTTTCAGCGTCTGCAAAGTTCAAGGTAGGTGTAGTAGTTTCTGTACTTCCACCACTGTAGTACATCTCGAATTCTCCATCCTCTGGACCTAATGCGGTTGTATCGTCATCAGCGACAATTGTGAAACCTGCTGGACTTCCCCAGGAAGAACATGTTCCGTATGTAGTGTTACATACTTTATCAGTCATACTCCAACCAGCTGCTGCAGCTTCTGAAACAGAGGTATACTCTATGTCATCACTAGTGTCGTAGGTTGCAAGACCCATAGGACCTAATTGCAATCTTACTTTAGCCGCTCCAGCTGTTTGGTTATTGATTCCTGCATTAATGACTGTAGTAGATAGTGCAACAGTATCATCAATTCCAATTGGATCTGGAAGCTCTAGAGCACTTACTCCTACGTTATCGTTGTAGACAAGACCTGTGACTGCAAAGTCATCAACTCTCAAGAATGAGTTATAGAAACCATAGTTCTTATTCAAATTACCCCATCCTGCAACCCACCTGAACTTAATATCGTCTTGACCAGTATATGCGTCAAGATTGAATTTTACATCAATATATTTATTTGAATCTGGTGAACTAGTGAAACCTGTACTAGATCCATAATATGTGTATCCTGGTTGACCGCGCAATGGGTTTCCGTAGTATGCGTAATTATAGATGTTATTTGGATAACCGCCAATAGGTGTTATCATAGACCAAGTACTTCCACCATCGTCTGATATTTGTGCTTGATATCCATCATATGTATAATATGCGTAGTATGATATTTTCATCTGAGCTTCAGCTTCAACTGGAAGACCTAAATCTAAAGCCGGTGTGGAAATGTATGTATCAGAAGGTGTTGGATTCGAATTTCTGTAACCACTGTCCATCGAATTTGCACCACTTGATGCAGTTATTGAACGAACTGCCCAATCACTAGTTCCGTATTGAACTTTTCCAGAAGTCCAGCCTTGATCTGCACCTTCAAAGTCATCTGAAAAGATAACATATTTTACTTCTCTAAAGACAACTACACGTTGATTTGTTTTGTCTTCATCGTTATCATTTCCTGGAACATTAATAGATATTCCTACTGTATCGCCAACCTGCAATCCTTCTGCGCTAGGCTTGAATTTATTTGTTGCAAAGAAACTTACTGATTCTGATGCTTTGAAATCAAGAGAATCTATAGTTTGAGTTTCTGTTGCAAAAGTTTCATCTGCTTCTAGAGCTGTGAAAGACACATCATCTACTCTGAAGAATGCATTGTAGTATGACATTGAATATGTATTATATCCGACAACGAAACGAAGACGTACATCATCATATCCTGTGTATTCATCTAAAGTTGCAGTAGTCTCTTTCCAGTTTTCTGTATTAGAATAAGAGGAATATCGACCATCTGTATCATAGTAAGTCCATGCATCTCTTGAAGTTACCAATGGGTTACCCCATGTTGTGTAGGTAGTTCCATAATATTTCTTACCTGATAATTTATCATTACTGATGTATTCCCAGTTATTTCCACCATCTGTTGAAACTTCTAAGTAAGCTCCTTCGTATCTGAAGTAGAAATTATACGAGATTTTGAAAGACATCTCTAATCCTACTGCGTCACTAAGATCCATTGCTGGAGAGCTCAATGCTGCAAGATATGTTGGTGCTGGACCAATTGTAGTAGTAGCTGTACCTGAAGTACTTCCAGATTCAAAGTAATATACTGCATCTTGATAATTCAAGAAATTATAGTAACTGTATGCATAATTACTAGACACGTAAATGTCTTCCGAATCAGTTATTGCAAGAGAACCTTTGTAAGTTCCTTGTGTGAACGAAGAAATAACTGTTGTTATACTACTCAAAGAGTTGGTAGGCATTTTCTTGATACCTCCATACCATGATGAGTAATAGTATCCCATTATGTATGCGTAGTTATCATGAACTTCCATACTGATTGGATACCTGGCTCCAGTGTAAACTTGAGTGTAACAAGAGGAACTTGCACAGTAACTACCGTCTGTAGCTCTGTCGTACGCTCTCATTCGGCCATTATATTCTCTGTATGAAATGTAAACATCTCCTGTATTTTCATCTGCATCAATATCTTGTGAATAGTAGTATGATGATACTCCACTACCATAACTAATTGATTTTCCGTTAGTTGCTAAGTTAGATGTAGAGAAACCTACAATCTTACGGTATGTACTACTTGATGATGTCTGAAGAAGGAATAATTCGTCTGCATCTTCATAAATAGTTAATGCTGTACCATATCTTCCTGCAGTTGAACAAGAACCTACCATTTCACCGTCGTCTCTATCCCATTTACATATGCGTGTTGTTGAGGAATAAGTACTGGATGCTCTTGCCAATGTATAATAATAATCTTCATCAGAAGTTACATCAAGAACATTTCGTAAGTTTGTTAGGTCAGGTCCAAGTATAGTTGTTACTGAATTATCTGTAGTATCAATTTTCTTAACTGAGTTAGATCCATCATCTGCTACGATTATATCTGTTCCATCGTAGTGAATTCTTTGATTATCGCTGAACAATCCGCTGAAAGTTGTTGATTTACGTCCTGAAGACCATGAACCATCGTCAGTTCCTTCTTCACCATAGTTGTAATTTCCAACACCATCATTCAGTGCTTGAGTCCACTTACTTGAAGCTCCATCAATACCGGAGTGAGTCCACCCTTCAGCATCGGATCTGTCGTTGAAATCATATTCAGTCGTTGATTCTTTAACTGAAAAAATGCTAGCTGAAACATCCACGTCGGTTTCTGGTACTGGCGTACAAGATCCTGCTGTGTCACAGTTAACACCGTTATTCATTACAGTTGCACCTAAGATATTGTTTTCAGCCAATGACATTGGTTCAGGAATTGTTGTTGCTGACAACTTCAAGTCATTCCTCTTTGGAGGTGGTGGTAAAAACTCTACTACAGTTTGATCTGCAATAGTGGTAGAAGGCGTAGATCTGTATTTGTATTGAATACCATATTGAGTGCCGCCATTTAGTCCTTGAATACCTGCAGTCAGATATTCGTTATCATAAGGAGAACCACCGGTTGCATCCTTATACTGTAAAGTAATAGCATTTGAACCTTCACTCAAAATAATTTGCCAAGTGAGCGTATTGGTTGCCCAGGCACTTCCACTATTACAGTATGAACTGCCATCTCTAGCGCTCCAGTATACTTGGTCTTGCATTTGTATAATTAATTGTCTAGATCCTTCATCTCCTACTGTTTCATAATAAACTCCAGAGTTAGGATTTCTAGATGTACAAAAACCTCCGTCAAACCATCCTGCAATAACTGAGTCTGGCTGAAGTTGTGTTGAAGGAATTGAGTAAGGTGTCCATCTGTTAGCAACAACGCCTCCAAATGAAATATATCCATTATCTCCTCCATTGTAGAACTTGTCATACGAGGTTTCATAAAATTCAAAATCGAACCCGATGTTAAATGGACCTTGTGATCCATCTGTTGTACTGCCAAGTAGCTTTGTTCCACTACTTACAATATCTGTCCAAGCATAAGCTGGACCATCAGATTCTGCTGAATCTTTAAAAGTATAACCGTAGCTATCGCTTCCGGTTCTTGCCGATGCCTCTGGTGCAAACAGTACGAACGTACTGGTGACCATAGTCACGACGACTACAACAGCCATTAGGGTTGCAGCCCAATCTCTCTTTTCTATTTTATAGGTTTCTTGCATATGTACACACCTTGGTTGAGTCCTTAAATCAACAGGTTTTAGCCCGTTGAAGGATTACATACATGACGCCAATATATTATAAAGGTTGGCATTTATTTTTTTAAAAGAAAAAATGAGAAGCTATTTTAAGGGTAAAATTCTATTCAATTTATGCTTATCGGTGTATTAGCTCTTCAAGGTGCAGTTTCGGAACATTGCGCAGCTTTGGATTCACTAAATATTAGTAATAAGGAAGTAAGAAATACTGAAGACATAAGAGACATTGATGGCTTAATTATGCCTGGTGGTGAATCTACTACGCTGCGCAAGTTACTTGTTAATGCTAATCTTTGGGATTTCATAATGAAGAGTGATGTACCAATCATGGGAACTTGTGCTGGAGCCATACTATTAGGTAAAAGCGATGATATTACATTTGAAAAAATGGATTATGTTATTGATCGAAATTTTTACGGAAGACAGATAGATTCATTTGAAGAAAAATTGGAAATTGAAGATTATCCAAATTTTAGAGGCGTTTTCATCAGAGCTCCAGCAATAACGAAAGTAGGAAATTCGAAACCTATTGCATTTTGCAAAGGTGAAATAGTAGCATGTACAGATAGAAAAAATATGGCATTAACATTTCATCCTGAACTGACTAATGACACCTATTTTCACGAATTGTGGCTAAGAGGACTGCAATGAAAGACCCGAAAGGTAGAAAAGTAGTTGGTTTTGATAAGCACGTATTTGTTTGTGAAAATAAACGAGATAGTGGACATCCAAGAGAGTGCTGTTACAGAAAAAGTAAAGATGACATAAAAACATTATTCAAAAAGGAATTAGAGTATTATGCAAAAGAAAACATTAGAATAAATTCTGCTGGGTGTTTAGACTTTTGTGAGCAGGGACCAACTATCGTAATTTACCCTGAAGGCGTTTGGTATTCTGTTATGAATCCAGAGAAAGACATTCCTGAAATAGTAAAGGAACATTTAATCGATGGAAATGTTGTTAAAAGATGTTTAATTGAACTGTAATGGTGCGGGGGGAGGGATTCGAACCCACGTACCACTAAGGATCGGATTTTGAGCCCGACGCAATTGGCCAGACTATGCGACCCCCGCACATATTTTCCACCAACGTAGCTCTATTTTAGGTACGCGGTATTCAAACTAAATGAATATGCTTGCTGAGTGGGATAAAGCAGTGACAGATTTAAGTAAAAATGATGACATTATTGCAAAAATTATTACTGATTATCCTAAAGAAAGAATGGAAATGAAAAATGACACCTTGCACACACTAGTGAGGTCGGTTGTAGGGCAACAAATTTCAGTAAGGGCTGCAGATGCAATTTGGAACAGACTCGATGAAGCATGCAATAATTCAATAACAGAGAATAACCTCCTAGAATTGAGCATTGAGGACATGCGAAAAACCGGGCTTTCCAACACTAAATCGAATTATATAATAAATATTGTAAATGCTAACTTATCTGAATTAGATTGGGAAGATATGAGCGATGAGGAAGTAAGTAATGAATTGTGTAAAATTAAAGGAATTGGCCCTTGGACTGCAGATATGTTTCTCATTTTTAGATTGGGGCGAACTAATGTTTTACCACTCGGAGACATTGGATTAGTTAATGCAATTAACCTACATTATAATAACAAAGAAAAACTTAGCAAAGAAGAATTAATGAAATTCAAGGAAAAGTGGAGCCCATGGTGCTCTATAGCAACTTGGTATATGTGGAGAAGTTTAGATCCTGTACCTGTTGAATACTGAATTTATTTGAATCTTTGCTGAGATTGCCATACTGCACCTACTAAATGACGAATTAGCCTTGCAGCAAGCGCAGAAGTATTGCCGTTGTCATGAGGCGGACAAACTTCAACACAGTCAAAACCTACTATTCTATCTGCAAAGAAGTTGACTGTCTGTATTACTTCATAAGGTGTCATACCCAAAGGTTCAGGAGTTCCCACTCCCGGTGCAAATGCTGGATCTACGGCATCCATATCTAAACTCAAATAAATCGGCCCTTCTAAATCTTCAATAACGTCTGATAAATATTCCCTAAGTTCAGTCCAACCAGATTCCAAAAAGTTCAATCCAACTGACCTAGCCTCTGAAATTTCAGATTGAGACACCGAGCGAATACCCACTGGACGTACTTTTTCTATACCAACTATTTCGCTAACTCTCCTAGTTACAGTGGCATGAGAGAGAGGATTGCCCTCGTATTCTTTTCTAAAGTCTAAATGAGCATCTAAAATTACAACCGATAAAGTAGGATATTTTGCATGTAACGCTTTGACTGCAGGAGGAGTCAACGAATGCTCGCCCCCTAAACCTATAGGGAATTTATTTGCGTTAACAATTTTAGAGACTAACTCTTCAACTGCAGTTTCATTTTTTTCTTGATCTGAGGAAACATCAATATTTCCCCAATCATTCATAGAAACATCTGTAATATCTACTCCTAACTCTAGTAAATAAGTTTCAAAATTATAACTATGTTTGCGTATCTCATCAGGGGCTAAAGAAGCTCCCTTTCTGAAACAAGCAGTTCCATCATAAGGGTAGCCATAATATACAAATTTCGAATTGTCAAATGATGACTCTGCGTCTGCAAAGAATTCTGTCACGTTAGTCTGTTACCAGAACTCTACCCATAGCAGATAGATATACTATTTCATTTCCAGGTTCCATATTTCCATGGAATTTTTCTGGAATGACTGATAAGGGCACATTGAATGTATTGTAATCTTCTAAATCCATCATCTGAATTTCAGAACCTAAATTGGCTAAAACTTGAGCTTTACGGCGATCTACTTGAGGTACGTGAACCTTGTGTTTTACAGGATGTACCAACGACCTTTTCTGACCGTCGAAAAGACCAATAGCAACCATACGAGCTTTTGCTTCACCGTGTTTTCCTGGTTTAGATGTAACGTATTCAACTAATTTACATGGTTCATCGTCTATGACAATGTATCTGCCTACTTTCAAAGTCCTAATTTCTTGAATTGATGTTTGACTCATTTATTCACCACTCTAAATCGCGCCACATGTCATCTGAGAGATACCCATAAAGAGTATTGCGTCCCGAAATGTTACGCCTTAAACGATTGAAAATATCGATTGATACTTCTAATGCTTGATCATTATTCTCTTCGTGTAAAGCCTCTAATCGTTGAATCAATTGCTCTATACTAATCATGGACTTATGTCCTCATTAAACCTGCTGTTGATAGCTCTTCTTTGATGTTTCGAACTGCGTCTTTGATGTTATTGACTTCTCTAGCTCCGACACACACCATCTTACCGCTACCGAACAATAAAAGAACAACTTTTGGGTCGTCCATACGGTAAACTAGACCAGGGAATGCTTCAGGTTCGTATTCTACATTTTCAAAACCTAATGACATTGCAATCTGAATCAAATTAAGTGTAGATTCCAAATTAGTTGTTGCTACAATATTCTGAATGACAATATCTGGTTCATCCTTAACAGGCATATCTAAAACTCTTAATTCATCAACAACCTTGTTTATTGCAACATGAACATCTGGAATTGATCTTGCACCTGTACAAACAACTTTACCGCTTCTGAATATCAATACTGCAGTTTTAGGTTCGGCTAGTTTGTAAATCAAACCTGGAAATCTATCCTGATCGTACTCTGCTCCTTCTAACTGAAAAGCTATATCTTGAAGCATCAATTCTTTACCAATTGATGCACTGGCTACCACGTTTACTACTATAATTTCTGCCATAGTTCCTCCTCGGAGAACTGTGTATATAAAGGGCCTATTTAAAGGTTTAAATACCCTTTTTAAAAAAAAGAAAGACAAATATTAATCGTGAATACGACGAAAAACATACGTATCAACCTTTTTTACAAGCCATCTAATTAAATAACATAATGGGAAAATATGCCGCATCAATGGAAGATGTGATTGCTGCATCAAAAAGAATTAAAGGTCACGGACATCGAACTCCTATACTTACCAATAAAACTATTAATCAATTAACTGGTAAAAAAATATTCTTTAAATGCGAAAACTTCCAAAAAATAGGTGCATTCAAGTTTCGAGGCGGATGGAATGCCATCTCCTCTCTAAGTGATGAGGAAGCTAAAAAAGGAGTTTGTACCCACAGTAGTGGAAACCATGCCCAAGCCGTAGCATATGCTGCGATGAAACGTAATATTCCAGCATACATCGTTATGCCCGAAAATGCTCCAAAAGTTAAAATTCAAGCCGTAGAAGGATACAATGCTAAAATAACTCTATGTAAACCTACTCTGAAAGCAAGAAGAGAAACATTAGAAAAGATTGCTGAAAAGACGGGCGCATATGTTGTTCACCCGTTCAATGAACCAAAAGTAATCGCAGGACAAGGTACAGCTGCGTTAGAATTAATAGAAGATGTCGGAGATTTGGATGCCATTTGTGCTCCAATCGGAGGCGGTGGACTAATGTCGGGAACGTGTATTGCTGCCAAAGACATGCTACCTAATGTTAGATTATTTGGTGCCGAACCAAAAGGTGCAGATGACGCATATAGATCTTTGAAGGAAGGTAAACTTTTGCCTCAGGAAAATCCGAATACCATTTGCGATGGGCTTTTGACAAGTATGGGAGAAAATACTTGGAATATTTTGAAAGACCATTTAGAAGACATAATTACTGTTGATGATGAAGAAGTCGTTACCGCTATGAGATTAGTTTGGGAAAGAATGAAAATCATTATCGAACCTAGCTGCGCAACTCCACTTGCAGCTGTTTTAACTCCTGAATTTAAAAGATTAGAAAATATAGAAACTATTGGAATTATTTTAACAGGTGGAAACGTAGATTTATCAAAATTACCCTTCTAAAATACGTGGCGGGCCTGCAGGGATTCGAACCCTGGATCTTCTGGTTAGAAGCCAGACGCCCTTCCAGGCTAGGCTACAGGCCCTAATTACGTTTGAGAAGAGGTTGCATTTATTGTTTTGTCAGGAATTGGGATATTTAGATGATCAATTATTCTTTCAGCGGAAAATAAAGCTCCCTGAACTGAAGGATGAGTCGTATAATCGCCGGCGAGTAGAATTCCTTTCTCAGAGATAGGCTCTCTGATTCTCCCTATGTGCTCAGTATCTATCAAAGGCAATGCATTATCTACTTTAGTAACTGTTACGAACTCCCATTCTCTAACTTGCTTACCAAACCAAGTCTCGAACTCCGATAGGATTTCGTCCTGATTATCTTTTAATGAATCTGAATCTTTTCCAATAACTGTTGCAATTACTAACTGAGGATGATAGGGGTGTGAGTGGGCATGGAGAATTTTATTCCCGTTCAAACCATATTTCTCATTAATCAGTAATCTATGCTTAGATAATGGATTTTTAGAGGACTTAAACACAATTGTTGCGGTTTTCTTTACCTTTTTCACCGGTTTACGATTTAAAAGTTGGAAGCTAACGTTTTGCGGAGTAGCTAAAATTACTTTATCAAAGTTATCTGTTTGCTCGTTACAAGTAATAGTTGTTGATGACACGGTGTCAACTTTAGAATTTAGACGTACTTGCGTACTAATTAATTTGTTGGCTAATTGGTTAGGAACTGCTTGAATGCCACCCTTTAGCATAATCATTGAGCCCAAACTCATTGCTGCCCAAGTAAAGGAAGCAAAACTCATACGTTCTTCCAAATCTGGATCTAGAGTAATTCCTGCAAATAAAGGACGAAGAATATTCTGAACAATATCATCTGAGAATCCCCTTTCTTTAAATCCATCCATAATATTTTTAGATTTAAAATCGAGAGGTAACTCGATATCTTTCCTGTTTGAGGCTAACCTCCATCTCAAAAGTCTGAGGCCATCACGTAAACCTGTCGCTCTCAACGTTGGAAAAAGCTTGAGAGGCATGCTTATTGCATCTGCAAGTAATTTTCTCTTCCCAGTGTCAGGATCAATACTTTCTGTGCATTTTTCCATTTCTTTATATTCGAGTTTACTGAAATCAATCCATCGATGTAATGCGGGATAAGCTGTATGTAATACATGAAAACCAATATCGATTATGTATGGGCCGAAACGTATAGAAGACATTCTACCTCCGATATCGCTCTCTGATTCAAAAATAACTACTTCATGTCCCGCTTTTTCTGCAGCTAAAGAAATAGCTAAGCCTGAAATTCCTGCTCCAACTACCCCTATTTTCATTTAAAAAAATTAATGGACTTCGCTACCGTCTTCTATGTCTTTATCTGGTTCTAGTAAGCTAACTACTCCTTCTCCTTCTGCAGCGAGTAACATACCATTTGATTGCTCACCTCTAAATTTTGCAGGTGCTAAATTAACTAAAACAGCAATTTTTTTTCCTAATAAATCTTTGTGTTCGTAAATACCTCTTAGCCCAGTTACAATCCTCTTGACTGGTCCTCCAAAATTAACGTCGAGAAGCCACAGCTTATCTGCATTAGGATGTTCTTGAACCTTCTCAACGGTTCCAATTCGTATGTCTAATTTCTTAAAATCATCAAAAGTGACTTCAGGTTTGACATTAGCTAGCTCGTTTGTTTCTTCTGGTGGCATTTCTTTCTCCAATATTTCTTCCATATTTAATTTTGTAAACAAGGGAAGGGGTTGTTTTAATTCAAAACTGTCTTGAAAGTCAAGTGCTGAATTCCAACCTAAATCTTCAATTTTAGAGTCTTTACCCAAGAAATCCCACGCTTTCTGGGATGATTCTGGCAAAAACGGTGACATTAAAACAGATAAACTACTAGAAAAATTTAAGAATTGAACTAGAGTCGTTTCACAAGCTTCTCTATCTGCCTTAACTTGTTTCCATGGGGCTGCATCGTTTAACGCTATATTTCCTGCTTGGGACAATTCCATTATGGCCTGCAATGCTTTCTTAAATTTACAAGCTTCTAAAGCTTCAGATACTTTATCAAAAGCTATTTTTGTCTTTTCGTTTAATTCATTATTGACAGGATTTTTTGACGATAGTCCCTCTGGGAAATTTTTATTCGCAAATGACATTACTCTGTACATTAAATTACCATAATTGCCTATCAATTCAGTATTTATGCGAGTTACATAATCTTCCCATGTGAAATTAGCATCTTTTTGTTCAGGCATAATGGATGCTAAGTAAAATCGTAATAATTCAGGATCATATCTATCAAGGTAATCAGGAATCCAAATTGCGTGCCTTCTTGATTTAGAAAACTGGGAAGAATCTAATAATAAATATTCGTTAGCTGGAACATCGTATGGTAACTTATAACCACAGCCTGAAAGCATAGCTGGCCAAATTATTGTATGGAAAGGAATATTATCTTTAGCCATGAAATAGTAATGCTCTGAATCTTCATTTTCCCACCATTTTTTCCACTCGTCTGGCTTCCCTTGGTTTTTTGCCCAATGTACTGAAGCTGAATAATAACCCATTACGGCTTCGAACCAAACGTACATCCTCTTATTTTCATAACCTTCCCTTGGTATTTCGATTCCCCAATCTAGGTCTCTTGTAACTGCCCTATCAATTAATCCCTCTTTGAGCCAATTTCTGGTAAAATTAATAACTGAAGGACGCCAATGCTCTTTTCCTTCTGATAACCATTCTAACAATACATCTCTAAATTCAGATAATTTGAAAAATAAATGCTCAGTCTCTCTGAACTCAATCTTAGCATCTGGATTTAATTTAGAACGTGGATTAATTAGTTCTTTAGAATCTAAAGTTTTACCGCAATCATCACACTGATCACCTCTTGCTGAGTCATAGTTACAATGAGGGCAAGTTCCTTCCACATATCTGTCTGGTAAAAATTGATTTGCAATAGGATCGTAAGGCTCCTCTGAGATTCTGGGCTCGATGTAACCGTTATCATCTAACTTTTTTAGAATAGATAAAGCAACTTCAGCATGCTCTTCGGTATGAGTGTGGCTGAAAAGATCAAAAGAAATTCCCATTCGCTCAATTGAATCGCTGTTAAGCTTGTGATATTCCATCGCTACTTGTTCTGGAGTTTTACCTTCTTGTTGAGCTGTAACTGTGATTGGTGTACCATGCATATCGCTTCCACTAACCATCAAGACTTTGTTACCTTTTAGACGATGGTATCTTGCAAATATGTCTGGTGGCAAATAACAACCAGCCATATGCCCCAAATGCAAAGGGCCGTTGGCATACGGCCATGCCACACATACTAAGACGTGCTTCACAATTATATGAATTTCATGCTGTTATAATAGATTATGCAAAAATAACTACTAACGTGATAAATCCATTCCAGATCGCGTGAGCTATCATACTTGGATAAATACTTCCAGTTTTAACTCTTAACCAACCATATAGACATCCGCCACCAAATGCTAAAGCCATAGCAATTGGTTCATGGGCTATAGAGAAAACAAATGAAGATATTACTATTGATTTAATGGGACTGTAACGCTTCAATAGCATCGTTAAGATAAATCCTCTAAACAAAAATTCCTCAGCAAATGGAGTAAATACAGAAACCGTAAGGGCCAGAATTACAAGGGAAAATCCAGAAGATTCTTTGAATAAATTGATTACTTCCTGCTGTTCTGCATCTGGAAATACTAGAAGTGTAAATGCTGCATGAAGTGGCAATATAACAAAGACATCAAGTAAAAGGACCCAGCCTATTAATTTCCAGGTATCTACATTATTTTCAAAAGATAATAATCCCTTAATTTCTTCCTTAGGAAGTATATTTTGGAGGACAACTAGAACTAAGACGCCGGCTGAAATTGTGAATAGAGGAAGAAATACTTCTTCGCTGTTAACAACTGTTGCTGTAAGCATTAGGAGTAAAAAAAGGCCAATGAACATAGAGATAATCGAGGACCAAACATAAAGTGTTGATTTCTTTTCGATGTCTGTTTCACTAACTTCTACCTTAGAACCTGATTTGGATTCGCGCCAACATTCACTACTACAGTATATTTGATATTCTATGTCAGATAGAATTGGCTTTGAACAATGTTTACAGTATTCCATACTATTCTATTGCAATAAAAAATCTATTAATTTTCTCATTGCTTTACCTCGATGACTAATACTGTTTTTCTCTTCAGATGCTAATTCTGCAAATGTTTTGTCAAATCCGTCTGGAATAAAGATAGGATCATACCCAAAACCCCCATCTCCTCTTAACTCGTTAATCAGAGTTCCGCTGCACTCCCCTACAAACTTTTGCTTTTCACCTGATTCTGTGAGTAAGCCTAATACACATCTGAAAGTGCATGCTCTATCATCAACACCTTCCATTTGTCTAAGAACTCCTGTGAGACCGATTGTATCATAAATATATCGAGTATAAGTTCCTGGAAATCCATCAAAGTTATCAATGAAAACGCCAGAATCGTCAATAACAAACGGAGGTTCTATTTTTTCCCCGAGCCAAGAAAGTCCGAAATCTACAACCTCTTCCAAACTTGATGCTTGAATCTCAGGATAGTCAATATTATTTTGAACAGGAAGATATTTTGAATCTCCAAAAATTTCTTTAAACTCTCTTATTTTTCCGTTGTTTGAAGTAATAATCTGAAGCTCAGGCATTTTATCGTTGAAACTGATTAGCCACTTGCTATAATTAATTATTCAACGTAATTACCTTATATGCCTTCTTAGTCGGAACGTACTAGCGGGGGTCGCATAGTCTGGCCATTGCGTTGGATTGCTAATCCAATGGGATTTATCCCACGGGGGTTCAAATCCCCCTCCCCGCGCCATCCTATCGTCTTAAGAAAAGTTAATATGTGAGTCTAGAATACAACATTCGTGGAAGAAAAAGAATTGAAGGTTTTGAAATTAGACGAAATAACCGAATTAATATGGAATATTTTTATTGCATTGTTTATAATAATTCTAATAATCTCATTTATTAGCGGATATGGTATATGGACTACAGGTGCAATCACAGTCATATTTTTGCTTCCTGTTGTTTGTATTATTTCGGGAATCTTAATTACGATATTGAGGAAATTAAATTATGTTGAAACTGATGGGGAATGGAGTACATTAGATTTAATGAAGTCAGTTTTTTCTGTCTACTGGAAGGATGCGGATGGTAGGTTCTGGTGGGGATGAGATTACTTCCTGCTTGCATTCACATACTCCTCACGCCGTTATAATTTCATAAATTCTAGTTCTAAAACTTCTTTACCAACTAAAGTCTTTGATTTGTGATAAGAGTCTTCCCTAAAGTCAAATGGATGAGTTAGATAATTCAAATTTTTATCATAAGTCTTGTGCAAGAAATTTTCCCAAAGATAACCATGCGTTCCTCCTGCTGAAAGGAAGTCTCCTCCTGAAACTCGTTTAATCTGCGTGATTACTTTAGTAATATCTGTTGAAAATGAAAGCGTACCTGTCTCCATGACTACGAAAGAATCATCACCGAATTGTGCCCAGGCCTCCATGTCATTAATGTCCATTCTAGTACATCTATCACAACCATTAAGGTCTATTGTTACATCTCCGTGACCACAATTAGGAAACCAATCAGAAATGAACTGAAAATATGTACCTCGACATGGATCTCCTATCACCATTAATTTTTTTCCTTTATCCTTTGCTATCTGAACTGCATCATCATAAAATCTTTTAGTCATGAAGTGTCTTTTAATCACTAATCAACTGACTAGAGGACTGCAAATAAATGTGACCCGTGTAAAGTATATATATTCCCAATTGAATCTATAAATATGTTAGAGTCGGTTAAACTAGCTGTAGTGATGGCCATCGCACTTACTTTTTGCTCGCCTTGCTCGTCTGGTTTTATTGAAGAAACAATTGATTATGAAACAACTAATTCTGAAAGAACATATCCAAACGATTGGACACACAGACCATTTGGAGAACTTTTCACAAGTTTAAGTTGTGTTTATTGTATGAGTTATGCTGACCCTGCGATGGAAGAGGTAATTCACGATGGCGAAATGGATGAATCTAATCCTTTCAACGTTGTAGTCTTTCACCAAACAAATGGAGGTGCTGGTGATGATCCATTCCACACACAAGATTCAAGATCAAGAATGAGGGATCATTATGGCCAAACAGGTACGCCAAATGCACAATTTGACGGTAACTATCGCTATGTTGGTGGTGGTGGAGAATCTAATTATCAAGATTATACAACTGCATTATCCGAATCTGGACAGAGAGAAGGTGAAGGAAATGATGAACCTTTCAAAATAGTGGACTTAGACATTTACAGCGAATTTATTGGGTCTGAATCAGAGGGAGAAGCTGGACAGTTCAAATTAAGTGTTGATGTAACCTACTTCGGACAGACCGGAGGAGATGATGGAGTACCTACTGAACCTGATGATATTCTTGGCGAAAGTCCTGACTTGAATGGTGAATTGATTGTTTTTATGGTTGAAGATGGAGTGCCTGCGTACTCTTCACAACTTGATGAAATCTGGAATAATAGAATGGTTTTCAGAGAATACGGAATTGAAAGTGAAGTATTTACATTATCACAAGATGAATCTACTACCTTTAGTGCAGTATGGAAAGTTCCAACAACTCAACTCGATGGAGATGGTGTTGATGGAGATATCAAGATACCTATTAATCCAGGAAGAATTATTCCAATTGCAGTCGTGTTTGACACCGATGATACTGATTCCGGAAATGATCAAGATTCCAATGGGGACGATACTTATCCTACTCCAAGGTCAATACAATCTGCTACACCTCAATCAACTAAGTATGATAATCCTGAGAGGGATATTCCTGAAATAACCAAAAAGACAGAAATATACTTAGATGAAGGTGCTGAAATTCAAGCAAATTTCGATGCTGACGAAGGAATTGGGGC
>MIZA01000006.1 GCA_001875345.1 Marine Group III euryarchaeote CG-Epi1
ATTGGATTTGGAAATATTTTCGGTTGATGTTGCTCTAAATATTACAGAACTTTCTGATGAAGAATTACACGCGTTACCAACTATGTATGTTGATGGTACGCATCATGGAAACGAGGGAATGTCTGCTGAAGCATCTTTCCTTTTCTTACAGGATGTCCTACAAAGATCTGCAGCCGACCCTTCTTACTTAGAGGGTAAAAGATTGGTTGTTACTCCATCTGTTAATCCTGATGGATATGTTTTAGACTGTCGAAGTAATTGGAATGGTGTCGATCTAAATCGAAATTATCCCTACATGTGGGGAATGTATGGAACAAGTGATACTCCAAACTTTTGCCCAGTGTCTGGAACGTACAGAGGTGCTAGTGAAGGAAGTGAAATTGAAACTCAAGTGAATATGGAATTTATGCGAAACATGAATTTATATGTTTATTTTTCAGCACATACTGGCTCAAACGACATTGTATTGCCTTGGAAAATTACGGGTGAATTTGCAGTTCCAATTGCAGATTGGGAATTGTATGAATATTTCTTAAATGAATCTGCAAATGTTTCTGGCCTTACATACAGAGATCCAGGAGGTGCTGGTGAATCTATTGCATGGGGATACGGTGCTAGAGCGGCACTAAGCCTCATAGTTGAAGTTGATGATATGCAATGGTCTCCTTTAGTGTCTACAACTATTCGAGGTGCCTTGAGTAATGAATTACTAATGTATGATTTAGCATGGGAAAACCTAGAACTGGTAGGAGGGCATTTACAAATTATTGATGAAACTTACAATTCAGTCACGTTACAAAATATTGGTTGGGGGGCTGCTTACAATGTAACTGCTGGAAATGAGATAGTTGAAAAGGTTGAAAGAAATCAAATAATTACAATATCTAAAAATTCTAACTTCTTACAATATAATAGGCTGATTCATGAAGGTGAAGAAGCAGATTTAACTCTAATTAGCATGAATCTGACTTCAATGCAAAATCCCGAAAATGGAGACACGCCATCAATCGGTTTTATTTCGGCCAGTCTAACTTTACTAGCAATAGCAACCTCGAGGAAGAGAAATGACTATAATAATTGAGAATAACGAAAACATAAGAACTATAATCTTAAACAGGCCTGAAAAATTAAATTCAGTAAATTTGAAAATGGCTACAGAATTAAATCAAGCTGTAAATAATGCAGCTAACGATAAATCTGTCCAATGCTTAGTAATTACAGGGAATGGAAGGGCTTTTTCTTCAGGTGGAGATGTTAATGAAATGGGAGAACATCTACCTAAAGCTGGTGACTTATTTTATGACTTAACCGAGCAAATACATTCGATATTTTCTACAATCTTAAGAATGGAAAAACCTGTCATTAACTCACTGAATGGAGTTGTCGCTGGTGGATCTTTAGGATTTGCTTTAGCTGGCGATTACCGAATCGCTTCAGAATCTGCAAAAATCTTGAGTGCACATTTCAAGAGAGGTTTTGTACCTGCTGGAGGTGCTACGTATATTCTTCCAAGATTAATTGGACTTGGAAAAACTCAAGCTCTCTTTTTTGGTGGTAAGACTCTAAACTCTGAAGAGATGCTAGAATGGGGATTAGTGCATGAAGTTGTTAGTGATGGGGAACTCAAACAAAGAACTATGGAAATGGCGAAGGAAATTGCAGCAGGACCAAAAACGGCTCTTGCTGAAACTAAAAAACTTCTACTTGAATCTGAACGGCTATCATTAGATGAAGAACTTAGAAGAGAGCGTGAGAAGAACCGAAATAGTGGAAACAGTGGAGATGCTGTGGAAGGAATCAAAGCATTTTTAGAAAAAAGAGAACCTAAATTCGAATAATATGGAAATAAAAATCGCAAATACTGAACTAAAAGAAATAACTAGTATATTTTATCGAATATTAATTCCCAGACCTATTGCTTGGGTTTCAACTATCTCCAAAGAAGGGATAGATAATTTGGCTCCGTTTTCGTTCTATGGTGGTGTAACTGCAAACCCGCCAATAGTATCGCTAGGAATAGGAAAGAGAAAAGGAAAACACAAAGATACTGCTCAGAACTTACTCGATACAAAAGAATGTGTCATTCATTTGACCAATGTTGAACTATCTGAAAAAATGGTTATGACGTCAGCTGACTTACCTCCTGAAGAGGATGAGTTTGAGATGGCTGGAATAAGTAAATTGAGATCAACAGATGTAAAACCTTCAAGAATAAAAGAAGCTCACATAGCTATGGAAGGGAAATTATATCGCCATATAGAAGTTGGAAACACACCTGGTGATATGATTTTAGTAGAAATTGTTAGAATTCACATTGATGATTCTATCTTAGATGAGAATGGTAAACCTGATGTTTCAAAAATCGACCCTCTTGCCAGATTAGGCGGAAGAAAGTATGCTTCATTGAATGAAGCATGGGATATAATTCGTCCAAACTAGATGGCGGGCTCGGGGGGATTTGAACCCCCGGATCTGGGTTCGAAGCCCAGCATGTTTCCAAGCTACATCACGAGCCCTAATAATTTCTAGTTGATTGGGTTGCACTTATGCTTAACGGTATTGTGATAAAATTTGTTAAACGTTTAAATTATAATAATTATTACTATATTTTATAAATTAGTAAAAAATTTATTATTTAATTACAAAAATTGAAGCAATATTCGATAGCATCCATGAGGAGGCTGCCATTAGTTGAAGCCAATCGCCAGTAGAACTTATTCCGTAAACGAATACACTAATTATCCAACAAAGGCTAGCGAGCGTCTGTCCTATCCATTCAAAGCTCATCATTTTACTGACGCGAGTCTCTACTGGACTCGAAGATACATTCAACCTTTCTAATGATTGATTATCGTCGCCAGTTAGCATGTCAAACACTCCTGACCACAGCAAGATAAATCGTCAAGATACATTCCCCAACCTTTGTAAGTTTCAATAAACTCTTCAGTAGGGAGGTCGAAAGATGATGCAATCGCTTCGGCTACTATAGCAAAGCGCTGACGATATTTGTATATGAAGCAAAAATCATGATCATCATGCCGAACTGACGGGCCACACAGGAATATTCCCGGAGTAACAGTAGATTCATCACGCTCACTAAGTAAAGGAAAACCATCTTCCCTCTTATCAAATAAATGAGAAACAAAATTATGGCTGCCTTGGAATCCGCTAGCTAATAATGGCTGTGTTTGTGATTTGAAGATTTGCCCTTCAACTGTTTTAACATTGTAAGTTCCATCGATGAGAGTTACGGAAATGATTGGGCTCTGAGGAAATAATTCTACATTATCACCAAATGCAGTATCCCTCATACGCTCATAAGAAAATGTAGATAACGAAACACTAGGGTCTGAACTATCTTCATCCCAAGGATTATCTTTATCAAAAACAACTACTTTTTTACCACTTTTAGCAAGATGGTATGCGGCATCTACTCCACTTTCATAACCTCCAATTACAATTATATTGTCGCCGTCAAAATTACTGTAGTTGGAAACTGTAGAAGTGTGACGGCATAATTCAGATCCTACAAATCCATCTAAGCGAGGATATTGGAATTCACCACCTGCCCAAATAAGATTTTTAGCCAACAAAGTACCATCACCGCACTCAAGATTAAATGTATTTTTTTCCTTGAAAATCTTTTTTACATTAGTATTTTGAAGGATAGGGAGATCAAAATACTTAGCGATATCAAGCAAATGTGCCGCAAATTCCTTACCATTAGGATGCTCAACTTTCATGCTAAATGCAGGTGAAACACCAATAGCGATTGAATTCAAATCAAGCATTCCTATTGAATTGCTGGGAAATGAAGGCGTAATAAATCTAGTTTCGTCGGGCCATGATGTAAAGGATGAACCAACAGAATCACGGTCTACAATTAAAAAATTTTCAACACCTGAATGCTGAAGTGCAATGCCAACGCCGATGCCTGCCGCACCTGCTCCAACAATAATAGTATCGAATTCTTCTGAAAGATCTATCAAAGTAACATCTTCATTATCTGAACTATCCTTAGTACCGCTCGCCATATCCTGCCGTCTACTGGTAATATAAAAAGATTATGATTCTATTAGGATTCTATTATTTTAACTCATCAATTAACTCAGATACATTAGATACTTCAATGATTGACAAAATTTTCTTTCTTGTTTCGCTATGAATACGTAAGTTTTCAGCCATAGTCTTTACACGCTCCCTTTCAAGATTAGCAAATCCTGAAAGTTGTCTTATTGATGATTCCATATTCAAAGCAATCTCCTCCGGTGTTTCACCTTCTATTCCTGATTTAGTCATAGAACTTTCTAACCTACCTCGCTTGAACAGCTGCCATGTGGAAATATTTTTAGTGTAGGCTTCAGTGAATGAAACTTCGTCCATATCAATTCCGATTACATCTATTTCTTTAGAATCTGAAATTTTAATCGCAGTGCTGAATGAAGGTGGAGGTAATTTGACTCCTTTGTCTCCTACTATTTTACGCAGACTTAAACCATAAATTTCATCCCAACCAGACATATCATAAGGCTCTCCGTCCCATTCCCTAGTACCATTGATTTCTTCTGGTCCCATACCTAGTGCGACTAAGTCTGGATCGAATGAATCTATTTCTGTTTCAACAATCTTGGACTCAGAAACTAAACCTTTTACAGTGGATAAAATCCGGATTTCGACGTTTCCCAGATTAATGGTTTGTGGATTCATTATAAATTCTGAGAGAAGTGGGTACTAAAAACTCAAAGGTTTGCAATTATGCCATTGAAAGCATGCTTTGCATAATATTTCTGAACACGTTTTACAGTTACTTGTTGCTAAATTTCCACACTCTTTGCAATTACCTGCAATCACTCAGTTCCTTCCCAACGTGAAAAAATATCTGAGTCATAACCAAGTAAATCAAGAACTCTGCCTACTATAAAATTTATATTATCATCGAGAGTTTTAGGTTTATTGTAAAATGCAGGTGAAGCGGGAACCATCAAAGCACCTGCTTTAGATAATTTTAACATATTTTCAATGTAAATTGTGTTAAGTGGAGTTTCTCTAGGAACTAAAATTAAAGGTCGATTTTCCTTCAACATGACAAGTGCTGAACGCGTTACCAAATTATCAGAGATTCCTGCAGCTAATTTTCCTAATGTAGTGCCTGAGCAAGGAATTACTGCCATAGCCTTGGCTTTGAATGATCCTGATGATATACTTGCAGCCAAATTTTTACTGTCATGAACTACGTCTGCTAAAGAAAGGACCTCCTTCCAACTTCTTCCATCTCCCTCATGTTTGTTAACCAAGGAAGCTGAATCACTGCATGTTAAGTGAATCTCTACATCAAATTCTTTTAGAATTTCTAAAAGGCGAATTCCGTAGGGAATTCCGGAAGCTCCAGTAATGCCCACTACGATTCTATCCATACAGTTCCCCAGCTTGGGGATTCTTATAAGCTTTGGTTAACTGCCTAACGAGATTAACTGACGACAGTTAAGCGTATAAGTACGTATATTTCCATCGTATTATGAAAAACCCTTTCACCGCACCTGGAAAAATTATTCTATTCGGTGAACATGCAGTAGTTTATGGCAAACCAGCAATCGCAATTCCTGTGAGTGGTATGAGAGCCAGCGCTTGGAGCGAGCCCGGTGAGGGAAAGCTAACCATAAACGCTTTAGACTTAAATGAGAAAATTGGACTAGAAAATAAGGCCAGTCAATTCAGTGTATTAGCTCAAGCATTATTGGCGAAAACTAAACAAAAGGAACCAAATTTAACAATAAATTTAACATCTAAGTTACCACAAGGTTCAGGAATGGGAAGTAGTGCAGCAACTTCAACTGCTGTGTGCAAAGCGTTATCCAATTATTTAGGAGTTGATTTGGAGCATAACCAAATCTCAGAGCTTGTTTTTGATGCTGAAAAAATTGTTCACGGAACTCCGAGTGGAATAGATAACACTGTAGTAGCTTATGAATCTCCAGTATATTTTGTCAAAGGTGAAGACCCTCTAACTTTTGACTCTGGCCGTAATTTTTACTTGGTAATTGGAGATACCGGAATTGAAGCCTCAACTAAAGAAACTGTGGGAAATGTAAGGAAGCTGTGGGAAAAAGAACCTAACTTAATGAATGGATATTTTGATGAAATTGCAAACGTCACCGAAGGTGGAAAGATGGCAATTGAAGAAGGAAATAAAGAAGCTGTAGGAGAGCTTATGAATAAGAATCACGAATTACTCAATAAAATTGGAGTGGGGCATCCTTTGCTAGAAAAACTAGTCGACCTTACTTTAGACGCTGGAGCACTAGGTGCAAAGCTAACTGGTGGGGGAGGTGGCGGAAATATGGTTGCTTTAGCAAATAACGCTGAAGAACAAGCTGAAATATGTGAAAAGATAACAGAAGCCGGATATAGGGCGTACCAGACTACGTTTGGTGAGGATTAATGAATCTAAAAGAATTTGTTGATTTACTGGAGAAAAATGGAAAACTCAAAAGAGTTACAAAAGAAGTTGATCCAGTTTATGAAGTCGCAGCCTTAATGGAAGATGCTGGAGATACTCCATTGTACTTAGAAAATGTGAAGGGGAGTGTTCTACCTTGTATTACCAATATATGTTCTAGCAGAGAGCTAGTTGCACTGGCCCTTGAATGTGGTCCAAATGAGATTATTTCAAAAATTTCTAATGCAATTAACAACTTAAGTGAGCCTAAGACAGTCGACACAGATAGTTACAAGGAAATCGAAGCATCTCTTGACAATTTACCAATACTCACTCACCAAACAACAGACGGTGGTCCTTACATAGCTTCAGCAATGGCAGTTGCTCATGATGAAGAACATGGAAGAAACATTTCTTTCCACAGAGCTATGAAAATTGATAGTAAGCATATGGTAATGAGAATTTTAGACAGACACCTTAAAGAATATATGGATAGAGGATTGAAAGAATTTGCTTACTGTAATGGGGTTTCGGTGCCTGTTTTACTTGGATCTGCAACTTCTTTTGAAATTGAGAGCGACGAAATGGCTGTAGCAAATGCTCTCGCAGATTCTCCTGTTATCGAAGTAGGCGGACATATGGTGCCCCAATCGGAAGTAGTTATGATATGTGAATTTACAGGAGAGCTACACGATGAAGGCTCTTTCCTTGATTTAACAGAAACTCCTGACATTATTAGAAAAGGACCCGTAATTGAGATTAAGAAAATCTTCGTCAGAGACGATTCAATCTTTCATGCTTTATTGCCAAGTGGACCTGAACATAAAGTTCTCATGGGAATGCCTAGAGAACCAACCATATACAACAAAGTGAATCAGGTTGTTGACTGTCATGATGTCTTTATGACACATGGTGGAGGCTCATGGTTGCATGGTGTTGTTGCCATCAATAAGAAAAACGATGATGATGGATTGAAGGCTATTGACGCTGCATTTGCTGGGCATGAGTCAATGAAACATGTTTGGATTGTAGATTCTGATATTGATATCACGAACCCACAAGCCGTGGAATGGGCTATGGCTACAAGATTTCAAGGCGACAGAGGAATTGTTGTAAAAACTGGAGTCAAAGGATCTTCTTTGGATCCAAGTTCTAACCCAGAGACACGTGAAACTGTAAAAGTCGGATTTGACTGTACAATACCTCTCGATAGGGATAAAGAAGATTTTACAAAACCTAAACCTGCTATGAAAGTAAAACTAGAAGATTACTTAGATTAATGATATTAACACCTGAACAAGAAAACATTCTGGAAGGTAAGCAAGGTAAAACAAGACAAAAAGCTATCCGTTTACTAATCGATTTAGGTAAAGCTGCTAAAGCAAACAGATTAGTTCCAGTAACTTCAGCTCATGTTTCTGGAGTTTCTCCTTTGACAGGAGGTGACGGGTTGATTAAATTTTTAGAGGATTTAGTAAGTGATAGTGACGGAACTGCAGTTGTAGAAACTAGCCTGAATTCTGCAGGTTGCGACAGGAATCGATTTGAAGAAATGGATATACCTGTAAAAGATTACGTTGAAAAACAGCAAATGATTTTAGATGCTTATGAAAAATTAGGAATTGAATTATCATTATCGTGTACACCTTACGATAACATACTAGAGAGGGGAAATGCTTCTTGGGCTGAATCAAATGCAGTATGCTTTGCTAATTCATACAGTGAACTTAGAACAAATAGGGAATCTGGTCTTTCAGCTCTTGCAACATCATTATCTGGATATACTCCTGAATATGGACTATTGCTAGATGAAAACAGAATTCCTAACATAAAAATTAATGTCCTATGTGAATTAAATGAGCCTGTAGATTATTCAATATTAGGTGATTGGATTGGAAAACAGATTGACCCAAGATGGAAACTTGAATTTGGTCCAATTCCCCACATACATGGGATTAAAGAATTCGATTTTGAATCAAAAAAAGCTCTTACAGCAGCCTCTGCAAATTATGGTAGTGCTTTACTATTTGTGGACTCTTTTACTAAAAATCCAGACAAAACCAATTACCAAGCAGAAATAGATTTTAACTATGAAGATTTGCAAAAAAGATATAGCGAATTGGCTCCTAAAACTAAAGTAGATTTAGTGACTATTGGATGTCCTCAAGCTTCAATTGAAGAAATTGAAAGAACTGCTGAATTAGTAGATGGTAAGGAAATTCCTGATAAACGACTTTGGGTTTTTACTTCTGCAATAAACTTTGATAAAGCAAAAAAAGAAGGATATGTTGACATTATTGAGAGTGCTGGAGGTATGGTACTAAGAGAAACCTGTCCTGAAGTAGTTCATTACAACCACGATAAAGTTAAGCATATACTTACTAATTCAATGAAAGCTGAACACTACTTGAAATCTGGCTTAAATTCAATAAATACTTCAGTATCTAGACTTTCTGAATGCATAAAATTTGCAGAAAACAAAGATTTAGTAACTGGCAAAACTGTAAAATCGATAAAAACAAAAAATAAAACTTTAATCACAAATAAGACTTTGAAAACTGGACCACTTGAGAGTTCAGGTAAAGGGCTAGAGTCACAAAGTGAATGGGAAATTACAGGAGAAGCTCTTGTTACAGATGTACCAATCACTTTCTTGGGATTTGTAAACAGGGAAACTGGAACTATTGAAGAGGAAGGACATCCGCTAGATGGTATATCAATGGCAAATAAAATACTTATTTTTCCAAAAGGGAGTGGATCCACTGTAGCACCCTACGTTTTACTAGGATTATTCTATAACGGGAATGGACCAAAAGCAATTATTAACACTGACTTGGATCAACAAACTATACCTGCTTGTAGCTTATTGGCAGTACCATATGCACATTCTTTTGAGGATAATCCGTGTTTAGAAATTAATTCGGGAGATAAAATCAACCTAGCTTTAAAAGATGATAATGTATCATTAAGGATTATTGATAGAAATGGACATTAACTTAATTATTTTAATCCTGTTAGCCACAGTAATAGTTGGATATTTAGTCATGATTAATGTAATTTATTACTTGTCACCAACAGTTCCAAGAGATGTTTTTCCAAAAAAAAGATTCGGTAGAAATAATTGTACAAGAATAGCTGAAAATCCTAATAGAGGAGAGGGGATGAAACCATTAATTACGTTATCATCTATAGAGGAAGTTCAAGAAAATGCAAAAAATATAATTATTAACATGCCGCGAACAAGAATAGTAACTGAAAAAAATGGATTTATGCACTTTGTTCAAATTACACCTTTATTCAGGTTTTACGATGATATTTTTGTAAAGTTGTTCACCGAAGATGGAAAAACAAATATTTGGCTTCAAAGTCAATCAAGATTAGGCCTGCATGACTTAATGGTAAATGAAAAGCGGATTAAGCATATATATTCTAAATTAAAAGAACTAACGTAATTTGTCTTTAATGTAATTTTTCATTCGAGGTAGTATTTTTCTAGATTCCCAATAATCCTCACATTCTTCAGAAAGTAATTTGATTTCTTTCATGACTTCATCAGTAAATTCTCTTAGATTTTCTTTATTAGATTCCGAATTTGGGAAATACATTGGTTCTCCAAACTTGTAATAAAATTTCCTCCAAGGTCTTGGTACTCTTTTAGACACTGGCCACACTCCATCAGTTTGCCTAATTGCAACGGGAACTACCGCAGCACCTGTGTGAGCTGCAAGTCTGGCTACTCCTGTTTTTCCTTGTGCCATTTTACCATCTTTTGATCTTGTACCCTCTGGAAAAATACCAATAGCTCCATCCTCTTCCAATATCTTTATTGCATTCTCTAAACCTTTAACTCCTCCAGCTTCTCTATCTACAGGAATTACTCCAACTCTCTCAAAAACTAAACGTCTAATTCGACCGTCAAAGTGCTCCTTTTTTGATAAGTATGAAACTGGCCTTTTGACTGCTGTCATTATGAATGCAGGATCTATGTGAGAAAGATGATTAGCTGCAATTATTAGAGGGCCATCTACAGGTATTTTATCTCTATCGAGGTACCTAGGACGAAACATTATTCTCAAAAACGTACCCAACGTTAATCTCGTTGTTGTGTAAGATAATGGAGTACGCTTTGACATTAATTTGTCAATAGAAGGTAGATAATATAGTACTTTGTTTTTTTAAATCAACGATTGTTCTTCTAAAATTACAGTTTGTACATCTTTTAATGAATTTAAGCCATCTTCAACTTCTGTAGCAAAGCCATCTCTATCGATTCCTATAATTGCTATCATAATTGCTTTAAGTCCAAAGGCAAACGGTTTAATTTCATGTGCACCAAATTTTGCATCTTCAGGAAGAACTCCTGGTATTTCTGAAACAATAGCTTCTATATCTGAATCTGGAGATTCTGGCATCAATCTGTATTTTAGAGCAACTTCACCCATAATTAATGTAGCTAAAAGGGGCCAATTAATTAATTTGGGCATCCAGAACAAATATTATTACTACTGATTAACATCATTAGTTATGGAAGAACCTGAATTGCGTATCGGAGGTTGGGTTCAACAAAAAAAACGAGGTAAAATTAGAAGATTATTTAGCTTTTTACTTATCATAACTGTAGGATTAATAGTTGGAGGTCCTGCACTAGTTAGTTACCATAGCGTAGATGTTGACGACGGCTCACTTTATCTAAATGCAGGAGTGTGGAATGGACCTTTTGAAAATGAAAATACCAAAGAATTTAATGGACACTTAAAAATATCGAAAAAAAGTTATGAAAGTTTAGATGGAGAATCTGGAAAACTAATTATCTTATCATTAAGTTCTTTAGTTAATTTAGAAAATTTAAATTATCAAAATATAGTCGTTAACAAAGTAAAACAACAAATGGTAAACGAGGGCCTAGAACTTCAATCTAATGGAAACATTCTTACTGAAGTAAACTCTGTACTTCCTATCGGGACTTCCATATATCAGTGGACTGCTAAAACAACTGATGATTCCATTTATTTCAGCTCAGATTATGATGGTGAACTATTTGTCAAAGTCTATTCATGGAGCCTTTGTACTGGTCCAATGGAAGAATTTGACTGCAAAGCAATTATTAGTATAGCGATTGGAGTGGCTCAAAAGGATATATTACAGGCTACTGACTTGATCGAAAACGTGAGAATCTAAAATGTTCTGTCCAAAATGTAAAGCCATGCTCGTTTTAAACCGAGGAACCGGTCAAAGAGAGTGTAAAAGACCTAATTGTGGATACTCTGAAGGTAAGGGTGAAACTAAAATCACAAGCAGAGAAATGGAAAAAAAGGAAATTGTAGTAACTGAAGGTTTAGAGGGAACTCTGCCCACTGCAAAGATAATTTGTGAAAAATGCGGACATAATGAAGCTACTTGGGTGATAAGGCAAACCCGGGCTGCAGATGAACCATCAACTCGAATTTATCAGTGCACTAATTCTAAGTGTAAGCATAAATGGAGAGAATATTAAACAAACTTAGCATTAAATTCCAATAACTTGTTTTTAAGATACAAGGCCATCTCCTCTTTCAATTCAGATGAATTATCAATATCGTTAGAATGACAAATTAATTCTAAAGCAACCCTCAATGATTCATCCTCACCTAATTTACGTAAGAAAATCATAGACAAATATTTGGATCCCTCTAAACTAGATTCTCCAGAGTGGTAAATTATTGATCGTGTATCTTCTTCTTTCAAATTACAAAGGTGAAGACCTGGCATTCCCTTTGCAATTTTTGTAATTTTACTAAGCTGTAAGCCTTCAACATTAAAGGAAGTATGTGATGTATTATCCTTAAAATTCAGTCTTTCGGATTCATGCTCTGATTCAGATAACTGTAGAGGTTTTACGTAACAACCTAAAAAATTTGTTTCGATTTCTCCTAGCCAATCCGTACATTTTCTTCCAACTGCATCAAAGTACTGTATAACTAAAATAACTCTCGTATTTGCTCTACTTTTAGGAGAAAATGAGAACGTAATTGGAGAAGACTCTCCAGACTTAAGATGATTAATTCTAATAACGCCTGAAGGAGGTGAAAGTAAATCTAGACCATTACCTTCAATCTTAGCTCTGACATTCATATTTTCTAACTTATTTTCTGAATTATTCAACAGATCTAATTTTAGCTCAACATCCTTTCTACTCCTAAAACGAGCTCGGTTTAATTTTATTGAATCATTAGAGGTATTATAATCAACAAAAGCCATGTGACTCTCCATTTTTTCTAAAATTACTTCACTCTTGAGAGAGCGGGCAGCTATATTGTTAGAGTAAGTGTGGAAAAAATCTTGAAGTTTATTGTCCACATTTCCAGACTCTAGCCAACCTATTATCAAGCGATTAACATCAACTTCTAATTTTTTTAAGTCATTAACCGATTGATCAATTAATTTTTTGATGTTTAGAACTTCATCTGTAATTCCTTTCTTTGCATCTCTGATAAAAATTTTTTGATCAAAAATGCTATCATTCTTAATTTTTGTTAAATCATACCTTTCTAATTTGGATAACAAATGATTTGCAAATTCAGATAGGTTGTCATAATTGGAATTGTCCTTAATATCACCATACAAAGAAAAGTAAGGATATATGAGAGGAACCATTTCGTCAGTTTGTGCACCTTGAAGAGACAATAAATCCATAAATTCGGGCAACGAATCTAAATAATTGACATGACGTCTATGAAGATGTTCTAACTTAGTCCTTAATTCCACTATCGTTTTGAAAGAATTCTTAAGTGACACAAAATTGCCTCCGGATTGTTCACTTACTAAAGTAAAATTATCTTCTAAGTCTCCAATATTTGACTCATAGAAAGATACTTTAGAAATTAAAGACTCTATATTTTCTAGGTTAAGGTTAACTTGATTTCTTAAAAAACCTTCATTTTGAAACCAATGAATTTTATTTTCTGATGCTATAACTACGTCTCCTCCAAAACTCGAAAAAGAAAAATCTACTACTCTTTCTCTAGCATAGTATGACCAGGCTTGTTCTCCATTTTCATCTAAAACATGAAAGTAATTATTAGAATACAATCCAGTCATCATTCCTGAATTAACTATATTGAAATTTTGCAAATCATCTTCAGATGAATATGTCCATAATTCATCACCGTTCCTATCTTGACAAACTAATTTTTTATCACCCTCAACATAATAGTTCATTAATGAGTTATTAGAATATCTAACACGACGTACATCTGCCAAATCTTTTTGCCATATATGGTGCCCAGTCAATGAAAAAGATATAAGATTTTTATCATTAATTGAAATTCCTCCGTCATCTGAAAAAAAAGTCTTTACCTGCCCTGATATTTCTAAAATTTTATCAAACTCATTTTCTGAAGATAATGAATATATTTGATTCGTAGTTGAAATCAAAAAAGCTCCGCTCGTCGTATAGTACATATCAATAATATATTCTGGAAAATTATAATCCCATTCTAGATCACCAAACCGATTTAAAAATACTACAAATTTTTCTCCCCTCAAAACTATATTTTTTCCAAAAGGATCTAGCTCAAAATCATCAATAAGGCCATCTGAAATATACTCCCATTTTAAATTGCCCCAATAATCAAAACAAAATAACTTTTTTGAGCTCAAAACAAAAATATTTTCCAAATCACTAGATATTTTTAATTCATAACCTCCATCAATATCCACGACATTCAGTAACTCTCTATCGTTGAAAATATTCATTGAAGTTGAAGTCAATGCAACGGCTATTTTACCTTCTAAATCACATTCTAGAGATAAAATTTTATCTTTAACTGGCTGTTTAGCCAATAGCTTAACCGGTTTCCAAGACTCCTGCTTTACTGAGGTACTTCTTAACATGAATTATTGATTTTTTCCTATTGTGTATAACTAAATGCTGCTAAATAAATACAAATGCTTGGAGCCACCGGAGGGATTTGAACCCTCGGCCTGCTGATTACAAGTCAGCCGCTCAACCGGGCTAAGCTACGGTGGCTCGAAACCCTTTCGGACTACTCTAACAAAAAGCTTTACCCCAACTTTTCACATTTTTTAGAAAAAATGCCGAACAGTATATATACGGGCCTCTTGTCGGCTGAAACCTCGATTCATTGAGAAGGAGATATGTAAGTGGCAAAAGGTCTTTACACAGCATCAGCACAACGTAACAAAAGACAAAAACATCGTTGGAATGATAGATACTATCGTAAGAGAGCTATGAAGCTCAAAGAAAAAGCTGACCCTCTACAAGGTGCACCTCAGGCAAAGGGTATAGTTGTAGAAAAGGTAGGTGTAGAAGCAAAACAGCCTAACTCAGGTATTCGAAAATGTGTAAGAGTTCAATTAATTAAGAATGGCAGACAAGTGACAGCTCTAGCTCCAGGCAACCTCGCTATAAGTTTCATCGATGAACACGATGAAGTTGTAATCGAAGGTGTCGGTGGAAGAATGGGAAGATCATATGGAGATTTATCTGGTGTACGTTACAGAGTTGCAAAAGTAAATAATGTTTCATTGAAAGAAATGGTCCGTGGCAGAAAAGAGAAACCAATTAGGTAAATTATATGGCTGAAGATAAAGAAATTAATAACGAAGAGGCTTCTGAAACCAAATCCGAAGAACCAGAAGTAGAACTACCCGTAGTTCCACTATTTGGTAAATGGGACTTAACTGAAGTAGATGTTGAAGACAAAACATTGGAGCATCACATAAATTTGAACGCATTTCAAGTTCCGCATACTGGTGGAAGGCACTCTAAGAAAAGATTTGGAAAAAGAAATCTAACCGTCATTGAAAGAATAATTAATAACTTGATGAGATCCGAAAAATATACTGGTAAAAAAGCTCAAGCATATTCTGTTTTGAAGAATTCGTTTGAACTTATTCATGAAAAGAAAAAAGACAATCCTGCACAACACATGGTTAAAGCACTTGAGAATTCAGCTCCAAGAGCTGAGGTGGTTTCTCTAAGATATGGTGGAATAAGGGTATACAGCGGTGTAGATGTTTCTCCAACAAGGAGAATTGATACAGCTATCCGAAATCTATGTATCGGTGCTTTAAGTTCATCAAAAAAACAACGTTCAATTGAAAAAGCTCTTGCAAAAGAAATTATGCTAGCTTCTGAAGCTAACCCTGATTCTTATGCAATCGGTAAAAAAGAAGAAGTTGAGCGTCAAGCTGAAGCTGCACACAACTAAAGTGAAAAAAAATGGGCCGTAAAGAAGACAACATAAAGCGGGCAACTGCTTTATTTACAAAGCTAGGACAAATAAGAAACATAGGTACTGCCGCACATATTGATCATGGTAAAACAACATTATCTGACAACTTAATCTTCGGAGCTGGAATGATGTCTGAAGATTTAGCTGGAAAACAGTTAATGCTAGATTTTGATGAACAAGAATCTGCCAGAGGAATTACAATCAATGCAGCTAATGCATCTATGGTTCACGAGCACAAAGGGGAAGATTACCTAATCAATTTAATTGATACTCCAGGTCACGTTGACTTTGGTGGTGACGTTACAAGAGCAATGCGTGCTCTTGACGGTGTTATTATCGTTGTTTGTGCTGTTGAGGGAATAATGCCTCAAACTGAAACTGTGATTAGGCAGGCTCTGAAGGAGAAAGTTAAACCTGTTTTGTTCATAAACAAAGTAGACCGCTTAATTGCCGAGTTACAAGTTACTCCTGAAGACATGATGCAAAGATTTGGTAAAATAATTACTGAAGTTAATAAATTAATTAGCCGAATGGTACCAGAAGAATTCAAAAAAGAGTGGATGGTTGATGCTCAAGCAGGTACTGTTGCATTTGGTTCCGCATATCACAATTGGGCAACATCTCTACCATTTATGGCTAAGAAGAATGTTAATTTCAAACAAATTTATGAATTTATGGAAAAAGAGCAAAAGAGAGAACTAGCTCAAGCAGCTCCTTTACATGAAGTATTATTGGATATGATTGTAGAAAAATTACCTTCTGCAGATGACGCTCAAAAATACCGTATCCCTCATATTTGGAGAGGTGAAGCCGAGGAAGACATTGGGCAAGCTATGGTAAATGCGGATGGAAAGGGAGATTCTGCTTTTATGGTTACCAAAGTTGTATTAGATCCACATGCTGGAGAAATTGCAGTTGGTCGCTTATTCTCAGGTTCTATCAAAAAAGGCGATCAAATGTATGTTGCAGGTATGCCAAATGCAAACAGAGTACAATCTGTAGGAATGTTTGTTGGCGGCGATCGTATTGCAACTGAGACTGTAACTGCAGGAAACATAATTGCTGTTTCTGGACTAAGAGACGCTCAATCTGGATCAACTATTTCATCTAATAAGGAAATGACACCATTTGAAAGAATTGTGCATAATTCTGATCCTGTTGTGACTACTGCAATAGAAGCTAAACACACTAAAGATCTTCCTAAACTTGTTGAAGTTCTTCGCGCTGTAGCTAAATCAGACCCTTCTATTCAAATTGACAGTAATTTAGAAACTGGAGAACATTTAATGTCCGGAATGGGTGAGTTACATTTAGAAATTACAGAATATAGAATTAAAAATGAACACGGTGTTGAAATTACTACTTCACCACCTATCGTTGTCTACAGAGAAACTGTAGCAATGCAGTCTCCTGGAGACTTTGAGGGTAAATCACCTAATAAGCACAACCGTTTCTATATTACTGTAGAACCGCTAGAGGATGATGTTAGAGAAGCTATTGTGGATGGAACTATACCGTCTGGTAATATCAAAAAATCGAAGGAAGTTGCACGGCAATTAATAGACATGGGATGGACAAAAGTCCACGGCCGTGGTGTTTTGTGCATAGAAAATGGTTGCGTTTTTGTTGATGCAACAAAAGGTATTCAGAATTTATTCGAAACTAGAGAGTTATTAATTGAAGCTTTCAACGAAGTTGTAAAGAGAGGACCTCGAGCGCACGAAAAAATGATGGGGGTAAAAATTATCTTGAATGATGCTAAACTGCATGAAGATGCTATTCACAGAGGACCTGCACAAACCATTCCTGCTGTAAGGAATGGAATTAATGGAGCACTTGTTTCTGCAGGTGTTGCGTTGTTAGAACCAAAACAAAATGTTTACATTAACGTTCCTCAAGAATTAATGGGATCTGTAACTGGCGAAATGTCACAGAGACGTGCTGAAATTGCAGGCATGGAAACTGAAGGTGATATGGCCATAATTACTGCTAAAGCTCCTGTCAAAGAAATGTTTGGATTTGCAAGTGAAATTCGATCGGCCACTGGAGGCAGAGCCCTTTGGAGTACTGAGTTTGCAGGTTACGAAGCATTACCTAGAGAATTAATCGACGGAATTACTGAAGACATTAGACAACGAAAAGGCTTGAAAGCTGAAATGCCAAGACCTGAAAATTTCTCTTAAGACTAAACCTTATTCGTTATTTTGTTGAACTCGTCGGAAAGGATGAACCCAGGCTGCTAGATTACGAGGACTTCGTGTTTGTACCCACAATTTACCATTACCGTGGTAATTACAAATCAATTGATCTCCAAATAAAAAGCTACGAATTCTCCTTCCTGAACGGCCGATACTGTAATCCAAAGAACTTTCCCAGGCAACTGCATAACCATTATCTACAGAATAGGAACCTTGAACATCTACTTCTTGGACATCTCCATACGAACCAAAGAATAGTAAGCCAGTTCCACTAACTCTAAGTCCTAACATTCCTTCTGCAAATGTACCCATAAAACCTTCCCAAGAGGCACTGGTTTCAATATTTCCTACGTGGCAAAGATAGGCGCCACGTTCCATGTAAATTGTCTCATTATTAAGCTCTTTTACTATAATATCTCCAGAGTAACCTGGTGCAATTCCAATCTTACCTGAACCACCTTCTGCAGTATAAGTATTAAGAAAGAAAGACTCCCCACCCATTCTTCTCTTGAGACCTGCTAAGAAACCTCCTTTCATCTCGGTTTTAGGTTTAATTGTAGTATCCATCCAAGACATTGATCCAGGCTCAACAATAACCGACTCGCCCTCTTTTAATGACATTTCAACAAGTGCGTATGAAGGTGCTGAGATTATGTCGTATTTCATTAGCCCTCCCTTGGTGGTAATAAAGGACCCAAGGCTCCACCAAGCCTACTTGGATCGTGTGATTGAACTAATATTTTACCTTGTCCTCTAAATTTCATAACTAGTCCTTCGCCAGACATCATGGAAGAAATCCAACCTCCACCAGCCTTACTAATTTCATACTCTAGCCCTTCTGTAAAGGCAATCAAATGTCCGTTATCAATTGTTATTCCATTTCCGATAGACACCTCTGAGATTCTACCGAAACCATTTACAAGCAAGTCTCCTTTTCCTGAAGCTCTTACAAAAACTAAACCTTCTTTGCTAAACATCCCTTTTACTAATCCTTGATATTGAGTATCTAAATCTATACCACCTGAAGAGCCAAGGTAACTTCCGCCCGAACATATCCAAGTATCTGAACCAACTTCTACCTTTCGTACTTCTCCCTGGTGTGTTGGAGCAAGGCCTACTTCTGCAGCAGTACTATCTGATGTTTGATAGGAAGATAAAAAGAAAGACTCTCCGGCAAACATTGCTTTCACACCCGATTTGAAAGCACCCCATAAACCTTCATCCTTTTTTCTACGAGATTCAACCTCGATGGACATATTCGGAGATGCCCTGTACATTGCACCTGCCTCCGAGACAAATTTTTCTCCTGGTTCTAGAACTACAATTGCTGAACCGAAGGCCCCTTCTGTATCTATTTTTATATTCATATTAACCTCGGTGTAAGCCAAGAAGCAATACCATCTATAGTCCTTGTTTGTAAGTATATTTTTCCAGTGCCGTTAAAAGTCATAACTAAACCTTCTCCTGAAAGCATCGTTGATTTCCAATTCCCCATTCCTGATATTTTATAATTCAGTGTAGGTTCAAAGCCTACAACATGCCCGGTATCAACTATAAACTCTCCATTAATCTCTTTCTCGATTATTCCTCCAAAGGAATTGAAAAACAAATCGCCATTGCCTGAAGCTTCTAAAAGAAAGGCTCCCTCTCCTGAAAACAAAGCTTTGAGACCCCCAAATTTAGCTTTGATATTTATCCCTGGCGTACACGCCAAGAAAGAACCTGCCATTATGTTCAAACGATTATTAGATAGATTGTAGTGCTCAACAGCGCCCGGTATTGAAGGGGCAAATGTAAGAGTACCACCATTTTCATGACTATATTTACCTAAGAAAAAATTTTCTCCTCCAAACATTTTGCGAAACATTGCGGAAAAGAAACCTCCCTGCCTCTGAAAACTAGACTTCATATTTGAAGACATTCTAGACATGGCACCAGGCTCTATCAAAAATACTTCTCCAGGACCTAGTTCTACGTCAACTTCCCCGTAAGAAGGATTACCTTTGATGTCAAACTTCATATCTCATTATTAATGGCTGAGGTATTTAACTTAAATCGTCCACTCCACATGTTTATCTGATGAGCAAAGAAAAACCTCTGATAACTCCTGTTTTATTGGCTGGATGTTTCATTATTCTGGTAGGTTTTTCTATACGTGCATCATATGGAGTTTTTCAAATTCCGATAGCTAATGAATTTGGGTGGCCAAGAGCTGAATTTAGTTTGGCAATAGCAATTCAAAATCTAGCTTGGGGATTTGGTAGCCCTTTTTTCGGTGCAATGGCTGAAAGAATGGGAGATAGAAAAGCCATAATTTTAGGGGCCATACTATATGCCTTAGGTTTAGTTTTGTCTGCTGGAGCCACTACTCCTTTAGAACATCAAATTTATGAGATATTAGTTGGCTTTGGTATTGCTGGAACGGGGTTCGGCGTTATTCTTGCAGTAATAGGCAGAGCAAGTTCGGACGATAATAGGCAGATGAGTTTGTCTATAGCTACAGCATCGGGTTCAGCTGGCCAAATTATAGGACCGCCTGCAGCCATTGCTTTACTATCTCTAATGGAATGGCAGATGGTCTTCATTGTTTTTGCTGCATCCATATTGTCAGTGTTAGTCCTGTTGCCTTTCATGAAAGCCCCTGAAATGGCAACCAAAGACGAGATTGAAGAGAGTCTTGGCGATATATTGAAACTTGCATCTAGAGATCCTTCTTTTGCTATGATTTTTATTGGCTTTTTTGCATGCGGTTACCAATTGGCATTTATTACAGCACACTTTCCAGCTTTAGTTACAGAAATGAGTGCTCCTGTTGAATCTTACGGATGGTGCGGAGATTTAGGAATTACTACTA
Organism: Marine Group III euryarchaeote CG-Epi1; assembly: GCA_001875345.1. Lineage (GTDB taxonomy): Archaea > Thermoplasmatota > Poseidoniia > MGIII > CG-Epi1 > CG-Epi1. The sequence continues at coordinate 20,725 of MIZA01000006.1, forward strand.
CTGCGGCATTAGGCGGACTATCTATATCAATAATTGGTTTTGCTAATATAATTGGAACACTAGTTGCCGGGTGGGCTGGTAAAAAGTATAAGAAAAAATGGTTGCTTTCTGGGATTTACGCAGGAAGATCTATTGTATCTGCTTGGTTTATCTTGACGCCTATTACTGCAAATACTGTGTTAATTTTTTCTTTCGCTTTAGGGTTTTTATGGTTAGCAACAGTTCCGTTAACAAGTGGACTTGTAGCTCACATATATGGCCTAAAATATATGGCCACATTGTACGGAATAGTTTTCTTTTCTCATCAATTAGGTAGCTTTGTAGGTGTGTGGTTAGGTGGTGTATTGTACGATGACTACGGAACATACACTTTTGTATGGTGGGTAGGAATAGCTATAGGAATTGTTTCAGCCATAATTCATTTACCGATTAAAGAAGAGAAAAAAATATTACCTCAATAACACACCAATTATTCCTCGATTGATTGAGGGAATGCTTTATTTACCCCCTATCCTGCCGACATATCAATCCCAAGGAGGGAAATTATAATGGCTGAAAAACAACATTTGAACGTAGTATTCATTGGTCACGTCGACCATGGTAAGTCAACAACAGTAGGTAGAGTCCTATTGGAAGGGGGTGCTATCGAACAGCACTTGATAGATAAATTCAGGAAAGAAGCCGAAGAACGCGGAAAAGCTGGTTTCGAATTGGCTTATGTCATGGATAATCTAAAAGAAGAAAGAGAGCGTGGTGTAACTATCGATGTAGCTCACAAAGAGTTTAAAACTGATTCGAAACATTTCACAATTATTGACGCTCCTGGACACAGAGATTTCGTCAAAAATATGATTACTGGTACTTCCCAAGCTGATGCCGCTGTATTAGTTGTTGCAGCAGACGATGGTATTGCTGCCCAAACTAAAGAACACTTGTGGTTATCAAAAGTTATGGGAATTGAACAGATGATTATATCTGTAAATAAAATGGACATTACAAAACCTGCATACAGTGAAGATAGATTCAACGAGGTTGTTAAGGAAGTTAAGAGTATGTTAGCAATGGTTGGATTCTCAGATGATCAAGTTAGCATTTTACCTGCTTCAGGTTGGAAAGCTGATAATATCAAGGAAACCGGAGACAATCTCTCATGGTGGAAAGGAGATACCTTACTAGGTGCTTTAGATAAACTAAATCCACCATCAGGATCTGCTGATGCAAGCGTAAGAATTCCAATACAAGATGTTTACAAAATATCTGGTATCGGTGCTGTGCCCGTAGGCCGTGTCGAAACCGGAACAATTAAAGCAGGTACAAAACTGATTTTCAAACCATCAGCTCATTCTGGCGGTAAAGTCGGTGAAGTTAAATCTGTTGAAATGCACCACGCTGAAGTTCCATCCGCTGGACCTGGAGCTAATATCGGATTTAATTGTAGAGGTATTTCTCACACTGATATTAGAAGAGGAGATGTTGGAGGGCCAGAGAATGACCCACCTACCGTAGCTCGTGCATTCAAAGCTCAAGTAATGATTCTAGATCACCCTAACGTAATCACTCAAGGTTACACTCCAGTATTCCACTGTCACACTGCACAAGTTGCATGTACATTCGATAAACTTCTTGCAAAAATGGACCCAAGAACTGGACAAGTTACTGAAGAGAACCCTGACTTCTTGAAGAAAGGAGATGCAGCTATGGTTCTTATCAAACCAACTAAACCTTTGGCAATTGAAGAACAGTCTAAGTTCAAGCCTTTGGCAAGATTTGCAATTAGAGACATGGGAGCTACTGTGGCTGCCGGTATGTGTCTAAAAATCGAAGAACACTGGGATTGAGTAGATAACTAATGGCTCCAAAGAAGGCATCCAGTAGAGCTTGTATTTCGTTGCATTCTTTGAGCTATGACATTGTCGATAGTGTTTGTGAACAGATTAAGACTATTTCAGATAGAACTGGAGTTGGAATGACTGGGCCAATACCATTACCAACCAAGAAGTTGAAGGTACCTGTAAGAAAATCACCTGATGGTGAAGGTTCTGAAACTTGGGATCGATGGGAAGCAAGATTGCATAAACGATTGATTTACATTGACGCAGATGAAAGAGCTATGAGGCAATTAATGAGAATTCAAATTCCTGATGGCGTTAAAATTTCTATCCAAATTCAAACTTAGATATAAGAAGAAGCAATCATGCAAAACATTGTTGCTGAAGAATATATTGGTAACCATGAATAGCGAGCGACCTCAATAATTGAATTAGCCGCCGCACTGATCTTGTCTTGCTTGCCTTGACCCATTATTTCGACACCATCAACATAAACTGTACCCATTGCAGACTCAGCATCTGAAATATCGTCTATAGCTTCATCGAGAACTTGATTTGCTGAAGATAAAAGACCATCAGAATCTGATAATGGATTAAAACCTCCAGGTTTAATATTCACAAAGTGATTATCAGTTGTTGAAATAAGCAAATTATCTACCTTTCCTTTTAATTTATTTTGTAAGTCTTCATTCATTCCTGGACCTAACCCATTTGCATCCCAGAGTAAAATGCCAGTTAATTCTTTCTTATCATTAACTTCATTTTCAAAAACTGCAGCCCTGACGCCACCTGGACCTATGCCTCTACCCAAATTTTCACCAGGAATATGTGAGAAGCCTACTTTCAAGTCATTAAAATCTAATTTACGACTTTCTGAAATAGCTGAAGCCGCATGCTTTTCAAGTAATGAACCTTCTTTAGAACCTGCTGCCAAAGGTGGCCTTCCCCAACCTTCTTGATTGTGTAGATCTATAACAATTCGTTCCCCTTTAGTGTCTAAAGATGAACTTTCCAAACGTGCAGATAATTCTGGAAGAATGTCATCACTATCTCCAGGACTAGCGAAAATGAGACTACCTTCACCAAAATTTAGTACATGAGCTGAAGGTGTTTTTCCCTTACTAACCAAAGCTCTTGATTTATTTGAATAAACTGCATCTTCAGACGCTTCTACCATTGCCTTACCAATCCTTGTTATATCTTCATCACGTAAGGGGTTATGATCATTAGTTGAAGAACCATGAAAGGCAAAACCCAAACCTGGCAAGGTGGGTTCTATTTTTACCGGAAGGTTCGAGCCTCCGAGATTTCCTAGAGGACCTGGATGAACTCCAGGTACCGCGAAAAACGCTGCTGACTTCCCATCCTTCTTAATAGAAACCCAACTATTTCGTGTCTCAACAACTTGACAAATTTCTCGTATTGCCTCGGTCAATCTTCGACCATCTCCGGTCGAAAAATGATCAATAAAGGCAGCCATGTGTCTTGTTCCACTTACTCCAACTGCTTTTTTGTACGGAGAATCTACCAAGAAAAGATAGAAATGACTTGCAAAAACGAGAGAAAGAGTTGCTAACAATCCAAAATTAAAAGAATGCTCTGAATCGCCATACCAAAAGAAGTAGATACTAACAAATGGAGAAAACAATGATAAAGGTAAAGCAACTCTTGCTGGCGCACTTCCATGTGTTCTAAGTGTAAGATACCATAATCCACCCATACAACCAAAACCAAATGCTAAACCCTCATTAGCTAAATCATATGAATGACCTACAAAGGTTGTAATAATCATTAATACTGAACCTGTAGCGCCAGCTTGAAGTCCATATCTTAGGGGATATCTTCCATCCCAAATCCAAGAAATGTTAGTTACTAAATAAGACGTTAAAAGAACCGGGAGCGAAAAAGTGACCATGCTAAAAATAGCATAATCGATATTAGTTTCAGCCCTACCTAGCCAAAGTATTCCACTATATACTAACAAAGAGGTTGTAAAGAAAAATAATACAAAACTGAATAGGCTTGTAGGTGTATGATACAAAAATGCAGATAGTCTCGCTGGAGGAGGACTTATCTTATCTACTTTTAATTCAGGAACCATTATTTTGAATGAATTGCGTTAGTTAAAGCAGTCATTTCCTCTTTAAGACTTTGAGATGTTTCTACAAAAGTACCAGTAACTACTATATCAGCTCCTGCCGCAACTACCTTACGTGCTGATTCAGGCGTACGAATACCTCCGCCAACTATTAATGTTACGTCAATTGACTCTCTTACTGACTTAATAATATCTTCAGGAACAGGTTCAGATGCACCAGAACCGGCCTCAAGATATATGTATTTCATACCTAAATATTGTCCTGCTAGCGCATGGGAAACTACCAAATCAGGCTGATCCCTAGGCAGAGGTTGCGCTTGACCAACTCTACCGGCAGTCATTCCTGGCGCCACTACAAGATAAGCCATCGATAATGGCTCCAATCCAGTCTTCTTAACCCATGGTGCGCTTGCTATTTGCTCACCAACGAGAAATTGTCGACTTTCACTATTAAGAAGTGACATGAAGAAAATTGCATCAGCTTTGCCTGAGACTGAAGAAGCATGTGTAGGAAAAAGAATCACTGGCATGTGTGTTGTTTGTTTAATTGTTTCTACAGCCAAATCCACGTTTTCGAGGCTTAAATCTGTAGAACCTCCGACCATAAATCCATCGGTTCCAGCTTCTGCAGTTTGTTTAGCTAATGTAATCAAATCATCAGCACTAGTTTTACCGGGATCAAGAAGGGTGAAGTGTAGAGGACGTGCCTCTCTTCGGCTGGAGATGTATTCTTGTACTTTCAACTTATTAGCGATGAAAGTATGCCATTAAAAGAACAACCCATGACCTTTACTAAAATCTAATCCCATTCCATATCGAAGTCCATATCCTCTGTTTCTTCTTCAACTGGCTTTGTCGGAGTTACTGGAACTGATTCAGCTGCTGCGACCGGTTCTGCTGCTACTGCAACCGGTTCTGCTGCTACTGCAACCGGTTCTGCTGCTACTGCAACCGGTTCTGCTGCTACTGCAACCGGTTCTGCCGCCATAGGATTAGACGTTACATTCTCCAGAACGTTTGCTATATCATCTGCTGAAGGCAGAGAAGACAATCTACTTCCTGGTAAAAATTTTGTCCCCATTTCAGGAACCATTTCGCCCCTAAGACGCAAAACTGTATCTTTATCAATCTGAGTATAAGAATCAGAATAGTCTCCGCTTCCTACTGAAGGCGGGTACATCACAAACTCTCTTTGACGACGAGCTGCCTTAGTTGGCCTAGGAGGCAATCTAACTTCGGACGTGGAAAAATCCTCTGGGACTTCGGTAAGTCCTACTGTTGAGGGAAGAGCTGTGTAAAATTGAGGTTCATCTGAAACTACTTTTCTCTTTGGACGTCGCTTCTTTCTAGGTTTCTTAGGAGAGTTAACAATAAAATAAGATAAGATTGACAACGAAATCATGCATAAAAGGGCTCCAGTAATGTTACTGATTATCTTTGCAGCTATAAGAAAAAAAACAATAAAAACTATTACCAAAACGGAAACCAATTGAACTGCTAATGAACCAAAACTAATGCCCTTCTTTTTTGATTTTTTAGGTGGGCGCCTTCCTCTTTTCTTTTGACTGCGGGCCATTTGGTTAGATTGTCACAGTAGATGGAGTATAAGGATTTACCTATAGGAAAGTCTTTTTGTATTGATGGCTTAAGCAACTAAAATGATTAAGGTTGAATGTAACGGAGAGGTGCTTGAATTTTCCAATGAAATAAGTGCAAATGAAGTCATTAAAAAAACGTATGGAAAAAAATCTGGTGCTGTTGCAGCCTTGGTCAACAATGAACAAAAAGATTTATCCTATTTATTAAACGAAAGTTGTCGAGTTGAACTAATTCGAGAGGATTCTAATGAAGGTTTATACATAATGAGACATTCGTGTGCGCATCTTTTAGCACAAGCTGTTACAGAATTGTTTCCTAATGCAAAACCGACAATTGGACCTCCTATAGATGATGGTTTTTATTACGATTTTTTTATGGATCCCATAAATGAAGATGACTTAAGAAGAATCGAAAAGTTAATGAAAAAAATAGTCAAACAAAATTTACCAATCCAAAGACAAGAACATAGTAATGAGACTTTGAGGAAGATGTTTTCTGATAACTCATTTAAAATGGAAATAATGGATGACAAAATTGGACAAGAAGTGGGTTCTTCAACATATAAGCAAGGTAATTTTGTGGATCTATGTAGGGGGCCACACGTCGAAAGTACTTCTAAGTTAAGGTGGTTTAGGCTGACTAATACAAGTCAAGCATTTTGGAGAGCTGATTCATCAAGGGAAACACTTGTTAGAATTTATGGAATGTGCTATTCATCAAAGGAAGACCTTCAGAATCGTGAAAAATTACTTCGTGAGGCTGCAAAGAGAGACCATCGAAAATTAGGGAAAGATTTGCAACTATTTCACATTGATGAAATGGTAGGTCAAGGATTAGTTCTTTGGACACCACGTGGAACCATAATCCGAAATGAACTACAACAGTTTATTTCAGAACATTTAATCCGTCAAGGTTACCAACAAATATACACTCCACATATTGGAAAGCTTGATCTTTATCGGACATCCGGCCATTTCCCATACTATCAAGACAGCCAATATCCTCCAATCATAAAACGAGATACTTTACACAAATTATCCGATGAAAACTGTACCTGTGGAGACCTATCTAATCTGATGTCAGAAGGTGAAATTGATGGATATATGCTAAAACCTATGAATTGTCCACATCATATTCGTGTGTACGCAAGTCAACCAAGATCATATCGTGACTTACCTTTAAGATTAGCCGAATTTGGAACTGTGTATCGCTGGGAGCAGTCTGGAGAAATCTCAGGGATGACTAGAGTAAGGGGCTTTACTCAAGATGACGCTCACTTATTCGTTACAGAAAATCAAATTGAACAAGAGTTGCTTGGTTGTATTGAATTAGTCAAAGTTATTTTTGGGACATTAGGAATGAAAGATTATCGTGTTAGGATTGGACTCCGAGATTCAGATTCTGATAAATATGTTGGTAGTCCTGAAAAATGGAATACCGCTGAAGAAGCATGTCGAAATGCTGCAGCATCACTAGGCGTTGAATTCAGTGAAGAGCCTGGCGAGGCTGCATTTTACGGTCCAAAGATTGACTTTGTAGTAAAAGATGTATTGGGAAGAGAATGGCAATTGGGTACTGTACAGGTAGACTATAACTTACCAGAAAGATTTGACCTTACATATGTTGGTTCAGATGGTGAAAAACATCGCCCAGTTATGATTCATAGGGCGCCATTTGGTTCAATGGAAAGGTTTTGCGGAGTATTGATCGAACATTTCAATGGAATGTTTCCAACTTGGCTTTCTCCTACACAAGTTCATATTTTGACTATTTCTGAAAAGCATAAAGAATACGCAGAACGAATTGCTCAAACCCTACGCGATTTAGCACTACGAGTCGAAGTGGACTCTGGTGATGATACCATCGGAAAGAAACTAAGAACTCATCGAAAAATGAGGCCTGCATACCTTATGATTCTTGGGGACGATGAACAAAATAATGAGACTGTATCATTTATGGGGCCCGACAGAGAACAAAATACAGGAATATTATTGGAGAAATTTATTTCAGATATAACTGTAGAAATAAAATCAAAATCATAAAAAAAATTTATTGGCGCCGAGGGAGGGATTTGAACCCCCGAGGGAAATTTCCCACCGGCTTTCAAGGCCGGCGCTATACCGGGCTAAGCGACCTCGGCTCATAAAAAAAGAGATCAGCCCAAACTAATTTGGGCTAACCATTTTTGACTCTAAGTAAATTTAAATTTACTTTCGACCGCGAGCCATCTCGGACCTAGCTACATCACCGTCTTTATCGATGTAGTATAGGAATTTGTCTTCTCTAGTGACACCTGCATCTGCAACTTTTTCTGGTCCGCCACCGGTCTTTTTACCGCCTCGAGCCATCTTAGTTCTCCATACGTGTCCGTCTTTTCCTAAGTAATATAGGTAGCCTGCTTCTTTTGTTACTCCTGTCTTTTCAACTTTTTCAGCCATGGTTTAACACCAATTGTTTAGAAAGTGTAGTGTATATATACTTATCCTGTGAACGTCGTCGAGAAAAAAAAGGATAGATATGTTTATAACTAAGGTTCTAAAATAACAACTTATGGACATGTCCACTGAAATCGGCGATGGAGTAATTATGGACTATTTCGTATCTATGTTATTGATCGGAATCGGAGTTGCTCTCTTAGCTACAGGCTTATTCACATCATACTTTGGTGCAGGTAAATCTCAAAAGATTGGTCTCGGCCTCCTTGTAACTGGAATTTTAGCAATAATCATAACATACATCCTAACTTTTGAAGCTGGAACTGGAGTAACAACCCAATTTGATGATGGAGTATTCATGGATGCTCTAGTATCTGGAATTTCGGCGCTAGCCGGAATGATTATTGGAATGTTTGTAATCTTATTTGTACTTATGAAAGTAGATACTGTTGACGATTTAGAAGATTTAGACTTAGAAGATCTCGAAGATTTAGACTTAGATGAAGAACTTAAAAAATTAGAAAAAGAATTAAATGCTGAATCAACTGATTCATCAGGAGAGGAGGAATAAAATGGCCGAAACATCTGAAATTGCAATATCTATGCTTATTGTTGGCTCTGCCTTATCTATGCTACTGATGGGATTACTCATATCATATTACGGCAGTAGTAAAACTAGAAATGTTGGAATTTTATTTTTAGCGCTAGGTATAGCTCTGATGTACTACGTAACTTCCATGGCATACGACAGTGTAGTATTCATGAACTCTATCCTCGCTTTCGTCGGTGGAATGCTAGGTGGAATTATTGGCATAGTTATTTTCTTAGTTGCAATAATTAAATCATAATTAATCAGCATTAGTCTAAAATAGAATAGCGATGCCTAAGCTTTGTGAAGTCGGAAGACGACCTTTGGGATACGGGAAAAGAAGACGATACATCTAGTTCAAATTCTGACGATGATAGTTCAACTCTAGACTTATCTGAAACTTCGCCTGAAAAAGATGAAAAAGAAATTAATCTAGCCATACCTGAAGAAAGTGAAGCTATTGAAAAAGACGAGGATTGGGCAATCCCTTTAGCTGAAGATGTTGATGGCTTAAATCTAAGAACTATTGGAATAGTAGGCACTGTTGTTATTCTCCTCCTAACAGGAACTCTTTTTTTCTTATTAAATGAAACAAACGCTGAAATTGAAGTTCCCAATGAAAGATACGATGAACAAATTAATTATAACGTAAATGGCTTCTTAAATTTTGACAGTAATTTAGATGTTCCTATACCATTTGGATTCTTTGACAATGATATTGTAATAAACAATTTAGACGTTGTTTTCCAGGGTGAGCTATCTCTTGGAATAGAAGGGCCTCGCCATGTTGAAAAAAATGGATATGGTGAGACTAAAAATTCTCTTTTTAGGAAATACATAGAGCAAGACCTTGACGATGTTGATGGTACAATCACTGAAGAAGGATCTGAACCTGCTGAACTAAAGAATTCAAACATAAAAAGTACACAAGACCAATATGTTGATAGTAGTTCTCTAAATATTATACGATCGGATATAGTTTCCAATGCTTCTACTGCAAAAATCTCAGGAATAGGTCAACGATGGGCATGGCAGAGTGCTACAGATTGGATACCTCGTCAACATAGCAGCGGCATATTGCCTCATGGGAATGCATATATTGGAAAGACTTTGACAGTAGGTGACAGTGGAACTCTATACGAAAGTGGCATTCAATTTACTACTAAAGTGGATAAAGGTGAAAAAATAAAAGATTATGATACGGTAAAAATCCAGATAATGACCTCATACGTCTCAGATTCATTACTTGGATATGAATATGAATACAGTTATACGTTTTCTTTTTACATGTCAGAAGTCAGTAGCCTCCCTTTAAAATTTGAAATGAGATTAACTTCTGAAGCGAAATCACCAGGTGCTCAATTATATTCAATTGATTTAAAATATACTGCCACAGCTAAAGATGTATTTGAGGGAAATGAATTTGTTCCCACCAAAAATTACGACTCTGTTTCACCTAACAGTGAGGGGGAATTTTTGGCTTGGGACAATGGTGCGCCTGCCTTAGGCACATCTTGCGATGAAAATTCACAGCTGAATGGAAATTTTAACTTACAATCTGGAATTGCTGAAGCTAGAAACAATATCTCTTCTTTTGACAATTACATCAAAGACCAACAGGCCAAAAAAGAAGAAGCTTTTGTAATTGAAGCTAATTTTAGCTCTAACAATGATAATAGATGGAATTTTACAATGGCACATAGTAATGAGCAATCTCAAAAAGTAGATGGCTGGATTGTAGACTACCGCCAAGAGAAAATTAATGGTACTACTTTTGTAAACGGAACTGAAAAAGAACTAGATAACCCAATTCTAAAAATGGAAGAAATAGACACTCCATTGACTGTTTGCTCAGCTGAAAATCTTATGACTGATTTTGAAGAAATTGCCGATTGGGCTATTGACAAAAATACTAATAATGTTAATTACGAAACTACTACTCTAATTTTAGGTCAAAATTTGATATCTGAACAAAGCCTTTCATCTCCAACCTCTATTCTTGACTTTGGAAATTTAGATCTAATCAGCGCAATCTCAGACTTAAATTCTGGGAACTGGAATTTCAATGATTATTCTAATAACATTGATGTTGATACTGCAGGAAGTTACGCATATTTCCTTGATAGGAGTGGAGGTAGTGACTCTTTAGGTTATGATTATCAGGAAGTAGCTGGAATTGATGCAAAAAACGGATTAGTTATGTTTAATTTGCAATCTAAAAACGCACTTTAGCCAATATAGTTAACGTCTACTTTTTCTTCAACTTCAGATTCACTTTCTTTCAATTGATTTGTTATGCTATCAACTTGCTTAGCTCTCTTTTCTAATTCCTCAAGATCTATTTCAATATCTAATAATTTCTGAAGAGATTTCAAAACAACACTTGCAGATTTAGGATCTACCATATATCCACTAGTTTCTCCCATTAAACAACCACCTTCCATTCCTTGCAACTTACCCAAACCTAACAAAAGCCCTGAAGCTCCAACGATTCCAGCACCAGGTTCACCATCTATGAATTCAACATCTGCTGATTTGAATAACTCTACCACATCTTGAGAAGTAGCTGCACCAAGAACCCTAGGCTCGGGAACTAATTTACCCAAACCATAACCTCCTAATGTATAAATGCTAGAAACTCCCATCTCTTTGACAAGTGAGATTAATTGACTGCATAATTCATACTGCCCGGAAGAATCCATACCTTGGTATTCGCCTACTAAAAATAACAAATCTTTGTTTTTCCCTTTACCCTTATGATAATAGAGTTCATTATTAACTAATTTAACAACACCATCATCATCAATCAAAACTTGTGGAGGAAAATGGGAAGAATATATTTCAGTACATTTTTTAGCTTTCAATTCTTCAATTAAATGCATTGCTGCTAATTTACCAACATTTCCTACACCTGGCAAACCTTCGAGAAGTATTGCATCTTTTAATTTAATATCTTCAATTTTAACAACTTCTGTAAAGCTCAAAATGATTTCTCCTTTAGCATTCTTCGATATTTACCATATTTATCTTCAGGAGAATATTTAGGAGGGAGTGGATTGGATGTTTTACTGTTACAACTATCACAAACGGAACCTAAAGTAAACATATTGCATTTCTTACAGTGCAAAATTGAAGAACGCATTATGCCCTCTCAAAGGAACCTATACCACCCTCTTTTTTGAGGAGACTTAAAACCAAATCTACTGCAGATTTTAGTTCTTCTTCTGCCTGTTTGTAGTTTGGGGCTTTAACTAATACTCTATAGTTAGGAGCTCCATCTGAAGTTATTGTCAATTTGCTGTCTTCATGGATCGCTTTAGGACCCATCAATGAAGCTTTGATTCCTTCTACGCCGTCTTCTTTTTCGGAAACCAAACTGAGCATTCCTCCTATGGTAACATATGGTGGAGTAACATTTTCAATTCCTACTTTGATAAATTCAGACACCCATTTCCCTTTCCACGCTTTTTTGAAATCATCACTGTTAATGACTGATTCTTCAAACGCGCGATATAGACTTTCGTAATCATTAACTAAGTCTTCTCTAATTTCATTACGTAATTTTTCGTAATCTACCTTTATGTTCTTCGCAACAAGTTCAAGTAATTTGGAAGCGCGTTGTTCATTCTTCCATTCTCTTATTTTCTCTTTTTTTCTATGCCCTGAAACTTGTCTTACTGACGCATCGATGATTTTACTACCTTTTTTAACTTTAGTAACCTTGGCAACAACCATTTGGCCTTCGCGAATAAAATCTCGTATATATTTTACCCAACCTGAGGCTACTTCTGAAATATGAACAAAAGCTTTCTGATCAGTATATTCAAGTAAATCTAGAGTAGCGCCGAAATCTTTTACTTCAATAACACGCCCAATAATATAATCGCCATCTTCAGGTACGTCCAAAGGACTCACTCAAGCTCCTCTAGTATCTCCCCAAGAATCTTTGCCTTACCGCCAGTAGGAAGTGCAATTGTTGAACCTGTAACTGGATCCTTTACTACAGTATCACACTTATCAAAAATCACTACAGTGTAGTCGCTATCAGGACTTTTAACTTTTAGAAATTTACTTTTTGTCATTTTTACTCCGTTAACTCGAACTTTTTAGCTCTAAAGTTTTTCTTGTGGTGTGCTTTACCTGTCTCAGTACATCTGTACCTAACATAAACTCTTTTTGTAGGCTTTTCACGGCCTTCTGGTTTAGGTCTAGGAAAACCACCGTAGCCAGACGTTACACTTCTAAACTTTCTCTGCCCTCTAGCTAACTCAGAAGCTCGCTTCTTTTTAACTACTTCAATTTCATGAAGTGTATGCTTTTTTGCATAAGGGCTGTACATCTTAACTTTTCGTGGTATTTTCATGATACCTGAGTCCTCAGGAAACGCTCCGAGCCAAAGGGTTTAATAAAGCTAATCCGAGAAATCAATTTAACGCTTTAATTTCTTTGTGCTTGAAACCAAAAAGAGCTTGAATTAACGCTAAGGGTAGTTTAAACCAAAAATTAGTTGTGGCTTTCCCTTTATACTCTCCTCTTGTTAAATCAGCTAACATTCCAAAAAGAGCTGGTGTTCTACCTAAAGCGAAACCTACTTTCATAAAAAATGGCTTGTAAATTTTATGTTTAGTGTTTGCAGCACGATACATATCTCTACTGTAATGCGAACGCCAATACTGTTCAAATAAAGTCGGATCTCCTTTAGAAATTGCTTTAGCTGCAAGTCTTCCACCTAACGCACAATGATTGAGACCTTCTCCATGAATGGGATTTACATGACCTGCCGCATCACCACAAAGTACCCAATTTTTGCCAGAAACGGGCTCATCGAACAGCTTCGGATCATTGTAGGAAGGAATTACTGAACCAAACTTCTTACAGTCGACAATCTCTCCAGTATCCTTCAACTTCCATTTACCATTGCGGACAAACTCACCGGGCCATCTTTCTGCAAGAAGTTTATCCAAAGCTTCACGCATACCTGGAGTTCCTGAGTTGTAACAATAACCAATATTGTAATGATCACTCTTAGGGAATACCCAAAGATATCCTTCTTCTCCAGGTAGAGCTCCTACAAT
>MIZA01000007.1 GCA_001875345.1 Marine Group III euryarchaeote CG-Epi1
GTTTTTGGAGCTCCAATAGGCCGACTCATGACTGCATCTGCTTCTTCTACAGTTAGACCAGACTTAACAGCTTCAACCATTCCTACTAAGGTCCAATAGGTTCCTATTCGATTTCCAATAAAACCTGGAGTATCATTGCATAGAACTACTTCTTTTCCGAGATTTATATCGCAAAAGTCTGAAACAATTTGAACTTTTTCTTGACTAACTTCACTACCTGAAACTATTTCAAGTAATCGAAGATATCTTGGAGGATTAAAAAAATGAGTGATCATAAAATCCTTAGCAAAAGATTCAGCCATTCCTTCTACAAGCTGTTCTCTAGGAATAGTAGAAGTATTTGATGTGACTATTGAACCTTTCTTTCTAAACTCCTCAATTTTTCTAAAGACATTGTGCTTTACATCAAGCCTTTCCAAAACTACTTCAATAATTAAGTCTGCAGCATTTATTAAATCTAAATTGTCCTCGATGTTTCCAGTAGTTATAAGTTTAGCATTTCTTCTATGCATTAAAGGAGTAGGACTTCCCAACCTAACTGGCTTAAGCATATTACTAACTGCACTTTCGGCTATTACATTACGATTAGTTGCGCCATCTGGTACTATGTCTAAGAGTGTTACAGGAAAACCTGCATTAGCAACTTGAGCAGCAATGCCACTACCCATAAGACCGGCACCAATTACTGCGACATTATTAATTTTCATTTAAGCCCTTTCTAAAACTGTTGCACAACCTTGTCCGCCTCCTACACACATGGTTGATAGGGCATAGCGTTTTCCGGTTTCTTTCAATAAAGATGCTGCTTTACCTGTAATTCTGGCACCACTAGCACCTAAAGGATGTCCCATCGAAATAGCTCCACCATGAATATTCAACTTGGACATCTCAACTCCTAATTCCTTAACACATGCTAAACTCTGTGCTGCAAAGGCTTCATTCATTTCAATAATATCAACATCTTCTAATTTAATTCCAGCTCTTTTGAGAGCCTTCTGAGAAGATAGAACGGGGCCAATTCCCATTATCTCAGGGCTACAACCTGATATTGCCATTCCACGTATGTATGCTAGAATTTCTAAACTATTCTTGTTAGCATAATCTTCCGAGCAAACGATAACTGCAGCGGCACCATCAGTTAATGGTGATGAAGTTGCAGCCGTAACTACTCCATCTTTATCGAAAGCAGGTTTAAGCCCAGCCATAGTCTCTAAAGATGTTTCTGGTCTGACACACCCGTCTTCGGTAACTCCGTTAATCGAGACAATTTCATCTTTAAACTTTTTTTGATCATTTGCGCTTGCTGCTTTTTGATGGCTTTCTAAGGCCATTTTCTCTTGCTCCTCTCGATTGATAGAATGTTGCTTAGCTAAGTTTTCAGCTGTGTGACCCATTCCAATGTAAGCATCTACATCAATTAAACTTGGATTTAGCATAGGATTGAATCCAGGCATTGGAACTCTACTCATTGATTCAACGCCGCCTGCGATGAATAACTCACCAGAACCTGAAACTATTGCTCCAGCTGCTTGGTGTATTGCTTGCATGGATGAAGCACAAAACCTGTTGACAGTTACACCACCGACGCTCTTTGGAAGGTCTGATAAGAATACCACATTTCGGGCCAAATTCATTCCTTGTTCAGCTTCTGGAAAAGCACAACCAAGAATTAAATCTTCAACATCATCGACGTTGATTTTATATTTTTTAATCAAGCCATTAACAACCCCTGCAGCCAAATCATCTGGCCTAACTTTAGCCAAGCCTCCCTTTTTAGCCGGTGTAAATGCTGAACGGACATAACCACATATTACTGCGTCACTACTCATCTAATTACTCATTACTAATTTAGTATATAAAACTAAGGAATCTGGTTAATATTATAAAACATTTATATAGTTTGTAGCTAAACTTACCCTTTAAATAGATATACAATTATGATATATTATGCAAGGCTTAAGCCAAAGTGACAAAATAAAATCTGAAAAAGAAATTAAGATACTAACACAATTAGGATTATCTAAAGATGAGGCCCACGTTTATCATGTATTACTAGTCTCTAAAGAATCTACTGTTGGAAAAATCAGTAGGTCTATTAATTTCTCGCGTGCTAAAATTTACGGAATTGTAGATAACTTATTGGCAGAGGGAATTGTGGTTGAAGGAAATAAACACCCAAAAACATATTTTCCAGTTGATCCAAAGGATATATCAGAGAGAAAATTAAAATCTATCCAGAAAGCATCAAAATTAGTTGATGAACAATTGGCTCCGCTATTCAAATCAAAACCTGTAGACTATTTGGAAACTCTAACAGTTAAAGATATGGAAATATTTTCACAAGTGGTAGACATGTGTGAAAGAGCAAGTGAGACCATAGATGTTATTGCAGCAATACTTCCATCTGAAATGCCTCGTAATGTCTGCAGAGCTTTTTCTGATGCAAGCGGTAGAGGAATAAAAGTTAGAATGTTATTTCCTGATAAAGAAACTAATTTAGATTTAAGTCGCTTAGAAGGCTATTTTGAAGTAAAATTAGCAAAATCAATACCAGCTGCAGGAATTATACTAATAGATAATTGTGAATTCTGCGTAGGTGGACTAGATGTCCCTGAATCCGAAAACACACTCCTAGGAATGTGGATGAATCAACCTGAACTAGCTAGACTTGCTAGGTTAATATTTGATAATCTATATGATTCTGCTGAAACATATAAGAGCTAACATAATTCAAAGACCGGGTAGGGTTCCGAATAGATAGTAATAAATGATTGCAGATAAACCATAAAAGAAAATAAATATTTTCAGATATCTAAACAATGCTCTAAATATGAAACCACCAGTTGATATGTTATCCTTAGGTTCATCATCTGCATGAGCAAAAGGATCTTTATCCTTAACATCCAATCTCGCCATGTAATGCTATAGTCAAGTTAAATTAAAGATATCTATTAAGACAACTAATATTAATTGAGGTCTCAATAAACATATTATGAGTTCTCACCCAAATAATGAGCCTATTCTAAGTTATGAGCCTGGAAGCGATGAAAAAGAAGCTTTACTCAAGGAATTAAACAGACAAATGGAAGAAGTTATAGAAATTCCTTGCATTATAAATGGTGAAAAAATTTACACTAATAATACAGTCACACAAGTCATACCTCATAACCATAGCCATGTACTCGCAAACGTTCACCTTGCAGGTAAGAACGAAATTGAAAAAGCCTGTCAATCTGCGATAAACGCTCAAAACGATTGGATAGAACTTGGAATGGACAAGAGGGCAGCTATCTTTGAGAAGTGTGCTGAACTACTAGCCGGCAAATGGAGAATGAAGATAAATGCAGCTACAATGCTAAATCAAAGTAAAACTGCATTCCAAGCTGAAATAGATGCAGCCTGCGAATTAATTGACTTTTGGAATTTTAATGCTTTTTATGCAAGAGAATTTCACGACCAATACCAACCTTTAGTTTCACCTGAAGGGAACATTAACACAACTGAAATTCGCCCACTTGAAGGATTCGTACTGGCTGTAACGCCTTTTAATTTTACGAGCATAGCTGCAAACTTACCAAGTGCTCCTGCCATGGTTGGTTGTACTGCATTGTGGAAACCAAGCCGAAATTCATATCACTCCAATTACTTGTTGATGGAATTAATGATGGAAGCTGGATTGCCTGCAGGAGTTATTAATTTCATTCCAGGATCAGGATCAGAAATAACTGAAACTTGTCTATCCAATCCTGATTTTGCGGGACTGCACTTCACAGGGTCTACTGCTGTATTTCAAGGCATTTGGCAGCGTATAGCTGAGTCATTACCCAATTTGAGAAGCTATCCTAGAATTGTAGGTGAAACAGGAGGTAAAGATTTCGTTGTAGCTCATCCAGATTGTGACCGAAGAGGGCTCTTAGTTGCACTTCTAAGAGGTGCTTTCGAATTTCAAGGACAAAAATGCTCTGCCGCAAGTAGAGCTTACGTTCCAAAAACAGTTTGGGAAGGTATGGGCAATGAGTTAGTATCAGAGATTCAAAAGATAAAAATGGGTGATGCTTCAGATTTCTCTAACTTCATGACTGCTGTAATAGATGAAAGGGCCTTTAGCAAAATAAAGGGATACATCGATAGAGCCTCTGAAAACTCTGATTGTAAAGTAATAACTGGAGGAAAATGTGATAATGAAACTGGTTGGTTCATAGAACCTACAATCATATTAACTGAGAACCCAAACTCAGAAACTATGGTTGAAGAAATATTTGGGCCAGTTTTGACTATTTATGTATATGAGGATAGTGATTTTGATGATGTTCTTGAATTGTGTGACAAAGCTTCACCATACGCCTTAACGGGATCAATATTTTCAAGTAATGAAGAAAATATTCAGAAAGCATATAACAAATTGAGATTCACTGCAGGAAATTTCTATATTAACGATAAACCAACTGGGGCAGTTGTTGCTCAACAACCGTTTGGAGGTGCAAGGGCTTCAGGCACTAATGATAAGGCTGGTGGGCCACTAAACTTGCTAAGATGGATTTCCCCAAGATCAATTAAGAGAAATAATCTCAAAATTCACGATTGGGAATACCCATTCATGGGCGAAAACTAAGATTTAAATTCTAATGAATTAATGAAGAAGCTAACTAAACGAGATTCGTATTCTGATGAATATTCCCAGAGTGCATCAACGTGAGCACTGTCTTCAACTAACCATAAGGTCACATTGGCATCAGCCTCTGAGGCTTTTTCATAAAACATTTTTGAATGCTCATTTGAAATTCTTACATCGCTATCACCGTGAACAAGATACATTGGCCTATCACCAGCCCTTGAAGCAACTTCTAAAGGAACTCTATCCTCCAAACTTACACCCACTAACCTTTCACCCATAGTTATAGCCGGTGATGCCAATATTCTAGGGAAACCAAGTCTTTCCAACTCATTACCAACTAAAAGCGGAAAATCAATGATTGGGCTGTCTAACCACATCGCCCCGATTTCTGACTCATCAAACGCAAGAGTTGTTGCTAGGGAATATGTTGATATGCTGAATATTCCAATAGATTTAGGATTGTAACTTTTGTCTTCGATCAGCCAATCATATGCACCTAAAACATCTAAATACTCTTTTTGACCTAGGTAGAAATAATCTGAAACTACCTCACTATGACCGTGATTTCGAAGATCTATCATGAAAACATTAAAATTATTTTTTGAGAGGTAAGAGGCTGATAGCAGAATCTCAGGTTTACATTTACCATTCTCGTATCCTCCATGTACAAAAATTACAACAGGAGAAGATTCGTTTACCTCAACATACCAACCTTCAAGTTTAATTCCATCTCTACTTGTAAAATTAATAGTTTCGTATGATTCGAATTGCCAAGGTTCTGCGTCAAAATCTTTTCGCATTGATATTCGCTGTTCTGAGTCTGCCCATGGCTCAAACGACTCCCAGTCATCGTCTACAGTCCAGTTAGTTGGAGTATTCGACTCCCAAAGACCACAACCATGAGGTACAGTCAAGGCTTGCTTAGCTATAACATGACCTAATCCAAACCAAATGGCAGGTAGGAGTAAAACTAATACAACCGACAATGAAAGGAATAGTTTTTTTCTATCTTTCACAAACTGAGGTAGATTAATCATAGTTGCGACTTATTCATCAGTATATAAATTTAAATTTATTTACTTCTATTCGTCAGAATCACCAGATTCTTCTTCTGAATCATCGCCAGAATCTTCAGCTTCTTCCTCAGAATCTTCTTCAGTAACAGCCATGCTTGGTGCTGATTCTTCAGATGCACTCTCGTCCATTCCTGATGACATATCTCCACCTTGATTATTTTGGTAGTATACATAGAAACCGCCCATTAAACTAACCAAAGCTACACCGATAAGTACCATTGGAATTGTCCTAGCTGAACTCAATGCTGAGCTAGTGTCCTCAATAGTGTTCTTAGCATCTGCTACTTCTGCATCAGAATAACCGCCTTTCAAGGTCATTATTGTGAAATGGGAATTATCTGCTCTTAATGGACTTCCTGGTAAGAAAGTATATCCAAATTCAGCAGTCCATCTTGAACCAGAGCTAGCTAATTTTTGCTCTTCAGTGTAAGCAACATCAATAGATTGTGCGACAGCCTCAGTTCCCCATGGGAATGCTACTGTTACAAGAATTGAAAAGTTCTGATCCAAAACTGTTGCTGTTACCGGATCTAAGAAGACATTTTCTTCGTAGTCCATTAGTAATTGTAATGTTTGCTCTTCAATAACTGGAGTTGCTGCATCTACGTCAAATAATGGTAACTGAGCTGGAGTTATGTTAGGCATTACAGATGAAGCTTGTAATGGAGCTGCGAATGGTAAATACTCGTATGTCGGAACACAGGTTCCTGTTGTCATATTCATATCAGCCAACGTACATGTACCAGAGAAGACCCAAGTTGAAGGATCTGCTGGATTTGTCAAGTTACCTAAGTAAGCTTGAGTAATGTCCGTTGTGTAGCTGTTTACTCCATTCATATAATACATATCTCCATCTGCGGACATATTTGGTAGTATCATGGTAATCGGAACATCTGTTTCGTTAACTGTTCTCCATGGTACGTTAAGATAATCCACACCATAGCTCTGCGTTGCACTTAATGAATCTATAATCAATGGATGAAATTGATGACCCATCAAAGCTTTACCTTGAACCATCAAGGTTCCGTCATCAATCACTGGCAATACTGCTTCACCATTTGTATACCAAGGTAATGCTTGGTAAGAACTAGGATCGGCTCCAAGGCCTGCCATAACTTGACCCATGATTCCTGCAACCAGTGGATGAGTGAAAGATGAACCCATTACACAAGTATCATTATCTCCGGTACCCATTACACATGAAGCATCACCTGGAATAGGTAATGAAGTAGTTCCATTAGGATCAAGGACAAATGGCATATTTGCGTATGAAACGTCTAGACCTAAGCTTGTTGCATAATCATCTATACTTGTAAAGGATGTTTGAATTAATGGATGATACTGTGAACCCATTATTGCTTCACCGCTCATTATCATACCCATATCTGTAGTAAACCTTGGTAATGTCATTGTTGCATCGGATCTAATCGGAATTTGCAAAGCATCATCGCCCAATGATGTTTGAGTTAGAGCGAAAGCAATCAATGGAGCCCATTGTCTATCAGGACAGGCCTGAGGGACCATACAATAACCATTTACCGGATCAAAAACAGGCAATGATGCAACTGTCGTATCATAAGGTACATCTGTCTCTACAGATTGGTAGTGATGAACATTAGTAGTTCCCATAACATTGGCTGAAGGTATAATGAAACCAGGAATTGAAGTTGATTCAACACACTCATATGTATTAACGTACGTAGTCAAAAATAAATTTGCATAGTTGTATGTTGTGTTATCACAAACTGAACCTATGCTAAAGAATGTCTGACCACCGCTAATGTAAGTACCATCTGGTGCTTGACCTTGAGCTTGTTGAGTATGAGTATCAATTAGGAATGTTGAGTTTACACGTGGTTCTGTTTCTCCAGACACCAATAATGTTCCTGTAGCATTCATATATGTTCTTTCAGCTCCAGTTGCATTGTCTATTCCAGTAAATATTGAACCTGATGAGAATGTTCTCCTGTCTGCAGTTATGTTTGCTCCATCTAAGGTTCCCTCATAAACAATGACTGAATCAAGAGCCTCTGTTGCTTGGAAAAGGACTGCTAGTCTTGGATCAGGAATAAAGTTGACTACGATGTCTAACTCTCTGTCTGCAACCTGGCCAGTTTCTTTACCAACCCAAATTACTTCTTTATATTCCATTTCTCCATATGAAGTTCCTACAACTCCTTCCGGAAGAAATCCATCAAAATTAGCTTTTAGTGCCAAAACACTATCACTGGAATATTCGAATGTTTCGTTTGCAGTATACTTGTAACAGTCAATATCTCCAACTTTTTCTTCACCTACGTAGACATAAGTATTAGTGTGAGAAGAAACGAATGGATTTGGGTATTCTGTATTTTTATCTTCTGGAAGTTCATTTGGATTCCATAGAGAGTATCCGAAAGTATCATCAGGATCATCGGCATCCTTGGTTTCCCAAGTTGTTCTGTCAACATAATTATTATAATCTGTGAAAGTTAAAATTCTTGTTTCTTCAGTCATGTTTTTTGAACTAAATGCGGAAGCGTTAAAGTTGTAATAAGTTTTCTCATCGTCACTTTTTGAAGGATCCGCTTTAGCTACAATTTCAGCATTTGTGCCGTCAGCAGCTAGGTAAGTATTTAATGCATTTTCAGCATTGTAGTCACCTTGAAGAGTCGCTGACTTAGTTGCATCAAATAGAGTCATATCTCCGTCAAAAGAGGTTCGACTTTCGAAATCGTCACTTAACTCCTTTTGGTTTGGAATGTATACTCCCATAACATATGCAGATATTAACAAAAATACTGCTCCTACAGCAACTAGTACTTGGGCCGTCATTTCGGGTTTATTCATGTCACTCATGATTGAAATTCCTCATGCTCAAAGGCACGAAAATATGCATTTATTCAACACACACTAAAGCTATTCGTAGATTAAATTCTATTTAATACTTTGTGCTGTTTCAGAAAGTGAATCACTTCTCACTCAGTTCTTCAAGCATAGTAATGAAAAGTTTAACTTCTTCGACACTCCAATCAGGATAAAATTCTCCAAGTTGTGACCAAGTCTCTCCGTCACCCTCGGCCATTTTGTACAAATCAACAAGTGTTGCTTGAATTTTACCATCATCAACGCTCTTGGTATAATCTAACAATCTCTTTTCAACTTTTTCTCGGTCAACATTGAAACTGGTATTGATATCTAAATCACTATATTCCAAATAATCGCCAAGAAGGCTTTGTGGAATATACAAAATGTACATTCCTGAAAAGAACATCAAAAACTGAAAAAGAAGATATCCCTCAGAAGCAAAACCAAAGGTAAACCATCCGTCTTCTTGAAGGTAAAGTTTACTGTAATAGTAATAACTAATAAAAGTAGATATGAAAAAAGAAGGCACAGATAATAGCCAATCTGATAAACTCAATGACGAAGCTTCAGGTACTTCTCTGATGATATTGTGTCGTAATGCATATATCTCTAAAACCATCCAATACATGATGAAAATTGCTAAAAGTAAGAGAATCAAACTTGCTACAAACCAAACATATCCTTGATCAAACATTACGAATAATAAAGTGGTTCCAAAGGCTGTTAACCAATATATCCCAATTAGCCAGACTCCATGTGTCCAAATTTTGTGAAATAATTGCTGCAAACAAAGCAGACAAAGTATACCTGAAATAATCCAAACAGGAGTTGAAATTAAATGGAACTCTATTCCGAATAAGGGAAGTGAAATGAGTCGACCAATACCGCTTTCTTGATATCCAGCAAGTAACGAAGTTGTAAATGTCAAAGTGGATAATGCTAGAAGTAGAGAATCCTCAGATTCTCGCTCTAAATTTAATTGACGTCCTAGCAATCCCATGTTATCTTAAGTCTAAATGTTAGTAAAAAAGATTATGTGTCTGTTTTACTGATTCTTCTCCAATGCTTGATTAATTAAATCACCCATAGTAAAATTTTTCTTTGAACCTGGCTTATATGATGAAGAAGTCTCTTCTACATCTTCCATAAGATTAATCTTTAGAAAGTTCTCAAGCTTCTTTATTAATTTTTCATTAGGCTTCATATTACCAGATTCTACAGAAGTAATGATAGACTTTTTTTCAGATATTTTCATTGCCAGAGATACGTGATCCAAGCCTTTCCTTTCTCTTGCCTTTCTAACAACGTCTCCGTAATTACTAACCAAAACCTTTTCATCAGAAGAGATATCTTTGTATCTTGTTTTTTGCTCTCTCTTCTCAAGCGTTTGCGCAACAAATGCCCTGTGTCCTACTGATTCTCTGTAAGAAGTTTGCTTACCCATTCCTGCACAGGAAGTACAAACTCTGAGTACTGAACCTGATACTTTACGAGGCTCTAGACTTGCTGATTCTGCTCCGCACATTTCGCATAACATATTAAGTCACAACTGATATATATCTGACCCAATTAAATGTTTAGTGATAAAAAGTGCCTACTGATGAAAATGATGGTGAAGTGTCTTCTCCCGGAAAAGGTGAAGATTGGGACAAATGGCTAATCGAAGAAACTGAAAGGTTTGAATCCGAAAAAAGGCAATTAGAAGCCGATGTTTCTCGTATGAAAAGAGAAAATGCACATTTAAAAGGTGAACTAGCAAGATTGAGAGCACCTCCACAGGTCATTGGAACTGTAAGAGACTTGTTAGAGGATGGAAGAGTAGGAATCAAATCTAGCAGTGGTCCCGATTTTGTAGTTCATATTTCCGAAGGAATAGACAAGAAAAAATTAGAAGTAGGAGATCGAGTTGCTCTTCACAGACAAACACTTGCAGTTCTGGAAACTTTACCTTCTACTAAAGATCCACTTGTCATGGGTGCTGAAGTTGATGAAAAACCAACTGAAAAATACTCTGATATCGGAGGATTAGTTGAAGAATTAGATGAATTACGAAGCACTGTAGAATTACCAATGTTAAAACCGGAAAGTTTCAGCAAAGTAGGAGTTGAACCTCCAAAAGGAGTTTTGCTAGTAGGACCTCCTGGAACTGGAAAAACATTGATGGCAAAAGCCGTAGCAAATGCTACAAATGCAACTTTCATTAGACTTATTGGAAGTGAATTGGTCCAAAAATATATTGGAGAAGGTGCAAGATTAGTTCGAGAACTTTTCCAATTAGCACAAGAGAGAGCTCCAAGTATAATATTTATCGATGAGTTGGATGCTGTCGGAGCAAAAAGGATGGATGTTGGAACTACTGGGGACAGAGAAGTGCAAAGGACTCTAATGCAATTACTAGGTGAATTAGACGGATTCACGCCAAGAGGTCAAGTATCCATTATGGGTGCATCAAACAGACCTGACATATTAGATGAAGCTCTTTTGAGACCTGGAAGATTTGATAGAATTATTAAAATTCCTCTACCAGAAGAAGAGGCTAGAAATAAAATTATAAAGATACACAGTAAAGCAATGAATATTGCAAAAGGTGTTAATTATAAGAAACTAGCAGCCGATACTGAAGGATTTTCAGGGGCTGATTTAAGAGCTCTTTGCGTCGAAGCTGGAATGAAAGCTATCAAAGATAATAAATCACAAACAACTTACAAAAACTTTACTGAAGCTTTAGAAAAAATCAGAAACAGATTAGATGATTCTGAAATTTCTGAGCCTGAGAATGGATTATACTATTGAACCAAGATACATCCAAAACTAACGCCGCAAAAGAGGCGGTAAAACTTATCAGAAATGGAATGGTTGTCGGCCTAGGTACTGGTTCAACAGCTAAAATAGCTGTAGATTTAATAGGAAGAAAATTATCTGATAATTTTCAAATAATCGGAATGCCGACCTCAGTTAAAACTGAAGAACAGGCTAAGGATCTGGGAATAAGTTTAATAGAAATTGACCAGGCTGAAACTATTGACATAGCAATTGATGGTGCAGATGAAGTAGCTCCTGACTTATCTTTGATCAAAGGATTAGGTGGGGCATTGCTACGAGAAAAGAAGGTTGAAAAGAAAGCTAAAGAATTAATCATTATTGTAGACGAATCTAAGATAGTTGAAAGATTAGGAGAAGGTTTTCTTCCGGTTGAAGTTTCCGTAGAAAACCACGAACTGACAAGAAATGAAATAACCGAATTAGGATGTACTGCTGAACTAAGGATAGAAGACGATTCACTTCCATTTATAACTGATAATCAAAACTATATTTACCATTGTAAATTTGAAAATGGAATTCAAAACCCTAGAGAATTAGACAATAACTTACTTGAAATAGATGGAGTTATAGATACAGGACTCTTCATCGATATGGCTTCTAAGGTTATTATTGGAACTTCAAATGGAACAAAAATAATTGAGTAAACTACTTACCACGTTGCTCTTTGGCTTTAGGTCTGAGTCCTTTGTACCCGCATTTTCTGCAGATTACAGCCTTCCAACCGACTGTAGCATTACACTTCATACACACTTTCTTTTGAAACAAGCGTGCTTCAGCTTCCGGGAATCGTGCCATAAAGCAGCCGTAGAAGGCGCCATTATAATGATTTGTGCAAAAAATATGGATTTTCACAACAAAAGTACTAATAAACATACTTCTTTAGCCAATTATGTGTGTAAGGCCCAAAAGGGCAATTCATTTCAGGGGTTTCTAGGAATTGAATAAGGACCTGATGTGCTATCTGAATTTGCATTATGAACTACTTGGAGGTAGTAATTAACTTGTTAGATTTTTTATCAATCGTTTCAAATGTAGGAGATGACTTAGGCAATCCTGAGCTAGAATGGGGAAGAATTACTATATTCCTAATTTTAGCATTAGGTGTATCCTTTTTGTGCTCACTTTTGGAAGCAATCATTCTATCTGTAACTTGGTCTCACATTGAAATATTGAGCAAAGAAGATCGAAAAAGTGGTAAAAGGCTTAAAGAATTAAAAGAGGACATTGATGTTCCACTGGCTGCAATACTAACACTTAATACTATTTCACACACAATTGGTGCAGCAGGAGTTGGTTCAGAGTTTAACAAGTTAGGCAACGAATGGTTTACAGTTGCTTCGATTATTCTAACGATATTAATCCTTGTATTTTCTGAGATAATACCTAAAACTTTAGGCGCTATCTATTGGAAGAAGTGGGCTCCAAGTTCAGCTTACCTTTTAGATGCTATGATTTGGATAACTTGGCCGATTGTAGTTGTTTTGAACAGCTTTTCAAGAAAAATCTCAGAAGGAAATGAAGATCAAAAAGAAATGACGCGCGAAGAAATGATAGCTGTTGCTGAAATGGGTGAAAATCAAGGCGCACTTGAAAAACAAGAAACTCAAGTAATTAAAAATCTTCTGACAATGGATAAAATTCTAGCTGAAGACGTAATGACACCAAGTACAGTAATGCTTACTTTTCAAAGAAACGATAAAGTAGGTAAAATTGTAGACGAACATTCACCTATTCCTTTCTCAAGAATACCTATACGTGAAGAAAATCTTGACGATATTATTGGAGTCGTATTTAGAAGTAAAATTATGGAATTATACGGTGAAGGAAATACCGATATCGCTATGGAGAATTTAATCTCCGAGTTATCTACAGTAAGTCCTGAAGACTCTATTGCAACTTTATTGGATGAATTTTTAAAGAAAAGAGAACACATTTTTCTTGTAGTTGACGAATATGGAACTACACAAGGTATCATCACTCTTGAAGATGCTGTAGAGACACTACTAGGTGCTGAAATTGTTGATGAATCTGATTCAGTTGAAGATATGAGACAATTAGCACGCGAGCTTTGGGAAAAGAGAAGAAAAAGAAAAACTAATCTAAAGTTTGATTAGAAATCCATTCCTTTATTCTATTGGATATCCATATTAAGCTAGGTAATACAAAAATAGCTATAAACATTGAGTAGATTATTGTAGCTGCAGTAATGATTCCAAAATTGCGAACTAAAGGCATTGGCGAAAGAAATAGAACTGCAAATCCTGAAACTGTAGTCAGGCCTGATATTAGCAAAGCAGAACCTGTTCTCACTATAGTAGTCTCTATAGCCTGGCTCTCAGTTTTATGCTCTCTTTCCTCACGATACCTTTCAACAATATGAATCGCATAATCAATACCCAACCCTATAGTCAGTGCGGTAACCATAACAGTTAGAACATTTAGAGTAATTCCTAAGAGAGTCATTGTTGCTAAAATCCATACTGATGCTAAAATTGTTGGAAAAACTGCAATTATTCCAAGATCTAGACTACGGTAAATTAGAACCAGAGTAATTGCTGCAAAAAGAATAGCAATTAATGTTGATGTTATCTGGGTCTTCTGAATTTCATTGACTGTTACACTGGTAAGAACATGCCCTCCAGTAGTACTAACTGTAAAATTCTGAACGAAAACTTCAGGAATATCCGCATCTAATTCAGATCGCATAAATTCCAGACCATCATTATCTAACTCATATGAAGTTGTAGGGCCAACATATATCCTGATAACAGAAGAAACGTAATTCCCATCTGAATCCCTACTAAGAACATGCTGAATCTCATCAGAGTATGATTCCCCAGTAAATGGGTCTGCAATATCTAACTCCCTTTGATACAAGTAATCATATAGGTTGTGGATATCAGAATCAGTTGTAAGACTGAATGTCTTTGCCTGGTAAGTTAAATTGAATGTATCTGTTAAAGATTGAACAAAGACAAAGCTTTGCCTATCATGGGCTTCGATAGATTGAATTAAAGAATCCTCTGAAGCATCTTGAACATATGAAAATTTAAGCCGAGCTTTATGTGAATCATCCAATATCTCAATCGATGCACTGGAATCTCCGGAGATTTCACTAGTTGTTTTAACATTAATCAATTTGTCAGTCCCAATCAGTTCATCCGAAGAATCATACCAAAAGACTAAGGCTTCTAAAGTCGGAGAAACTAAACTTTGTTCCATATTCCAATTAACATCTAAAACTTCACCTGAATGTACTAAGAATGAGTTAGTGATTGTCCATTCATGAGTTAAGTTTTCTCCATGAGTAACGCTAAATTCTTCAGAGTCGATTGCCTTTTGAACAATCTCATGGACAGATTCCACACGAGCATTTGCACCTACCTTGATTACATAACGATCATCATTTAGACCTTTGTTATCTGAACCTGCTTGACCATATTGTAGTTCATAGTTACCATCAAGGAAATTTGTAGAATCGATATTACCTTGAACTAAAATTTGTGATTGTGAATAACTAGCTCCTCTAAAATCAGACTGTATCTTTTCTGCAGTAACCATTATCTCTAAATCATCAGAAAGAAAATCATCCAAAGAGAAGGAAGTTTCAATTTGAGATGCACCGCCTAGCGCAAATATCGTAAGAACAATTACTGTTGAAATAATAGCCTGAGGATGTTTATCTACTATCTGAGAAGCTCTTGATATTGAGGTTTCAATTAGCTCAGAATTTTGGGGTTTAATTGCCATTCCTTCAGAGGAGGAGTCCAATAGAAATCTCATGGAAGTATAGAAAAATAAAGTCAAAATAAATGAAGAAAATATTCCAAAAGCACAGAGCAAACTGAAATCACGAACTGGACCTACCCCGCCTGTAATCCCTGACAAAAATGCAATAACTGTAGTAAACATTGCAAGAGATAGGGCTTGACCAGTATGAACTTGAGACTCAATAAGAGATTCTTCTAGACTGCTTCCAGCTGCAATTCCCTCTTGATATCTTCGACTAACGTGAACTGAGAAGTCAATACCTAAACCAACAACTAATGGAATAACTGCAACACCCAATGCAGTCATTTTTATTCCTACAATACCTGCAAAAGAAAAAGTCCAGAAAATAGATAGTATCAAAGTTATTATAGGTAAAACTACATAACTCCAGTGACCAAAAGTAAGCCATAGTAGCACAACTGTAACCAAAAGCATACCAACAATCATCAAGATATTTGTATATTGAGTAGATTCATCTACATCTGAAGCCAATAGATCAACTGAAAACGCGTCTGCATTGATATCGCTCCCTGAATCTCGGTTATGAGTATCTGCCAACGTTCTAAGCTTTTGACCAGCTTCCTTTTTTTGTTCTGTAGTCAATTCCGGATCAAGATTAACCATTATAATCGTAGAATTGGCAATAGGTGCTCCACGAACTGAGCCGTCGGTTTCCACAATAATTAGAGGATCCAGATTCAAATCTCTGTTAATCAAAACATCTCCGACAAAGTCTACTTCATTCCAAGAGTAATTACCACTACCTGAAGTAGATATCGAATCATATACAAGTTCCCATGGTTCATCTGCAGATTCTACCGAGGACAATGATAAACCCGAATCAGAAAGAGCAGAATCAAAAAAGTCTGCAACAGATAGAACACCTTTAACGCCCTCTATCTGCAGGCAATCGTTATGAATTTGTAAAATATCAACTAGATTAGGCATAGTGAGAACATTACTTCCGCTAACGGAAGTTAGATACAGATTAACAACACTCGAATCCTTACCAAAATCTTCTGTTATTAAATCATAAGTTTCAACCTCCTCAGATTGAGGTAAGAAAGCTTGAACATCAGTTGAAAACTCTACTTTTAAGACGAAAGGAGATATAATTAAAGTAATCAATGCTACGACTAGGATAATCTGTCTGGGACTGTCGATTGGTAGTCGCGCATAACGCTCGAGCATATTTCTTGCATAAGAAGGGTGCTTAAAACCTGTCGTTACTTTCCAAGGCGTCTATTTCTTTGCTGAAATGACCTAATGGCCCTCAAGAAATCTATTTTTCTCATATCTGGCCAAAATACATCAGCAAAATACAATTCGGAGTAAGCTAACTGCCACAAAAGAAAATTACTAATCCTCTCTTCACCGGAAGTCCTCAAAATTAAATCTGGATCTGGTAAATCGCTTGTGTACAGATTGGAAGAAATGAGGTCTGCATCAATATCATCAGCTGCTAACTCCTTTTTTTCTATCATTTTACCAAGTATCTTCATGGAGCGAACGATTTCCTGCCTGCCACCATATGCGACTGCTAAATTATAATTAAAAGTATTATACTCCTTTGTTTTTGACTCTGCGTAGTCTATAGCATCTATAACTCTATCTGGAAGCAGCTCTCGATGACCCAGTGCCCTTACTCTTACTTTATTTTTGTGGACTCGTGGATCATCTCCAGCATTTCTAAATGATTCCTCAAATAAATCCATGAGCTTTTCAAGTTCATCTTCACTTCTATTAAAATTTTCTAAAGAAAAAGCATAAACTGTTAAAATTTTAATTCCAACTGAACGACACCAATCTGACAAATTTTCTAAAGTATTTTTTCCTTTTAAGTGGCCTTCGTGTGGTAAAAGTCCTGCGCCTTCTGCATATCTGCGGTTACCATCCATTATAACTGCTAAATGGTTTGGAACTTCTCCCTTCTTAATTTGATTTTCTAAACGTCTCTGATAAACTGCATAAATTGGAGAAACTGCTTTACGAGCTAATTTGAACACAGAAGACTCTAGATACAACATTATAAAACAACTTTTATAGGTAAAAATGAAAGAAAAATATTTACTTGAATTAGGTGGAGAAAATACCGATTTGGGCAAATATGAAGCTCTTGAATTACTTAAATTTCAGAAATACTCTCCATTTTTAGAGAAAGATTATGAAAGTATTATTGTCATTTCCACATCAAAAAAAATTGAAAAAAATATAATTGCCAGACTTTCAATGACAAAAAGAATTTCACGTATTATCTTTACATCAAATAAAGAGAATGTTAAAGATATCTTAACTGATTTGGAAGAGATAAATATAGAAGATTTAAATTTTGCAATAAGACAAATTGGTGGAAAAAAATTAGAAAGTGAAAAAACTGCGATACTAATCGGAGAAAAAATTTCTACAAAAAATGAGACTAATCTAGATACCCCACAAGTAACTGTTTTATTCTATCAAAACAAAGAATTTTTCATTTCATTAAAATATGCTGAAATAGATACAGGTTACAAAAGATGTCTTAATCATCACATAAGCAATCGACCTTATTTTTCTCCAATAGGAATTCACCCAAGAATTGCAAGAGCTATGATAAATTTATCAAATTGTGCAAATGACAAAACCCTAATTGATCCGTTTTGTGGAACTGGTGGAATCCTAATTGAAGGTGCCGATATGGGGCTAAAAGTTACAGGAATTGATTTGAAAGAAAAAATGATTGAATTCTCAAAAGGCAACCTTAAACATTATGGTTTCAAAGCAAATTTGATAAATTCAGATTTTAAAGAAATAAGTAGTCTGGAGTTTGGATCGATTGTTTGTGATCCACCATATGGAATTGCTTCAACAAGCGGTGGTGAAAATATAAAGAAATTAATGGAAAGGAGCCTAGATGTTTTTCAAAAATGTATGGAGAATAAGCAAAGATTAGTAATTGCAGTGTCTGATTTTAAAATGATAAAACATGAAAATCTTACGCAAATTTACAAATTTGAATGGTACATTCATAAATCTTTGACAAGAAATATCATTGTGCTCGAAAAAAATTAGTATGTAACATCTATAACAAGATCGTAATCCATACTTCCAGATTCACTTTCAATAGTAAAAATGTAATCACCAGTTGAGCTCAAGTCATCAGTAGAATAAGACCAAGTACCACTACTTTCAGACACTCCATTCTCCTCCTGAACAACCGCTCCATCAGCATCTGTTAACCTAAGAGTAACTTGCGACTCTTCCAATGGATTAACATTCGCTGATTCTAATGAATAATCTATTTCGAAACTTAGAAAACCTTTCTCAACAGGAATTTCAATGTTTGCTGTATTATCGTTGCCATTAACATTTCCACTCTGCTCATCATGATAGTTCTCTACAACTAAAACTGTGGTTTGAGAATCATCTGATAGGCCTGTTGAATCTGTAACTGTAAGTGTTACAAGGTATTCGCCTTTATCTGGAAAATTACGATCTATATCTCTACCTTCATATTCTTTTGAATCTCCTTCAAAATTCCAAAAGAAAGACAGATCATCACCATCTTCATCTGAAGAACCTGATGCTGAAAAAGAAATGGTCTCATTAATTTGAATCTTAGGATTAGAAGGTGTTATCTTTGCTACAGGTGCATTACCGCTTGAGGCTACAGGTTCATTAGTATCTTCATCATCATCTTCGTTCAAGACAAATGTGTAATAGCCATATCCTCCTGAAGCTGCAACTGCGGAAAGCAAAATGATTAGTAGTAAAGAAATCTTCTTCATTATTGCATACTTATTTTTAGCCTTATTAATAATTAACCTCAGGGATAAAATCAGGTTTCTGAGGAAAAGAATATAAATAGACCGCCCGGCTGGCGCAGCCTTGAGAATTTATTCCAAGAGGTAAACGTGTCCGAAGACCCAAATTTCAAATATATAATTCGCATAGCAAACTCAGACGTTTCAGGAGAGCAAAGACTAGGTTACGCTCTAACCTCAATTCGAGGTATTGGTTCCAGAATTAGTAACGCTATTATACAAAAATTAAAGCTAGATAGTGAAAAATTAGCTGGAGAACTCTCCGACAAAAATATTGAAGATATTGAAAATGCTATAGCAAACGTAAATGACTTCGTTCCAAAGTGGCTTCTAAATCGTCAAAAAGATTACGACACTGGTGAGGACATGCATCCTGTAAGCATTGACTTAAAGATGCTCCACGAAGATGATATAAACAGAATGAAAAAGATTAAATCTTACAAAGGTATTAGACATGCGTCTGGACACAAAGTACGTGGTCAGAGAACTTATTCAAACGGTCGCCGAGGACTCGCCTTAGGTGTAAGTAAGAGGAAAGGTGCATAGATAAATGGGCGATCCAAAATTTCCTAGTAAGCACTACAATACCCCTTCGCACCCTTGGCAGAAAACTCGTATTGACCAAGAAAGAACTCTAACACACCAATATGGCCTTAAATCTAAAAAAGAAATATGGAAAGCTGATACAAAAGTTCGTGAAATGCGTAGACAGGCAAGAAAATTGACTGCTAAAGCTAACGATGAACAAGCTCAGAAAGAAAAAGGTCTTCTTCTTAACAAACTAAGTCGGCTTGGCATGCTAGACCAGGGTGCTGCTTTAGAGGACGTTTTGAGAATGTCGCCGGAAAATATTTTAGATAGAAGATTACAAACCCAAGTATACTTACAAGGATTAGCTTCAACAGTGAAACAATCCCGTCAACTCATCATACATGGGCATATTTCAGTTGAGGGAGCCGTGAACAGAGTACCGGGAATGCTTGTAACTAAAACTCAAGAGAAAAACATAACCTACTCCCCTTCATCTGCTCTAAATAGTGACTTACATCCAGTCAGGCCAGGCGTTAAGGAAACATACGAAGATGAAGAGCCTGAAGATGAAAAAGCCGCAGAGGAAGTGGCTGAAACTGAAAAACCTACTGAAGAAGTTACTGAGGATGTCAAAGTAAAAGAGGAGGCTAAATAATGGAAAAATGGGCCGTTGCACACATATTCGCATCACACAATAATATAATCATAACTGCTACCGATTCAACTGGAGCTGAGACAATTGCAAAATGCTCTGGAGGTATGGTAGTTAGATCACAAAGAGAAGAATCTAGACCTCATGCAGCTATGCTCGCTGCAGGACAAGTTGCAGAAGCTTTACAAGAAAGAGGAATAAAAGAAGTTCACGTAAAACTAAGAGGAGCTGGAGGCAAGAGAGGAGGAACTCCAGGACCTGGTGCTCAAGCTGCAATTAGAACGTTAGCTAGGGCTGGTATGACTATTTCACGTATTGATGATGTTACACCTATTCCACACGATGGCGGTAAGGCTAAAGGCGGAAGAAGGGGTAGGAGAGTTTAATGAAGGTTAAATTAAGAAAGAATGAAAAATTCTTTACTCAAGTTGAATTTGAAGACGTTAACTATTCGTTTGTCAATTCCATTCGAAGATCTCTAGTTTCTATGGTACCTTGTCTTGCTATTCACGAGGTTGATTTTCACATGGGCTCACTAGGTGCCTATGTAGATGAAGAAACTGGTGAAGAGAAAGAGTATGAGTCAATTAGTGCAATGTTTAATGAAATTGTAGCACATCGTATAGGTATGTTACCAATTCCTACTGATGAAAAAACTGTAGAAGCATTTGCCGGCAGTATAGGCGATGATTCAAAACAACCTGACATCATGTACTCTCTGCACAAGCAAGGTCCTTGTACTGTGTATTCAGGCGATTTAGAACCTGTAAATGGAGATGCATCTCTGGTTATACCTGAAACAAGTGTTCCGATTGTAAAGCTTGCAGAAGGTCAAGCAATTCTTGTTTATGCAAAAGCAAAAATGGGTACTGCAAAGCAGCATGCAAAATGGCAAACTGTTGTAGCACCTAGATTTTACCAAGCTCCAACTTTAACTGTTTCGTCTGGAAAAGGTAGTAAAACAGTAATTGATACAGTAGGAAAAGAGCATTTTAAAAAGAAAGGAAAAAACCACGTTATCGAAGATCCTGTGTTGGCACACGAGGCAATTAAGAAAGCTGAATCTTTGTGGAACGATGAAGATGCAAAAAATGCTATGACTGTTACGCGAAACAAAACTCATTTCATTTTAGAATTTGAAACAACCGGCGCAATGGAAGCTAAACTAGCTCTTGAGCAAGCATTGAAATCTTTAGATTCTCACTGTAAAGACTTCATGACAAGTCTTGAATCTGCAGCTTAATTAGATATTCTTTAATCTATACAATTAGCTAGACTAATCAATGTAAATGTTATCAATATACACCTTTATGATTAATT
Source organism: Marine Group III euryarchaeote CG-Epi1 (assembly GCA_001875345.1). Classification (GTDB taxonomy): domain Archaea; phylum Thermoplasmatota; class Poseidoniia; order MGIII; family CG-Epi1; genus CG-Epi1. The sequence goes on from MIZA01000007.1 coordinate 21,436, forward strand.
TCATGCGGGGGTCGCATAGCCAGGCCAATTGCGCTAGGTTGAGGGCCTAGTCCTTAGTGGTGCGTGGGTTCAAATCCCACCCCCCGCACCAGTCTCACAATTTTAATTCAATTCCTTTAGAACTTACTAAGTCAAAACCACCACTCGGCAAAAGTTTTTCAATATCTGTAGAATCTGCACTAAAAGATTCCGAAAGTTTACGAATGACGATTTTTCTCTCCGTAAAACCGGGTCTAAATATTACAAATTTTTCTGAATGCTTTTCAATAGAACTTATTGGACCACTCATAAATTTAAGATTACCATCGTAAGTTATGAGACCAATAGCTATGTTAAGTTCAAGATTACGGTGCCAATTACGCTTACCACGGATAACAAAAGCACCCTTAGCAAGAAATTCGCCTGTATTAGGTGTTTTAGATACTTTATCGTTATCAACCCAGAATGAATGTCCACTTGATACTCTTGCTCCCCAAGCTTTACTATATGACAAACTAAAGTTACAAGCCTCCAGCATTGAATGCTCTGATGGTTGAACTCCATTCACATTTTTCACTACCACACTGGGAGCTCCGTGAATATCTGCATGTGCATACCTATCATTAGTTTTTAAATATTTTTTAACTACTTGTTCGTTCGATCTAGCATCTTTACCTGCAACAGCAATTTCACCGTCGGTAGTAATAAACCATCTAAAACGCTCAAACCATTCAACGTTCTTATTTTTGATTACTGTCTTTTTAGGCTTTGAAACTGGTTTAGAAGCTATTACTTCTTTTGTCCTCTCAGCCTTCCTATCCATTTCTTTAGACTTATCAAAGTATGATGAGGCATTGGCTTCCAATGACTTTGTTTTATCTATCCAGATATTTGTATTATCAATATTAATTACTACTTCATCTTCATCATTTTCATAGTCAATCATACTTCGAATTTCATTTAATTTGGAGAAAACAATGTTGCCTTTTTCTCTAAATTCTACAGACTTCAAATTATATTTCTCAATAGCTTTATTCTGATGATCTACACGAACTTCATCTGGACTCTTGATCTCTTTCTTAACTACCACAATACTTGAGATGTATTTTTCTACAGCTTCATCAAGAGATTGAAAGCTTTCACTTTCTTCCATTCCCAAATCAAACGGGGAAACTGTAAAATTCTTCCCTTCCTGATCAAGGAAAATAGTAGGCTCAATAGTCTGACCTAATATTTTTTTCAATTCATCATACACTTCTTGGATGGAAACGTCAGACACTTGTGAATTTCGATCTAGCCTCAAACTATTACATATCAATGTAGAAATATCTCCCCCGACATTACAATCAATTGTCAATGCAGCTCCCAGTGCTCTTTGCGAATTTACTAGTTTATCCTTGAAAATATTATATTCTACGGAAAAAGGATCTATACTAGGAGGTGATTGGTATACTAAACCAGATTCTAGAGATCTATGACGGAATTTCTGCTTTCTCATTACAGATATAATTTTATTGTCTGAGCACAAAACAATATTTCCTTTGTGAAACATTTCAAAAATTAATGTTACGTTTTCTTCTTTTCTGATAAAAGAAATAGATAATATTCTATCTCCATTTACTTGCTCAATAGATTCTATCCTTGACTTTTTTATGAGCTTTCTAACTTTCTGAACAAATACTCCCTGGTTTGATTCTGTGCTAATGGAATCCTTCGTTAGATAGGCCCAGCCAGATAAATCTATCAATAGTCTTACTGTGCCCTTGTCTCTTGAACGGAGTTTCAAAACTATTTTATTTACATCAGGTCTACCAAACTGGTCTACCCTAGATCCGATAAGTGACTGCCAACCCTTAACAAGTTGACCAATATCTGGACCGGTCAGGGCTTTTTTCATTTACAATAAGACTAGAATTATTCTTCTGAGTCTTTGTTTCTATAGTAAGCTGACATTATTACAGCTGCACCTACTGCACCAACTAAAGATAGGAAACTCATATAGAATGAGGGATTACTTGCCTTAGTCTTCACGACTTTGAAATGTTCAGTAGCTATGTTATTGTCTGCATCACTTTCTTGAATATCCACACTAGGATCCACGGAAACCTTGATTGGAATACCTACTTCATCACTGTCATGTGCTCTTCCTGGGTTCCAGAATGCTTGTAGTGTTACTTCTTCACCATAACCTAATGAAGATATTGTCTGTACCGAACCTAACTGAGAACCATCTACAAGGAAAATAACATCTACGTCTTTAACTTGTATACCTTCAGAATCTACAGTTCCGCCGTTGTTTCTTATTGTTGCATAAATTGTAACTCTCTGAGAATCGCCTCGGGAGTTAATCCATGCACTAGAATGACTAAAAGAAATATCAGTATCTTTAACTTCCAAATCAGGTTGTTTAATAACAACATCAAACTCACATCCTTCTACATTACCTGAATTTGTACCTGTAGCTTGTAAACCTATTTTGTAAACTCCAGGTCTGGCTAAATCTGAAGGTTTAATGGACATACTTGCTTCGGCAGAATGCACTGCAGTGTTACTTGTATCGCTTTGTCCTGTAAGGGCTTTATTGCTAAGTCCTGCACTGATTGTCCAATCATCTACAGATCCATCGTTTACTGATGTTGTAAATGTGTAAGTATCATCATTCCAACCTGTGTTTGTTAAGTCATATCCCCACTGGTAAGTAGTTCCATGAAACATTTCATTATTGCCTGAATCTGAAGCGGAATCACAAGCTAATGTGTGGGACCCGCCAGTTCTTGCAGTTAGAGAAATTGAAATGGTATTCGTAACATTCGATGAAGATGATGCTGGGGTTGTATCTGTACAACTGTTATCATCATCGCATCCAGATGTAGTTCCACTATCTGTTCCACTATTGTACCATCTTGGATCTGTTTGCCCATACACTTGAACTGTATTAGTATCGCCCGCGGAACAAACGCCGTCACAAAATATTGCTAATTGAACTGTAGTAGAATCTTGTTTACCTAGAGATACAAGATCACCGCTAATTGGATTACCATCGGCATCTAGAAATAAAGTAGTCCAAGAAGTTCCACCTGGGAAATTTGCTGTAAGCTTAACTTCCATCTTTCTGTAAGTGTTATCACTGCTAGTAACTGTTAATGTTGCAATAACGAAGTCACCTTCCATAATATCTGCTGAAGATATATCTGAAGTAAGACTGACTGGAGATGCTGCCGCATCTACGTTGCTGACTCCAAATGATACTACTAGCATAGCTACAACTGAAAATGCTACAATTGCACTTCGCATATCCATTTTTGACATACTTTTATTTGACATTTTTTACCTCTAGGCTCTGTAAAGAACATATTTCCTATAATAGTGGGTAATAAAAGGCTTCTGATGTAAAATGTACTGTGATTTATACTTTAATAGAGTTAGTTATCACCTTTCAATGGGAATAAGTATTGATGTAGATACAAGAAGTTTTCTTGATATGCTCAAAGCTAAAGTAGACGTTAAACGAGGTTCATATCCAAATAAATTATTGATTTCTGGGATGGGAGGTTCGGGCATCGGAGGAAGAATTATGGAATCCTTAGCAAACTTTGAGAATATAGGAGACATTAGTTCTTGGAATAACTATGGTTTACCAGCATGGTTGTCTTCCAACGACAATGTAATTTGCATATCTTATTCGGGAAATACTGCTGAAACTCTTTCGGTTGCAAAAGATGCTCATGAATTAGGATGTGAAATTGAGGTAATTACTACGGGAGGCAAGCTAGGAGATTTAGCAGATGATAATGACTGGCAAAAAACATTAATTGAAAGTGGGCACCAACCTCGAGCAGCCTTGCCTCTACTTCTAAAACCGTTACTCTATAAGCTAAATTTTTCTAATATCGATGAAATAGTGAAAGATGTGTCAGAACAGGATTATGGGAAAAGTCAAATTGAAAATATAGCTACAAATTTGTCTGGTAAAATTCCTTGTATTTACACTGAACCTTCTCTAGAGCCCGTGGGATACAGATGGAGATGTCAAATTCAAGAAAATGCAAAACAATTGGCTTTCCATCACGTAATACCTGAAATGAACCATAACGAAATTGTGGGATGGACAAATGCAAATCCAAATATGATTCCTGTTCTTATTAGGAAAGTAAATGAAGATAATGAAATAAGAAATCGATTTGAAGCCCTCAAAAATACAGCCTGGAAGAATATAAGAATAGTTGAAATATTTGCAAAATGCGATAATCATCTATCAAAAATACTGGAAACTATCTACATCGGCGACATGGCTTCGATAGAACTTGCAAAACTTAACGGAGTAGATCCAACGCCAGTTAAAGTAATTGAGAATTTAAAGAATGAATTAGGCGGAAAATAGTGGATCTAGAATCATACTCTATATTGGAGTGCATATTTGTTGTTCTACTAATCATGTCGCCTGCTTATTTAGCAAATACATTTGCAGTTTTAACAGGGGGAAAATACCCTATTGACCAAGGTAAATTACATAATGATGGAAATAGGATATTGGGTGACGGAAAAACTTGGAGTGGGCTAATTGGAGGCACAATTGGAGGAATGATAGTGGGATATGGACTTATAATTTTAATTCATGAGTTCATCTGGGAATCTTCAAACATTTTAATATTATTCCTATTATCTTTTGGTGCTTTATTCGGAGACATGACTGCTTCTTTTTACAAAAGAAGACGGAACCTACAAAGAGGAGATAAGTTCGCACTTTTGGATATGTATGATTTCATATTTATGTCACTTATGTTATGCTTTATTTTTCAGCGAGATTGGTTACTCTCATGGATTTTAGATGGATGGGTGCCTCTATTCACAATACTAGTTCTTACTCCATTTCTACACAGAGGTGTAAACATTATTGGATTCAAAATTGGTGTTAAGAACGAACCTTGGTGATTAATTAGTTTGTCGTAATTTTTTCAAACTAGAACCTAACTTATGAATTAATTGAGTTTTACTAAAATCTACATTCACCTTTAGTGATCCTCCCGCATTAGACCAATTGCCTGAATGGCAACCCTTACTAAGTTGGAAATCACAACCTAAATTAGATAATATGCTTGATAGTTCTTCTACTTTTGGTGATTTAACTGCTTCAGAAAGAGGTACTTTACGGCCTTCAGAACGCTTTAGTCTGTGATCAAAATATTCAGGATAAATTACTATGGGCTTTTTAGAAGACATTAATCTTTCATTAGGACAGCATTAACCATACCATGCTGACCTGGCCTTGAAGTTACTTTAGCATTACCTTTTTCTGTTGAAATAATAGAGCCTTTAGTAATAATATTCTGCCTAACATAATTTGGATTTGCACTATTTTCAACAACTTCCAATATTTTAGAAACTGCAGTTTTACCTGATTTAGGATCGGTAAGAGAAACTGATTCAGTTCTCAAAAGCCTATCTTTTCGGCCTCCACCCCTTGCTCTAGCGACTTTCTTGGTAAATTCACCTACTTTAGCTTGTTGAAGCTCACGACCTATCTCAGATCTCTTCTTGCTACTGTGCGGAGAAAGTCTTCCTCCAGTAGATTTTCTTTTAGATTTTCCTTGCCAAAGTGCCATGTGTATTCGATTGCACAAGAGTATTGTATTTAAGATTTAATATTTTAATTTTATAGGAAATTCTTAAATACAAAACAACTCAGGGAACTTTATGTCTATAGAGAAGATGTCTGCTAAAGCTAAAGAATTAAAGAGTAAAGGACACTCAACTAGGGAAATCTGCCAAGAGATGCATTTGTCTCAAGCAACGGTTGAATGGCTTTTAGCTAAGCAAGCGTCTGATAATTTTACAGAGAGTGTACCTGCCGATGTCAAAGTAGGGTGGAGAACTATTGGAGTATCTGGTACAAGAATACAAGCCATTGCTGAGATAATGGCTGATGTAATACTTGAAGAACAAGAAAATCAACAATTCGATCTAGACATGGTTGCTGGATTAACCAATAACGGAGTACCTTTAGCAACAATTATATCTGATATTTTAGGATTAGATTTCGGAATGATAAGGCCAAGCAGAGGTGAAGGTAATGAAACAAATTATGCTTCAAACTATGCAGGATTAGATGGTAAACACATAGTCGTAGTTGATGATGTTGTAAGCTCGGGTTCTACCGCAACCGAGGCAATCGATTTCGTGAGAAAGGAAGGTGGAATTCCTGTATTAGTAACGGTTCTCATTAACAAGAAAGCAGACGATGAAATTAACAAGGTTCCATTAAGGGCCTTAATTCGAGCCAGGCCGGTAAGAGAGTAAGTAATGCACTGGGCAGATGTAATTGCCGAAAAATTATTGAGAAGTGGGAAAAAGCACGTCATTTCATCAGGAATAACGCCATCCGGACCAATTCATCTTGGAAGTATGAGAGAAATACTTACTGCTGATGCTATTGTTAAGGCCGTTAATGACAAAGGAGGAGATGCGAAGTTAATCTATATTGCAGATAATGCAGACCCATTAAGAAAAGTGTACCCTTTTTTAGATTCAAAAATTTATAATAAATATGTTGGAATGCCTCTTGCAGAAATTCCCTCTCCTGACGGAAATGGTAGTTACGATCGATATTTTTTGAAACCTTTTTTTCAGTCACTTGAAACTGTTGGTGTCTTTCCAGAGGTAGTTGAGAACTATAATTCTTACAAAGAAGGCAACTTTGCAGAATGTACAAAGTTATTTGTTGATAATAAAGAGGAGACACGTGAAATTTTAGAGAAAATATCTGGTAGACAATTGCCAAAGAAATGGTTTCCTTGGACTTTTTTGGATAATGATGGCACTCTGACTGATGGAGAAGTACTAAATGTGGAATGGCCCAATGTCACCTTTTTGAATAAAGATGGCGAACGAGTAACAAATGATATGTCTAAAGGCGAAGGTAAACTACCTTGGAGATTAGATTGGCCCGCCAAATGGAAAATATTGAATGTTACTTTTGAAGCCTTCGGAAAAGACCATGCTACAAAGGGAGGTAGTTACGACACAGGAAAAGAATTATCGGAGAAAATTTTAGACTCAAAGACTCCACTGGATATGGTCTACGAATGGATTCATCTAAAAGGAAAAGGAGCTATGCACTCTTCAACAGGATTAGTAATTTCTGCTGAAGACATGTTGACTATGGCACCACCTGAGGTAATAAGATGGATAGTAATGAAACCTCAACCAAATAGGCATATTGATTTTGATCCGGGACTGGGATTAATCAATATGGTTGACAGGTACGATAAAACTGAACAAGATTATCACGAGGGCATACTTGATGATAATGAAAAAAGGGCTTTTGAACTAAGTCAAGTAAGCAAAATATCTAAAGAAAAACCAAATCTTTTACCATACAAGCATCTTGTAACTTTAGCTCAATCAAAAACCAATTTAAACGAAATAATAGAAGCACTTGAAAGGTCTGGAGAAGTGAAAGATATAGATGAGAATAAGCTAGAAAATAGAATTAAATGCATAAAACAATGGATTAAAAATTATGCTCCTGAAAGTGTAGTATTTGAGATACAAAAAGAAAAACCAAATATTGAATTCGATGATTTACAAAATAAATGTATTAAATTATTAATTGAAAAAATGAAAGAAGTAGAATGGTCACCAGAAGGCATTCATAACTCATTTTATGAATTACAAGAGCAAAATAATATTCCTGCTAAAAATTTCTTCAAAATAATGTATAATGTTCTTTTGAATAAGGAGAGAGGTCCCCGACTAGGGTTCTTTCTAGCAACAATGAACAAAGAGTTTATTATTGAAAGACTGGAGAGTTATTGAAATGTCTTTAACAAAAATTGTAGAATGCGTACCTAATTTTTCAGAAGGAAGGGATAAAAAAATTATAGATCAAATATGCTCTGCAATTAAAACTGTAGAGACTGTAGAGCTTTTAGACGTAGACATGGGATCTGATACTAACCGTACCGTGGTTACATTTATTGCTGAAAGTAGATATGTAGCAAAAGCAGCATACAAAGGAATAGAAAAGGCGGCTGAACTAATTGACATGAGAAAACATTCTGGAGCTCACCCCCGAATGGGAGCTACCGATGTTTGTCCATTCATTCCGGTTTCTAACACAACAATGGAGGAATGCGTGGAAATCGCTAAATCATTAGGTGAAATTGTTGGCAATAAATTAGGAATTCCAATCTTTCTCTATGAATCTGCCGCAGTTAATGAAGAGCGACAAAATTTAGCTAACATTAGAAGTGGAGAATATGAAGGCTTTAATGAAAAGTTAAAGGACAAAAATTGGAAACCTGATTTTGGGCCTGGTAAGTTAAGTGTAAAATCTGGAGTTACTGCAATTGGTGCAAGAGAATTTTTAATAGCTTACAATATTAATTTGAATACCACTGATAGAACGTATGCTAATGAAATAGCTTACGAGTTAAGAGAACGAGGAAGATGGAAAAGAATTAACCAAAAGGATAATTTCTATTATAAAGGGGATGTGGTTAATTTTGGAGAAAATTTTTATCCAGATGGCAACTCAGATTATGTTGGCGGAAATCTTGAAGAAATAGAAAATTTCTATCAAAAAAACGGACGTGACTTCAGAAAAAGATACACCTCTTTAGGCCTAGACCCTGATAATTTAACTGGAAAACCCGTTTACAAAGACGGCCGTTTTACTCATGTTAAAGGACTGGGTTGGGTGATTCCTGAATATAATAGAGCTCAAATAAGTATGAACCTGACTAATTACAAGATTAGCCCAATTCATAAAATATTTGAAGCTGCCTGTGAAGAAGCTGAAAAAAGAGGCTTGAGAGTCACAGGTTCTGAAATCGTGGGACTTATTCCCTACAAGGCAATCGAGGAAGCTGGAAAATATTACCTGACGAAAATGGGTAAATCTCCTGGAATGCCACCCATAGATTTAGTTAATATTGCAATTCAAAGTTTAGGTCTATCTGACGTTACTGATTTTAATCCATCTGAAAAGATACTGGGTATGCCTAAGAACAACGGTGAATTAGCAAACCGAATTACATTTGACCTAATTGATGAAGTATCAAGAGACTCTCCAGCACCTGGTGGTGGCTCTGTAGCTGCTATGTCAGGATCACTTGGAGTTGCGCTTGGAGTCATGGTAGCTAATCTATCTGCATCAAAAGCAGGTTTCGAAGAACACAGCGAAGAATTAGGGCGGATTGCTGAAGAGGGACAAGAAATAAAAGAATTTTTAGTAAATGCGATTGATGAAGATACAAATGCCTTTGACAAAGTAATTAAGGCTATGAGAATGCCAAAAGACTCAGATTCTGAAAAAAAGATACGTGAAGAGAAAATGCAGGAAGGATATAAAGCTGCAACTGAAATACCTTTAGAAACCGTTGAATATTGCTACAAAGCTTTGAATATTTGCGACGACATTTCAAAATTAATGGATGACAGTATGGCTAGTGATGTTGGATCTGGGGCACACATGTCTATAGCTGGGGCAAGAGCTGCAGCCTATAATGTAAGAATAAATTTAAACAGTATCAAGGATGAAGATTATATTAATGATACTAAAACTAAATTAAATAAATTATTATCAGACTGTGATAAAATATTGCAAATTATCACAGAAAGAGTTGAAGAAAAATTATAGATTATTTTCTGAAGAATTTAAATATAAAGTAAACGGCTCCAATTAACACAATGAAAGGTAATGCCATATCTAAAGTACCTTCACCTAGCGGATCCGTATTTTCTATGTTCTGAACTGGATCTGAATACTTTGAAGCATCATTTGGATACTTGTCTGAATTATCTCCATAACCATCACTATCAGAATCTAGGTGCTCATTTGGATTCAATGGAAATGCATCTGAATTATCACAATATCCATCATTATCTGAATCCAAATAGTCATTTCCATTATTAGGGCATTTATCTGAATTATCTCCATAACCATCTCCGTCCGAATCTAAAAATTCTGAACTGTTCAGAGGAAACTTATCTATCGAATCAATACTACCATCGCCATCAGTGTCATTCGAGAAAGGATCTGTTTGCATTAAAATTTCAAGTTTGTTACCTAATCCGTCTAAATCAGAATCTTGACTTTCATTGAAATCAAAAGGGAAATAATCTAAGTTATCTCCTACACCATCTCCATCCGTGTCAATCCACTCTGTCGAATCAAAAGGGAAGACGTCAATATCATCTGTGAAATTGTCTGAATCTGTATCATTAGTTGTCGGGTCTGTGCCGTAAACAGACCATTCCAAATAGTCATCTAAACCGTCTCCGTCAGTATCAACATTGGTAGGATCTGTCAGGTATCCATCTAACCCAAAATAAAATTCTTCTCTATCCGATAAACCATCGCCATCTGTGTCTGTCGAATTAGCATTAGTGTATCTTATTCCGTCATCAACTCTGAAATTGAAATAATTACCTATACCTAGCGGTCTTTCATAAAAATACCTGACCTCGTCGTCAGAAAATGCCCTTTCCCATACTGCAATATTATCAACAGTTCCATTAAGATAGTCACCGTTTTGACCCCTGCAAATATAATTTTTACTTCCAGTTGTTTTAATAGAGTGTGATGAAGAAGTTGTGGTATTTGTTGCCAAAGTTCCATTAACATATAGACGTAATGAATTGTCCGTTTCACTGTAAGTTGCCGCAACATGATACCATACATCTAAAGCTGCTCTGGTGTCATTTTCCAGAGGTGTTGAATAAAGCGTATTGCCTGCGAAAACCCTAAACTGAATGAAACCTTCTGAATCTATGCCTAACCAAGTTCTTCCATCTGTAGCCGTTCCGAATATTGTCCCAAACTCAGTATAATTTGATACCTTTACCCAAGAATGAACTGTATATTCAGTAAATTTAGTGTTTTTAATGGAATCCATGCTCAAATGAGATGAAACTCCATCACAATAAATCCCATTAGTATATTTGGCTGGACCTTTAATTGGGCCATTAGTCATTAATGCAAAATTTGCATTAAGAGTCGAATCAATTGCAAAAACTGCATCAAAGGTATCAAATCTCCAGTATGCACGTAATTCCGGATTTGTTTGAGAAAAAATTTCACTGTCGATTAAGTAATTATCATATTCATGAATATTAGAAATAGTATCATTATCTAAATCTAGCTCTGAATCTGCAAATAGTGGATTTAGTCCAGAGTAATATTCCCACCCATCGGGTAATCCATCTGAATCTGAATCTTGATTATTTGGATCTGTATTCATTAAATACTCCTGATAATTAGTATATCTTTTTGAATTTTCATTGAGTAAAACACAATCTAAACCCTGTACCTGAACTAGCACGCCATCACAATCTGAGTCCTGGGCGCCATCCGCTTGAATTTTAGGGTGTAATCCATTTGCTAACTCGTAAGGATCAGGCATACCATCTGAATCTGTATCTAATTTTGTTGGATCACTTCTATATTTAGAAGGAATTAATAAATTTGCAAAGATTTCATCGTAATCACTAATTCCATCTCCATCAGTATCTACTGATAAAGGGTTAGTAACGAAATTATCACAATCATCTAAACCGTAAATTTCACAGCCATCTAATATTCCATCCCCGTCAGTATCATTAACATTAGGATCTGTAATTGAACGAGTTAAGTTATCTTCTCTGCCTTCATACCAATCGTTAACTCCATCGTCATCTGAATCGTAATCTTTAAGATCCGTGAAATGGAAAACATCGTTCAAGTCTAGCCACCCATAGTACTCTTCCCCATCCAATAATCCATCATTATCATAATCAGGATTATTAAATCCAGTACCAATTACTCCTTCAGCAAAATCTGGAAGTCCATCTGAATCAGTATCTTTTTCAGGATAGCCGTAGAAAGTCATGTTCCAATCATTCCAAGTTCCTGCAGTTCCTGCCTCTGTGTCATTTACCTTCAATTTCCACATTCCAAATGAATTTTCATCCCAGTGGACTACAGATGAAAAAATCCACCCGTCATAATTATCATTATTATCATTCCCTTGCATGACAAGCTCAGAAACAATCCCATTTGGAGATTCCAAGAACAAATTTAAATCACCTCTGAAAGCATGAGAAATATTTACTTTAACTTCAACTGTTTCAATATTCATACTCTCATTGACAAAAACCTGAGAAGTCCTTCCTAAATCATTCCCATCAAAAATGAATTGATTAACATCAACTGCTCCTGCATTATAATTAACACCTGTAAAATCTACCTCAGAAGATACATTTTGCCATTCTTTAGCAAGATTAACTGCACTAGTAGCATCGATTAAACCGTAACCATATTTATGATTGTAATCTCGACCTTCATAGGTCTTGAACCAACCCTCATCTGAGCTATCAACTTTTTTCGAAGTCCTAACTAAAATATGCTGAATATCTCTCCAAGATAAATCAGAATTAGCTTCTAACATTAGAGCTATTACTCCAGCAACCATAGGAGTAGATGCAGATGTTCCTCCCATATCATCCAAATAATCTGTTGAATTGTGACCTCCAGTTCCAGATATATCCGTTGAAAAGATTCCA
>MIZA01000008.1 GCA_001875345.1 Marine Group III euryarchaeote CG-Epi1
ACTTCTTCTTGCTCCAACCAAGTTTTGTGTCTTTGTCCCAAAGGTTTCTTAAATTTTATTTCTAAAAGATCATTGTATATTTTTTCATCGATTACTTCCAGCCTTCGCAAATCCTTGAAAAGTTGTCTAAGTACTGAAAGACTTGTAGAAATTGTAGCTTTCGATTTTCCATAGTTTTCTAAGTACAATAAATATTCGCGAATTATGTTTGCATCAATTCCTTCATTATCTCCTGCAACATACCAATCAAAAAATTTAGTCAACGCAGAATAGTATGTTTGTCTACTATTTTGGTTTTGACGTTGATTTACTACAGACATCACCATTTTTTGGATGTCTGGGCCGTTTTCTGCGATAATGTCCATTTTACTTTCGATAATATACATTATAAAAAGTAATATATAAAGGAATCGTTTTTTAGTATAATTAATAGATCTCTAAAAAACGCTGAAACCCCTAGAGTTTCCGATTTTTTTAGGAATTTACAAAAATAAGTGATTTGTATAATATAATATTTTATAGTATATTTGATTAAATAATATTTTTATCATTAAAATACGGCAGATATCATATTTTAGTAATAACTATTATATTATGCTTTTTACTATATAGCATTATATTATTTATTTAACTATATTTCTGAACTTTGTCTGTTTTTGATCTATTTTCCTTTTTCTCCTACTCTTTTTTCTACTTCCATGTTTTTTGTTTACTTCTTGTGAAATTTTCCTAACCTCAGGATTACCTCTGGCTTTGTAAGAATTTCTTACACCTTCTAGCCTTGCCTCTTTTTCATCAACAATAGGTCTCGGGTAATTTTTTCCTATGATACAATTAATCTGTCTTTGCATGGTCTTACTCATCTTCCAGGGCTCATGGATGTAATGTGTCGGAACCATAGATAATTCAGGTACCCACTTTCTGATGTATACTCCGTCAGGGTCGTGGTCTGTTGATTGTTTTAGAATAGAATATGCTCTAACTGTGTTTATCCCTGTAGTTCCGCTTTGCATTGAAACTTGTGACCAATGGATTCCAGGTTCGTAGTCGATAAATTGTCTTGCTAAGTAATTTCCACTTTCTTTCCACGGTAACCAAAGTGTATAGCTTGCCACTGACATTAGCATTGCTCTCATTCTAAAGTTAATCCACCCAGTAGCTCGCAGCTGTCTCATACAAGCGTCAAAAAAAGGCCAACCAGTCTTGCCTTCAGTCCACATTTCAAATCTATCCTGATCTAATTCTCTGTTCAATCGCTTATCTAGTTCGTGATTCATTGCTCTGGATCCTAATGTTGGTTGTAACTCAAGTTTTTGTATGAAGTGACAATGCCAAGCTAGCCGACTTTTGAATGAATTAATACTTGCAATCCATTTTTTCCTTGAATCACTTTTTTCTAAAGTTTTCAAATATGCAACTTTTTCGTTCGTTATTTTGATAATTTGTCTAATAGTTATACATCCTGTACTAATGTAATGAGATAGTCTTGAGCAACTATTTTCTCCAGTAACAGGGCTTGACATTTCATATCTATAATTCATACCTCTTTTGTTTAGGAAAGAGTCTAGATTTTTTTTAGCTTCAATTTCTCCTGGTTTGTATTTATCTCTTAATTTTCTAGGAATAATGCCAATTTCTTTTGCCGAAGATATTGAATCCATTCTTAATTTATTTCCAAATTTAAGTTCTTTTGGAGAAGGAATTATATCTTCCATCAATCTTTCTGTTCTCAACTTATACCAATTATCTCTGTTTTTTAGTCCTCTGATAACTGCGTTTGTAGGGAATTCTTTCCAATTTAACTTCTTAGATTTACACCAGTCTCCGAATCTGATATCTCTTCTGTATGACCATTCTGTTCCTATTTCCTCGTGACTATAAATATTGGATATTTGGTATTGTTCTATCAATTTTTCAAATACATTTATCACCTCATCGTGAAGTATTAGCATTTCGCCACCTAATTCTCTAATTCTAGTTTGTAATTCCAAAGCGCATTTAATTTCCCAATCAATATGAATCGGATCCGTATCCTTTTCACTCAATCGAGATGGTTCAATAACGAAGATTCCAAGAAAATTATTGTTACTTGTTGCAACTGCGTTAATTGGAGCGTGATCTTCTAGCCTGAAATCTCTCTTAAACCAAACGATATCAACTTTCACAAATATTATCTCTATGTCAGATATTTAAATGATGGCTCATGGACCATAATGGATTGGGTCGAAGGTATTGGATTGTTTGCAGGTTTTTTAGGAGTTTCAGGTTGGTATCCTCAATTGAAGCGAGTCTGGATTGATGGTAGAGCTGATGGAATTAGTGTTCCAACTTTTGTTGTTATTTGTATTTCTTTAACTCTTTGGCTTATCTATGGAGTTCTGAAAAATTCGATTGCCATTATTGTAGCAAACGTTTTAGCATTATTAATGATTGGAAGTGTTGCAATCGGTGCTTATCGTATACAAAATCAGTAGACTAGTACTGTGTCTGCGGCAGCTGAAAGTTCAATTACTTGCGGAGGTCCTTCCCAAGCTAGTTTATCGTCAGGAATAATTAGAGCACCTTCACCTTCTTTTTTCCCTAAAACCGATGCTACAGATCCGAAAGAGCAGTGTAGTTTTGCACCTTCTAGTAACTTGTCCATCATTCCTTTCATAAGATTAGGATCAACATCTGAGTGTTTCGCCATTTTTTCAAACTGGCCAGGTTCTAAGTGCCTTACACCACCTGCTGCAAAGAATACGTCTACATCATGGCCAGCAGTAACAGCTTGAGCTGCGCATGCCATTCCAACAACGCATTTTACAGGGTCAATGTCAGGGTCTGTTGCAATTTTAACGAAGAATTTCATTATTACATATTATTAAACTATTATTTAAAATTGTATATTTTTAATTTAACTATGTTAGTCTTTGGAATTAGGTACAAAATCCCATTTCTTAGTTTCTTCGTTGTAAATCATCAATCCTTCAGATGGAGAATTCTTTCCAATAACTTTTCCAACTATTTTTCCTTCAGGTAATGATTTTTTTCCAGTTGGTTTTGTATCAGGTGATGATACTTTTCCCCATTCAATCTTTGTCTCCTTTGAAGTAAAACCTACTAAATCAGTGTAATTTTTTTCTGCATCAATTTGAAACTGTTTTAAGTCATCATTGTTCATTCCAGAATATTTTTTTAGTATTTTTGCTCTATTTAATCTTCGAAGTTCGCCTTTATCAAACCAGAATGAGCAACAACTCGAGCATCCATCTATCGTGATAATTTCAACTTCCCTATTATACAAGTTTTTCGTTTGCTTTTCCTTATCTATTTCGTTCAGAATTAAACCAGCTGGTGGAAATATCATTGCTAGTAGCAACAAAAATCCCATTGCAGTAATTTCAGCGGCTTTTTCTACAGGATGTGTATGTTCGTCATTCTTTTTGCACACAATGTGAATTTCATTCATTTTGGAACTGCAAGACCCGCATCTTAGTGCGCCAATATCACCAGATCCTAAAAATTTTTCCAAGTTATGTTTTTTTATAATTCTCGATCCTATGAATGGCAGTTTATTGATATCATCAACATTTAGCATGACTCCCTTACACTGCTTGCATTCCCAGTGCCGGAATTTTTTCCTTAGCGCAAATTTTTTTGTTAGATTGACGCCAGAACACCTTGGACAAGGGTAGGCTTCACTTTCAATCATATTAGTGCAACGCACTAGAAGTATATTAATTTAGCGTTGAACTAGTACTATATTTCAGGAGGGGGTGGCAGTTCATACTCTCCACTGCGCTTCTTCTCTTCCTTATTTTCTTCAGACTCAGAAGTTGCCATTTCACTTTTTTCAGGAACTTCTTCTTCCTTCTTTTCTCTATGAATGTAATCAGACTGTTCTTCCCATCCTTTAGCACCAGATGTTGTTGAACCTGACTCGTTATTTTGTTGGTAATATTTAGAGGGATCATCATCTTGTAGAGCAAAGGCTAGTACTATACCAACGAATAGTACTACAACACCACAACAGCAAGTTACAAATGAACCAAATCCTTTAGCAAGTATTTCGAAAATTGCACCAACTAAAGCTTCTACATCATAAACCATTACGGCATTTCCGTTAGTCTCCCACGTGTATGTTCCAGCTCGGCAGCCTTCTCCTTTATGGCTTTCAGTCCCGTACTCATCAGTGTAGATTGCATTACATAAACGTCCTATTACGATATATTTATCTTCAACATCGTCTTTGATATAATTACACTGAGGGTAGAACATTTCTGTATCTTCCATTTTTAGTGAAAAAGATTTTATCTTGTCACAATCAGCTTCGGTGAGATTCCAAGTATTGTTCCCATGCGCTTCATTATACCCTCCAGAACCTCCACCAACATACTTTACGTCTACTAGGTGAACAACATACTTCGATGCATTGTTCGGATTTACTTGGTCTATACTTATCGCTCCGTCTGCTCCTTCATAAATAATTCCTTCTTCGATATTTTCCTCAAAAGAATCCCCTGTGAAAATTAAGGCTATACCTCCAACAGTTATGAGTGCGCCAAGAATCATTACAACGATTGCAACTTTATTCATACTTTTTCATGAAGTTACTGTATTTAAGAGGTTTCAGTCAACCTACAACAGATTATTATCTTTGAGTAATTGAAAAATATAATCTTTGTTTATGTAAATCGTAGCCCATAGACTTACAATTCCAATTGTTGTGAAAATACCACCCAATTGCCTTTTTTGAGTACAGTCATCTCTTTCTTCCATTGAACTAAGAGGAGGTTCCATGTATTGCAGACAACTATCAATTTCATAAGTTTCACCATTAAGTTTATTGTAATAATCTTCGGTTGCGGTATTCCAAAATACAGATCCAAAAACTAGCATGCATACTCCAAATGTAATGCCAATGACTAATTTCCAGTAGTTTTCTATTTCCACAATTACTAGAATAGGATGCCCCTAATAATTTTTTCGAAAATATCCAAACTCAACTTAGCTACGTTGTATAAAATAAACATTTTTTCACCTAGTTTTTTAGATTATGTCGGCCAAGAAAGGTATGACAATTATTTCCCAAGGAAGTAAAATAATTGCAGCCTTAATGTAGCCTAACATATTAATAACTAGGAAATGTTATATATAAAGTTAACGCTATTTTTATTATATAATTTATTTAATTATTAGAGGATATATTATTATTTGTACTACAATATGTTAAATTATCAAAAAGGTGGTACACAAAAAAAGACCCGTAACGTAATTATAATATGTACATTCTGCCTGAATAATTGTGGAGAAAAAGGTACTAGTTATTGGCGGAGGTGTAATTGGTTTATCTTCAGCAATATGCCTTCTAGAGGATGGATGGGATGTTACAATTCATTCTGCAGAATTTTCTCCAAATACGACATCAGATGTAGCTGCAGCTTTATGGTATCCGTTTCTATCGGCTCCAGTTGAAAAGACAGATGCATGGGGTTCTCGAACTTATGATATTTTGAAATTATTGACTGTTGATGAAAAAGCTGGAATTGAAATGGTTCAGACATATGAATACTTCCGTAGTAAACAGGAGGATCCTTCTTGGATGTCTACAGTAGATAAATTTGAGAGGATTACAGAAGATTTGCCATCAGACTATGTTGAATGTTTTTCATTTATGACTCAAGTCATTGAAATGCCAATATACTTGAATTGGTTGATGGATCGATTCAAATTTCTCGGCGGAAAATTGGAAAAGCAAATAGTCACCAGTTTTTCAGACGTCTCAGATGATTTTTCTATAATAGTTAATTGTACGGGCCTAAGCTCTGGAGAGCTTTGTCATGACTCTGAAGTGTATCCAGTTCGCGGGCAAATAATTCGAATAAAGCCACTAATTGGTGAGATGCATTTAGATCAACAAGTTCCTACTCTAGCCTATATTGTACCAAGAAGCAATGACATGATTATCGGAGGTGTCGCTCAGGAAGGCAATTGGAATACTGAGGCAACTATTGAGGATAGAAATTTTATTATTGATAAAGCTTCTAAAATCATTCCTGGAATAAAAGATGCTGAAATAATAGAGGATATTGTAGGCTTAAGGCCCGGTAGAACTGAAGTACGTCTTGAAAAAGAATTAATATCAGGAAGAACTGTAATCCATAATTATGGGCACGGTGGATCTGGTGTTACACTTTCATGGGGATGTGCAGAGGAAATAGTGGAGATAATAAATGAATAAAGAATCTAAGGGGACACATGATTATTTGGATGATCCCAGAAATTCTGAAGTATTAGTATACGTTAATGGGGATTTTGTACCGAGGCAAGATGCTAAGATTTCTGTATTTGATAGTGGTTTTCTTCTCGGTGACGGAGTCTGGGAAGGCATTCGTTTACATAACGGAAAGTTACTGTTTTTGGCTGAACATTTAGAGAGATTGTTTTGGGGAGCTAGCAAGATAGATATGGACCTGGGTAAAACTCTAGGAGAAATAACAGATATACTATACGATACAATTATTAAAAACGAAATGTTCGATGGTGTACACTTGAGGCTTATAGTTTCAAGAGGAATTAAGTCTACACCATATCAAGATCCTAGTTTTACTATTTCGAAGCCTTCAATAGTCGTAATTCCTGAATATAAGTTGCCTTCTCCCGACATTCAAAAGACAGGTCTAAAGTTAGTTTCAGTTAATACGATTCGTGGAAGTGAAAATATTCAAGATCACAGGATTAATAGTTTAAGCAAATTTAATTGCATTCAAGCCTGTATAGAGGCTAAAAGAAAGGGTGGTGATGAAGGTTTAATGTTAGATCCACACGGATATGTTTCTACTTGTAATTCTACACACTTTTTTATTGTTAAATCTGGAGCAGTCTGGACATCTACGGGAAAATATTGTTTAGGTGGAATTACTCGACAAAACGTGATTGATATCTGCAATTCAAATTCTATTCCAATATATGAGAAGAATTTTACATTGTCTGAGGTTTATGAGGCAGATGAGGCCTTTGTTACAGGTACTTTTGCAGGTATAATTCCAATATACGAAATTGATGATCATGACATCAATATCCTTCCTTCTGATTCAGTTGTTGCAATTTTACAAAAATATTATCACGATTTAATTGAATCTGAGAGTAAAGCATGAAGCGAATTGCGATGTGGTCTGGCCCTCGCAACATATCTACTGCAATGATGCGTTCATGGGAAAGCAGATCAGATACTTTCGTTATTGATGAACCATTTTATCCACATTATCTTAGTAAAACTGATGTTGATCATCCAGGCAGAGAAGAAATAATTGCATCGGGAGAACTAGATGAGATTGTTGTAGGTCAAAAATTAATTTCTGAAACTAAAGGCACTTGTTCAATATATTTTCAAAAGCATATTACTCACCATCTTTTACCTTCTGTAGGCAGGGAATGGATGAAGGATGTCACAAATTGTTTTTTAATAAGAAATCCTAAGGATATGATTATTTCCTATAGTAAAGTTCACTCTGATTTGAACATGCACCTGCTTGGACTTAACGAGCAGCATGAAATTTTTAATTATGTCAGAAAGATTACAAATCAAATTCCTCCGGTTGTAGATTCTAAAGATATCTTGCTTAATCCACGAGATATTCTGAGTAAATTATGTACCAAAATTGATGTAGTTTTTTCTGAAGAGATGCTCAGTTGGTCTAAGGGAAAGCGAGATACTGATGGAATATGGGCAGATTATTGGTATAAAAACGTTATAAATTCTACCGGGTTTAATATTTACAAGGAAAAAGATGAAGACGTTCCAAGTAAATATTTAGACTTGTATGAAGATTGCTCTAAAATTTATGATGAATTGAGCAAGCACAAAATAACATAATTTAGCAATTAGTTAATTAAACCCCAGATTTATAGTCAAAATATGAGTGAGCAGGCAAATCTCGATCCCGAACCGTGGACTTATCACCTTCTTGGCTTGATTTCACCTATGTTGGTAATCTCAGGAAATCTTCTGGGTGTTTATGAACCGATTTATGCTGCTATGGGAGTTATTTTCATATGGGTTGTTGGCCCCATTTTAGATGTTCTATTGGGAGAAACTAAAGTTCCTCGGCCACCTCGTGATTCTGGAACTCCTTTTGAAGTTCTATTATGGGTTCATGGAATTTTACAGTTATTCGTAATGGGTACTTTCTTTTGGTTCGCCTTTAACACAGGTCTTAATTTTTGGTTAGTAGTAGGTGCTTTGTCAACAGGGTTGAGTGCCGCAGCCTCTGCAATAGTTACAGCTCATGAATTAGGCCATACTAGGCCTAGAAGTCCAAGCTGGTGGCTCTCTAGAGTCTTATTATTCAGCGTAAATTATCTTCACTTTACCACTGAGCACAATTATAACCATCATAGATGGGTTGCAACCGACAAAGATCCAGCAAGCGCTACAGAAGACGAAAGTTTATGGCATTTTTGGATTAGAACTATTCCTGGTCAATTTATATCATCTGTTGAAATTCATAATAGTAAAGGAAAGACCGGTTTTAACAATCCTTCCTACAGAGGACTTTTTTTACAAATAGTCACATTATTAAGTTTGGCTTTCATTCCTGGTTACTTGGGATATTTTGATGGTATTCCATTAGCAGTAGGCTGGATTATTTCCTCAGTAATTTCAATTCTAACTCTTGAGTACGTAAATTACATACGTCACTGGGGTTTGCGCAGAGGTAAAGGTCGTTTCAAAGCAGAGCATGCTTGGAATACTGAGGCAAGATGGTCAAGATGGAGTCTTCTGGAACTGACAAGACATTCAGATCACCATTTAGATGGTGGAGTGCCATTCTGGAAATTGCGTCCTCTCGGTAATACACCTACACTTAAATGGGGATATTACGCTTCTTGGTGGCCGTGTGTCATAACTCCTATATGGAGGAAAGTAATGACTCCTCGTTTGACCAATTTTGACTAGTTACATTTATTATTGGGCATATAATGAATCAATATGGGAAAGGAAATTACCTTATCAAATGTTAACAAATATCTGAAAAAATTTACTTCAGATCCACAAGCTAGAATTTCAATGAATGCAGCAACCCGTACAGATGTTCGAAGAGTAGCAATGAATTGGGAATCTTTCAGAGAGATAGATCATACATTTTCTGAAAAAGTTAGTGGTGAAATGAAAGCTACAAGTCAAAAGCGTAGCGGGAGATGTTGGGGGTTTGCAGGTTTAAATTTACTAAGAATTTATCTCGGACGCAAGTATAAAATTAAAAATTTTGAATTTTCACAAAACTATTTTATGTTTTATGATAAGTTAGAAAAAGCTAATTATTTTTTAGAAAACATAATAGAGACTTCAGATAAGCCTACAGATTCACGGTTAATTATGCATTTACTTGATAGTCCAATTCAGGACGGAGGGCAGTGGGATATGTTCGTTAATTTGCTTATGAAATATGGTACTGTTCCTAAGAAAGTAATGGCAGAAAGTTACCATAGTAGTAATTCATCGCAAATGAATAAATTAATAACAAGAAAACTTCGTGAATTTGCTAAAGATTTACGATCGGCAATATCTAGCGGAAAAACATCAGCCCAGGTTTCAAAAATTAAGGATGGAATGTTATCTGAAATTTATCAAATGCTCTGTATTAGTCTTGGAACTCCTCCTGAGAAGTTTGATTGGTCAATTAGAGATAAGAAGGAAAAGTTTCACAGATTTACAGACTTAACACCACAATCTTTTTTCAAAAAACATGTTGATATTGATTTAAACGATTTTGTTTGTTTAATTAATGATCCAAGGCCATTTACCGATTATAACAAAACTTACACAGTTGATTACTTAGGAAATGTTTATGGCGGAAATATAATTCGTTACTTGAACTTAGAGAATGAAGATTTAAAAAAATATACAATTAAATCTATCAAGGCAGATGACCCTGTATGGTTTGGTTGTGACGTTGGTAAATTCTTTACAAGACAATTTGGAGTTATGGACACAAGTTTGTTTGAATTTGATAAATTCTACGGTACTTCTTTTGGAATGTCAAAGTCAGAAAGATTGGAATACGGAGATAGTGTAATGACCCATGCAATGCTTTTCACTGGCGTTGACTTGAAAGATAATAAGCCTTTGAAATGGAGAGTTGAGAATAGTTGGGGTCCTGACCACGGCGAGAAAGGTTTTGATATTATGACAGATCCCTGGTTTGATCAATTCATGTATGAAGTTGTTATTCACAAAAAACACCTTACAAAAAAGATGATTGAAATGTATAAAGAAGATCCAATTAGCTTGCCTCCTTGGGACCCGATGGGTTCACTAGCTAGATAGTCTGTTTTATTTTCAAAAACAAATTAGATTATACTGAAACAATAGATATCTTTATAGACTCAGTTCTATAAAATGAGCCATACATGAGCTATGTCAAAGATGCATTTGATAGAGTTAAACTAAGAGACCCAGAACAACCAGAATTTCATCAGGCAGTTTGGGAAGTACTAGAAACTCTTGAACCCGTGTTTGATAAACATCCAGAATACAAGGATGCTAACATTTTAGAAAGACTTACAGAACCCGAGCGCGTAATAACGTTTAGAGTTCCATGGGTTGATGATAATGGCGCAGTTCAAGTTAATAGAGGAATGAGAGTAGAATTCAATAGTGCTATAGGTCCTTACAAGGGTGGATTGAGATTTCATCCTAGTGTAAATCTTGGTATTATCAAATTCTTAGGCTTTGAACAGATTTTAAAGAATGCCTTGACCACACGGCCTATAGGTGGTGGAAAAGGTGGCAGTGACTTTAATCCAAAAGGTAAATCCGATCTTGAAGTAATGAGATTCTGCCAATCTTTCATGACAGAGCTTTATCGTCACATTGGAGCAAATATTGACGTTCCAGCGGGAGATATAGGCGTTGGCGGAAGAGAAATAGGCTACATGTTTGGACAGTATAAGCGTCTCACTGGAAAATGGGAAGGAGTTTTAACAGGTAAGGGTTATGGTTGGGGAGGCTCTCTAATTAGACCTGAAGCAACTGGATATGGTCAAGTATATTTCCTTAGAGAAATGCTTACTTCAAAAGGTGAAAGCATTGAAGGTAAAGCTTGTGCAATTTCCGGAAGTGGAAATGTAGCTCAATATTGTGCTCAAAAGATAATTAGTTATGGTGGAAAAGTAATCACAATGTCAGATTCAGGTGGATATATTTTTGATGCAGAGGGCATAGATGAATCAAAGCTTGCTTGGATTATGGATCTTAAAAATAATCGAAGAGGAAGAATTAAAGAATACGTGAAAGAATATCCTGGTGCTGTATACCATGAAGGAAAAAGACCATGGGGCGAAAAGTGTGATATTGCATTACCAAGTGCGACTCAAAATGAAATTGAAGAAAAAGGAGCTAATAATTTAGTTAAAAATGGGTGTATGGCCATTTCTGAAGGTGCAAACATGCCTACATCTCCAGAAGCTTATTCAATATTGAGTAAAGCTGGTGTCTTATTTGGTCCTGCCAAAGCGGCTAATGCAGGTGGCGTTGCAGTTTCCGCTCTTGAAATGTCACAGAATGCATCATTCGATGAATGGACTAGTGAAAAGGTCGATTCAAAATTAGATCAAATAATGACAGGTATCCATAAGCAATGTGCAGATGCAGCAGAAGAATATAATCAGAAAGGTAATCTTGTTGTTGGGGCAAATATTGCTGGTTTCATTAAAGTTGCAGAAGCAATGCTTGATCAGGGCGTTGTGTGAAGCAAAAGGCTACAATAGCATTATTCATAGTTACAATAATTTGGGGATGTACTTTCCTTTGGCTTAAGAGAGCTTTAGATAGCGCAGATTCAGTTTCTGCTTCTCAAACTAATGTTGTATCAACACTTTTTGTTACATTGAGATTTGGTTTAACATTGCCTATTTTTCTGTACTTTACTCCTAGTATAAGAAAAAATTTAGGTGATTATCGTTCATGGTATGATGGTTCAATTTTAGCATTTTTCATGCTTGGTGGATTTGTATTCCAGATGATAGGTTTAGAAGGTATATCACCTGCAGTTTCAGCATTCTTAACAAGTTTGTATGTCATATTTACTGCACTAATTTTGGCATATCTAGCCGGAAGATTTCAGAGTAAAAGTCTTCTTTTTGGGGTTATATTAGCCACATTTGGGGCAGGTTACATTCAAGGTCCGCCAGAATTGCACTATGATATTGCAGAATGGTTAACCATACTTTGTGCAATCATGTTTGCAGGCCACATAATTTTTACTGACATTATTACAAAGCGTGTTGATCCTATGACTGTAACATTTACATCGATTGCCATTTCTACATTAATGGCTCTTTTCTTGCTAAACTACTTTATGTTTGTTAATGATTCTCAGATTAATATTTACTCGATGGTTATGAAAGTAGATTTTCTAGTGCCTTTACTATTGTCATCTTTTTTTGGAACATTTGTTGCTCTTTCTTTAGTTAATTATTATCAAAAGTATATAGATCCCGTTAGAGCAGCTATACTTTATGCTTTAGAGCCTGTTTGGGCTACAATCTTCGCAGTTGGGACTGGTGTTACAGATTTTAGCTTTTGGCTTCTAATTGGAGGTTCTTGTCTACTTATTGGAAACTTAATTGCTGAGTTAGGCAATCAGAGAGTTTCTGAGTAACGCTTTGAAACTTCAGCCCAATTAACTACGTTGAAAAAGGCAGTAACGTAATCCGCTCTTAAATTTTGGTAATTTAGATAATAAGCATGTTCCCAAACATCAATTCCCAATATTGGAGTTTTCCCACATCCACCGTATTCACTTCCCATAATAGGGTTATCTTGATTTGCAGTAGAGCATATTTCCAGTTTTCCATTAACAGAACATAACCATGCCCATCCAGAGCCAAATCTTGTCATAGCTGCGGTTTGAAACTTGGCTTTGAAATCATCTAGTGATCCAAATGCCTCTAGCAGTGCAGAGTTGAGTTCTGGACTCATTTCTCCATTTACCGGACCCATAACTTCCCAGAAAAGTGAGTGGTTGAAGTGTCCACCGCCGTGGTTTCTCACAGCTCCTCTTTGCGCTTCAGGAACAGAATCTAAATCAGTAATCAATTCTTCCACTGTTTTGCCTTCAATTCCTGCAGCTTCCACAGCTCCGTTTAACATGTTAACATATGCGGCATGATGTTTGTCATGATGTATTCGCATAGTTTCTTCATCTATGTATGGTTCTAATGCGCTGTAGTCGTATGGTAAATCCGGTACTTCAAATGTCATGAATTATTATGTAAGAGATATAATAAAAAGTTAACTAAGAATTATCTTATTCGATATCCTCTTTCATTATTAGTCTAGTTGGATAAGCGAGTTTAACATCTTGCTCTTCAAATTGTTTTAGAATCTCTTTGACGTAATATGATTTTGTTGATCTCATTAATGGTGCATTAGGAACGTAATATCTAATCTCCATAATTACTTCTTGATCCCCAAAATCTCTTAGAACAATTTGAGGAGGCTTAGGTTTTTCTTGACAAATATTCTCATTACTTTTTGCAATGTTAGTAACAATTTCTTCTCCTTTTGTTACGTTTTCCCACGTAGGTACTAACCCTAGTCGTATTCTAACCCGTAAATTTTTATCAGATTTGTGATTGAAATTTGCTATAACATCTCGGGTAAAAAGTTTGTTTGGTACAGACATAAGTACGCCATCAGTCGATCGCACTCTTGTTGTCCTTAGACCTACCTCAGTCACGTCACCCCAACTTGAATACAAACTTCCAATTTTCTTAGGTAGTAAAATTCTATCACCTTCTCTGAAGGGCCTATCTATCATTAGGAAAAGCCCGGCAATTATATTTTCAATTGTGTCTTGAGCAGCAAAAGCCATTGCCAATCCCACTATTCCTAAAGCAGCTATAATTCCTGTAACGTTTATTCCTAAGGCGTTGGCTGCAACTAATACTACGTATAACCATAATGCAGTACTGATTATTCTGTAAAGGAAATTTTCTACACCAGAATCTACGTAATCGTATTTGCTCATTAATCTTTTGACGATTCTTAGTACATAGCTGACAAGTGGTCCACCTATTATGATAGTCAACAGAGCAGTTACTGGTCCAAATTCAATAATCTCAGTACCACAGGCAATTGTAGGTTCAAGGTCATTTGGGAAATTTTCCAAACAAGTCATGCTTTAACCTCAGTATAGGAGTATAAAATGACTTTGCTAAGCTTGTCTTTAAATTATGCTCCCCAATAAAGTACCATGGATATTTCGAAATACAGGAAAGATTTTCCACTATTGAATAGAGATGATTCACCAATCTATCTTGATAGTGCCTGTATGACTCTTAGGCCTCAAGAAGTAATAGATTCAATTACTGAATATTATACAGATTATCCCGCCTGTGGTGGCCGTTCAGTTCATAAGCTAAGTTGGCAAGTCACGGAGAAATTTGAGATGGCTCGTGACAGCCTTCGTAAATTTGTGGGCGCTGAGCAACCCTCAGAGATAGTTTTTACTAAAAATGCTACAGAGGGAATGAATATTGTAGCAAATGGTCTAAGATTGAAACAAGGAGATCACGTTTTAACATCTGATAAAGAGCATAACGCCAATGTTGTTCCATGGCACCATTTATCAAAGTATAATGGAATTAGATATGATGTTTTACCTCCTAAAGATAATTATTTTTTCGATATTGAAGCTCTTAAAGAAACATTAAGCTCTAAAACTAAATTATTTAGTTTTGTTCATACTTCAAATTTAGATGGTCACACTAATCCTGCAAAGGAAATAATTGAGATTTGTCACGACAAAGGTGTTAAAGTATTGATGGATATTGCTCAATCTGCTCCACATAAGGAAGTAAATGTAATTGATTTAGACGTAGATTTTGCTGCAGCTAGTGCACACAAGTTTTGTGGACCAAGTGGAATGGGAATATTATACGGGAAATATGATGAATTATCTAAACTAGTTCCTACTTATGTCGGAGGCTCAACTGTTATTAATTCTACATATGAAGATTACAAATTGTTACCACCTCCTTCATGTTTTGAGGCTGGACTTCAAGATTATGCCGGAGCTATTGGTTCTGGTACCGCAGCCGAATATATTATGAAAGTTGGTAGAAATAATATTCAAGAGCATGAAAATAAGCTTAACAAAATAATGTCTGATAAATTGAAAGATTATGATGTAATTGATGTTATAGGTCCATCCGATGTTTCGCAAAGAGGCGGAGTTTTCTCTTTTAACATTGAAGGTTGGGATCCTACCGAAATAGCAATGCATCTTGATGAAGAATATAACATAGCGATTCGAAGTGGTATGCATTGTGTACACTCTTGGTTTAACTCTAGAGGCATTGATGGAACTGCAAGGGCGAGTGCATACCTATACAATAACGAGTCAGACGTCCTTTCGTTTACTTCAGCAATTGAAGAAATGCTAACAAAAAATGGTTGATTATCCTCTAGCATCCTCTGAAAAGGTTTTGAACCAAAGCGTAGATAGATATTCAAAGAATAAATTCCCAGTTTACCGATTTGTGCCAGGACTTCATCCCCATCCAGTCAATAGTCCCGAGGGCCATAGTTACGGTTTAGAAGATGAAGATGTAGAGAAATGGAATTCCGATGATTGGAAGTATAATGATGACTATCTTTATGGTATTGATTTGTATAATTATCACTTCTATTGGGAAGCTCATGAAGCTTGGGAGGGGTTGTGGCTAGCTGCAGTAAGAAGAAGTAGTGAGCATATGTTTATCCAAGGATTAATTAAGACTGGAGCCGCCCTTTTGAAAGTTAGAATGGCTAGCTTTGAAATTCAAGATTTAATTGGAGCTCGAACTCTCTCAAAATCAGGAATGGATCTATTATCTCGTGTAGGTGTCTCAAAATTTATGGGTTTAGACATTGTTTCTTATCTAGAATCTTATTATGAATTCATTAGTCCAATTTTTGACAATAGAATTCCGGACATTGATCAAAAAACTCCTAGAATTGTTCTTGATTTCTAACTTTCACTTACCATAGGTCGACTAGAACCACATTCAGGACATAACTGGCTATCATCTTTGTATTTGTGATTACAAGCTGGACATTGACTTGCTAAAACCTTTTTTCCTTTTATCATGGATTTATTTTTTTCAGCGGTAACAAGTGTAACTTCACCTTTCTCGTTATGAGCAATTTCGTACCTTCCTGACCCTCCCATTTTCATTAAAACCTCAGGGGGGAATGAAACAGTACCAAGTTCGTCTACAATCAACTCTCTTGTTCCTTCTAAGTCGTCTACATCGAGATTAGTTCCATGTTCAGCCACAAATCGCCCGTCACGCAATTCTAAACTGCGATCACAGAAAGCAGCAACTTCATCACTGTGTGTTACGATTAGGAAAGCAACGCCTTTTTCTGCATGTAATTTTCCAAATAATTCTAAAACTTCTCGACTAGTAATTGGATCTAAAGCACCAGTGGGTTCATCAGCCAGAATTAGCTTTGGATTAGTTACTAAAGCTCTTGCAATAGCAACTCTTTGTTGTTCTCCTCCAGAAAGTGTTGCAGGCATGCTGTTAACACGTTCTTCAAGACCAAGTTCTACTAAAATATCCATCGCCTTTCTTTTCGCTTCGGAAGGTCTTACATCTTTATGACGTAAAGCTTGAGCAACATTATCGATTGCACTAAGATCTGGGAGGAGATTTCCCTCTTGGAAAATAAAAGAAACTGTTTCTTGTCGCATTTTAACTAGCTCAAGTCCAGTTCTCCTAGTGGTTGACTTTCCGTTTAGAATAACTCCGCCTGCTGAAGGTTTCATTAAAACTCCTAGACATTTTAATAGAGTAGATTTTCCAGAGCCAGATGGGCCAACGATAGCAACAGCTTCACCTTTCTTAACGGATACATTTAGTCCTCTTAAAGCAACAACATTTCCATCTTCAGCAGTAGATGAATATACATGATAAAGTGCTATCGCTTGGAGAATAGCATCTTTATCGATTTTGTCATCCATCATTTTTTCAGTAAACTTGAGAGCTTCGATTTCCTCATCCGAATCGTTTTCCTGTTTTCCCTGGCCAGTTGTATGTTCAAATAATTCTTCAGGCATTTCTATTCCCCCTTTAGCACTACAGCTAAATCAGCTCGTAAGGCTCTCCTGGTCGTAAATACTAGCGCTATAACTACTACTGTCATTACGCCTAAGGTAACTTGTGTAATAACCCACCAAGGCCATTGTAATATTCTGCTAATTACAGCCTCTTCACCAGTTCCAGAAAATAGTTGGAATAAGAATCCAAATATGTTAAAGAACCCATTAAACGCAAGAGACAATCCCATTCCTAAAATGATTCCCAGAATCATTGAAAAGAATACTATCGATAGTATTTCGAATAAAACAAGTCTAATTATTTGACCCGGGCTTGCTCCAATTGCCTGTAAAATAGCCAATTCTTTCTTTTTCTGGTTTAATACTAACGATAAGAAAACAAATGCCGAGGCTATAGCTGCAGCACTTGCTACGAGATATTGTAGCGTGAATAGCCCTTGAGTTCCAAATATAATGCCTCCATTCCTTTCTACATTCTCGTGAGTAGTTTCCCAGTCATCAGCACCTTCAAATCTTGAATCTGCAGCTATTAGTAAAGCTAGAACCTGCAGCTCGTCGTTATTCAATCCATCTATATCAACAATCCATGTCGTTGCAGTTAGATTATTTACCTGCTGGTCTCCTACTAAATTTCGATATCCCTGCTCGTTAATTATTAAATAATTATTCATTTCATTAGTAGCAACTCCTGGAATGAATTCGTGAATTCCTATGTACCTCATTGATGTTTGATACGAGGTAATTTGAACTTCAAAAGATGCTGGGAAGTAAACTGGAAATAATAGTGGAGTTGGACTTTCACTGAATCCAGTTTCACAATTGTTACTTTCATTTTGAATGCTTCCATCAGGGCATGTTGCACCTTCAAAATTAGGAGAAGTTAGATTTACGGAATAAAATGAAAAAGCTCCGGAAAGGTTTGCATCTGTAAAGTCGAGATTAGCAACGTTATTGGAAGTTACAACAAATATTGTATTTGTTAAACTAGCTCCCGTAAAATTCGCCTCTCTAAGGTTTACGTTAAAAAATAAGGATTCGTTCAAATTGGAATTAGCAAAATTTACGCCTGATAAATTCGTATTAGAGAAATCAGTTCTGGAAAAATTCCTATTACTCAAATCTTGATTTGACAAATCTATGCTTGACCAGTCCCTGTCCATGAGGTTTGTATAATACTCAAAAGCTTCATCAGGAGTCATAGTAGAGTTTGGATCGATGTTAGTGAGGATAATTTCCGTTTTTTCCCAAGTAAAATTCATTACTTCGGATTCCTTGTCATTTTCTTTGTATAATCTATCTGCAGGGTCTCCGAATCTCCCAGACCCCTCCAAGTCAAGAGAAAAAGCCATATCAGGTCCTGCTGAAAATCCTCCCCCTTCGTATGCATTTACGGCATTAGAGATATCTTTTCCTGGAATTGCTTGAGGGAACCACCTAAGTATATTTTCACTACCATTCATCAAAACATAAGCGTTCGCATCCGTACCGTCTTCAGATTCGAGAGAAATCATAGGTACAGTTAAAGCATTAACAGTAATATCTTTAGAGCTAATATTTAGAACAGCCTCTTCAATTTCCGTAGAAGTCATCGGTTCAGTAGAGTAAATCTTAATGTCACTACCTATCTGTAAGTCTGCGGTTCGCTCGTCTACTAGAGAACCTGTATATCCCTGTACAGCAGCTAGTGTAACAATAGACAGTGTCAAAAGCATGATTAGAGACAGTCTTGTTGTGGATTCACTAGAACCTGTGTTCTGAAGACCACGCTTGACATCTGACAGCAACGGTGTTCTCTTGAAGAAGAAAAGCATGATTTTAGGCCCATAGGCTCCGAGTCTCGAAAGTAGCAGAGCACCCCCAATCCAAAGCATGAAAGGTCCAAAAATATTAATTAAACCTCCTAAAAACCAATTACTAATTATCCCAGTTCCACCAGTTGATAGCTCTTGATATGTATCGATTGCTCCTAGGGTACCGATGAAAAGCATGATAACGTGAAGCCATGTTCTTGGTTTTCCCGATTGTGCAGTTTTTTTTACTCCTTCATCAATTTCCATTTCCAAGAATTTCTGGGTTCTTGATCTTCCAAATAATAGAGCTAAGCCAAGAGTAGCTAGAATAGTGAAAAATGTTGCACCTATGCTCAGAACTGGATTTATATCGATGTCTAAGCTTTCAAATTGCATGAATCCTACACTTGAAAGAATTATTGGGACTGCAAAAAATGCTAAAATGTACCCTCCTACCCAAGCTGCGGAAGAGATTATAAACAGCTCAAAAAGCACCATTCCTTTCAATTTGTCGGCAGTTGCTCCAATGGACCTGTGAATGCTAATTTCTCTTCTTCGTTGTTCAAGAGAAAGTTCTAAGCCATAAATTAGTAAATATAGTGATAAAATTACTACAGGAATCATCAAGATGTAATCAAAAACTTGCACAAAACCAAGAACAAATTCAAGCCATAGAATCGTTCCACTTATAATATCAACATAAAATATTTTTACGTTGCCGTTGTCAAATGTCTGCTTTTGCATGTCATTCGATATTTCGTCAAGCCAGGTTTCAGCAGCAGAAATTGAAGCTGTAGGTAGCAAACTCCTATCGACGGCTATGCCCAAATATACATGATCTTTGTCAATTAAAGTAATTTGTTGCTCTTCACTCAATAATGTCCATGTTGAGTAAATTGGATTAGCAGCTAGTACTGGGTTTCCCTGAGGCCACGGTTCATAAATTCCCAAAATTGTAACATTTTCTAATGACAATTTAACCTGACAGTACATTAGGCGGTATTCTTGGCCTTCTATTATTTCGCCTGGGCAATCTTCATCTTCCATCGCTCCAGGAAGGCTTCTTTCGTAAGTATATGTGAAGGTTAATGTGTCGAGATTATCGCCCACTTCAGCACCTGCTGCAGATGCTATATCTAAAGGAATGTAAATTCCTCTTTCATTATTAACTTCTTCATGAGTTTTCCATTCTCCCATTTCATAGATTATGTTTTCAGATAGCCGTTCTGCCAGTACCCCGTCAAAAGCTTCAGGACCTAAGAAAGAAATTGCCCTTACGTTGATAACGGGAGGTCCTGTTGTATATTCATAATTCCATAAATCCTTAGTGTCCCATTTTTTGTCCTGATCCGAAGATTCAATACTTTCCATAAGCAATGGTGATGCATAGAATGCAGCATCATTCCCCCAGCTAATCTCACTATGCAATCCACTTTTACCTAAAACTAATGTACAATCATTGAATTCTTTTCGTAATACCACTTCATCACACATTTGCTGAAGTACAACTGTGTCATTTGTCCACCCAGATGCTCCTTGTTCAGGAGCAGATTTAAATTCAATTTTTGAATCGAAAACAGTCTGTTCTATAGACTCTTCAAGGAAGGCTTGTGAAAGTCCCACTCCATAAATTAGAACAAGCGTAATAACTAAACTTGCTAGGAAAACTCCTGCAAACACAGCCAATCCTCTTTCCTTATCTCTCCATGATGTGAGAGTCGCTATTCTTAGATTGTCAGGTAAATCCGTAATTCTTTTTTGTAATCCTAAAAACCTTTCTTTCCAAACAGTTATTGAAAAAAGCCATGACAGCCAAGAGACTTCAGAATTACTCATTCTTCTTCCTCCTCGTCAGTTATTCCCCAAGCCGATTTAATATCGCTCGCAGCAACGACTCCATCTTTCATTAGTAACATCCTATCTGCTTGACTTGCAAGATTAGGGTCGTGAGTAACCATTAGTACTGAAATTGGATTTTTACCTTTAGTTAATATCTTGAATAATTTCATGATGTCGCTTCCACTTTCAGCATCTAAGTTTCCTGTTGGTTCGTCTGCTAGTAGTAGTGGCCTAGAACCTGCAATGGCCCTAGCAACAGCGACCCTTTGGCGTTGTCCGCCTGAGAGTTGTTCAGCACCAAAATCTATTCTATCGCCTAAACCAACCGTGGTTAGAGCAGACTTTGCCTTTACTTCAGCTTCGTCCTGGTCTATACCTGAAATTTCTAGCGCCATTGCAACATTATCTAATGCACTCAAGTGTTCTACCAAGTGGAAATCTTGAAAAATCCATCCCACGCCACTTCTTCTTACATTTACAACTTTGTTTGGAGGCTTCGTTCCGTACGAAAACTTACTAGAAGTACCTATTTTTCCGTCACCATCAATATCTCGATTTAATTTTTCTTCAATTTTATCTTTAGTTCCAGAAGGTTTCATTTTTCCTGAACTATTTACATCTTCAAGTTCAATTACTCCTTCGTCACCTGGCAATAATCCTCCAATGATGTTCAATAAAGTTGATTTTCCACAACCTGAAGGACCCATTAGCGCTACTAATTCCCCTCTTTGAATTTTTAGATTAATACCTTTCAAAACTTCTATTCGAGTGTTAAATGCTTTCGAACCAAAACCTTTCTTCAATTCTTTTACTTCTAATAATTGCACAATTTTTCACCAATGTTGTCCTATAAAAAATGTATTCACACTTATTCTGTTAATCAAATAAACTATTGATTGGTTTTGATTAATCTTTCAGTATATTTTCTTACAGCCTCTTCTATGCTTATTTCACCTAACAAAATACGATTCGCGGTTTCTTTATCTATTGTAATTAATCCTTTGGATAATCTACGAGATTGCTTTTGTATCCAGGCTATTTCACCATCTTTCGGACTATAATCAACTGGTTGATTTGTCTCAGGTAGTCTGGATGCAATTCGTATTGCAGCTTCTATGTGGCTCCCACTACCACTTCGCTTTTCATCTATGTATTGTATAATGTTTTTGTAGTTTCTTAGTGAATTTACAATTAAATTCCTTATTGGTGGACTACCTAATCCAATTTTTATATTTTTAAGCCCTATTTCATTATCTATAGATGTTATCACATTTACCATTGAATCTATATTGTCAAACTCTTTTTTGAATAATAAGTGCTTATTTGCCGAAGCTACTAATCCACATATTCCACCAGGATCAATCCCTACAGTTAGTTTATTCTTTTGATAAAAAGCACATCTTATTTTTAGCTCAAGTATTTCTAAATTTCCAGGAATTACGTGCGGAGTTAGGCAATTCTTTACGATTTCATCAGTAACTAAGACATCAATTTCGTGGTCAATTGCAGGAATCTTCTTTAGATGTTTTAAATTAAATTCTGCATTTTTTAATTTTCTTGTTATATGATTTAGTTTTGAAAAGTTATCAGTTAAAATTCCAATTCTCATGGTTTTGTCCACTTTAGGCTTATCCAATATTTTTCATATGCTAAAACAATAATTTTATTCACACCATGGCCGACTCTAATCATTCTAGCGATGTCGAGCCAGTTATGGTTCTTTTGTGTTATATGTATTAACCAAGGAGCATGTTCAGATTCATAATTGTAAACTCTGTAGTGAGTTCCAAATTTTAGTCCGGAATGAATTTGGTATCCTAAATCAACTAGTTCTTTCATTTTTGGATCGTCATTAATGTTTTCTAGGTTATCTTTCAATTTTGTTTTTGGCCATTCTATTAGATTAGCAATGTAATAAACTACATCGCCCTCGTTATCAACAATTCCAATTTGAGTTCTTCTTTCAAAACCAGCCTTTAGCTCCTTTATTACCTTACTAAAATCGATATTATCCTGAAAATTATAACTGTAAACTATAGCTGAAGCTGCAGATTTTGTAGACGTATTTCGGTCGTAAAGTCTTAGACCTTTTTCGTCAGATTTAACTACCAATCCTCTTTCTTTTAAGTCACGATAAGTATAGTAAACAAGTTTATCTCCTTTTAATTCTTCGACTTCATCATCAGTCAGTACAATGTCTTTCCTATCATTTGAATACAGAGCTTCATAACTAGTAAGTAGTAAGTTTCCTCCGCTCTGTGGTGTTCCTGTGTTTCCTTTATTGTAAATTTGGGCAGCTACTTTCTTGTCTGTTACAATTATGTTATTTTTAAATTTTTCGTAAGTCAGACCTTCACCTCAGTTACTAGCTTTACCTTTCCTGCATCACTTAACATTCTTGCATTGTACTTTGGAATTGACTCTGTGTCTCCACTTTTAAGTGTATAATTTTTTGCATCCATTCCTGTGAATGTAGGTAGATCTTCCAGTACTTTCACATTTAAGTATTCTGAATTGTCTGATTGGTTATCAATACTTTCATTGATATTTTTTTGAGTTTGAATTTCAACATTCTCTTCAACTTTATCTTCTTCTTTATTTTTGACTATAGTTTCTTTCTTTAAATCAGGTTTATCTTCAGGTATGAATTCAAAATCGGTACTGAGTAGAGTATTCTCGCGATGTTTCTCAATAACTGAGCAAATAGATTCTAGATATTCACTTTCGTTAGAATGAACATTTTCCGAGTTTGGGTTTTGGCCATTAACTTTTTCTCTTGCTAAATCAGTTAATTTTCTTTCTCTTAGTTTGTGTAATTCTAATTTTAAATCCATTAGCTTTCGCATATCAGAATTGCTCTTTTCAAGTCTCTTTACATTATCTTTTGATTGTTCAATAACATTTCTAATTTGATTCTCTAAATTTTTGATTTGGTTAAAGAAGCTGTTGGGTATTTTTGTTAACCTTCCTTCTTTTCTCTCCTTTAAAGTTTGGACTCTCAAGTCTCGGAGAGTTAATAATTCGGTAACCATTATTTTCCCATTTTGAAACCCTAATAAGAACGTTTGCCAGTAAAAGTCTTTTATCTACACAGTTAAATGAGAGTCATGAAGAAGTGCCCAGTCTGTGCTGTAGAGGTTGAAGATACAGCACCTTTTTGTAATATTTGCGGTGTAAATTTGGCAGGTGCAAAAGATGTTGGCCCTTCTAATGTGGAGACTCCTGTAACTAAGGAGGAAAGTACCAAGACAGTTTCTCCAGTTTCCTCTCCTCCACCAATTTCTACTGGTAGAGCAAAATCTAGTTTTTATCTACCGGCATTGCAATTTTTACTTGCCGTCGCATTACTTGGCTTGGTCTTGTACTATACAACAGCAGACGTTCCTAATCCTGAATCCACTGTAGGAGAGGGTGTAACTTTTGAAGATTTAAGAAATTACACAACATATAATGAGCCATTAACTTGTCCTGGCTGGGGTGAAATATCATCTAAAGGCAATCCTAATGGATGCCCTTTAGTCCTTAATTCAGAATGGGACACTAGTAATTTTAATGTCAAGACTCATGAATATCAAACTATTCTTGGCCTCTCAGCACTAATGGGCCTTTGCATACTTATTCAGGCCAGAAGAATTAGTGACAGCAATATTATGGCACCCTTGTTTTTGATGTTAATCATTCTTGGAATTGTCTATCTTTTCATGGGTAGAAATCAAGAGCCTTTAGAGGGTTTTGAAAGTACATTAGGTGCTACTTCTGGATTGGTAATAATCGTAGTTTCTTACATCGTTTTCCTGTATGCAGTTACTGGTAAAGACATTAGTGAAGCTCCTTTGTCAACAATTTATTCATTTATCGGAGCAGGTTCTTTAGTATTTGCAGCTTTGCACCACAACTGGGTTAGAGGTCCGTGGTTGTCTTGTGATACCTCTTTGAAATCATTTGATTCCTCTTTAGAGCAAGCTTGTACGGAGGTTGGAGGTCAGGTCCAATATGCTTACATTGATTTGCAGCCAATTGAAATGCTGATATTATTGGCCGGTATTCTATTCTTACTATTAGGAATTGCAGGTTATATTCTTCAAACTGTCAGATTAAAGGATATGGAAGAAGCAAAATACTTCTTTATGATCCTCATGGGTTTGTCCTTACAATTTATTGTTGTTGTTTGGAATTTAGTAAGGAACAGCGCTAATTTCTACTTTGAGCAGGGAGATATTATTCTCACAGTATTGTCAGTCTCAATTTCTTTCATTGGAATGTATTTGTTTTACAGGAAAAGAAAATCTGAGCAGAGTATGGAAGGTTTGGCTTACTTTGGATTATTCGTATCCGGTATTGGCACTCTCTTTGCAACAATGATAGCACCTGCCCTTCTTTCAGGTACTGATGTTTCATCACCAGAAACTACTACTGAATGGATAATGTTCGGATTACCTTTGGCTGTTGCAGCTGGTGCTGTTTGGTATGGAATTAAGTACGGTACAGAGAAATTTAGGGATAGAATGGTAGAAATGCAACTATCTAAACCTCCAGTTTCTGATCCTTTC
This sequence comes from Marine Group III euryarchaeote CG-Epi1, assembly GCA_001875345.1. Lineage (GTDB taxonomy): Archaea > Thermoplasmatota > Poseidoniia > MGIII > CG-Epi1 > CG-Epi1. Next base: position 25,276 of record MIZA01000008.1, read on the forward strand.
GACTCTGATTTTGTTCCTGATGAGGATAAACCCGAAGATAAATCAGATTCTGAACCTGAACCTATTAAATCAGGAGATATCTCTTTAGAAGATGCAATGGACAGGTTACTCTCAGAATTTCCTGAAGCAACTATTGATATCAAGCCAACAGAGGATGAAAATTATGGCGTTGACCTAAGCGACATTGAAAAAGAACTCAAAGAAGAGTTGGCTGAAACTCCTAAGATTCGGAAAGCTATGAAAGTAGACTATAACGTAGATTACGAAGAATTGTCCAAGTTCTATTCAACTACTGAAGATACAATTAATCAAACTGTAACTCATCTCAAGTCTGGAAGAAATATTATGCTTTATGGGGATCCAGGAACAGGTAAGACTGCTTTGGCTAATTTATTACTAAGCCAAATTTGTGGTGTTAAGGAAGCTAAAGATGGAAGCATGATTCCAAACTATTCCATTGTTACAGCTAATGCCGAATGGTCTAATTTCGAAGTTATTGGCGGTATTTCACCGGACGATTCAGGTGGTTATTTCTTCAAGGATGGTTATGTTGCAGACGCTGCGAAGAATTGTGAAAAAACTATGCAGGAGGATGGCAAACCGCATTATCTTGTAATTGATGAGTTTAACAGGGCTAACATTGACGAAGCGTTTGGTAAATTGTTTACTGTTTTCGAGTATAGAGATAAGCAAGCTCTTCTAACAGCAAAAGAAACTGGTGGAGCGCCTTTCATGATGCCTCCTGAATTCCGAATTATTGGAACTATGAATACACAAGATAAGAATACTTTATTCAATGTAGGTCATGCTTTAATGCGCAGATTTGCTTTTGTCGAGATTGGATTACCCGACAGGGATGACGAATACAAGCGTATGCCAGTCTTTGTTTTCAATAAACTGAATAAACTAGGAATAGCTCCTGACAGACCAGATGATAGCGATGATGTTGATTGGTATGCAAAGGAAATGTTTGATTTTTACGATGATGATGGAACAATGTTTAAAGCTTTTAACAAGTTCATGAATTTCTTGGAAGAGCAAGAATTACCTCAATCTAGAGATGATGAAGTAGCTAGAGGTGTGAGAACTTACAGGAAAATTGGTCCTGCAGTTATAATTGATTCGATGTTAACTGTATTTAATTCGAGAGGTCAATATGATCTTGACAGAGCATTAGCTGATGTGATTAAATCTAATATTATGCCTGCATTGGAAGGTCTTGAGAGAAATGAGCTAAAATGTTTGATGCTAAAAGCACAAGAAGTTCTTGGACAAAATCATGCCATTTCGATCACATTAGAAAAAATGGTTGATTCACCAGGATTGAGCGTTTTCGGTTGATATGAGTCTACCTGACGCAACAATTGATTTGAATTTACCTGCTGACCATCCAGATCATCTGCAAGAGGGTGAAAGTATATTGTTGAATGTAAATGCATTTAGGCCTTTAGAAAAAGTTCACATAAGGTTGGGTACAGCTCGTATGGATAGCCTTCCCAAAATAAGATCAAACACTACACACTCACAGACTTTTGAAGTTCCTGATTATATTGGGACAAATACAATTGGTCTGTTTGATGAGGAAGGTAAATCAGTTTCCAATAAATTAGAGATAGTTATTGCTCCTAAAATGTTAGATTATGAAAAGTTTAAAGATTTAAGAGATAATCACATACCAGATTTAGTAAAGAATTCTGGAGCTGAGGAGCCTCCGGAGGGAATGTATCCAGGTGCTACTTCATCTATTGAAGAAGAGAAAATATTATTGAATATAGAGCAGTTACTAGAATTTTCTGGAAAGTTACTGAAAATTACTAACGACATTCGTAAGGGCGCTTACACATACAAAGTTGAAGTTGAAAGAAAGACTATGAAGTCTCAAATTCGTGGTGCCGTTCGTTGGCAAAAAACAGCTTTGGCTAGAGCACAGAAAGGCACTGAATATGCCACAGCTCATGTTACAGATATACGCAAAAGGAAATGGAGTACTCCAACCAATATCTTACTAGTTAAATTCCATATGGAAGTTTTCATTGAGGCTATATTCTTCAGGGACGAAATGGATCGTAAGGAAAGGGAGAAGAAAGCATGGGCTGCAATTTATGGTAAGAAAGTGCAACAGTTATCAGATGATGTTAAACTTCAATTGGATAAGTTAGATTTAGCTTGCAAGATGCATAAGCAAGTATTAGGCGATGGTAAGCTTGCAGAGTTAATCCCTATTGCCAAGAATACACGTAAGAGCCAGAGATTGATTAACAGGGAAGCTTTGATCGAAGCAAAAACTTGGAGTCGTAACAGGTCATACAGAGAATTGCCACCTCTTTGGAGAGACTTTTTAGATGATTACAAATCATACTATGAGGAAACCGTTTTAGTGCAAACCCAGAAAATGACAGATATCTATGCCTTATGGATTCTTTGTGAAATGGCCTCTGGAATGAAATTAAGCGCTCATGCTAAATCTCTGCGTGAATTTAGATCTAAAAACAAAGACATAGTATTGAAATATGATGCTCCAGGCCAAGTCAGGCACGGTTGGAGTGATTCGATAATGGGCTCTCTATTCGGTGAATCTGAAGAGAAAGCAAATCCTGCTCAAGGTTCGGGTAAACCTGAGATATTCATGAATTACCGAGGGATAAATTTTTATTTCGAAACTAAGTATGATTTAGAGCAAGCTCCTCGTCAGGAAGATGTTTACAAAGTATTAGCATACATGAATAATTATGATGTTCCATGTGGTGGCATCATATATCCCGGACCTCAATTGAAAGTTTCAGTAGATGTTAGAAATAAGCAAGTTATTGCTTGGATACCTTTTACTTGGACTGAAAAGGCCTTTGAGGTAGCTCCTAATTATTTTGCATTCATCTGTGATAGAATGGCTGCAATTCACTCTAAAATCGGTGAAGAAGATTTAGATAAATTTGTTGAGGAAGTTGAGAGGACTGCTTTTGAATTTTACGAGGCTATAGCAGTTCCTGGTGCAGTTGCACCAGAGATGCCTGAATTCTTGTATAATGAAGAAGTTGAAATAGACTTAGATGAAGTTATGGAGATGGAGGAAGAGGATGAAGGAATTGACTTAGATACTATTGCAGAAGAGGCTTCCCAAGTTAAGAAAGATAGGCTTTTGGAAGATATCGAAGAAGGTAATCTTGAAGAAGTTACTGAGGATGCCGGTGGTTATTCCATTTCTAAGGATATTGTTGAGGATGACAACGATAATGATGAATCTGAAATTACAGAGGAGACTAAAGAATTCCCTGAAAGTGTGTTTCAAAATGATTCTCAGCCTCCTGAACAACCAATACCCATGGATGGAGATGGCTTAGATAATATGGATAAACCTCCTGAAAAGAAAATATCTTTATCTATTGAAAAACTTAGAAAAATGGTTGACGAGCAGGATAAGTAGTTAAATAGTGTTGTTGAATAAGAATTTATGATTAAAGTTGGTATCAATGGTTATGGTACAATAGGTAAGAGGGTAGCAGAGGCAGTTACTCTTCAAGACGATATGGAAATTGTTGGTATTGTTAAGACAAAACCTACCTATGAAATGAAAGGAGCTCTTGACGCCAATTACCCAGTATTTGCTTCAACAAAGAGTAAAATTCCCTTTTTCGAAAGCTATGGTATAGAAGTTAGTGGAGTTACTGAAGATCTTGTTGAAATTGCTGATATAATCATTGATTGCACTCCAGGAAAACTTGGTGTGAACAACATGGATATGTACAAGAAAGCAGGCACAAAAGCGATATGGCAAGGCGGCGAAAAACATGCTCCGATTGGTGCTAGTTTCAATTCTTTGACAAACTATTCAGAATCAATTGGTAAGGATTATGTTCGTGTTGTTTCTTGTAATACTACAGGGCTTTCCCGTACTCTTTATCCTTTATTGAACGAATATGGTATTGATAATGTTCAAGCTGTTATGGTACGTAGAAGTGGTGATCCAAAAGATAGCGATAGAGGGCCTATCAATTCCATTGAGCCTGTTTTGAATGTTCCTAGCCATCATGGGCCTGATGTTCAAACGGTTATTTCGAATTTGAATATTCAAACCATGGCAGTTAAGGTTCCTACAACAATAATGCATGTTCATTGTATCATCGCTGAGTTAGAGTCAGAACCCGAAGTAAGCAAAGTCTTAGAGTTATGGGATGCAACACCTAGAGTTAATTTAATAGAAGGTTTCTTGGCCAATGGCGAGTCTAAAGTTCGTAATTTACCAGGGACTGCTGAAATTATGGAGTGGGCTAGAGACTCACTTTATACAAGAGGGGATTTGAACCAGATAGCAGTTTGGAAAGATGGAGTTCACTCGTTTGGTAAAAAGTTATACTATTACCAAGCTATACATCAAG
>MIZA01000009.1 GCA_001875345.1 Marine Group III euryarchaeote CG-Epi1
TAAGAGAAGAAGCGCCGTTAGCATAAAATTCATAACTTTTACTACTTGCCACCTTGGTGTTATTCTTAATTGTAACTCCTGAACTGCCTGAAACATACAATCCGTATGCTGATGAACCGCCATATCCTGCATTATGGATGAATACGTTATCTAAAATTACTGAACTACTTCCATCACTAATCTCAAACCCATGTGATGATGATGAATTCTTGAAAAAACTATTTTTAACGGTGATACTGGTTACATCTTCAAACAATACGGCTTTTCTCTTTGTTGAGTTTACAGTAACATTAGATATTGTCGAACTGCTTGTACCATCGAAATGTATACCATTATCGCTACCTATATCGCTAATCGTTAAGTTTTGAAGCTCTAGATTGTTGTAATTTCCAGCAAATAGTATACTATCTGATGAACCTTGCAGAGTCAAATTTTCAATTTTGACTGAATTAGATTTTACCTCAATTGCGTGATCTGAAGAACCACCGTCAACAATTGCTGTAGTAGTTGAGTTTCCTCTTAGAGTAACGCCTTTTGTTACTTCCAGATTGTTATAATTCCATGCCCATAGCTGAAGCACGTCACCAGAGCTAGCTGCACTAACTGCTGAAGAAAAACTTGAGTACAATGTTTCAGTTTCTTTATTCTCAATTACCCCTTGCTTAAAGTTGTTAGGAACCTCAATATTCTTGGTACCGTCTGAGTCAAATGTGAATGATGTCGTCTTTGCTCTCACTCCGTATGCTATTTTCACAGTAATTGTATTATCCACTAATGTTGCTGAGTTACTGTAATAGCCTGAACGAATATATTCTGGTGAAGATACATATCCGCTAGAATCTGTTTTAGAATCGCTACCTCCCCAATGTGCCGTTTTGTAATAAGTACTTACACTATCTTTAATTTCTAAATCAACATTTGAAAAAGCATTATTGTCTTCATCCAACGTTCTAATATTGAGATTATTGTAAACATTGATTAATGCAGTACTAACAACACTAATTGAAGAATATGAATTGCTAAAGAATTTTACTGCATTTGTTCCTGTGCAAGTACAATAATAGAAATAAATGTCATTACTAGTGTGGTCTGAAAAAGTATTATTTCCAAATACACTCTGGTAAGAGTACCTGTTGAGATAAAGACCATATCTTTGATCATCATCTCCATCAAAAGTATTATTCTCAACTATCCATTCCCTCGAGTAATAGTTACTGTAGATTCCATCCCAAGTGCTACTCTTGAATAAATTATCTTTGATGTGGTAGGAATATCCATAAGAGCTACTTGAATCTGCCTTGTAAATCCCGTAGTTATTATCTACAAATCGATTGCCAACTATGTTAAAGGGATTAGATCTAGCACTTGTAGTTGCTGTATAATAAGTGTAAAGACCATAGCTCGTATTATTATGAATGTAATTGTTCTCAAGGTCAAAACCTTGATATGTATATTCTACACGTACACCTTCTCTATAATTCGAAATTTCATTATTAGTCAATGTATAATCTTGTTGCTGGTAAATTTTAACTCCATAATAATGAGTTGTAGAAGTTGAAACTATTTTGGAATTTTTAATAACTAAATCATTTGCATAATATGCCATAATTCCGATATAGCTATCTGCCCTTATGTTGTCTATAACCATATCATACGAGAAAGCAATCTCAATTCCTCCCGACATAGAGCTTGTTCCGCAACAACTAGTTGTATTTTTACTATTGATGACTGCTAAATTCTTTATTACCGAATTGTCACTACTGCTATCAAACGTAAATGGACTTTCCAAATATCTACCGTTAACAATTGTTCTTGAAGGGCCTGAACCAATTATTGAAAGTCTTTGGTTAATGTAAACATTTTCTTTGAAATGACCTGGCCAAACCTCGATAACATGTTGAGTAGATGCATCAGATGCAGCTTCTGATATTGAATAATACAATTTGCCTTTGTTTCTATTGTAAACCCTACTATCTGGAAGTTTACCCGAATGCTCGCCTCCGGATATAGTTACCTCTCTAGGATCTTCAGTCCACGAACCTTGATGAAATCCAATATATGGTTTGTAGCTAGTACCTGATGAGCTTCCATCATAAATTTTCTTGAGAATAAATAAATTATCAATTTTACCTTGGCTATTCGTTTTTGAATCTGAACCACCAAAATGAGATGTTTTGTATAGAACTGAATTGGTACCTAGAGGATCTTCATGCAATGCTTTAATTTGAGATGAAGATAATTCTGAATTGAATATGGCTAGATTATCTACCATACCATCCATGTTGCCACCGTTACAGGATGTACTTGAAGTTACACATTTTCCGATATAGTTATAACTTTGACTGTACCTCATATAGGCTGTAGTACCAGACAAAGTGTTAGTACCATCAAGAGTTCCATTTACGTATATTCTCAGCTTATCCGAATCTTCACTCCAAGTACCAGCTATGTGATACCAAACGCCAGTGACCATTTCTGTCGAAGCTTCAATCTTATGGTCACCTGAAGGTGTACCCCAGAAATAAGCTCCGAACACAGGATTGCCATCTGAATTTACTGCCAAGTACGCATCAGCATCATATCTGAAATTAGCAATACCCTCGTAAGCTGTACCAGTAGGAAATGAGTCAAATTTAACCCAAACTGACATTGAGTAATGATCATAACCATTACAACCACCTACGGTATTACATTGAGTATTTCTTGCATAATCATTAGTACCATCAAAACTTATTGCATTACCAAATTTGCCAGATGCAAAAGTAGCTCCACTGTATAGATAAGCTGAATGAGTTGGAGTTACTGTATCGTAAGCGTAATTACCACTATTTTCATCAAATTTATAGTAATTAACAAGATTAGAATTAGATGTCTTGTTCATTATTATTGACGCACTATTTCCGTCTGCAACATAAACATCCGCATTATTTATCCCTGAATATATTTGTGTACCTTCAGCTTCCCAATTAACTTCTCCCGCCATATTCTGAGCAATCCAGCCGTAACCTATTCTTTCAAATCCTTCAGAGTAAGTGACTACTGATTCATCTGCAGCCTTAATTATCTTGATATCATCAACATACCAGCCTTCAAAGTCACTTTCTGAACCATCGCTACAGAATGTGAATTTCAATCTAATATCTTCTCCTCTATAATCTGTTAAATTAAATCTTTTAGTTTGCCAACCTAATCCTGATTTATCGCCCATAAAGGCACCGGTCGAGCCACAATCTCCACTAAATGAGCCATCATAGCCACCTATCGGAGTAATTAATTGCCAAGTTGAACCGGAATTCTTAGTTATGTAAACTTGGCCACCATCATAAGTATTTTCAGTCTCATACCATGTTTTTATCTCTAAAATTCTAGTTTCACCAACTCCACCGCTAGGCAATGAAATATCTGACTTTTGCTTGAAAGAACCAGACCAAGAGTCTAGATATGTATCCTCATTACTGTCCCCTGCCCAAAAGGAATTAAGTCCTGCATTTGCTTTCCTATCAGAATCTATGGTTGTATTAACTCTATTCCAAACATAAGTTCCATTAGATGTTACTGAAATTTCTACTTCTTCTTTCTCTAACAGTCTAGAATTTGAGTCTATTGACAAATCATCGAGAGTAGTGTCAATAATTACATTGTTCCAGCCGTTTCTGTGGGCGTCTGAATCGTATCCATGATGAATATCATAATTATAAGTGTTTGAAAATTCAACATCCCTGATAGTATTATTTTCAGCCTCTCTAGTAAAAGAAATTGCATATTTCTCATAATTAAAATTAGTATCATAGACTGTATTGTTGTCTGCACCAAAGAAAAGAATTCCTACATCTTCGTTGTTGTGGAAGTTGGATTCATTGAAATAATTATTAGTGGATTGATCTATCTTAATCCCTATTTTATTTCCGTAGAAATATATATTTTTAAAAATACTACTACCGCCATATTGAATTGAGATACCAACTTCGTCCGCACATTGGTAGTCTCCATACTCTACTAACAATCGTTTAGAACCAGATACTACTAACCCTTTGTCAAGAGCTGAACCATCACAATGCATTGAGGCTGAATTAATTACAACATCATCTGAATTATGAACTCTAATTGCATGAACATTAAACCTGAAATGATTATTGTAAAGCTCAACTTCATCTGCCACAATAGAGACCCCTACATCTCCAGTAGCTCCAACGTCTGAACCGCTATATTGAATTTCAAAGCCTCTTAAGGTAGATTCATCTGCAGACAACTTAAACGCATAATCTCCTGCGCTTGCATTAACAACTGTCTTAACGTAATCACCACCCCAGTATATTTTTTCAATATTTGAAGCTGTAATAGCAGAGTCCCATACCGTAACATCATCAAGAGTTCCATCAAAGAAATGATCATAACTTCCGTCATTATTATGGTCACTAGCTCCGATTATTTGCTTATGGGTTGTATCTGAAATTGAATTGGAATAGCCACAACTATTGTCAAGTTCACCATCAATGTATAACTTAATGCTTGATTTGTCGTAAGTTGCTGTAAGTAACGTCCAGGTATTTTCTGGAATATCTTTTACAGAAGAACAACTTCCATGATCCGAGCCCCAACCAAAAACAAATTGAAACTTAGCATCGTCACTAACAAGGGTCTTGTAACCTTTTGTAGAGCCTGAAGTAGATTCATACTTTGAAAATATGGTTCTATGATCTGTGTCATTATCGTCAATATTAACCCAAGCAGTGATTGAAATTACCTCTGAATCAAAAGCCGAATCATCGGCTATTTCAACATAATCGTTCGTTCCATCAAAATCGAGACCATTACCCCAAAGGCCTCCTGCTGTTGTTGCACCTTCAACATCTCCGGTGTTATCATGGCACCAAACCCCGTCGCCAACTTCAGAAGGATTAGTTTCATCTAGAGAATATTTTGCAACCATATCACCCTCATTACAATCGTAAAGGTATCCAAGATCTACTCCTCCATAGTTACCTCCAATGAAGTTCAGCTTCTTATTAGCGTCAACAGCATCGTGATAAGTTCTAGAAGCAACACGTATCGTATCTCCTGCACTGGCATTTTCTACAGCATGAGTAATATTGGTGTAATCTGACCCACCAATTTTATCGACAGTATGTGTGGCAGCCTCGCTATCCTCTGAAGTAAAAACAACAAAGAGCATTGCAACTAACAAAAGTAAACTTGCGTTTAGCAATCTGTTTTTTGCAATCATATTTCTCATTTTGTACGGCCGCGTGTATACGCGTACCATCGCTATATAAAACGCAAGGGCCTTAAAATAAGTTCATATCTCCTATAAATTACTACAAATAGACTGCTCCTTTTGAACAGGTATGACAATCACAGATGATACATTTAAAGAACTCATGAAAAGATTTGCTTCTGGAGTTACTCTGATTACTTTTGAAGATGATGGCAAATATAGTGGATTAACTGTATCTAGCTTTTGCTCCCTGTCAATGAATCCGCCTTTAATTTTGATATGTATCGATAAAAAAATACCTAGCCATAATTCACTAGAAAATGGAAGCTCATTTGGAGTAAATATCTGTAATTCGGAACAGGGCAAACTAGCATGGGATTTCGCTAATTCAAACGTTGATAAGAATGAACTGATTTTATCGCTAAATCATGAAGTCACAGAGAATAAAGTTCCGCTATTAACTGATTGCTTAGCCAGTATGGAATGTACAATTAAGGAAGCATACGAAGGGGGAGATCACACCATATTTGTCGGCCAAATCGAACAGGGTAATTTTAACGAAGAATCTGAGCCTCTAATTTACTATAAATCTGGACTCGGGGACTTCAAACCAAATTAGCTAAATAATCTTCTACAATTTCCTTTGGAACCTCTCCTCTAAATGCCACTTGTGTACGATAAAAAAATGCTGAAAACCATAATTCTTTAATTTCAATTTCTCCTTTTTCTAAAGAATAAGATTTAACATGACGCCACATTCCCATGTCAAATAGATTTGTAGAATCGCGAGCTTTTATATCTATATTTTTCTTCAAAAATAGACTTTCAATTTTCAATGCAATTTCTTCACCTTCTAGACGAATTAGTATTGCCTTATTTTTGCGAAAATTATAACCCTGTAAACCTAAGAAAACCCCAGATAAACCTAGTAGAAAAAATGATAAATTAATAGCCATTGTTAATAAGGGAAAAAGTTCAGACTGATCAGGTAAAGCATAGGACGCAACGACAAGGTAACAAATTAATGCTAAAATTATGATTAATGAGGATACAAAATACCATTCTCGACTCTCTGAATTATATTTGATTTTTGACATTAGAACAAAGTCTGTTGTTTAGGGGCTCTTTTACCCGATTTTAAGGCCTTTTCGTCCCAATCAAATACATCAGTAATTCTTGATAGTGATTTAGCCAGTCTATCTGCATAATAATTATAGTCTGGCTCTGGACATTCCTCTTCAGGTATGTAGGGTTCAACAACCATAGGACTATTGCGAGCATCAGTTACAATAAAAGAAATTTTCATACCACTAACAAAAGGCCTTCCAGTTTCTATATATTTTTTATACGCTTGGAGATGTGCTTGATTATCTTCATTCACATATTTTCTCTTTAGATTTACAGTTTTAGATATTACTAATGTATCCTTTTCAACTTCCCCTTTTGAAATCCTTGTTACCCAATCCTTTGAGAGGTTTAAGGCTGCATCAATCTCACTTTTCATTAAAAAAGAAAATACCTCTTCTAAAGCTTCAACTTGCGATGGAAATGAATCTGTACGCCTTGTTTCGTAACCTCTGATTAACATACTTTCTTTTGGCCACACTTGCTTACCAACATATCTTTTCTTTGCTCCATGAGAGAAAAAGGGCTGCAATATTTTTTCGAATTCAAGCTGCTTTGCTCCAACAGAATATCTCTCAGCAATTTGCTGGCCGAATGATATAGTACCATCCAAATTCGAGCTAGGTGATCTAAAGAATACTGAATCTGTATCTCCGTAAATTACTTCTAAACCTTCGTCTTCTAGTTCCTTCAAAATATCCTTCACATATTCTCTAGCATATGCAGTTATTGAAGCGCCGATGTCCAAATTAGTAAAACGGTAAAAATAAGATGCAAAGACGCCATAAACAGAATTCATTAAAATTTTAATTGCTTCTTGAACGCGCCGATAATATTGCTCTTCCATCTCGCTTTCAGCATTAGCCTGAAGCTTTTTAGCAGAATCACGATCTGCCATCAAATTAGTTAATAATTCAGGAAGAAGGCCTTTCTTTTGTTTAGGGCTCTTAAATTTTACTCCCAAAGGAGTTTCTATTTCCCCTTCATCCGATCTTGTAGTGAAACACAAATTCCTATCAATTATAATACTCGGATACATCGACTTAAAATCCAAAACGCAAACCCAATCATACAATCCTGGATCAACCGTGTGAACATATCCACCCTCAATGTGACCTGTTCGTTTCCTTCGATTTGTCCCAGGCACGCCAATTTTCTTAGAATCTGCAAATCTAATCATCAAGGAGTCAATCATCATAGATGTGATTCCGTTAATTACATCATCCAGAGGTAACTTTGAAACTGTACCTATGTGTTGGTACTTTTGAATAACCATAATATGTTCTAAAATTTCTAAAGCTAATTTGGCATCTTCAAGACAATAATCCATTACCTTTTCAGGACGTATTTTCCATTCCTCATCCATTTTCTTTGGATTAACATCATGCTTTTCTCTTCCCAATAACTCTTTTGCTACTGCATTAAGTGATTCTTGACGAGGTCGTATTTCTCGCTTAACATTCCACCAAGCATCAATTACAACACGTCCTTCAACTCGCCAGAATCTTTGTAGTTTCTGCTCAATTTTAGATTTATCGCGGCCGAAATTCAAATCAATCCTGTGAACATCTGCCCTCTCAACTAATAGAGGTAAATCATATCCATCAATATTGTAGCCGGTTATAATATCTGGATCAAATTTAGAAACTGCTGAAACAAAATTATTCAGAATGTCAAACTCTTTCCCGTGTAAAGTCTCCTCGTGGATATAGCCACTTGAATCTTTAATGCAAAAGCTTAAGCAATAAATTGTCCTTTCAAAAATAGAATTTTCAATATCAAAACTCAAAATTTTGAAATCTGATTCAAAATCATCGCATTCTTTAATCGAAGTTGCCTCAATTAATTTACATGTAAATTTATGATTTTTAACTTCAACACCCTCAAAAGACACACAACCTCCTATATCATTATCATAAAGATATCTGTAGTGGAAAGGTATGTCAGAAGCCAATAATTTCAAATCATTATTTTTTAACCATTCCTTAAGCTTGTAAAGATTGTCTGGAGATTTTGTATAGACTCTAGTACATTTTCTAACATCACCATCTACCCATAAATTTTCCTCTTCGATAGATTCAACGTTATCGTCTTTTTGCAATCTTTTTTTAATATCTTTAGTAGCTTCAACAACTTGAAAATAAGGACGTAATAGTGGTGTACGTACTGCAATCGCTTCTCCTTCTTTAGTAGTACCGTAAAGATATACGATAGCGCGTTCTACTCCATCTACATTTTCTTTATGGTATGCTGAATTAAGTAACCTTATTGAGTATTCCACAGATATCCAGTAAGAGCCTGCTATTATTCTGTTACTTCAAAGAGATGATAATGCCTGATCAAAATCATTTTTTAAATCTTCAAAATCTTCTAAACCTGTTGAAAAACGGATAAAACCTAAATCAATGCCTGCTGCAATTCGAGCTTCCTGAGTCCATGATGCATGTGTTGTAGCATATGGCATAGATATCAAAGATTCTACACCACCTAAAGATATTGCTTGAGAAGCAACGCTCATATTATTCAACATTTTACGACCTTCGTCATCTCCGCCATTTACAACAAAAGAAACCATATTGCCTGAATCTGAAAGAATTTTCTTTGATAATTCGAAATCATCGTGGCTTTTTAATCCAGGATAAATTACCTTCTTAATTTTTGGATGGGCCTCTAACCAATTTGCTAATTTAGCTGCAGTTTCAGTAGACCTTTCATATCTAATTTGTAATGTTTTCATTCCCCTTTCAACAAGAGAAGCTTGATGAGGATCCATGGAACCTCCAAAATTTCTCAACTTCTCCCAGATTTTGTTAATTGTTTTAGTTTTGCCTGCAACAGTTCCGCCCAAAATATCACTGTGGCCGTTTAGCATCTTTGTAAGAGAATGTATAACTAAATCAAAACCATGCTCTATAGGATTACAAGAAATTGGCGTTGCAAATGTACTGTCTACAATAGAAACGGCACCATACTTCTTGGCTAAGGCTGCTAGGGCTGGCAAATCCGAAATTTCCAATAGAGGATTTGTAACTGTCTCACAATACAATATCTTAGTTTCTTTTTCCTTCAATGCATTTTCAACTGCATCTAAATCTCTTACATCTACGTAATGAACATCAATACCGAAACGGACAAAATCTTGATCTAAAACCCCAACTGTTCCACCGTAAAGATTTCGCGTTGTAACTATTCTGTCACCTTGACCAAGAAAATTAATCAAAGTCGTGCAAATTGCAGCCATTCCTGAAGAAAACACTAGTGCATCTTCTGCACCTTCTAAGTCTGCTATTTTCCTCTCGACTGCTCTATTCGTTGGATTATAATATCTTCCTGAATACACAGGGGCACGAGGCTCGCCTGCCATCCACATCTTGTATCCTTTATCATCTAGATAGAATGTTGAAGTTTGGTAAACTGGAGTATTCAATGAATTTTCACTAGGTGAAGTGCCTGAATGGACTGACTTAGTTCCTTTTCCTAGCTTTTTCTTATCATTTGTATTACTAACCATTTTTTGGTTAAAAGGGTACCAATTAATAGATTTAGTAACATTTTGCAATATAATAAATAGGAAGTTTTAAATTGGAAATCCAAGGTGTGTATGTTAATGTGGCTAAAAAATAACTGGGGAGTTCATGTTTTTTTAGCATTTATATTAGCTATTTTTCTTTTACCTTTTTCTAGTGCTGGCCTACTTGAAGTCTCTGTAAATAGCTCAGAAGATTTAGTGGTTAGCGAAGATGAAACTATTATTCAAGAAGGTACAAACCTAAACCTGTATGTCAGACTAAAAGGAGCTTACAGAGAAGCTGGCAATAATAATACGGTAGAGTCAATTACAATTAATGTTAATTTTAGAAATACTGAGGATCCTAGAGATTCCTTAATTGGCTACCCCGAATACCAACCACTTTGTGATACTTGCTCTGATCCTGGTTATGATGAATATTTATCTAAATTCAGAAGTTCTGATACTAGATTCAAAGGATATGATGGCATTGTAGAGTTTGATATAATTTTAAGAAATAATAGTAATGACATTGTTAAGAGTGCAGTTGTTGAAATAACTCTGGTCACCCAACAAGCTGATAGCAGCGATTCAGGTGGATTTTCAATACCTGAGCTTCCTCCTGTGGTTGAGGAAAACTTAATCATAATTGCGATTGGATTTTTGGCAATTCTACTTCTTTCGGTTGGAATCTATACTTTTGTTTTAGCTCCCGAGGACACTACAGCAGACTTGTACAAGCCCGTTGAATCTGTTGACCCTTTAAAGAAGAGTTTAACCGGTGTCGGACACAAATCTGATTTGCCAAGTGAATCTAAAAAGCTGAAACGTTTGGAGGGAACTGGGGATGATTCTGACGATGAGGAAGAGGAAGAAGATGACGACGATTATGAGGATGAGTTGGATGAAGAAGAAGATGACAGTGACTTTGATGAAAGAAAAATTCTGGATGAACTAACTGGAACTCATTCAATTGGCTCACAAGTTGATGAGGGAGAGGATGAACCTGATGAGGACGGAAAATCAATGGCTGCTGCACCTGTAAAGAAAAAGGCCGTGAAGAAACGTGTAGCAAAGAAAGGTGTTGCTAAAAAGGTAGTAAAAAGACCAACATCTAGAACTGATAAAAAAGAGCCTGAGATTAAAGCTCCTGAAGGCATGGTATCCGTTAAATGTCCTTCATGTAGTACCGTGCATACTGTTGATGAAAATACACCTAAATTTATTTGTAGTTGTGGTAGAAGGATTAGAGTTTAATCCTCTTTAACTGTATCTAAAATAATTAAACTTCGCCTTATCTCATTGGTATTATATTTAATTTCTAAAGGTCTAACTATTAACTTAATTTTATTAGACTTGAAATGACTTTCTTCTATAGGGAGTGCTACCTTCCAATCCGTCAAAGGAAGACATTCGTAATCTACATTACTGTCGGTAATACTCATCGCTGCCTTTGTAATCCACAATTTCTTTTCTTCACCGGGAAGATCAACTGAATAAGTTCTACCATTAAAATACGAAATTTTAACCTCAACCAAACTAGGTTTACTTTCTTTAATCGCTGAAGACAATTTAGTTTTCTTTAAACCATCTGGATAGCTAAAATCAAATTCTTTTAACTTGTCTAAATTCTGATCTATCAACTTTTTTGGATATGACTCCTTATCAAGTGCTGCAAGTAAAATTCTTTCAAGTCTTGATGCGTTAGGCCTCTCAGCTTCAGCCATCACTCTGTAGTAACTCAAAGGATGCTTAATTAATCGACAAAGTGCGTTTGGACCTGGACATACTCCAGTAGAAACAAGAGTATCACACTTTGGAGCATTGTACTGTGTTCCCGATGTCTTGCCGGAAATATGTTCAACTTGATACCTTGTAAAAGATTCTTTAAAATCTGGAGCGGTAGCGAATAATCTCATTACTGATTCTGAATCTTGATTAAGAGAAGAAAGGAATGTAGTTATGAAGAAACGCGAAGGGTGTGCTAAATTTACTCCAGCTTGTAAATCTAACAAATTCATATTGAAACATGGAGGTGCTTTAGCTAAATCAAAACGGCCTAATTCTTTCATTGCTTCAGCTTGGCGCTCTCCTACCACATTTTCTAAATTACCAATCCTCTCAACAAATGCTTTGGAAACGCTACCTATCAGTTCAGTTATTGGGCCCTCAAATTGATTTTTAATTTCTACTGGCGCTTCAGGTAATTCTTCAAGATGTTGACGAATCACTTCACGCATCAATCTCACTAAGGTTTCACGATCTAAAGTGACTGTGCCATTTTGAACGCCACGGTTTGCAAGTTTCCAATTACCTTCTCTCAATTTTGAAGCTGCTTTAACATAATCTACGAAATTCATACTAAACTTGTTGCCGTCCAGCGATACATTAATTATTTCTAAAGAATTTACTACTTTAACTAGATCTTCATCAGTTTCTGTGTCGAAAAACTTCTCAGCCCTTCTAGCTTCAGATAATGCAACGTAGTTAATCAATGCTTGATTGTCAGCGGCTGCCAAAATTAAACGAGATATTACATAACCAAGAACAATATCTGCCTCATCGTTAACAGGAGGACCCTCAACGTCTATCAAACCTGTAGTTGCAGAAGTTTCTAACCTAGCCACAGCTAGTGCTCTTGCTTCAGAATAAAAATAATCCTCGAGTAAAGAATCAAGGGTTAAACCTTCTAAATAGCTGTTGGCAGATGGCAAAAATGGATATCTCCAGTATTCAACCACAAATAAGCAAGACGATGTGGTTTTATAACATCAATCAATGGTAAGATAACGTGACTCAGAATCTCTTAAAAATTGAGAATGTCAAAAAGACATACCGAAAGTATAATCTAATCGGTAAAGAGATTTCAAAATTTTCAGCACTTAATGGACTAAACCTGAATGTTGGGAAAGGTCAAATTTACGGCTTTTTAGGACCAAACGGAGCTGGAAAAACTACAACAATAAAATGTATAATCGGAATATTGGAGGCTGACAGTGGAAACATCATAATTGATGGTAAAAACATAAAAGGAAATGGACTTTATTTTAAAAATAAAATAGGGTTTTTACCGGAACAAGTTGGACTGTATGGAAGGCTAACTGCTAAAGAATCTCTACAATTTTATGGCGGATTTTATAATTTGAGTGATAATTTAATAGAAAAAAGAGGAAAAGCCCTACTTGCTAAATTAGGATTAGAAAAGGATTCAAACAGAAGAGTTAGTGAATATTCGCTAGGAATGAAAAAGAGACTTGCCTTGTGCATTGCATTACTGAATGAACCTGAAATATTAGTAATGGATGAACCAACATCAGGCCTTGACCCTAGAGGAGTAAAAGCTCTACGGATTGTTCTTAAGGATTTGAATAAAAAAGGATTAACAATTATACTTAGTTCACATGTTCTTACAGAAGTTCAAGAAATATGTTCACATGTAGGAATCATAAATAATGGAAAATTAATTCGAGAGGAGTCTATTGACGGCATTCGTAAGGAAATAGAGAAAAAATCAATTAGGCTACTACTAAAAGTGAAAGATTTCTCGGAAAAAATTTCAAAGGAACTTGCTAAAAACAAAAAAATTAAAAGTATTAAACAAAAAAATAACGGAAAACATGAAGAAATTACTTTAGAATTAAAAGAGGAAAACATTCCTTGGATCACGGATTTTTTAGTGTCTAAAGGAATACAAATTTTTTCAATAGAACCACAGAAAAATTCACTGGAAGAAATATTCCTTAAAGAAACAGGCGGTGATTAATTGGGCCTTAAAGATAAATATATTCTGAAATCAAAAGATAGCTGGAATAAGAAAAAGACTTGGCATCCATTGATTATGTCTTTAGTTTTAGTGATCAGTCTTGCAATAATTCACAAAGCTTATTGGGTATCAACTACAGAAACCAATCCCGATGAAATCTGGGGTAATAAGCAAATTACTAAGAATGGAAACAATTGGACTATAGATTTTGAAGAGGAAGTTGGAGATAGTATCACATTTAAGGGAATTTTGAGAACTGCACCAAAATTTGAAGTCTACAGAAATGATACGTTTGTTCCGGGCAAATATTCTGAAGGTGAAGCTCTTGTTTATTCTGAAGACTTATATGGAAAAACCATGCTAAATGTTAGTGGAATTAGAATCCTAGTTAATGATGACCTATCTAAACAATTCTTTGTAAGTGAAATAATTACAATTAAAGCTACACTAGTTAGTAATGTTTCAACGTTTGATAATAATGGTGAAATAATAACATTAGTAAGGGAGGGATGGGTTGCTGAAGCCGAAGACATAAACCTATCATCATCAAAAGACAACTATTTTTTCACAGCTGAATTATTAATTTTCTTTACAGGTCTTTATCTTTCGCTGAAACGAGTTACAAACCTAAGAGAACAAACTGGATTAGTTTGGCACTTGGCAAAATTTGAGCTTAAGCAGGGAATAAAGTCACCAAGAATGATTGTACTCGGCGTAATATTTACATTATTTATTATTGGAATGGGATGGTTATTAGGCGATTTACAAAATGGAGATCCAGAATCTGCGTTCTTTGTACAAAATGCTAACGGAGCACTACAACAACTATGTTTCTTTGTTTTCTTTGTAGTCTCATTAGCTGCAATTGGAGTATCTGTGGATTCTTTTCATAAAGAAAGACAAGCAAATACACTCAACATTTTACTTGCTAAACCAATAAACAGGGAAACCATAGTAATAGGAAAAGCAGTGGGGCTCTCTCTAGTCGTTGGCATTCCTGCACTTGTGGCACAAATTTTAGGTTTAATGTTTATGATTAACGCCGGAGATTTCCCTTCTTTAAGCGGAATAATCGCTTTTATCGTTTGTGGACAAATAATGATTTTTACGCTCGTTTGCTTTCAGCTATGCTTTGCTATAGCTGCTAGAAGCGGTACTGATGTGGTAATGTATGGACTAGGAATGTGGCTATTATTTGCCGTTGTATGGAATTTATTAATTTATGCAATCTCATTTGCATTAGGTATTGACGTAACTGCTGATGATTTTGAAAATGATCCTAAATTTCAAAGTATTGCATCTCATATGGGAATGCTTAATCCTGGATACGTTTATCAATTCGCAGTAGGATTACTAACTCATAGAACTTTAGCCATAGATCTGGAAGGTATTCCTGGATGGTTAATTTTATTGGCACTAGTCTTATGGCCTATAACCTGTCTTAGAACTGCGACCAAGCTTTTCAAGAGGGAAGTCAGAGGATGAATCGAAGAAATATTAAAGAAGAAGATGCCGTTACACACGTCATTGAGTTCACTATTGCTCTAACAGTATTCGTAATAATTTTGCAAGCTTTCACATCTTCTATGAACTTCAGAATTGGAATTGACTTGAATAAAAATGATAATAACATAGTCATGGCAAGAGAAGTAATTTCTGAATTAACCGGATCACAAGGCTCGATTGGCAGCTCTACAAATTGGGAAGACAACGAATTCGGTACAGGTGTAGTTCAATTGCGCAACGGGACCACAGTCGGAATTTTAAACGCAAATGGAGAAATTGACTCAGATAAATGCTCTTCTTTGAGTAAATTTCCATATTATCCTCTTAAAGAAGAACTGGGAGTTACTGAGCAATTGAGAATCGAAGTACAAACTTTAGTTCCTAAAGAAACTGTCTGTCTCTGGGGTGGAAATCCAAATACAGCTACAGTAAGCTTTGAATCACAGAGATATTTACTGTACAATGATGGAACTAAGACGGTTCCTGCTTTGCTAACCGTTACAATTTACGAGGGAGATACTCCAACCAGTAATCTTTACCTGACAGAAGTAATGTACAGCCCACAAAACAATGGTTTTGACTATGAATGGGTAGAGTTTTACAATCCAAACGATATAGCGATCTTTGTAAGTAGTTGGACAATTGCTGATGATGATCAAAAAGATAACATAGTCTCTAGTGAAAATGAAATTATTACCATTCCTGCAAAAAGTATTGGAATATTAACATCATCCCCATCGACTTTTAGAGAAACATACCTGGACTACAATTATGTATTCTCAGTTGAGGATGTTGCTATAGGCAATGGCCTAGGAAGCACTGAAACTATACTTTTATCAAAAAATTCGTATAATGATGCCTTTAGCTACACATCAGAGGATGGAGCTGATGGAAATGGTAAATCATTAGCTAGAGAGTGCTACGATTGCTCCGAATGGAATGAAGCTATTTCTAGTCCAGGTACTCTTTAATTATTCGAAAGCTTGAAGGCCAGTTATCCATCTTCCAAGAATTAAGTTATGAATGTCATGAGTTCCTTCGTAAGTGTATACACTTTCTAAATTAGCCATGTGCCTCATAATTGGATATTCATTAAGAATGCCGTTAGCCCCATGGATATCTCTTGAGGTTCTAGATATTTGTAATGCAATATCAACATTATTCATTTTACCTAATGAAATCATCTCAGGTGTAGCTTCTCCTTTATCTTTCGCCCTTCCCAAATGATATGCCAATAATTGACCTTTTGTTATTTCTCTAAGCATCCAAGCCAATTTGTTCTGAACTAATTGGAAACTAGCTATAGGTTTTTTGAACATTATTCTGGATTTAGCATAATCCACTGAAGAGTGGAAACAACCCATTGCTGCACCTAAAGAACCCCAGGCAATACCGAAACGAGCTTGATTCAAGCAACTTAGAGGGCCTTTGAGACCTTGTACTTCGGGAAGTATCCTATCTTTTGGGATTCTGCAATCTTGAAATACTAATTCACTTGTTATTGAAGCCCTCAAAGAATGCTTACCTTTCATTTCTGGCGCTGAAAACCCTTTATCTCCTTTTTCAACTATGAATCCACGAATTTTACCGTCCAATTTAGCCCAAACTATTGCTAAATCTGCGATAGTTCCATTTGTAATCCACATTTTGGCGCCATTGAGAACGTAAGAGTCACCGTCATCGATAGCTTTAGTTTCCATACCTCCAGGATCTGAACCATGATCTGGTTCTGTGAGTCCAAAGCAACCAATTAATTCACCTTTAGCCATTCCAGGTAAATATTTGTTCTTTTGTTCTTCAGTTCCAAAAGCATGTATAGGATACATTGTTAGGGAACCTTGTACAGAGACACAACTTCTAATTGCTGAATCTCCTCTTTCTAATTCTTGACAAATAACGCCATAGGCTACATTAGATAGACCTGCGCATTCATAACCTGACAAATTGCAACCAAATAATCCCATTTCACCAATCTTTGGTATTAGTTCTAAGGGAAATGTACCTTTCGTGTAATAATCTTCAATAATAGGTAAAACTTCTTCATCTACCCAATCCCTCACCAAGTCTCTTACCATTAACTCTTCTTCAGTTAAATGTTGATCTAAATTGTAAAAATCAACACCTTCATACTTTGACATTATTTTGTACTCAATATAGGGATATATATGTTTTACATTATAGGGGTTAATCCAAATATAGAACGTGCTGTTAGGAGTCTAATGGAACAGATTTGGATTGAAAAATACAGACCAAACAACCTCTCTGAAGTAGTTGGCCAAGAGGCAGTTACAACAAGGTTGAAGAATTATGTAAAGGAAAGTTCCATGCCCCATTTACTCTTCGCAGGACCTGCAGGTATAGGAAAAACTACCAGCGCTTTGGCATTGGCAAGAGAAATGTTTGGGGAGTTATGGCAGCATAATTTACACGAATTAAACGCATCTGACGAAAGAGGAATTGATGTTGTAAGAGGAAAGATTAAGGAATTTGCTCGAACAGCTCCTCTTGGCGAAAAGGGATTCAAAATAATATTTCTGGATGAGGCCGATGCTTTAACCGGAGCGGCACAAGCTGCTTTGCGAAGAACAATGGAAAAATATTCTAGAACATGTCGATTTGTCATGTCCTGTAACTATTCATCAAAAATTATTGATCCTATCCAATCTCGCTGTGCTGTATTCAGATTTAGACCAATAAAAGCTGAGGATTTAGAAAAATACTTGAAATTCGTGGCTTCTAAGGAAAATGTTAAAGTTACCAAAGAAGCTTTTGAATCTCTTACATATCTTGCTCAAGGAGATTTAAGAAGGGCAATAAACGGATTGCAAATGGCTGCTGCAGCTAAAACTGAGGTGACGCCTGATGTAGTGTATCAAGCTGTTGCTGCTGCAAGACCTGAAGAAGTTAAGGACGCCTTGGAATCTGCTTTAGCTGGCAATTTCTCAACTGCCAGAGAAAAATTAGATACGTTGCAAATAACATATGGACTTGCTGGCGAAGATGTATTGAGGCAAATGCATAGAACTGTAAGAGATTTGGAAATCCCAGACAACATAAAAGTATTAATGATAGAAAAAATGGCTGAAGCAGATTTTAGACTATCGGAAGGTGCTAATTCAAGAATACAAATTGAAGCTGTTGTTGCAAGTTTTGCTATTTTAGGCCGAAATTTAAATAAAACATAGACAAAAAGGTTTTGAAAGACCCCCTTCACAAGTTGTGGCTCAAAACAGTAGTTATGTAACTGTTGACGGTGAATTTGATAGCCTAGAAGATAGAAGTTTTCTAACTATAGATGATTATGATTTAAGCGGCCAAAATGTAATATTAAGAATTGATATAAATTCATCGATAAATCCAGAAAACGGAGACTTATTAGATGATACAAGAATCAAAAGACATTCAGCTACTGTTAAAGAACTGTCCGATAAATATGCCAGAGTCATAGTATTAGCTCATCAATCTAGACCTGGAAAATTAGATTTTGTAAATTTAGAGAAACACGGAGAACGAATGTCCCAAATTATCAATAAAGAGATTAAATTTATTGATGATATATACGGGAAAGAGGCAATCAAACATATTAACAATATAAAAGATGGAGAAATTATTCTACTAGACAATGTAAGATTTGACGATGAAGAAATCGAACTAAGTAAATTTATGAATGATAATTTTGATCTTCAAAGAAAGTCGAAAATGGTAAGAAAACTCTCCCCACAAGCTTCTTTTTTCATAAATGATGCTTTTGCAGCCTCACACCGATGCCAACCATCTCTAGTTGGATTTGCTGAGGATATGCCAGCGCTTGCAGGCAGAGTTATGCAAAGAGAATTAGATTTTTTAGGTAAAGCAATAAGCTCAGGGCCTACGCCAAGAATTGCCGTATTGGGAGGAAGTAAAGCTGCAGATTCCGTAGCTATAGCTGAGAACTTCTTGCAAAAAGGGGTAGAAAAAATTCTGACAGGAGGTGTAGTTGCTAATATTTTCCTTATTGCATCAGGAGTAGACATAGGAAAGCCAAGTACTGAGTTCATTGAGAAGCACATTCCTAATCATGAAACTGTAATTAGATTAGCTAAGGAATTATTAAAAAAGTTTAAAGGTAGAATAGAAATTCCAACTGATGTGGCCTTAAACATTGATGGAAAGCGATATGGAACTAATGTTAGTAACCTTCCACAAGAACACTCGTTATATGATATCGGAATAGATACTTTAGTTAATTACATTAACATAATAGAAAAAGCCGGAACAATAATTGCTAATGGACCAATGGGAGTTTTTGAAGATTCCGAGTTTGCTACTGGAACAAATGAAGTATTTAGCGCAATATCAAAGAGTGATGGAATGACTGTCGTAGGCGGAGGTGAAACTGCAATGGCATTTAATCAAATGGGATTGGCTGATGGAATTAGGCACATCTCAACAGGAGGAGGTGCGTGCATATCTTTCATGTCTGGAGAGACAATGCCTGCTCTTGAAGCAATGAGAAGAAGTAAAAATAAATTTAACAAGTAAATGGAGCCACCGGGGGGATTTGAACCCCCGACCTACTGATTACGAATCAGTCGCTATACCGAGCTAAGCCACGGTGGCAACTAAATGTTCATCAATACTGCATTAAATTAATTTAGGCCTCAAAGAAATTTTCTACGTCACCTACAATATCATTTGATAACTCTAAATCAGGAATACTGTCAGCAAATTTACCAGCTCTACCGTCAGTAATTATGACCATTCCTTTATCATTCTCTGAACGTATAACTCTCCCTGCTGCTTGAAGCATTTTACGTAAAGCTGGAGATTCTACTGCGTATTCCCAACCTTTACCATGAAAGCAGACATCAAAGTAGTGCTGTAGCGCTTCTTGCCTAACACCAGGAGCAGGATATGGAATTCCTACTATTATTGCCATTTCAAGTGAAGTATCTGGATAATCAATTCCTTCAGCAAGCCTACCACCCATTACACCTGCCAAAACAGAACCACTATCAGATTTGAAGCTTTCAACAGTGTTCATCAATTCTTCTTGCTTCATTCCCGAATATTCTTTGTATATTGGTTTTGAGATATTAATCTCATTTAGTGCAGATTCAAGAATTTTATAAGATGGGAAAAATAATGCTATATTACCCTTAAAACTATCTATTATTGATTCTAACTTATCTATTAGCTGGACCCAAACTTTAGGACTAGCATTCAACTCTCTGTAAGATGTACTAACATCACTGACGTAACGAACTAATCGATTTTCTTTAGGAAAAATAGAACCAAATCTCTCAAGTTTTGACTCTGGCTTCAAACCTACTAAATCTCGGAACATTCCTAAAGGACTTAATGTACCTGACATCATGACAACGCCAGCGGTTTCATCTAAGAAACTG
The DNA here is from genome assembly GCA_001875345.1 of Marine Group III euryarchaeote CG-Epi1. GTDB lineage: Archaea > Thermoplasmatota > Poseidoniia > MGIII > CG-Epi1 > CG-Epi1. Next base: position 20,505 of record MIZA01000009.1, read on the forward strand.
GTCATGACTCTTGGATCCAAACATACTTTTTCTAATCTTAGAGGCTTATTGCCAACTAATCTAATGGTGTGGCTTTCAATTGAATCTAACCATCTACAAAGAAAATCTCCTACCGAACCTAAGTACGAACGAGGACGCTTACCTTTTTCGAGTAAGGTTTGTCTAATGAGTTGACCCATTTTAGATAAATCTGAAGACTGTTGCTTTAAGCGATATAAAGTCATTTTACCAAGTGACATCATCTCAGTTTCAAATGTTGGGACCTCTGAGTCCAGCGAAACTATGTGTGAAGGTAAAAGGCCCTCATCATCTCCCTCTGGAATATGATACTCGCCCAATGACTTCAAGGCTGATTCTACTAAATCTAAAAATAACGTTGGAGGACTACCATCTCCCAATAATAGACCAAATTTATCTGATTCTTGTGAAGCCCTATGCAATGAATCAACGCTTAAAGATTCTGATGCTGCTTCTCTTGACCAATCTGGCAGATTATGAGCTTCATCAACTATTGTAATAATTTTATCGATTGTAGTATCCATCCATCCAAGAAGATATTTGCGTATGAAATCTTCAAAAAAGTAGACATAAGGAACTATTACTATTTGAGCTTTCTTAAGAAGCAATTTATTCAATTCGTAGGGGCATAAATTTTCGCTTTCAGCATTTACAGTAAACTCTTCGGCACTGTATATCTCTGAAGACCATCTGTCAATCAAACTCTTTGTAGGCCGTAAGAGCTTCCTGTAATATGGGCAACCTGCTTCACCCAGCTTGGATTGTAATTTCAACGATTTACATATTTTAGATTTCTCAGACCAATTGGATTTTGCTAATTCATCATCATCCTTCTGCTGAGGACACATTGACTGCCTACCTTGAATTGCAACAACTGAAAAATTGTTGCCTGAATCTTTAAACGCTTTTAATTCTCTTATAACCTGCTCTTGCTGAGAATTTGTCCTAACACAATAAATTATCTTGTAACTTTTATTGATTACGAACGGAAGTGATGAAGCTAATGATGTAAACGTTTTGCCGCTTCCTGTTGGGGCCTCAATAACTATATGATTCTTTGATTGTAGGCCTTTTTCTATTGTATCTATTATTTCCTGCTGATTACTTCGTAAATTATAAGGTAACTTCAACTTATCTTGACCAGATATCCTCAGGAACTTCATCATAAACTGATGGTTCTAAATCATCATCTGCAAATTTAGGACCTGCATCCCTTCGCTTTTGGATTACAGCCACTTTTAGAAGCCAATAGTGTATCCTCCATTCTCGCCCATCATAAAGTGTTGTTTCTTCTCTTTCGGTTTCCATCAATCCAGCATCTTCTAACATGTAAAAGGTATCTCTATCTTCAGGGTGGAGTACATTATCTATAATTCGATCACTATAACCAAAAAAATTTAAAATGTGTTCTGCCAGATAATTAGATTCATCATCTCCCATGTGGGAGTATTCTGGACTGTAATTAATTGCCGCAGCCAATGTTTCCGTAGTTAAAACTTCCAAAATTATTCCTCAGTTATAATCCAATTAATGGGTCATATATTAACCTGTTGTACGCCCAACAATAATTTATAGATACTAAGAAAATAATACATTAGTGGAAGAAAAAAAAGATTTGTGGGAACTAGTTCGCAAAAAACTGGAGAAAAACAGTATTCCTGAATCTTTAGAATTTGTTGAGAATGAATCAATTCAAACCGCTGAAAAAGAAAAAATTAAGGATGAAAGTACTGACAATGAAAATCTTTCTATAACTAATAAAATCAATTTTGAGGAAACTATTACAGAGCCGAAAAAAGTTGAATTTTTAAATCAAGGAATATTTGCAGGATTTATTTATATTTTAACAATAATGATTGTTCTGGGAATATTAATGATACCTGGATCTATAACTGCTGCAATTGGTGGATACTTTGGAGGAAGAAAATCTGGAGATCCTGCAAGAGCTTTAACTGCTGCAATGCTTCCATTTCTAATTATAGCTTCTATTTCAGTAATGGCTTCAATTGGAGCTCTTCCTCCTGGTTCGGGACCTAATGATTTGTCAGAGACAATTAGTGATTATTTAGGTTATAATCCCGATGGAAATTTGCTTGGCCCCATATCTAAAATGCCTGACAGTAATTCCTCAGTATTTCTCTCACTTGTTGCTTTCGGATTTATAGGTGGATTAGTCGAGATCGATAAAAAAAATAAGTTACTTTTTAATTAAATTCCTGCAACTTCACTAGCCATGTCCCAGTAGTATGTTTGTGCTAAAACTAGGAATAAAATAGCTATTATGACCAAGGGCACTCCGTTTCTCAGAAAATCATTAGATGTAGGAATTCCTGAAGCTTGTACAATTAAATTAGGTGGGGTACCAAAAGAAGTCATGAATGCAAAAGCTGTACTGATCGCTGTTATAATCGCAATAAATGCTAAATTAAAATCTGCTGCAGCCCCCACAGCTAATGTTATCGGTACAAGTATAGCTGCTGCTGCGCCATCGCTCATAACATTAGTTAGTAAAACAGTGACAACAATAATTATTAAGATTATAGATAAATCTCCACCATATTCAGAACCATAGTCTGCCATTTGATATAGCCCTCCTGCAAGCCAATCTGCTGCACCGTGATTAACCATGGCTTTACCCATCGTAAGAGCTGCTCCGTAAATGAACATAACTCCCCAACGCAAACGTTGACGACTGTCTTCCCATTCCAAAACTCCGGTAGCGTGCATCATTATACCTCCAATCATAGCACATGTGCCCAATGTTAAACCATTAAATCCAGAAGTTAAAAATAATCCAAATGTTAGTACCAGAATTGATAGTGCTAAAATTTGCCTGTCATCAATAGATTTGCCTGTTTCTTGAATATAATCTATTTTTCTATAACTAACCTTGTTAACAAAAACTAAAGTTAAGAAAACTGCCGGAATTAATGCAATAGTTATTGGCGCTGCCAAAATGACCCACTGAACATATGATATTCTAATATCATATATCTCTTCAAGAAAACCCATAGCAATTACATTTCTTGCACCTCCGGAAGGTGTTGCCAAACCTGCAATTGAACAAGAAAAGGCCACAGCTAACACTAATGCAATCATTTCATTATTCTTCTCTTTAATGTCAGTTTTGTCAGCTACCGTTAAAACAAGAGGCAACATAATTGCTGCAACACTATGATCAGGAATTATAGCTGCCATAAAACTACAAATAACTATTATTCCAAGAATCAAACCATAGTTTGAACCTGTAAAAGGCCCTAACAATCTTCTAATAATCAAATTTTCTGCTCCCGATTTAGTTATTCCTTGAGCGATAATTAATGAACCAAGAATCATGAAAACTGAATCTGCAGCATATGAAGCAAATGCCAAATCTCTATCTTCACCAAGAAGAACCAATGCTACGCCAGCCATTAGTGCTGTAACTGGTAAAGGAAAAGTTTCAGAAACCCACAAGTAAATTATCAAAAGGAATAATGTGAAGACATTTCTGCCTGGAGTTGATAGTGTAGTTGCAAAAATTAATAGTAATATGTGAATGAATGAAACAATTGCGAAACCTGCAATTAGCTTTCTAAAAGTAGGATTAAGGTACAACCTGTAAAGCGCATGTTGTCTTGCATCTGGATCTAATAACTCTTTTTGAAGCTCTAGTAAGGTTTTACCTCGACTTTCGTGGTCTACCCTAGGAGTTATAATTGTGTGACCTTCCTCCATAGACTCTACAACAATATCTAAGTTGTTCAGCATATCCTGGAAATCATCGTCGTTACTCATCTTATAACACACACCGGAACTGAAGCATCTAGCACTACCTGATGCAACAAGAATTCACTTACCAAGTGATTTATTAAAGGTAAAACTACTATCCTTGCACCCTCAGATTCTACTACTGAGTTAGTAATTGACTTCCTTGATTTAAAAAAGGTATGTGGTATTATAGTTGATGTAATATGAAATTTTTCACCTAACTTTTCTCTCAAAGAAACTACAGTTTTGTCCATGAAATCTGTGTTAATTCTCTTCTTACCTAGATAAAGAAGTTCAATGTCACAACCAAACTTCCTTGCAAATGCCTCAATAGAGGATATCGACTTATCTGAGAAGTTAATTCCATCTATTACTACTAATGCCGGAGAACCGGGTCCGGGAAGAGGGTGTGGCTCTCTGACAACAAAAGCATGAGAGGATTCGTATTCTAATATTCTCTCAACTTCTGAGCCTGTAAATATTCTGGATAAGTATGATCTAAAAGGACCTAAAATCAAGGTATCTGCAATCCCCTCATCCACTAATTTTGCTAAGACTCTATGTCTTTTACCCTTCATCACAATTGGTTTAATATTAATAGATTGATTTGATTCAATAATTTGATCAAGCTGCCTTTTTCCAAGGGCAGCAAAGCCATCTCTTGTATCTAACGAGGCTGTACCTGTTCCTGCTTTCTTAGGATTAGCAATGAATGCTGCAACTAAAGGGACCTGCAATTTTTCAGATAAGGCTATTGCATATTCTCTTGCCGGTTTGAGTCGCTTCGAAGGGTCTACTGGCAGCAATATTTTATCAAACATGATGATATACTGCCAACGCAACGTATATTTAACCCTGTCCAGTCGTCGCAGCCTGAACTTATAGTTCAAGCGGAGAAACATTGGCAAAAGTCACACGAACCAAAGTTAAAGACAAGTGGAAGAGCAAAGTATGGTACCGCCTACATGCACCATCTATGTTCAACTACACTATAATGGCACATACGCCTGCTGACAATCCTGAATTTGTAAACGGAAGGGTAGCCGAAGTACCATTAGAAAAATTAACCGGAGACTACACTCAGAAAAATTTTATGATAAAATTTAGGGTCAATGAAACTAGGGGAAATAATGCCTTTACCTCATTTGATGGACACAGACTAACCTCAGATTACAAAAGAGCATTAACAAGACGTAGAAATAGTCGTATTGATTGTAACTTTGTTTTAAAATTGGATGACGACGTTCAAATTCGTATTAAACCAATTATTATGGTAGACAAAAGAATTAAAAAATCACAAGAAAAAGTTTTGAGAGCTTTAGCTCACGAAACAATAGAAAAAAGTTTAACAAAGTTATCATTATCTGAGGCTTTGAAGAAAATTTATTCAGGCGATCTAAGCAAGGAAGCTGCTGCAACTTTGAAAAGTACTTATCCTACCAAAAGAGTCGAAATTTCAAAAATTAACGTTATGAATCCTGCAAGTCTTATGGAAGTTCCACCTGATGAGGAGGAACTCGAAAAAATCTTAACTTCTAACGATGAAGAAGAAATTGATGAAGTCCCTGTAGAAGATAATAAAGATGACGAATCTCCCATCGAAAATGATGATAAAATAGATTATTCGTCTATGAAAGTTGCTGAATTAAAAGAATTATTGAAAGAAAAAGACTTACCTGTATCAGGCACCAAGGCTGAACTTATTGAAAGATTAGAAACTTGAACCAAAAGACCTGGGAGCTTTTACCATTCTGGTTCCCACAGTCGAAGAAAAATAAATTTTGGGCTGTAATATTTATTACTTTATTTGTATTAAGCATAGATTTTTGGAACTGGAATTCTGATACTAGAGTTTCTGATTGGATTCCTGTTTGGATTATTTATCTTATTGTTATTCAGTTTGCTTTAGCTTATTCCCTATGGAAGTTCTCGAAGGAGTGGAATTTAGATGAGTGATTTAGTCATAATTTTACTAATTCTTTCGTTGTATCTTTGTATATCCATAGCTATTGGAATATATGGGCGTGGTAGCGAAGACAGTGCTGAAGATTATTTTGTAGCATCCCGTAAAATAAATCCTTGGGTATTATTCTGTACGCTGGCTGCAACAAATTTTTCAGCTTTCTTTTTCCTGGGATTTGCTGGTGCCAGTTATCGAGCAGGTTGGGGATTCTATGGAATTATGGCTATGGGTACCTCACTTGTTGGATTATCAATTCTGCTACTTGGAATTCCTATCTACAAATTAGGAAAAGAAAAAGGATACATGACGCCTCCTGCATTAATTGCGGGAGAAACAAATTCAAAGTATTTAGGATGGTTATATGGTCTTGTTCTAGTAGTGTTCACATTACCCTACCTTGCAACACAACCGATGGGGGCTGGAATATTGTTAGAAACTTTATCTGGGGGTGACATCCCATATTTCACAGGTGCATTTCTATTGACATGTGTAATGATAACTTATCTCATATTAGGAGGAATGAAATCTTCTGCAATGACTGATGTTTTTCAAGGCATTTTGATGTTTACCATTTTGATAATGTTCGTTCTTGGATTCTTTATTCACGAGGACATAGGTGGATTTAGTGAAGGTGGAAAGACTTTATGGGATAATAAGCCAGAAAAATTTGTTCGAGAAGGTAATTTTACATGGGAAGTGATTTTTTCCTACACAATATTATGGCCAATTACAGTACCAATGTTTCCTCAACTTTTTTCCAGATTCTATATTGCTGAAGATGATAAAGCCATACGTACCGCGGCTTGGTTATACCCAAC
>MIZA01000010.1 GCA_001875345.1 Marine Group III euryarchaeote CG-Epi1
CAAGTTGCTAATGCAGGTTTTCCTGTAACACTCTTAGACATAGTACCAGATGGCGCAACTAATCGTAATGTAATAGCTGAAAGTGCAGTTAGTAAAATGCTTAAGCCAGTTAAGTTGGGAAGTCCTACTCCTTTGATGCATAGAAGAAATGCTAAACTTATAACAACTGGAAACATCGAGGATAATTTAGATTTTATAAAAGATGCAGACTTGATTATTGAAGTAGTTTTGGAAAGGCTAGATGTAAAGCATAATGTCTTTAGAAAAATTGAGGAGTTTAGAAAGAAAGGTTCAATAATTACATCAAACACTTCTACTATACCTAGAGAACAGCTTGTAGAAGGGATGCCTGATTCTTTTGCTAAGGATTTTATGATTACTCATTTTTTTAATCCTCCAAGATATCTTCGATTACTTGAGATAGTCTCAGGTAGTGAAGTTAGTCAAGAAAAAGTTCAAATTGTTTCAGAATTTTGCGATATAAATCTTGGAAAAGAAGTAGTTGTGTGCAATGATACTCCAGGTTTTATTGGAAATCGAATAGGAACTTATTGGACCTTAGTAGGAATGGTTGAAGCTGTAAAGTCGGGTTTAACTGTAGAAGAAGCAGATGCAGTCATGAGTCGGCCTATTGGAGCTCCAAAAACAGGATTGTTCGGTTTAGCTGATGTAGTAGGTATAGATTTAATTCCCCATGTTACAAGCAGTATGATTTCAAACCTACCAGAGACAGATCCATACTGTATTGCTTACTCAGAACAGGAAAAATTAGGCATAAGTCAATTATTTTCTGATATGGTAGATTCTGGATATACAGGTAGAAAAGGTAAGGGTGGATTCTACAGACTTAATTTATCTTCCGGATCTAAAGTCAAAGAATCAAGAGACTTGAAGACTGGTAATTATTCTAAATCGATTAAACCCAAAAATTTACGAAGTGTTAAAGCTGCTAAGAAGGGCCTCAGAGCGTTGGTTGAGTACGATGACAAAGGAGGCAAATTTGCTTGGCAAGTTCTCTCTAAAACTTTGTCATATGCAGCATCTTTAGTTCCTGAAATTACGCAAAATATTGTCAATGTAGACATAGCAATGAAAAATGGTTTTTTGTGGAAGAAGGGACCATTTGAGATGTTAGATGCATTAGGGCCTTCATGGTTTGCAGATAAACTAAAAAGTGAGGGTTTAGAAGTGCCCAAGATTTTAGAGATTATAGGGGACGGTCATTTCTATTCTGAAAAAGATAATAATCTAAATTACTTTACAATAGACGGCGAATACGAAAAGGTTCCAAAGCCAGAGGGTTATCTTTCAGTTTCGGATGTTAGCAGAGGTAAAATGGCAATTTTCAGAAATCCATCGATTAAGTTATGGGATATGGGTGATGAAATTCTTCTTGCTGAGTTTGTAAGTAAAATGAATTCAATTGATCCTCTGATCATGGAAGGTCTTTCTGAAGCTGCTTCTTTGTGTGAATCTGGCAAATTTAAGGGACTTGTAATAGGTAACGACGGGACTAATTTTTCAGCAGGTGCTAATTTGGGACTTGCCAGTTTCATATGTAACGTAGGGGCTTGGGGTGAAGTTGATAAATTTGTTGAGGGAGGTCAATTAACATTTATGAGTCTTAAACATGGTAGTTTTCCAGTAGTTGGTGCATCATCTGGACTTGCACTAGGCGGCGGATGCGAAGTTCTCCTTGCTTGTGATAGAATTCAAGCCCATTCAGAAACTTACATTGGACTGGTTGAGGTGGGGGTTGGAGTTGTTCCTGCGTGGGGTGGTTGTAAAGAGATGATACGAAGATGGAACGCAGATTCAAAATCACCAAAGGGGCCTATGGGCAGTATTGTTAAGATTTTTGAAAATCTAGGTACTGCTAAAGTAGCAAGTAGTGCTCAGGAAGCAAGAGATATGAAATTCTTGTTAGAGGGTGATGATATTACAATGAATCGTTCGAGAGTTCTTTACGATGCTAAGCAAACTTGCCTACGATTGGCAGATGGCTATATGCCTCCTGAAATTAATGAATATCACCTACCAGGCCTTTCAGGTAAAGCAGCATTAGATTTGGCAGTTTCTGACCTAGTTAAATCAGGCCATGCAACTCCTCATGACGTTGTTGTAACAGATAAACTAGCTTACATCTTAACCGGAGGAGATACAGATTTTTTGGATAAAGTTTCTGAAGATAAGCTGTTGGAAATGGAGAGAGAAAGCTTCGTTGATTTAGTAAAAACTGAAGCTACACTGGAGAGATTTGAACATATGCTTACCAAAGGTAAGCCACTGAGGAATTAAAATGGTTGAATACAAAGCACCGAAAAGAGAGTACGAATTTATCCTTCGAGAGGTATTGGATATTGAGAAGGAATTAGCAGGCTATGAAAATTATGAGGAAGCTACTTGGGATATGATTGAAATGATAGCTGATCAATATGATGAAATTGCAAGAGAATATTGGCTTTCTTCTAATGCAGAGGGTGATACAGTTGGAGCAACTTTCGATTCAGGTAAAGTTACTATATCTCCGGGTATGAAAGAAGCTGCTAAAGTAGTAATAGAATCTGGTCTTAGTTCGCTCTTTGGTCACAAGAAGTATGGAGGTATGGAGTTTCCCAACGTAATTAACACCTATACAGATGAGCTATGTTGTTCTACTAATATGTCTCTGGGAACTTTAATGGGCTTAACAAAAGGAGGATACCATTGCTTACACAATTATGGAAGCGAAGAGCTAAAAGATATCTATTTACCCAAGTTCCTTAACGGAGAATACTTTGCAACAATGTGTTTAACAGAGGCTCATTGTGGTACTGATTTGGGTCTAATAAGAACAAAGGCAGTTCCCGAAAATGAAGCATTTAGAGTTAGCGGGCAGAAAATTTTCATAACCGCAGGCGAGCATGATTTATCAGATAACATAATTCATTTAGTACTTGCAAAATTACCTGACGCACCTCCTGGTGCTAAAGGTATTAGTCTATTTTTAGTTCCTAAAATTTTGGTTAATGATGATGGAAGTTTAGGCGATAGAAATGGTGTAAATTGTGTTTCCATCGAGGAGAAAATGGGAGTTCATGGGTCTCCTACTTGTGTACTGAGCTTTGAAGATTCTTTGGGCTATCTTGTTGGAGAGCCTCATAAAGGTTTAGAGGCTATGTTTTCAATGATGAATAATGAAAGAATTGCAGTAGGAATGCAGGGCCTAGGTGTAGCTGAAATTTCTTATCAAAACGCATTGCTATATGCAAAGGATAGATTGCAAGGTAGGGACTTGAAAGGAGCCAAAAAACCTTCAGAAGAGGCGGATCCTCTATTGGTTCATCCTGACATTAGGCGCATGTTATTGCGAGCTAAAGCGCTGATTGACTCATCAAGAATGCTTTCTGCTTGGACAGCATTAGCAATAGATAGATCGGTTAAAGATCCTGACGAAAATATTCGTAGAGCAAATAACGATTTAGTTGAACTGATGACTCCAATTATCAAATCAATTCTAACAGATTATGGTGTCGAGATATCGTCTGAAATGCTTCAGATATTTGGGGGCCATGGTTATATCCGTGAATATGGTATGGAACAATTCTACAGGGACGCTAGAATAGCACCTATTTGGGAAGGCACAAATGGTATTCAAGCAATGGATTTAGCCGGTAGAAAAATGCCTCAAGGGATGGGTAGGTTGCTCCGAAGGTTCTTCCATCCAGCCTTAGCTTTTATTGAAGTAAACAGAGGCGATGAGAATCTTAAAGAGTTCGTTATTCCATTTGAAAAAGCTCTTAAAGGCCTTCAAAAAACTTCAATGTTCATGGCCCAAAAAGGACTATCTAACCCTTATGAAATAGGAGCAGCCGCTTCAGATTATATGAAGCAGTTTGGTTTGGTGTCCATGGGATATATGTGGTTATTGATGTTGAAAACCGCTTTTTTAAAACAAGACGAAGATGATTTTTATAAAAATAAGATAATAATTGGAAGGTTTTTCTTTGAAAGAATTCTACCTGAAACACTGTCAAGAGCTATCGCAATAGGTACTGGTTCAAAAACTATGATGTCTCTACCAGATGATGGCTTTGAGAGTGCTAACAAATTCTCAGGGAAGGCATGATGTCTGAGAGTATTTTTAAGGAAAATTTATTCGAAGGTAAAAAAGTCTTCATAACAGGAGGAGCTACTGGTATGGGTTTGGGATTTGCAAAAGCTTTCCTTGAACACGGTGCAGACGTGATAATTGCTTCAAGAAAGGAAGAGAATCTTACGAAAGCAGCTGCAGAAATGAATAGTCAGACAGGTAAAACTCTCCATTGGAAGACTATGGATGTAAGAAACAATGAAACCGTTGAAGAGGTGGCGAAGCATATCAAAGATACTTGGGGACATCTTGATGTTTTAGTAAATAATGCCGCAGGTAACTTTGTCACGCCAGCTGCAGCCATGAGTGAGAATGCCTGGAGAGCAGTTATAGATATTGTTCTCGATGGAACATTCAGAGTTTCAAAAGCTTGTTATCCCCTTCTCAGGAAAAGTGAAGAGGGGTCTTCTATAGTTAATATAATTGCTAATTATGCTTGGGGAGCTGCTCCATTTGTCGCACACTCGGGTGCAGCAAAAGCAGGAGTTCTAAACCTCACCAGATCTCTTGCACTAGAGTGGTCTAATGACAAAATTAGAGTTAATGCTATGTGTCCAGGTGTAGTCTTAACAGATAACGTGAAAAAGAATTTAATGCTTGATGAGAATGTAGTTAAAACTTTTGAGTCTAATATTCCTGCTGGAGGTATAACAAACACGGAAAAAATGGCGCAACAAGTGCTTTATCTCTGTTCACCAGCAGCTAGTGTAATCACAGGGGACATGTTGATAGCAGACGGTGGTGAATGGTTAGTTGCCAATAATTTTTACCAGGTAGGGAGAAATTTTTTTAGTGAATGAAAAGAATTGGCCAGTCATAACCAAGATTCCTTTGTTATGGGGAGATATGGATTCTTTTAACCACGTAAATAACATAATTTATGCGAAGTGGTGTGAAACTTCTAGAATTCAACTTTTTAAAAAAATGCCATGGTGGAATAATGGATTCACGATGGAAAGCTTGTTGCAGGGTGATGGAATAGGACCTATACTTGCGAATTTTAACACTAATTACCGTATACCTCTAACCTATCCAGACACAGTACATGTTCACACTAGGATTAGTAAAATAGGAAATACTTCGTTTTGCATTGAAGATAAAATATTATCGGACAATAATAAGGATAACGTAGTTTTTGACGCTGAAAGTGTAGTTGTAATGTTAAATTATAAAGATGGTAGTAAAGTGAAGATGACTAAAAATCATAAATTAGTTCTTGAAAAGCTAATGTGAAAACTTACTTTATCTTTTTTACAACTTGTTTAGAATATTTTTAGATTCGCTGCTTTGCAGAAATTTAATAAATTGATCACTTTCAGTATCTATTCTTTCAGATAATGTTTCTTTATCCCTTCGCATTAATTTTTTCGTCATTAACAGAGCTTTTCTTGGTTTTCTTGCTAGCTTCCTAGCAGTTTTCTTAGCAGCCTCGTAGACTTCATCCTTTCTCAATACCAAATTGATCAATCCCATTTGTAATGCTTCTTCAGCTGTAATCCTATTGCCAAGCATTAGCATTTCGGCAGCTTTGACATAGCCTAATCTTTCCGGTAATAACATAGAAGAACCAAATTCCGGAACAACTCCTAAATCAATGAATGGAAGCATAAAGACACTATCTTTTGAAGCATAAACTAAGTCACTGTGTAGTAACATAGTTGTACCTATGCCAACAGCATATCCATCAACTGAAGCAATTATTGGCAAAGGACATTTAGAAAAACTCTGCATGAATTTAAAAACTGGAGAGCTTCTATCTTGTGGTGGATTTTTTTTGAAATCTTCAAGGTCATTTCCCGCTGTAAAGTCTTGTCCTCCAGATATCAAAATGACGTTAATTTGGGCACTCTTTGATGCGTCAGAGATTAGTCTATTCAACTCCAAATACATCTTTTCAGTTAAAGCGTTCTTTTTGTTTGGCCTTTCTATTTTAATATCCAATATTCCATCTTCATTAGCTGAACGGATATAATCTTTCATATTTTCTTATTGGAGCTCACGAATAATAGTTACGCTTAATTTTAACTTTAAATATACATTATAGATAATGTATAATGAACGAATGGGATAGCCATAATTTAGCGTCTAACCAATTACCTAGACTCGAAAATTTAAGTAGGGCCGATTTAGATGAAGATATTAAGGGAGTATACGATTCAATAGTTAATTCTGAAAGGGGAGTTGGAACACTATCTGATGGTTCTCTTCCGGGTCCATTTAATGCCTGGATGTACTCAGATAGTGTAATGGCTAAATCCTTAGATAATATAGGTATTGCAATAAGGAAAAATACTTCCAATGCCCCTAGCCAAATGAAAGAGCTTGCAATCTGCACAATAGCTTGTCATTTCAAGTGCAATGTTGAATTTTGGGCACACAGTAAAAGTGCAAAGAACGCTGGAGTCCCCTCAGACATAATAGAATCAGTGCACAAAGGAGAGAGCCCTCAATTTGAAGATTCAACTGAAGGACTGGAACAATCAGTATCCTACAAATTGACAAAAGAATACTTGTCTGATTATAGAGTTTCAGATTCAACTTATGCAGAAGCCCTTGAACTAGTAGGAAGTGAAAAGGGCATGGTTGAGCTTGTGTTAGTAATAGGTCACTATGTAGGACTGGCTGCACAATTAAATATTCTGAGAGTTCCCAATCCAGGCGATAGTCAATATTTCGAGTATTAATGGAAGTTAAATGAAAGTCGAAATAGCTAGAATCCCCTCCTCATCAATTGCCCCTCATGAAGCTTCTATGATAGATATTCCTAACAATGTTGATGGGTTAACAGCTATTATAGTTAGAAGCTCTAAAAAATTGTCTGCGTGGATCAATTCTTGTCCTCACGATGGTAGGCAGCTTTGTAATGACCCAAAATACCTGTGGAACAAAGAGCTCAACAGAGTTCAGTGCATGCATCACCAGGCCGTATTTGAGCCAGACACAGGTCTTTGTGATAACGGGCCTTGCCGAGGAGAGACCTTGACTAGTCTCCCCGTAGAAGAAAAGAATGGTGAAATTTTAATCTTTATGAATTACTTGTAGAAGCTTATTTAATAGCGTATTTGATTAATATACAATGAATAATTCTAATGCTAATAGTCCACCTACTGCTGCGGATGTCATACAACTAGTTGACAAAGATTTGGATTTATTTGAAGCTATAAATAAGGGTGAAGAGGAGCATTTAGAGGGCTCGGAGTCTTTGCCGCCAATTACTCCGTTGACTAAGGCATGGGATATTGCATACGTTAGATTTTCAGTACCAGATTTAGATTTATATGAGAATTGGGTTCATGATTTTGGTTTCAAAATAATGCATCAAGACGATTCGACCATTTATTCTAGAGGTTTATCCGGAGATGGTTTTTGTCATGTGGTTCATAAAGGTCCTGCAAAATTTTTAGGTTTTGCAATGCAGATGAAGAGTGAAAATGACTTAACAATTTTATCGGAAAATATTGATGGATGTTCTCCAGTTCATCCAGTTCCTGGATTAGAAGGTGAGTTATGTGGTGGAAAGAGAGTGTCTTTCATTGATCCTGTCTGCAATCTTCTAATTGAAGCGGTTCACGGTAGAGATATTGAAGAGCTAGAAGCCTCTAGAGAGAGAATTGAGTATAATTATGGAACTAAAGACAACTACGTAAGGGGAGCTAACAAGTTGCAAGACACCTCTGGGAACAGAGAAGCTGACGGAAGCAACACAGTTCATCCAGGCCCTCCGGATGTAATTAAGATTGGACACGTCGTTTTAGCAATCCCTGTCGGCCCACATCATAAGATGATGGATTTCATGATGAATACATTTGGCTTATTGCCATCTGACAGTGTAATTTTTGAAGCCCCTAAATCGGCAGAAGGTCATTCTATTAATCCGAAAATGTTTGAAATGCTGAAAAAGGCAGGAGCATCTCCCCTTTATCCAGGCACTTTTGCAGAGGGCTCAGCAACATACGGTGCTTTTTTTAGATGTGATCGAGGTAATACACCTACAGACCATCATACATTTTTTATAATTTCCAATATGAATGCAGATATGGCTCCTGATGGGCAGTCAATTAATCCTCAACTTAGCCATGCCTCATTTGAAGTATCAAACTTGGATGATGTGTGGCGAGGTCATATGCAACTTAAAACTAAAGCTGAATTTGATAATCAAAGGTATGATATTGCATGGGGGGTAGGCAGGCACGTATTGGGGTCTCATATCTATGACTACTGGCATGATCCTTATGGGCATGTTCATGAGCATATGTCAGACGGAGATAGAATGACACGTAATTTTGGTCAGCGCATTCATAAAATAAGTGGTTTAGGACCGAATGGTCACAACCAGTGGGGGCCTACTGTCAAAGAATCTGGAATACGTAATCTTGACGGTCCTGCAGCAGCAAGTTTTTACAAGGATTTTGATAAAGAAACACAGCAATCGTTAATCAACAGAGACCTGTCTAACGTTGAAGATATAGTTCAAAAAATTAGGAACATTAATGGATAATATTTTAGACTTTAAAATTCCTACTACTAATGGTGTAGATTTCGATGTAGACTACATTGAAATTGAAGGCCATAAGCATCGTATTGCATATGCAGGAAATCCAGAGGGAATACCTGTGGTTGTGATGATGGGTGTCTTTGAAGACAGTTTACTAGATGCCAGGTGGCTGGTTTCGAGTATGTCTAATCATCCTAGTGGAAAAAACTATCGGTTTATTACAATAACAGTTCCATTTTTAGAGGAATATACAGAAATTAAAATCGATGGTTCTACACTTTCAAAGTATGACGGGCTAAGACCTCCAAATAGAAAAGTTCCAATGAAAGGCAGTCTTGCGGTAGATCCTAGATTTGATCTGGAGAACTGCGCACATACACTTCGCTCAATCTTAATCGATGGTCTAAAAATTGAACGAGCCCATTTTGTTGGGCACGACAGAGGTTGTATTATTATGGATAATATGCTAGCTGAGACTCCAGATATGGCACTGAGCTATTCGAGAGGATCTCAGGGTTGGACTAAATTTGAAGAAGAATGGACTAAGCTTGTTGACGATGGAATATTTTTGGGCCCTCCTCACAGAATTATGGCTACAGATTCCTTCCCTCCTTTATTAAAGAGTGCAATAAGAGGAGGAGCTCCATTTGGTTTTATTTCACCATCATTTGCTGAAGAGGCATCAGTTGCAGAATCGGATTCTGAGCTCGGTGAGAGATGGGTTGCAATTCAAAACATGCCTAATCAGTCTAAGTATTTTTTCAAACTAACAAGGCAAATTTTCAGGCAAACGGACTTTTTAGATGAAGGAAAACGGCGGACAGACATGTCTCGAGGTTTCAGTATTAGTAATACCTCGTTTCCTATGATGCAGTTTCAAGGTTCGGACGAAATGATTTTAGCTAAGGATCTTCCTAATGCTAAAAAAATGTCTTTATTGAGAAAGCTAGCAGGTTTACTCGGTGCAGGCCAAGTAGCAGGCATATTCAGGTTTTTCAGATTTAAATTTCCAACATATACATTTGCAGATTTACCTAAAGATTTTGGTATAATCTCCAACCATACTGGTGATCAGCCTTATTGGGGAAAATGGAATTTTTGGCCTGACGATGTTGAAGATTTACTACCTGGTGGAGAATTTCAAGACAGATCCAACCCCACATGGCAGAAAAACTATTCGAAGTTTGTCGAAAAGAAGGCAGGTGGTAGATATTCGACTCTAAAAACCAAAAAGGGTGGAAGATTTTCCAGATTCACTATTATAACAGATGCTTTGCATTGGACTCATATTGAAAGACCCGAAAATGTTGCCTTTGCTTGCATGGACTTCATAGTTGATAACTAATTGGTTAAATTGAAAACCGATAAATAATCCGAGATCATTTTATTCTCTTGCCCTTTACTATAGGTTCCAAGCATGGTATAGCAAGGAGCCATTACTACGTAATCAACATTTGATCTTATTATACCTCTACTGAATAGTTTATCATGCATTTTTAAGTCATCCTTACGTTGACAACATACCAGTAATTTGTCGCTTGTTTTTTCGCCGTTTCTACCATCAGATAATGCTGTGACATTGGGACGTATTGCATCAGGTATTTTCGAAATATGGCCTTCAACTGCCTCAGTACTATCCTTACAAAATATTCGGTATTTTGTAGAATTGTAACTTCGGAGCGAGCGAGGAAAACCCTCTTTAGTTGTGTAGTTGTACATAGGATAGCCTTTCTGACTGTACTTATTGGGTTTGAATCCGTTTGGTACTGTAACAGTCTCAGGAACAAATTCAGGGAAAAGTTGTATTGGTTTGCCTCTTCCTCCATTAAAAAAGTGGATTAATCCTCTTGCAAAATTAACATAGAATCTAGTATTGAACAATAGTCCACCCATGAACAATGATTGCTTAATAATGTATTCGGAGTCAGGATAACATTCAATTTGGTATGTATCTAACAATGTGTCGCTAGAGATTCCCTTTTCTACAAGCTCTATTTTATTAATTAAGTTGTAAGAATTTCTAATTCCCATATTTAGTCCTTGTCCTAAGAAAGGAGACGTTTGATGAGTAGCATCCCCAATAGTAAAAATATTTTTAACCCGCCATTTAGTTGAAATAAGAGAGTTAAATTTGTAAACGGTTGACCTTTCTATTTCAATTTGTTCGTTCTTAAGGTATGGACTTACCAGTTCTTTAATTGATTCAGGCGATTGGATAGATGCATAATTTTCGTCTGGTTTAAGTGCAAATTCAAATCTAAAGTGATTTTTATGAGATCCATGATTCTTTCCTTCACAATGAATGAAGGTTGTCGGCCTTTCACCGGAAGGGTCAATAATCTGATGACCGCCACTGTCGAACTCCATTCCGGGTTGTAGAGCTTTCCTTGAGGCCTTTATGTCTACAATTAAGAAAGAAATTGCGTTCCCCAGTTTCTTAAGTGGTGCTCCAATTTGTTTTCTAACAAAACTTCCGCCTCCGTCGGCCCCTAAAAGATACTTACAAGATAACTCAGTTTGTATTCCAGTTGTGGAGTTTTCGATTTTTAGATAGTTTTTCCCGTCTTCCCACAAAATTAATCCACTATGATCATAAAATGTGGTAATATTTTCATTACTCTTTATTTTTTCTCTCAATAGTTCTTCTAATTGAGGACTATAAATCCAGTTAATGAACCCAAAATTATCTAAATCAAGAACTTTTCCATCTATCTCTGGTGGCTGCATCAAACCGAATGGTTCATTTATTTTTTCTTTGCTCAAAACATAGCCAACTTCAACAGCCGTAGTAAAATTAAACTTCTCCCATAGTTCTCCCAAAAGGTTCTTTAGCAAATCCATTGTAAATTCGTTTAATGCTATAGCTCTAGGATAGGGATATGGTTTAGCACTTTTTTCTACAACAGCCACTTTGAATCCTTTATTTGCCAATAATATCGATGCGATTGCTCCCGTAGGTCCGCAACCCATTACTATGGCATCGTAGTCTTTATCCATTTTTTTTCTCCTCAAAATAGTTCTTGAACTCAAATCTTAAATCTCTCTTTATAGGTTTCCCAGTTGATGAAAGAGGCAGTTCGTCCACAAATACTACAGCGTCAGGGATTTGCCATTTAGCAATCTTATTTTTAAAGAAATCTAGAATTTCTTTTTCTTTAGGATTGGTGCCCTTTACCGCTTCAGCTATTACCAAAGGCCTTTCATTCCACTTCTTATGATCAACTCCTATAACTGCTGCATCATGTATTTTATCGTGTCCTCTTACAATTTCTTCTAGTTCTAGTGAGCTAATCCACTCGCCACCTGATTTGATTAAATCTTTAGATCTGTCTGTAATTTCAAGATAACCTTCCGAATCAATTTTTCCAATGTCTCCAGTTTTAAACCACCCATCATTATCTAGAGACGATTGTTTATCATGCAAATATCTCTCTATAACAGTAGGTCCTTTAACTAATAAATCACCTTCACTTTCACCATCTCTAGGCAATTCTATACCTTCTCTATCAACTATTTTAATCTGTACTGACCAATTTGGTCTTCCAGCATTATACATTTTTTCTATTTTTTGTTTTTTAGGGAGATTGGCATGAGCTCCTAGTGGGGTATTTGCAGTTCCCAAGGGGCTAGTTTCAGTCATTCCCCATGCATGAATAACATGAACACTGTAATCATTTTTAAATTGTCTTATCATCCATTCGGGAACTGCTGTTCCACCAGATAATATTCTATCAAGACTTTCTAATTTTTCACCAGTCTTATCGAGTTGTTCCAAAACTTCTTCCCATATTGTAGGAATTGCAAAAGACATTGTTATATTTTCATTATTTATTAAGGATACAACACTTTTACCATCTAAATTAGGTCCTGGAAGAACTAGTTTGCTTCCAACCATTGCTGAAGCGTATGTAACTCCCCACGCATTTACATGAAACATGGGAGTTACAAGAAGTAAACTGTCTCTCGCACTCAAATTAAAATTATCTGGCAAAGATACTAGATTTGCATGAACAACTATAGATTTATGTGAATACAATACACCTTTAGGATTTCCTGTCGTTCCGGAAGTATAGCAAAGCACGGCAGCATCATTTTCATTTAATTCAGGCCAATTGTAATTTTTATCGCCATCATCTGTTAGATCATTCAGGAATTTAAATCCATTCATATTTGCAGCAAATTCATCCTTCTTTGGCCCCATCAAATAAATGTGTTCAACTGTCTCAAAGAGATGTCTATGGCCAATCAAAATTGCAATATAAGAAGAATCTACGAACAAAACTTTGTCTTCTGCGTGATTTACAATGTAAACAATTTCATCTGGAAATAGTCTAGGATTAATGGTATGTGCAATACCTCCAAATCCAGAAATAGCGTATAAAAGTTCAAGGTGTTCTTTATTATTTGGAGAAATAGTACCTAACCGGTCGCCTTTTTTTAGTCCCAATTTATCTAGTGCACTTGCAATTTTTCGAGCTCTCTCACCCACTTTTTGCCATGTACTCTTTTCTACATCACCTTTTACGTCAACAGATAATACTTCAGTTTGACCGTGGTTTTTTTCAGCATGACTTATTAGCATATTAGTCGTTAGACCAATTTTTGTCATGTTCCCTTTCATAGTATTAGACAACCTTATTTTCGATAAAACCTAAAGATTCAATCTCACATTTCACTATGTCTCCAGGTTCTAAAAACACATTACCTTTTCTCTCTTTGTCAGCTTTCCCAGAGGCACCTCTTGGACTGAATCCGGATCCTGGAGGAGTTCCAGTTGCAATTATGTCTCCGGGATTGAGTGTCATCGCGTTAGACAGGTATTCAATTTGTTGGTAGCAGTTCCAAATCATATCATCAGTATTACTAGATTGGCGTAAATTTCCGTTTACAAAACATTCAAGTTTTAATTTATGAGGATCTTCAACTTCGTCTTTAGTAACAATCCATGGCCCTATAGGCCCGTGTGAATCGTGAGATTTTCCAATCATTAGTTCCAGCCTGTCAGGCATATTATGAAGTTGCCAATCCCTCATACTGATATCATTACAAACCATGTAACCATAAATGTAGTCTTGTGCTTCTTCAGCACTTACTTGATAACATTTTTTACCTATGACAAAGGCCAGCTCAACTTCATAATCTAGCATCATTGTTGCATCTGGTTTGATGATGTTACCATGTGGTGAATTGATACAGGATGTCTGCTTCGTAAACCACATTTGATTCCTTGGAGGTGTTATCCCTGCATCTATTGTTTCTTGCCTGTGTTTCTTGTAATTTAGTCCTATAGCTAAGAACTTGCTAGGCGATTCAATGGGCGCTAACAAATCTGTTTCATCTAAATCGAATTTTTCATTCTCGATACCGATATAGCTATCCATTTCCATTTTTATTTCATCCCATTTTGCGATTATATTAATGATGTCATTACCAAATTTTGACGGAAAGGGAATAATTTTTTGGTCTGACAAAAAACCAATTCGGGTTTCATCTTTTAATTTAAATCGTAAAATTTTCATTACATTTCAATTACGCAGAGGTTATAGTAAGTATTGTTATTATATTTATTGAAATTATGGTGGGCCCGATCGGATTTGAACCGATGGCCTCCCGGTTATCAGCCGGGTGCTCCAACCAGGCTAAGCTACGGGCCCAATTATTTTGCTACCAGACTAGGGGATTTAATATTGCACTTGTTTTTTTTAATTTAAATTACTTTTTATCTAAAATCATAGCTTAAATATTTATAGGCCTATTTTACTGATACTTCACTATTTGATTTAACCATGTCCAGAGAAGCCTTATTGGAGAAGATTAAGAAAGCTGAAGCTGCAGCTGCTAGTGATATTGAAGCAGCTGAGAAGGAACAAGTTTCTGCTAGAAATAAAGTTCCTATAGACCAAGAAAATTTGTTGAAGAAAGCTAAAGATTCTGCTACGTCTGAGTCCCAGAAAGAGATAGATGCTGCAACAAGTGACGTCGAATCTCAGAAAAGTGATATCTTAAAGAAAGGTACAAAAAGTAATTCTGATATGAAAAAGAAGGCTGAAGGTAAGGTTGATGCTGCGGCAGATAAATTCATCAAAGAGTTCTTGGAGAGTTTATCTTAATGCTAAAGTCTGAAAAAATGTCACGAATGACCATTAGTGGTCATAAAAAAGATCTCGCAGATTTATCAAAATTGCTAAATGATCAAAATTTAGTTCATGTGGTTGACTATAATAATGAAGACGATGGTTTCAGTTTAGGTAAGTCTCTAGATTATGGCGAAAAGTCTTCAGATTTTCTTGTAAAGCTTCGTTCTGTAATTAAACTCCTCGATGTTGAATCGAGTCCTCCTTCAACGATTAAGTTAGATTCCGAAATAGAGTCAGAAATATCTGAATTAGATGGGATTATATCTCAAGCTCATGACTTTAAAGCGAAAGAGCGTGATTGTGACAGACGAATTGATGAAGTTAGTAGCAGTATTGAGCAGCTTAAAGAATTTGAAGAATTTAATATAGATGTTAAGTATCTGTCAGGTTATTCTAGTGTTGCAGTATTCGCAGGCCATCTTCCATCAGATTCAGATAGTTCATCTTTAGCATCCAATAAAAATATAGATTTTATTCAGAAAGACGATAATGTGGTTGTTTTTTGTGCAAGTGAAATTTCAACTGAAATTGAAAAAGACTTGTTAAACATTGGTTTTAGATCAATGGATGTACCAGAAGGTGAAGGTTTACCCAAGGTAATGTTAACTTCATTGTCCAGTCAACTTCTAAAACTTGAGCATGAAAAAGCTGGCTTACTTCAAGAAATTGAAATACTTGCAGCAAGACATGGTGATTGGTTAGTCGCCTGTGAGGAGCATTATGCGGCTCTTTCAGAAAAATCTAGTCTCCCACTTAAATTAGCGACTTCTGAAAATATGTTTGTCTTGGATGGATGGGTTCCTTCAGACTCGGTTTCAGACCTTCAACAATCTTTGCAGGGTTTAGATATTTACTATGAAGTAGACAATAATTCAAGTGATGAACCGCCTATCAAGTTAGATAACCCAGAAGTTGCGAAACCTTTTGAATTATTTACAAAATTGTATAGCACACCTAAGCATTGGGAATATGATCCTACAATGATTATTTTTATCACTTATCCACTATTTTTTGGTCTAATGGTTGGGGACGCAGGTTATGGTTTCGCATATATTTTATTCGGACATTACATACTAACCAAGTTTGCACACAATGAAGCTCTAGCAAACTTAGGTAAGATATTGAGAACAGCAGGCATCTATACCTTTTTGTTTGGAACTTTTATTTATGCGGAAGCTTTTGGTCAATCATTCTATAATATAGGAAACACACTCGGTTATACTTCAGCTTTATTTGCGAAATATTACGGACCTAGTTTTGATATACCTTTGATTGAAAAAGCCGAAGGTTTCAGCTGGCACCTCCCAATACATAAGTTCGATCCTCACGGTGCTCAATTAATGCTTTTATCCTCAATATTAATTGGTGTTATTCATATTTCGTTAGGTTTAATTTTAGGATTTTTGAATGAATGGAAACATCATGATCTAAAACATGCAATCTATGCAAAGTTATCATTTTTCATGATTTTATGGGGAGGACTTCTCTCGCTAGTATCACTGGTTGGCTTATTACCTGAGTCTTTCCAAACCATAGGTTTAGTAGTTATGCTTACGGGGCTAGGGTTGGCCATAATTGGCGAAGGTGTAGTTGGGCTTTTAGAATTCCCTACAATATTTTCGAATGTCATTTCATATGCACGTATAGGTGCCATAGGTCTGAGTGACTATGGTTTGGCTTATACTGTAAACTTTATTTCATTTTCACTTCTCTGGCCTTCAGGTCCAGCAGGCATAATCGCAGCAGTCTTTGTAATGTTAATTGGACATTTGACTGTATTTACACTTGGTATTATTGGAACCGGAATTAACTCACTAAGGTTGCAATATGTTGAATTCTTTACAAAATTTGTGCAGGGTGGGGGCACGCTTTACAGTCCTTTCGGTTATATACGAAAGTATACAAAAGAAAAAGAGGTAACACCATGAACGGGAAAAAAAACCTATACATTTTGGCAGCAATGTTCTTTGTAGCATTGTTGACCATGCCAGCAGTAAGTGCTGATGAGCACGCAGACAACGAAGATACGGTAAAGGCCGCAGAAGCAACTTCAAAAGGGTACATAGCCATAGGGGCAGCTCTAGCAGTTGGTCTAGCAGGAATTGGTACCGGTTTAGCGCAGAGTAACATTGGTTCAGCAGCTATTGGAGCAGTCGCTGAAGATGATAAGAACTTTACAAACGGTCTTATTTTCACAGCTATTCCTGAAACAATTGTTATTTTCGGTCTAGTTATTTCAGCATTAATCATCTTCGTGTTGTAAAATGGGTCTTGAGGAAATTCTCAAGCAGGTTGAAGAAACCGGCAAAGAGAAGGCTGCAGACATACGCAAAGCAACCGTTGAAGAGGTTGAAGCTAAAATGGAAGAGGCTTCCAAAGAGTCTAACGATTTAGTTTCGCAAATAAAATCAGAAACATCTAGGCGTATTGAGCAGCTAAAACAGCAGGAGATTCCAGCTGCCGAATTAGAAGTCAAAAGAAATCTATTAGAAATGCAAAAAGATTTACTTTCACAAACAAAAACTAAGGTAATGGATAAGTTAGAAGATTTAAGTCCGAAAGAACTCGAAAAAATATATTCTAATTTGCTTACTAAAGTTCCTAAAGAAGGCAAATTATTTTGTAGGAAGAAAGATCAAGCTATATTCAAAAAGATTAGTAAGTTATCAAATGGTGGTACCATTGATGAATTGGGATTCTTAGTTGAAGCTGGCGAATATCGATTAGATTTCAGATTTTCGACCCTAGTAAATTCGTCTTGGCAGAATCATTTGTCAATGGTAAGTGAGGTTTTGTTTACTAAATGAGTAACTATGCTTACGTAGCAACACGAGCTAGATCTCGTCGCTCACGTCTTCTTCCAGCTGAAGCCTATAATCAGCTTTTAAATCTTGAACATGCAGAAATAGCAAGATACATACAAGATTTAGAATATAGAAGAGAAATCGATAGATACGGTTCCACACTCAGTGGGGCAGATCTTATCGAAACAGCATTAGTCGACAACTTGGCTAAAGATGTTGGTGACTTTTTGAGTTTTAGCAAAGGAAAGCTACGTGACATATTACATGTTTATGCAGAGAAATATCGTATTGAAAATTTGAAAAATATTGTTAGAGGAATTAATCAGAATATGGACAAGCAGAATTTAGAGCGTCTTGTTTGTCCAATTAATGATTCAGATAAAGAACTTTACAATAAATTGTATGATTCAAAGACAGTTGAAGATATGATATCCTCTCTCGAAGGAACCAGTTACTATAATCCATTGAAGAAAGCATTAGAAGCACGAAATTCAGATAGTTTGCAGCCTTTAGAGGACGCTCTTGATTTGATATATTATCAAAATTTGGTTTCCAACCAACCTTCAGGAGGTGCGGATGTTGAAGTGTATCGTGATTTTGTTCAATTGAAAGTAGATATCGCGAATATCAAAACACTATTAAGAATGAGACATAGAGGAATCGGAGCTCACGATGAGCTGTTGATTGGTGGAGGTACTTTGAGTACAGATTTGTTATCTAGTACACAATCACTAGATGACTTATTAACTTCTCTAGAGGGTTCTAAGTATTTTGAACTACTTGAACCACATTTAAAACCTGACTCAATTGATTTGAATTCTTGTGTACACTCTTTAGATGAATACATGGCAAATAAAACGAAAAGATTCTCATATCTTTATCCTTTATCAGTTCTACCCGTTCTAGATTACTTATTGAAAAAGGAAAGAGAAGTGTACAATCTTCGAGCAATTGTCAGAGGTAAGCAAGCAGGTCTTGCAAATGAGATTATAGAGGAGTTGGTGGTAGTTTAATGGAAATTGCGGTAGTTGGAGATGATTTATTCACGATTGGCTTCAGGCTGGTTGGTATAGAGAAATGGTTTAATGTTAGTGAAGAAGTGAGCGTCGATGAAGCAGTTAAGTCTGCTATGGGCGATAAAGAGATAGGAGTGATTGTTATTCATGATAAGAATTGGAAGGAATTAGAACCTTCCTTAAGAAAAAAACTAAGTAATAGCGTGAAGCCAACGGTAATTGCCATTGGCTCTGAAGTTGATCAAGGTCTTAGGGACCGTATCAAAACCGCTGTAGGAGTTGACCTATGGAAATAAAAGGAGAAATATATAGAGTGTCAGGGCCGGTTGTAACGGCCAGAGGTGTTTCACCTCGCATGTACGACGTGGTACTAGTAGGCCACGAAAAATTGATGGGTGAGGTCATTGGTCTGGAAGATGATGACGTTACAATCCAGGTGTATGAAGATACGTCTGGAGTCAAACCTGGTGAACCTGTAGAGAATACAGGAGAACCCCTATCTGTAGAGTTAGGTCCCGGTCTTCTCACATCGATTTATGATGGTATCCAAAGACCATTACCTGTATTGCAGGAGAAAATGGGAGACTACATTGAAAGAGGAGTGACTGCTCCAGGATTAGATCATTCTAAGAAATGGGATTTTGTTCCTACAGTAGATGTAGGCGCTTCTGTCGATGGTGGTCAAATGATTGGTACTGTTCAAGAAACTCCAACAATTTCTCACAAGATTTTAGTCCCTCCTTTTTCCTCAGGTAAAGTAACAGAACTAAAGAAAGGAACCTATACAGTCGATGATGTTATCGGTAAACTTGATGATGGTACTGAGTTGAAATTAATGCAACTTTGGCCAGTTCGAGTTCCTAGACCATACAACAAAAAGTTTAGGCCAGATATTCCTCTAGTCACGGGAACCCGAACACTTGATGGACTTTTCCCGATAGCTAAGGGAGGAACTGCAGCAATTCCAGGAGGTTTCGGAACTGGTAAAACAGTTACTCAGCAAACCCTTGCAAAATGGTCCGATGCTCAAATTGTTGTATATGTCGGGTGTGGTGAAAGAGGTAATGAGATGACCGAAGTTTTAACCGAATTCCCACATTTAAAAGATCCTAAAACAGGAGGTCCCTTAATGGATCGAACTGTTTTGATAGCTAATACTTCAAATATGCCCGTTGCAGCTCGTGAAGCATCGGTATACACAGGGATAACATTGGCCGAGTATTACAGAGATCAAGGTTATGATGTAGCTATGATGGCAGATTCAACATCACGTTGGGCAGAGGCAATGCGTGAGATTTCATCAAGACTTGAAGAGATGCCTGGTGAAGAAGGATATCCTGCATATTTGGCAGCACGTCTTTCTGAATTCTATGAAAGGGCTGGCCGTGTTCAAACTAAGAATGATGAAAGTGGTTCTGTTACTGTAATTGGAGCTGTATCGCCACCAGGTGGAGATTTCTCCGAGCCTGTAACGCAGAATACTTTAAGAATCGTAAAAGTTTTCTGGGCTCTTGATTCAAAATTAGCCCAGAAAAGACATTTTCCAGCAATTAATTGGTTGACTAGTTATTCTCTTTACAACCGTAGTTTGGAAGGCTGGTATACTGAAAATGCAGGTGATGAATGGAATGATAGTATCGCCACAGCAATGTCTGTACTTACTGAAGAATCTAAATTACAAGAAATTGTTCAATTAGTAGGATCAGATGCACTACCAGAAGATCAGCAGCTAACATTGGAAGTTGCAAGAATGTTGAGAGAGTTTTACTTACAGCAAAATGCGTTCCACGATGTAGATACATATTGTACAACACAAAACCAGTCAAAGTTTTTGTCAGTAATTCTACACTATAAGGATTTAGCTGAAAAAGCCATGAGTGGTGGAATAGAGCTTGAAAAGGTAATCGGATTACCTATATTGGAAGATATAGGTAGAGCAAAGTTCGAAGAAAATATGGTTGAACTTTTGGATAAGTACGATAAATCAATGGCAAATGATTTTGCTAAATTAATGGAGGAAGCATAATGCAGAAAGAATATAAAACAATCAAAGAAATTTCCGGACCCTTGGTTTTTGTTGAAAAGACAGAGCCAGTATCTTATGGTGAATTAGTACAAGTTTCACTTCCTGACGGTTCTACAAAGAGAGGTCAGGTCTTGGATACATCCCATGATATCGTAGTTGTTCAAATTTTCGAGGGTACATCAGGTATAAACAAAGAGTCTGGAGTAAAATTCTTGGGAGAAACAATTAAAATTAATTTATCAAAAGATATGTTAGGACGAATTATGAGTGGTGCTGGTGAGCCTATTGATGGTGGAGCGCCTATCATTCCAGAACAAAGGCAAGAAATCATTGGAGCTGCTATTAATCCTTATTCAAGAGATTCTCCATTGGAATTTATCCAAACAGGTATTTCAACAATTGATGGATTGAATACTTTGGTTATGGGTCAAAAATTACCTATATTTTCAGGAGCAGGTTTACCTCACAACGATATATCACTTCAGATTGCTCGTCAGGCTCAAACTTTGGGTGCAGAGAGAGACTTTGCAGTTGTATTTTGTGCGATGGGTATTACAGATGAAGAAGCTCAATACTTTATGGCTGACTTTGAAAGAACTGGCGCTCTAAGTAGGGCTGCAGTTTTCATGAATCTCGCCAGTGATCCTGCTGTTGAAAGGCTAATTACACCGAGAATGGCATTAACAACAGCTGAATATCTTGCTTTTGAGAAAGGATACGATGTTCTTGTTATCTTAACAGATATGACCAACTATTGTGAAGCATTGAGACAAATTGGTGCAGCACGTGAAGAAGTTCCAGGACGTCGTGGTTATCCAGGTTATATGTACACTGATTTAGCTCAGATATATGAGAGAGCAGGATTAATCAAAGGAAAATCAGGTTCAGTGACTCAAATTCCGATTTTAACCATGCCTGGTGACGATATTACCCATCCAATTCCAGATTTGACAGGATATATTACAGAAGGACAGATTGTTGTTGCTAGAGATTTACACAGAAAAGGAATTTATCCTCCTAATTTCGTATTGCCTTCTCTTTCACGTTTGATGAATGCAGGTATAGGGGACAAGAAAACTCGTGAAGATCATAAACAGGTCAGTGACCAGCTTTATGCAGGTTACGCAGAAGGAAATGACTTGAGGGGTCTGGTTGCTATTGTAGGAAAGGAAGCACTTTCAGACAGAGATCAAAAACTTCTCGAATTTGCTGATGAGTTTGAAGAAAGATTTGTTACTCAAGATAGGGAAGAAAACCGGTCAATCGAAGATACGCTAGAGATTGGTTGGGATATGTTAAGTAAATTGCCAGAATCTGCGTTAACAAGAATAGATCGTAAGACTCTTGAAAAGTATCATCCAGCTTACAGGAAGAAATAATTAAATGAGTACATCAGACGTCAAGCCAACTCGAATGGAACTTATTGAGACTAAACGCAAGATTAAGCTCTCAAAAAGTGGTTACAAGTTGCTGAAGATGAAGCGTGATGGTCTGATTATGGAATTTTTTGAATTATTGCCTAAAGTAAAAGACTTGCGCAGCCAATTATCTGAATTATATTCAGATGCTATGGAAAAGTTGGCTATAGCCGTTGCAGCGGACGGTAAGACTGCTTTAGAGTCCGCGGCAAATTGTTTGAATAAAGCTCCTGAAGTTGAATTATCTTCTAAGAATATAATGGGTGTAGTGGTACCTTCTGTAGAAGTTACTGCAGTTGAAAAATCATTAGAAGATAGAGGCTACGGTTTAATTGGAACTTCAATTAGAGTTGATGAAGCAGTTCATGCCTTTGAGAAGTTATCTGAAATGATTATATTAGCCGCCGAAGGTGAAACTACCATGAAAAAGTTATTAGATGAGATAGAATCTACAAAGCGTAGAGTTAATGCTTTAGAGTTCAAGGTCATTCCTAACTTAGAAGAGATAGCAAAATATATTTCATTTAGATTAGAAGAGTTAGAAAGGGAAAGTATTTTCGGTTTAAAACGTATAAAAGGATAATGGACTGGTTAATTGAACATATGGAAGATCCCGATAAACGGGTTCGTTTGTTCAAAATGTTAGTTGTTATTTCCCAAGGTATGGTTATTTTAGGGATAGCTATATTCCTCTGGATTTTCAGAGATAAGCTTTCTGAATTAATTAGTTAAACTTAGTATATCCGCATTTTCCACAAGACACTCTATCCTTGTGTACTGCTAAAAAAACTCCAGGACCACATCCCTCTTCAGGACAGAATTGTTTTTTACGTACTAACTTTCCGTCAGTAACTTCGTATTGTTTAATTTTACTCATCGGTGTTTTCTTCCTCATTTGCAGACGCATCTTCAGAAGGAGCTTCTTCTTCAGCTACTTGCTCGGCAGGTGCTTCTTTGGTTTCTTTTTCACTAGAATGTGAATCAATATCTTTATGTCTCTCCATAGAAGGCTTAGTCTCTATCTTTGACAAAGATTCTTTGTCTGAGTAAATTTTAGCATACCCATGAGTTTCGGTTTTTCCATAAGCATTCTTTAGGTGATCAATAATAACTAATTCTCTGTTAGCTTTTAATTGTTCAGATATATTCTTGATAACTTGATTTCTCCTTGGTGTAGAGCTTTCATTGTGTTTAATGACTACTTTAATTTCCTGTCTGTTCAACAGCGGATTGTCGTTTTGTTCGGTTATTTCTAATTCCATTTATTTCACCAACATCCTTTCAAGAAGTTTGTTGGCCCTCTCTTTTGCTTGTTGATTTACATCAACTACTACCATACCTTTGTCGGGCATCCCATAAATTACCTTCGCTCCTATTTTGGAATGTTTAATTACAGGTAAAGTAGCTAAATCTTCTTCGCCGTTTACAATAATTTTTGTCGTAATCTCAGATTTTATTGCCTTTTTGATTTCAAAATATAATTGTTGTGATATTGTTCCGGATTCATTGTCAACTTCTACACTTTTACATTTTACACTTTCAATAACACTCATTTGCTTTTGAGTTAATTTAACATTTCTTTTTGTCTTATAATCTACTATCATTAAATTAGGAATGATTTCATCTTGTATCAATTTAACTGTACAAATATCTCCAATAGTAGCTACAGATTTGGAATTGAATAAAGTATTAGGTGTGTCTGTATAAATTTGTGAAGTGGTTTGCTTTAGTTCCTGAGCCATTTCAGGCTTTAGAATATACATTTAGCGAACACGTAGAGCATATCGCCCCGGTGTTTTAATTCCCATTTCTTTTGCTAATGAGGATTTTTCAGGATTTAAAATTTCGACAAAACCTTGCCATTCTCTCGAAATTTCAGCTTCTGGACATCTTGGGCAGCTACTCTCTTCAAGGATCATATGGCATTCTTTGCAAGCAAAATCCGCCATTATTCTCCACCTGCTGCAGCTCTATTTTGATCTTCAGCTATCCATTCGTGTTTACCAAGTCCTGGTTGTCTCATTGTAAGTCCAATCTTTGATTCACGTGGTGAAATTTCATTAATTGAAATTGTAACAATTCTAGCTCTTACTTTATCTCCAACACGAAGTTCACGTTTTGTTTCTTTTCCAACAAGCCTTTGGTTTCCAACATCTGTGTTAATATGGTCATCTTGTACTTGTGAAACGTGTAAAAGACCATCTAGAGGTCCAAACCGAACAAAAGCACCGTATTCAGTTATCTGGTCAACGACACCTTCTACAACTTCCTGAACTTTAATGTCAAAAAGCAGCATATCCATTCTGACCGGTTGGTAAACAGCTCCGTCTCCATGTACTACACGACTGTCTCCAGTCAACTCCAATTTGGTAATGAGAACGACTAATTTCTGGTCAGGCCCCATCCTCCCTTCGAACGCTTGATGGGCCAATTCCATCGTTACTTTTTCTATGTCTTCGTTCAAACGATCAGGCGGAATTCTCACCATATCGTCTCTTGTATGCAAGTAATACATTATTTTTCTCAGTAGGCCCCTCTATAAACGGACTTCTCAGAGTCCTGCTAGGACTAAACTAACTACAGACATTAGCTTAATCAAGATATTGAGACTTGGTCCTGCAGTGTCTTTGAATGGGTCACCTACAGTATCACCTACGACTGCGGCTTTATGGGAATCTGATCCTTTGCCGCCGTGTGCTCCACCTTCAATGTGTTTCTTTGCATTATCCCATGCACCACCGGCATTAGACATGAATATTGCCATTAGAACTCCCGAAACAGTAACTCCGGCTAGAACACCAGCCAACATCTGCATTCCATCGTTGTCACTAAGTATTCCAGTAGCAGGAAGTACAACTGCAAATATTACTGGAGTAGACACAGCTAACAAGCCTGGTGCAACCATTTTCTTGATTGCAGCTTGGGTTGAAATATCGACACACCTAGCGAAATCGGCTTCAGCCTTTCCGTCTAGCAATCCTTCAATTTCTCTGAACTGTCTTCTAACTTCTTCAATCATTTCAAAAGCAGCATCACCTACTGCTTGCATTGAGAATGCTGCAAATACAAATGGCAACATACCTCCAACAAATAGGCCAGCTAATACTTTTGGATTAAGAATATCAACTTCAGTTATTCCAGCTTGTGTAGTAAAAGCTGCGAAAAGTACCAAAGCAGTTAATGCAGCTGAACCAATTGCAAACCCTTTTCCTATTGCAGCTGTAGTATTACCCACTGCATCGAGTTTATCAGTTCGCTCCCTTACAACAGGTTCAAGTCCTGTCATTTCAGCAATTCCTCCAGCATTGTCTGCAATAGGACCGTATGCATCCACAGCTAACTGAATTCCGATTGTGGACAGCATTCCTAATGCAGCAATTCCTATGCCATAAAGGTGTGCAACTTCATACGATATTAGCATGGCTAAAGCAATAGTAATTACTGGAAAAGCAGTAGAGACCATTCCCATACCTAATCCAGAAATGATATTAGTTGCAGAACCGGTTTCTGATGCTTTAGATATTTCGTGGACCGGACCATATTCATCAGAGGTATAGTACTCAGCTAATAATCCAATTATAATTCCTGAGGCTACTCCTGCAAGCGTTGCAAAGAATAGGTCTAGAGTTACAAGCATATCAACTTCTTCTGTACCGTCAGAGTTTGTTCCTACTACCCATTTCAAGCCATCTTCTGGTAACATATAGTCAATAATGAAGTATGAAGCTACTAGCATCATTCCTGCAGCTCCAAAATGACCTCGGTTCAAGGCACTCTGTGGATTTCCACCTTCTTGTGTTTTAACAAGGAACGTACCAATTATTGAAACAAAAATTCCTGCAGCAGCCAATGTTAGTGGTAATTGTACTAAGTCTGGTTGATTTTGTGCTGCGGCCAATACCATAGCTCCAATTATGACTCCTACGAATGATTCAAATAAATCAGCACCCATACCTGCGACATCACCAACGTTGTCTCCTACGTTGTCAGCTATTGTTGCAGGATTTCTTGGATCATCTTCAGGAATTCCAGCTTCAACTTTACCAACTAAATCTGCACCTACATCAGCACCTTTGGTAAAAATTCCTCCACCTAATCTTGCAAAAATTGAAATTAGAGAAGCTCCAAAACCCAGGGCAACAAGTGCATTAACTATTTCTCTTTCATCAATATCAAATTTTAATAATAAATAATAATATATTTTAAAATATAAAATAAATAAAAAATGTATTCTTGGTCATTCTGATATTTCACCATATCGAAAAAATGATCCTGGAGAAAAATTTCCTTGGAAAAAATTATCTAAGCATAATTTAGGATTTTTTCCTATGAAATTGACTGAAAGAGAATATCTAAAAATTAAAAAGAGATTTATGAGTAAAGCTCTAATTTCTACTTTTAATAATAATCAAGAATTCGATGGAGATAAAATAAAAAAAAACAGAAAAAAATAACTAAATTTTTTTATTTTTTTCATGTCTATATTTTTTCTAAAAATTTCTTTATATAGTTTATCGTTGTTGATTTTCCAACAC
>MIZA01000011.1 GCA_001875345.1 Marine Group III euryarchaeote CG-Epi1
AAAAATTGGTAAATTATTAATTTTAAAAGAAAGGAGAGGAAATGTAGAAGAATATATTGATAAAATAGCACAATACGCTACTACTGATGAAAATTTACTTCCCCACATAATTGAAGCTGTAAATGCTAAAGTTAGTCTCGGTGAAATTTGTAATTCACTCCGTAAGGTCTGGGGTGAATACAGGCCTAAGGATATTATCTAATTCTCAAGTAATTTTATGTAATGCCTTGCCAGTCATGAAATAGTGGCGAAGCTAGGCTAGTTTGGTTAAACTGGGGGATTGTGGTTCCCTCGTCCCGGGTTCGATTCCCGGGCTTCGCCCCATTTTTTATAGTACTAAATTATAGAGGTTTTAGCATGAAAACTACATTGTACCAATTACACTTGACTGGGAGGCTAAAACATATGATTATTGAAGTCAAAGATAATGTAATTATTACAGAATGGTGGACATCAAAAGAGGAAGAAGACGGAAAGAAACAAATTACTGAAGAGACCGTACACGGTAAAAACAAAGGTAGAAGTAATGAAACTACAGATAACGAACAGGCTATTCTTGAGTACGAAAGAAAAATCAAGAAGAAAAAAGAAGAAGGGTATGTAGAAAACCGTGAAGATGCGATTCTAGGCGAGGAAATTGTTGTCAGTTCAACATTAACTCAGTCCTTTGCACCATGTAAACCAATTAGTAAACTGAAAAAAGATGATGATCCTTACGATGGAGACTGGCTAGCTGAAAGAAAATTTGATGGTTCTTGTATACTTTTACACAATACTGGAACTGAAAAAATAGGTTATACTAGAAGAATTAAGCCAATTACAGAAATCCTAAGTGTTGTTAATGAAATAAGAAATGCTTTAGAAAAATTACCAGAAGAATCATTAATCATAGGAGAATTAATTGCATTCGATAAGGATGGAAAAGAAGATCCAAAAGTTCTGAAGGCTGTAACTACTGAGACTACTACTGAGGCTAAGGCAAAAAATAAATATAATTCATTAATTACAGAAGGATATACATTCACTTACAATGTTTTTGATGTCATTTTTTGGTATGGAGAAGATGTTACCGACCGAACTTTCCTTGAAAGATTAGAATTGACTAATCATTTTGGTGAGAGAAAAATTGAAACTTTTACTGAGAAACTAGCTAATCAAGCAAAAGAAAACGATTGGGAAGGATTTATTCTAAGAAAAGCCGATGATCAGATTACCTATACTATGAATGGTAAACCAAAACGAAAAGGTTCGTATAAATTTAAATTCATAGAGACAACCGATTGTATTGTTACAAAAGTATCAAATGGTTCTGGAAAACATGAAGTTCGTTTTGCAAGATTTAGACTAGCGCAGTATGAAAACAGCCCCTTTTTCGATGAACCCGTCCTTGTGGACTGTGGATGGGCAGGAGGTGGTAGACTAGGTGAAGAAAACATGGACCTTGTCACTTCTGAATTATTAGAAAAAGGATACAAGTTAGAGAAAACTGACCTCAAAGAAGAAGATTGGTTCGTTGTTGAACTGGAATATCAGCGTAGACAAGAGAGAAACAATAAGGGACAATTATGTTTTGAATTCCCCATAATTGTTAGAACTAGAAATGATAAACCGTTGAGTGAATGTGAAGTCTAGATTTCCTCTAAGGTAGTTTCGAACTCTTCACCGCTTTGTAAATCTTTAACCTTAATTTTTTGACGTTTCCATTCTTCTGGAGCAACAATAATTATTCTATTGGCACCAACACGTTCTGCATGCTTAAACGCCCATTTCATCTTCTTATTCTCTAAAACTAAATCTACTA
Source organism: Marine Group III euryarchaeote CG-Epi1 (assembly GCA_001875345.1). Taxonomy (GTDB): domain Archaea; phylum Thermoplasmatota; class Poseidoniia; order MGIII; family CG-Epi1; genus CG-Epi1. The sequence continues at coordinate 1,802 of MIZA01000011.1, forward strand.
ATCTATCTGAATCTCTTAGCACTGAAGCTACTTTTACAGCCACATTTTTTAGTTCTGGATCTAAAGCAATGACCACATCTTCAACTCCACTTAGTAATTGCGGAAGTAAATTTTTATCCTTTAAAAGTTCCATAATTACCATATCCCCAAATCCAAATCCTGTGGCTGGTAAATCTTTCCCACCTAATGTTGACAAAAGCTTGTCATATCTTCCTCCACCACAAATTGCCCTAAACTTCCCCTTTCGATCATTAACTTCGAAAACGGAACCTGTGTAATATGCAAGACCTCTAACAATAGAACCATCAAATTCAACCCAGTCTGAAATTCCATAAGACTCAATTGCCTCAAATAATGTTGTCAATTCTTTTAGCGCCTCACTATCTGGCTTTAGAACTTTCTTTAATGAATTAATATGTTTTAGTCCTAAAGTCGATTGGATTTTTGAAATAACCTCTGAACTATGACCTAATTCAGTTAGCTGCTCATTAATTGCTTCTGGAGACAGTTTATCCATTTTGTCAACAATAATACATGTTTGCGCAAACGCATCTCCTTCTATGCCCAAAGAACCTAAAACCTCCTCCAAAACTTTTCTACTGCTAACTCGAATAACTACATCTTCTTCAGTTAATCCAACGCCTTCGAGGAATGTTGTAATGACAGAAAATAATTCAGCATCTGCTGAAATTTCACTAGTTCCCCAAATATCTACATTCCACTGGAAGTGCTCACGGCCTCTTCCTTTTTGCATTCTTTCGTAACGCCAGCATTGAGGAATAGAGAACCATTTGATAGGCATAGGAAGAACACCTGCACGAGACATTACCATTCTGGCTAATGAAGGAGTCATTTCAGGACGTAAACTAACCTTTCTATCTCCCTTATCTTTGAAATTATACAACTGCTTTACTATATCTTCACCTTGTTTTCTGGTGTAAAGATCTTCATTTTCTAAAACCGGCGCATCGTACTCTTCAAAACCATGTAAAAGTGAAGCATATGTGAAATTATCGAATAACCAATTCCGAAGTCTCATCTCCTCGGGATAAAAATCACGTGTACCTTTGACGCCTTTTGCCACATTAGCTTATCGAGGGTGTATGTTAAGTATTTTGGGGAGGCACAAAGTTATAGAATAGGGCTGATAGGAGACTAATGGGTACATCTGATAAAATCAAAGAACTTGAGAAAAAACTCAAGAAAGTTTCAGAGGGAGACCAAGTTAGAATTGATAAACAGCATAAAGCTGGAAAGATGACCGCAAGAGAAAGAATTAACGCATTATTAGATGCAGATTCATTTGTAGAATTAGATGCTATGGTAAAGCATCGTAGCAATAATTTTGGATTAGAGAAGAAAAGACCCGATGGAGACGGAGTAGTAACTGGCCACGGTACAATTAATGGAAGAACAGTCTATCTTTTTGCACAGGATTTTACAGTATTCGGAGGCGCATTAGGAGAAGCTCATGCCCAAAAAATATGCAAAGTAATGGACTTAGCCGCGAAAACAGGTTGTCCAATGATTGGACTTAATGACTCTGGAGGTGCTAGAATCCAAGAGGGTGTGGTAAGTCTTGGGGGATACGCCGAAATATTCTATAGAAACGTTTCTTCATCAGGAGTTATTCCACAGTTTTCACTAATCTTGGGACCATGTGCTGGAGGAGCTGTTTACAGTCCTGCAATGACCGATTTTACACTAATGGTAAAAGACACGAGTCACATGTTTATCACAGGACCTGATGTTATCAAAACTGTAACTCATGAAGAAGTAACTTTTGAAGATCTTGGAGGTGCAATAACTCATAACTCAGTTTCTGGTGTTGCGCATTTAGCTTGCGAATCTGAGGAGGATATGTTCGAATCTCTAAGAGAACTAATCAGTTATGTACCTCAAAATAATATGGAAAGCTTGCCTATTCTTCCTTACACAAAAGAAGAACCCGATGGAATCTCTGAATTAGATGAGATAATCCCAGACAATTCAACTGTGCCTTATGATATGTTAAGTTTGATTAACTTAATTTGCGACGAGGATCTTTTCGAAGTACAGCCTCACTGGGCTAAAAATATAATCACTGGTTTTGGAAGATTGCGCGGACACCCCATTGGTGTTGTAGCTAATCAGCCTTCTGTTTTAGCTGGATGTTTAGATATTGATGCCTCATCAAAAGCCGCAAGATTTGTTAGATTCTGTGATGCTTTTAACATTCCTTTAGTTACTTTTGTCGATGTGCCTGGATTCCTTCCAGGAACTGAACAAGAACACGGAGGAATTATTAGACATGGCGCTAAACTACTCTATGCCTTCTCAGAAGCATCAGTTCCTAAACTAACTGTAATAACAAGAAAAGCATATGGCGGAGCATACGATGTAATGGCTTCCAAACACATACGTGCAGATTTGAATCTAGCATGGCCTACTGCTGAAATTGCAGTTATGGGAGCCGATGGTGCTGTAAATATTATATTTAGAAAGGATATTGGAGAAGCTGATGATCCTGTTAAGGCTCACAAAGAATTAAGTGATAATTACAAAGAAAAATTTGCCTCTCCGTATGTTGCTGCTGAAATGGGATACATTGATAGAGTAATATTCCCAAGAGAAACTAGAAAAGAGTTGATTTTAGGATTAGAAAGATATGGTAACAAAAGAGAAAATAGACCTAAAAGAAAGCACGGAAACATCCCACTGTAACGTATATCTATCGTAGTCTACTGAAATGTATGACCATATTAGAAGTTGGAAAAAAAGCTCCACAATTTGAATTACCAAATCAAGATGAAGAAAACAAAACTTTAGATGATTACAATGGTAAGTGGTTAGTTGCTTATTTTTATCCTCGAGACGACACTCCAGGATGTACTGTAGAGGCCCAAGAATTTACAGAAGAATTAGATAATTTTACAAATGAGGATGCAGTTGTAGTAGGAATAAGCCCTGATACTGCTGCTAAGCACTGTAAGTTCATAGACAAACATGGACTAGGCATGGAATTACTAGCTGACACTGAAAAACAAATGCTTGCCGACTACGGAGTATGGCAAGAAAAATCAATGTATGGTAAAACCTACATGGGAGTAGTTCGAACTACTTACCTAATTGATCCGAATGGTTTGGTGGCCGAAGCCTGGACAAAAGTCAAGTCTCGCGGCCACGCAAAAGCGGTTTTCGAAAGATTGAAAGAGATTAAAGGATAAAATCCTTACATCATACCGCCCATTCCACCCATGCCGCCCATTCCGCCCATATCAGGCATGGCTGGCATAGCACCTCCATTCTCATCTGGTATATCTGAGACTAAGGTTTCTGTGGTTAGGACTAAACCGGCAATTGAACCGGCTGCCTGGATTGCATTTCTTGTAACTTTAACAGGATCTACAACTCCAGCTTTCATTAAATCTTCGTAAGTATTCGTTCTGGCATTGAATCCAAAATTACCTTTTTCTTCTCTAATTTTAGATACGACAACAGATCCATCTTCTCCAGCATTTTCAGCAATTTGTCTTGCTGGAATAGCTAAAGCATCACGGACAATTCGAACTCCTACAGCTTCTTCGTCTGACAATTTACTTGCCATTTTATCTAGTGATTGTGAAGCTCTTAGAAGTGCGACACCTCCACCTGCAACTACACCTTCAGCCATTGCTGCTCTTGTAGCATTAAGTGCGTCGTCAACACGAGCTTTCTTTTCTTTCATTTCAGTTTCAGTTGCTGCACCGATTTCTAATACTGCAACACCGCCACTTAGACGGCCAATGCGTTTGTCTAGCTTTTCTTTATCCCATTTGCTAGACGCAACATTTGCTTGACTACGTAGGATTCCTACTCTATCATCAATTGCTTTCTTTGAACCTGCGCCTGAAATTATTGTTGTTTTGTTCTTTCCAATAATTACTTTCTCTGCAGTTCCTAGGTGAGCTTCTGTAATTTCTTTTAACTCAGCTCCCTGATCTTTAACAAGAACAGTTCCACCAGTTAGTATTGCTAAATCTTCTAATTGTTCACCTTGCTCATCTCCAAATCCTGGAGCTTTAACTGCACAAGCTTTAACAACTTTTGAAGCTACATTTAGTACAAGTGTAGCTAGTGCCTCACCTTCTAAATCCTTTGAAACAATCAAGAGTGGTGATTTGCTTTGTTTAACTGCTACTTCCAATGCTGGAATTAAATCCTGAGCTGCTGAAACTGTGTGGTCTGTGAATAAAATTTTAGGATTTTCTAAAACTGCTTCTCTCTTTTCACGATCTGTAATCATGTAAGGTGAAACGTATCCTTTATCGAATTCCATACCTTCTACAACTTTCAAACTAGTTTCCATTGATTTTGCTTCTTCTACAGTTATAATTCCATCATGTCCTACTTTTTCGACTGCATCTGCAATCAAAGTACCGATTTCTGAATCATTATTTGCTGAAATTGATGCCACCTGCTTGATAACTTCACCAGACTCTACTGGCTTAGATGCTTTCTTCAAATCTGCAACTACAGCTTCGATAGCTTTATCGAAACCACTTTTTAGATTAACAGGAGACATTCCTGCTGAAACATTTCTTAATCCATATGATGAAAGTGCTTGAGCTAAAACTGCAGCTGTAGATGTACCATCTCCAGCATTATCTTGTGCTTTACTTGCAACTTCCTTGACCAATTGAGCTCCCATATTTTCATAGGCATCTGGTAATTCAATGTCTTTTGCAATTGTAACTCCATCGTTAATGATGGTTGGACTTCCGAAAGATTTGTCTAATACGACTGTTCTTGCTTTAGGTCCTAAAGTTACCTTAATTGCATCAGCTGCTGCACTTATTCCTTCCAACAACTTCTTTCTTGCTTCTTCCCCGTATATCATTTGTTTAGCCATATTTAACCTCACTTAACCTTAGCTTGGAGATCTTCAGATTTTATCAAAAGATAATCTACGTCTCCCCAGCTTAATTCTGTTCCGGCGTACTTCTTGTACACTATTTTATCTCCAGCTTTGACATTTTCTGACTCTGGTCCTGCTGCCACTACTGTTCCAACATTCATTTTTTCTCTTGCAGCTTCAGGCAACATTAATCCACTTGCAGTCTTTTCTGCAGCCTGTTCAAGCTCTATGAGAACCATCTCTCCTAAAGGTTCAATTCCTATCGACATTTTCTTTTCTCCGTTATTAAGGATAGGCTGGCCTGACTGTTGTAAAAATTACAAGTAGTAGGCAACCTGAGGTTGTCTACTCCGGCCGGTATATAAAATTGATTATAATCCTTTGATTAAATCGAGTAAAACCTTTCTTGGCTCTGGAGATTTAACAACACCTGACGCAAGAAGAATTCCTTCTGAGCCCAAAGATATTGCTTTTGATATGTCCTCTTGATTTTTGACACCGGCCCCACAAAGCACTGAAATCTCTGAATTAATCTTCTTTACAACTTCAACTGTATTCGAAATTATTTCAGGCTTAGCTGTTGAGACTGAAATATCTCCGCCAATTAATTCTGGAGGTTCCACTGCGATCATATCTGGATTTAACTTAGCACCTTTTTCTGAAGCTTCAATATCTGCCGTACATAGTACTGTGGACAACCCAAGTTCTTTACAACGGTTAATGGTTTTTTCAATTTCCTCCCAAGTCATCTGGCATTCTGCATGATTAACTAAGGTTCCTACCGCACCAGAATATCGAACTGCCTCAGGCAATATAGCTCCTGTATGAGAACCATAAGTTACTCCATCTACATGCTGAGCGAATATAGGAATGTCCAGATTATCACTAAAATCTACTAAGTCGATTGCAGATACTGCTGCAGCCAAATTGACGTTGTGTTCAAGGGCTATTTCTTCCATTATTTTACACAGATCATATCCGTCTGCGCCATAGCCTTCTTCGTAGGCTTTCAAGTTAACAATTATGATTGGAGAATCATCACTCATAAATTGTCATGAAAAACGCATTTAATGACTCTTTGGGAATCAATATAAAGCAATACATCTGTTGTATAATTATGATTCTTGTAACCGGAGCTCTAGGACAAATTGGAACTGAATTAGTCCTTGCGTTACAAGAAAAATACGGGAATGACAAAATCATTGCTTCTGATCTAAAAGAACCTGAGAACTATCACTGTAAGTTTGAAAAATGTGATATTCGAGATATTGAAACTTATGAGAGAATTAATAATGAAAATAAAATTGAAATTGTCTACCATTTAGCTGCAATACTATCTGCAGCAGGTGAGAAGAATCCTGAATTATGTCATGATGTCAATTATAATGGTTTAGAAAATGTCCTTAAAACCGCCAAAAAATATAACCAGAAACTATTCTGTCCTAGCTCTATTGCAGTTTTCGGACCTGATGTACCTAAAGAAATGACGCCTCAAAATGTTGAATTAAACCCAAAAACAGTTTATGGAATAACTAAAGTCAAAGGCGAAGAATTATGTGATACATATTTCAAAGAACATGGAATAGATGTAAGAGGAATTAGATATCCTGGATTAATCAGTTGGAAGCATAAGCCAAGTGGAGGCACAACTGATTATGCTGTCGAAATGTATTTTGATGCCGTTGAAAGTGGAAAATATGAATGCTTTGTGAATAGGAATACTCGATTGCCTATGATGTTTATGGATGATGCTATCAGAGCCACACTCGAGCTAATGGATGCACCTCTAGATTCTTTGAATTACCATTCAAATTATAATTTATCAAGTATGAGCTTTTCTGCCGAAGAATTGGAAAAGGAGATTAGTGCACATGTTGATTTCAATTGTCTTTACAAGCCAGATTACAGGCAAGATATAGCAGATACTTGGCCAATTTCAATCAATGATGATGATGCAAGGAAAGATTGGGGATGGGAACCAAAATTTGATATATCAAAAATGACTGAGGAAATGATAACAAACTTAAGGAGATTAAATGAGTAGCCCAACAAACTGGATGAAAAAAGAATATGATGACTTAGTCAAAAAAGGGTTTGATTGGAAACCACCTGTGATTGGCGGACCATCAACTGGTAGAGCAATTATCGACGATAAAGAGAGAATAATGCTCTGTGCAAATAATTACCTCAGTATGAGTAATCATCCTAAAGTGAAACAAGCTGCAATTGATGCTGTTAAATCACACGGAGCTGGAAGTGGAAGTGTTAGACCTATTGCTGGGAACATGGACATTCACAATGAACTCGAAGATACGATTGCTAGATTCAAGAACAGAGAAGCTGCATTGTATTACCAAACTGGGTTTGCTGTAAATTCAGGGCTCATTCCTCAGTTAGCTGGTAAAAATGATTCTATCATTTCTGATCAACTAAATCATGGTTCAATAATTGATGGAGTAAGATTATCTGGTGTCAAGAAGGAAAATCGTACAATTTATGCCCACAATGATATGGGTGAATTAGAAGACCGATTGAAAGAAGCTACAAAGAAGAGCGAGAAAACTTTGGTTATTAGCGACGGTGTTTTCTCTATGGATGGAGATATCGCACCACTAGATGAAATAACAAAATTGGCTAGAGAATATGGCGCTATGACGTACATTGACGATTGCCATGGAGAAGGAGTTTTAGCTGGCGGAAGAGGAATTGGAGCTCACTTTGGTGTTGAAAATGAAGTTGATATGGAATCAGGTTCTTTCTCCAAAGCATTTGGAGTAGTTGGCGGGCTTGTTGCTGGTGAAAAGCACATGGTAGACTACGCTTTCAATAAATCAAGAACAATGTTACTATCTGGTTCAGCACCTCCTGCTACTATTGCAGCTTGTAAAGCTTCGATAGAAGTATTAGAAAACGAACCTGAACACGTTGAAAAACTATGGTCAAATACTGAATATTTCAGAAAAGAAGTTCAATCAATGGGATTCGATACAGGAGTTTCAGAAACTCCAATTATTCCAGTAATGTGTGGAGAGTCACACAAAGCTAAAGAATTAAGTGCAAAATTACTAGAAATGGATGTTTTTGCATTACCAATTGTTTTCCCAATGGTCGCTCCGGATAAGTCCAGAATTAGGGTAATGATGAGTGCCGGATTGGAAAAGGAAGACTTAGATCATGCATTGAATGCCTTTGAAAAAGGTGGGAAATCTGCTGGAATTATATGAGTGAAGAAGAGTGGAAAGAAAAACTAACGCCAGAACAATATCAAGTGTGTAGATGTAGCGCTACAGAGCCTCCATTTCAAAATGAATATTGGGATTGTCATGATGAGGGAAAATATCATTGTGTTTGTTGCGATGAAGTATTGTTTGAATCTGAACATAAATTCGATTCAGGAACTGGCTGGCCTAGTTTCTTCAAAGAAGCTAGCGAAGGAATAGTTGATGAGAAAGAAGATAATTCATATGGAATGAGAAGAATTGAAGTTGTTTGCTCTAATTGTGAATCTCACTTGGGCCATTTATTCGATGATGGACCTGAACCAACTAGGCTTCGATATTGTATTAATTCTGCTTCTCTAAAACTTAAGAGATAATTAATCTGAAATCTCACTTAACCAAGCTCCACCTGTTACAAAAACCATATTGTAAAGGAAAAGTAAGGTCAAAGCTATTTGAAAATCTGATGAGTCTGTAATGAGTGAGTCTGTACATTTGATTCCTGCCTCAATTACTGTAAAAAGTAAAATTGGTATTGCAAATAAGGAGGTCAGCATCCAGCCACCATACATTGGAGTCATGGAACTTGCTGCAAGATTACCAACTGCTGCAATTCCTATGCAGCCTACTAGAACAACTACGTAGGCTAACATCCATTCATCCCCAAAAACGTTTTCAAATAGAACCAAAAAGAGTATGAAAATAATCGTGCTCAAAATCCAGAGCAAGATCATAGAACCAAATGCCCTTCCGAGGAATAACTGATATCTCGTTATTGGAGCTAATTTTAATGTTTCAATGGTCCTTCTTTCAATTTCCCTAGTAGCAGTGTGAGTGATTAATCCTAAACCAGTCAAAAGAACTGATACCCACAAAATTCCCGATTTCTCAATTACTACTGAATCCATAATAGAAAATTTTAGAGACATTAGAATCATAAACGACATAAGCGCTGCTGGAACAATTCCTTGTAAAGTCCGAAATTCGACCTTCAATTCTTTTTTGAGTAAGACTAAAATTGGATTCATTTCAACGCTCCTTGATCTAGCTCAAGTGTTCGATCTGCGAATGATATATCGTCGTGAGAGGATAGCAGAATACTACAACCGTCCTCTTTCAATCGAAGTAAATGTTGTTCAATAATCTCACTTCCTTCATCGTCTAAGCCAGTGAAAGGTTCATCAAGTAAAAGTGTAGTAGGTGAATGAGCGATTGCAATCGCAAAACCTAGCCTTTGTATCATCCCTCTAGAATAATTACCTGCCATATCGTCTTTGAACATAATGAGACCTACCTTGGCAAGCATTTCACTAGCATAATCTAGACCATATTCTGCAGGATGTAAATCAAGCCAAAAATCTAAATTTTCAAGGCCTGATAATTCTGGATAGAATGGAGGATTATGTGATAGAAAACCAACTCTTGACCTTATTTCTTCTGAATTTGAGACTAAATCAAACTCATCTATCTCTGCTAGGTCGTAATCATCAGGTTTTTCTAAAGTAGACAATGCTTTCAGCAATGTAGTTTTACCACTGCCGTTCTTTCCTTTAATTACAACAATTTCACCAGAATCAATATCTAAATCTAAACTTCTAAGAACATTCTTAGGGCCGAATGATTTGAAAAAATTCCGTAACTTAATCATCTATGTTCATGTCAGACATATATTTTTCTGCTGCTAATGCAGGATTATCTGCCTGATAAATTCCCCTTCCAACAATAATAAAATCAGCTCCAGCCTTTATTGTTTCTTTAGGATCTCCGCCTTGTGCCCCTACTCCAGGAGATATAATTTCTAAATCTCCAATCAAATTCTTAACTTTAGCAACATCTTCTGGCCTAGTTGCAGGAGCCACAACTCCTGTTGCTCCAACTTCTAATGCCAAAGAACAAAATTCTTCTATTTTGAAAAAATCTCCACCTTTAGGGTGTGACATCGTAATTACAACATACATTTCCTTACTTTGATCTACAGCTCTAATTGCTTTCAGTGACTCAGGCCCGGGGAAAGCATGAGCAATAATTCCTGTTGCACCTGCTGAAAATACGGCTTCGGTGATCAAACGATTTGTATTAGGAATATCCGCTACTTTGAAATCACAAATCACTTTACTAAATTTGGATATTTCAGTTACAATATCTAGGCCTGCAGATAATACAAGTGGATAATTTATCTTTATTTTTGATACAAAAGGAGATACTTCTTTTGCAATATCTAGAGCTCGGGCTGGATCTGTTTCGTCCAGGGCGAGCACGAGCCGTGATGCCATTAAATCTCTAATTTCCCAGTTAAGATTGAAATTGCGTATTTTAATTCAGCAACGGATGCCACAGCTTCCCTTTTTACTTGAAAAAGATCCTGAGGTTCCATCTCTTTACCAAGGTTAGATTCTACGAACATCATTTTTTCTAAACTGCGTTCAATAGTGTCTACAATAATTTGGCTTCTTGCGGAGCGTCGTAAACCTTCTTCGTCTATCATTTCATCTGCCATGCTATTGTCCACTAATATAGTGGGATATAACCATTTGGCTTGAGTTACCGGATTATGCTAAATCTTCTCGGGTAAACATAGTGATGCCTACTGGATCTCTTGGAAGAGGTCCTTTCTTTTCGGCTACTATTACCTTAATTCCTGCTTTAGGAACTAATTCGATTAATCTCTGAGTTATGATACCGTCCATAACTAAAGTGTTAACTCCGTTTTTCTTGTAAGTACTACCAGAGCTTTCCAATTGATCTTGAAGACCACTTATAGAAACTTCATCTGCTAGCTCTTCTGTAGCTAGAAAACGTGCATTTTTTGAACCTTGAAGAGCATCTAACTGTTCTAAGAAAATTGGACTTGCTTCCACAGGTTCTGCAGCTTCTACAGGCTCAGCTTCTTTCTTAGGTTTGTCATTAGATTTTCCTTTTTTTGAACCTGAACGACGAGTCTTCTTACTAGAACCACCACTTCCTGGGCGTGCCCATTTGTTTTGTTCCATGAACAACTCAGCTGAGGTTTTATCTCTCAAACACTTCATTATTTGCTTGTGAGTAATGTGCTCAACCTCTGTATTGCTAGGTGCTCTTGCTATGAAATCAACTTCTGCTACTTGCAATAATTCTTGAATAATCATTTCTCCGCCACGGTCTCCGTCAACGAAGGCTGTAACTGTTTTTTCTTTAGTTAATGCAACAACTTCCTTAGGAATGTTTGTTCCTTCAACAGCAACTGCATTCTTGATTCCGTGCTTTAATAAATTCAAAACATCACCTCTACCTTCGACAATAATAATTGCATCACTTGTCTCTACGTTAGGTCCTGCTGGTAGTTTACCTTTGAATCTAACTACTTCTTCTGTTTGAAGTGCTTGTCTTACAGTATCTGTAATTGTTGAACCTGCGCTCCTTGAATCTTGAAGTAAATCAATCAATAATGCTCTAGCACGCTCAATGATAACTTCACGTTTTGAGGTTCTGCTATCTTCTAAGGCTGTAACTTTTACAGTTGCCTTACAAGGACCGACTCTCTCAACAGTTTCTAAAGCTGCAGCAAAAACCGAAGTTTCTACTTGGTCCATACTTGATGAAATTTCTATTTCACCTTTGGATTTGCCTTTATCGCTCTTAATGTCGACTTCAACACGACCCATTCTTCCGCTCTTTTGAAGGTCTCTAAGGTCTAGTTCGTCCCCTAATAATCCTTCAGTTTGACCGAAGACTGCGCCTACGACATCTGACTTGTTTACTACTCCGTTTGCTCTTATTGAAGCTCGGATAACATACTTACTACTTGTTGGATCAATATTCATTTTTAATCATCTCTTTATTATCCTCTTAACCAAGGGCAGACAAAGTTCTAATATCTCTTAAATCTCCAAAGGGAGTTGAAAGGTCATGTTCGTGAATTGAGTACTGTCAATAGCCAAGAGGCCTAATTTCACGCCGGTAACGCCGTATTAATAGCTAGCGGTGATATTTTATGCACGCCTATTGGTGTCAACTAGTGCATTCAGTAACTCTTATTGCTCAGCCTAGAAGCAAAACACCTTTCGCTAAAGTCGGTGCTATGAAATCTGGAAAATATGAACCAAAGAATAGTGGGACATTTGGTGTTATGTGGTTTACAGATTTCGGAGATAAATTCTGGGAAGCATGTAGAGGGGTGGATGATACTCCTAAATTACGATTAAGAGACAGTGGTTTCGACGAAATGGATTGGAGTGTTTCATTCCGTTTTGCCGGATTTAAAGCAAGAATTACATCTGTGAAATACAAAGGATTCTTTGGGAAGCCTGGAAATTCTTACATGGAATTAAAGATTGGGACACAAAATCCAAATGATCTTCGTGTGTTCTTACAAGCATTCGTAGAAAAATTCGAAACTCCTCCATGGATTATGAACAACTGGAAAAAAGCTGAAGCTAAATGTGGATTCAGTAAAGAAGAAATTATATCTGAATGGTCTAAAGGAATGGGAAGAGAAATAACTGAAGAAGAAACCGTAGTGAAAGGCTGGGGTGCATCCTTATTCGGTTCTAAAGATAAGGACAGTAAAAAAGAAGAGTTCGAAATCTTTGAAGATGCAGAAGGAAATGATGTTAAAATGGTGATTCACGGAGCGCTTGAAGTTGAAGGTGATGAATATGCAATTATGTCATATGCTGACGACGTAATTACAACTGAATATGAAATTATGAAGATTAATAGAGACAAGAAGGGAAATGTTACCTATTCAGGTGTTGAAGATGAAGAGTTGTATAACGATTTAAGTGAAGCTGCAACTGAACATTTAGAAACCAAATTTATTTTTTAAATTGATAGATTTTAATTTAGTCACTACAACCAATCTTATATTTGCCACGCTGGTGGCTAAAGCTCTGATAAGTTGGGTTACTATCCAAATAATCAGGAAAGGAAAGAAAAATGTCAATGGAACTTGATATAGAATCGCTAAAACACGGTAAAGAACTTGTAAAGAGAGGCTTTGCTAGAATGCAAAAAGGCGGCGTGATCATGGATGTCGTTAATGCAGAACAAGCTGATATTGCTGAGAAAGCTGGAGCTGTTGCAGTTATGGCGCTTGAGAGAGTTCCATCTGATATTCGTGCAGACGGAGGAGTTGCTAGAATGTCAAATCCAACAATGATTAATGAAATTATTGAGTGTACAAGTATTCCTATCATGGCAAAATGTAGAATTGGACACACTGCCGAAGCTCGAGTTTTGGAAGCTTTGGGTGTAGATATGATAGATGAATCCGAAGTTTTGACTCCTGCCGACCCTTACTACCACGTTGTGAAAGACGATTTCAAAGTACCATTCGTATGTGGTGCTACTTCTCTAGGTGAAGCTGTCAGAAGGATTTGGGAAGGTGCAGCTATGATAAGAACCAAAGGAGAAGCTGGAACCGGAAATGTAGTTGCTGCAATGAGACATGCAAGATTATTGCAAGCTGAAATTGAAGTTGTAAAGAAATCTGAAAATCTTGGAGTTATAGCTGCCAAAATAGCTGAAAAGTTTTTTGTATTAGATAACGAAGCTGAAGGAAATTTGGGAGAATCAACAGACTTTAACCCATTTGGAAAAGATAAAGCTACAATTGAATCTGAAATAGTTGAAATCTTAGAAGATATTAAGAGATTAGGAAGATTGCCTGTTGTTACATTTACAGCTGGAGGAATCGCTACTCCTGCAGATGCTGCATTGATGATGCAGTTTGGAATGGATGGTGTATTCGTTGGCTCAGGAATTTTCAAATCTGAAGATCCAATTACAATGGCCAAAGCAGTTGTAGAAGCTACAGCTCATTTCAATGATGCTAAATTAGTTGGAGATGTTTCAAAAAATCTTGGAGAATCAATGCCAGGATTAGAAGAATCAAGCCTTGAAACTAAGATGGCAAAACGCGGACATTAGAACTGAAGTAAAATTTGTAGACACCCTACAATACAACTGGGCGCCCTCCACTGAAAACCTAATTGTTGTGGCTCTTGAAGTGCCGATATCGAATGAATTCAAAGGAAAGAATGCCCAAAATAATTAGTATGTTTCGGATATTACCCTCCATAATGGCAGGGATAAGCATTAACATTAAACAAACCATAACTATGACTGCTAAGATTAGTAAAGGCCCAACAAGTCTGTGTCTAATATTATCCATAAAATTACTATAAATCCTTTAGATTCGCATAAGCAAAAAAGATTATTTGGCTTAGTCCAATAACAATAATCAAAATCATATTAAAAATGTGAGTTTTAGGAGCTTCTTCCTTAGTGACCCAGCCTCTTCCTTTATGATGAGAGCCTCCATTTTGATGACAATAAAGTGCATAGATTAGAAAACACAATCCAAGAAACAAAGAGCCAAGAAATTTCATTAGTATACTATAACTTGTTGTATTTATTATTTAGAGGCCATTTTGCCATAGATCATAAGCTTTGAAAAGAAAACTTCCTGCAAAAATAAACATTGCAAATCCACAGATTTTTAAAGTTAGTAAATATCTATCAGATGAAAGGTTAACTTGTGCCTTGCTGAAAAAATAAGCTATTGTAATTTTTACTAATACAATACTAACCAAAAAAGAAATCGCATATGCAAAAGGTGCTATGGGTTCAGAATCAGCAGCTGTGGCCATCAAAGGACCACCGATTAATAACCAAAAAATGTATGCATTTGGATTCAATAAATTTGTCAAAATTCCCTTTTTTAATGATTGAGTTAAATCTACATCTGTTGCATCAATATCTGGAATTTCAGGATTAAAACATTCCATTCCCATTCTAGTTAGAAAAATAGCACCAAGAACTGCAATTCCGCAGAATAGCAGTGGTTGATCTGCTATGTAACCTGCCATGAAAATACTGAATAATATTAGGGGACCATCTGTAAAAAATGGAGCTGAAGCGGCTCTAATTCCACCCTTAAAACCGTTCGTTAAAGTTTCTTTGATTACAGTTGTAAGCAGTGGGCCTGGTTTGACTCCTTCTACAATTCCTAAAGTAATACCAGCTAAGGCTAACCCAATGACTAAGTCAGCCTCCATGGCTACCTAGCTATCTTAGTTCCCGAATAAGGAATCTTTGTAGATATATCCGACAGCGCCGATTGAAATTACTACTACTAATACCAATAAGATAATCGAAGTATCATTTGAAGTCTCTTTAGATGTAACTGAAATGTCTTTAGCTAATTGGTTTTTCTCACCATCATCGCTTCCTTCATTCACCATATCTGTTGAATCTGCAACTACAAATATTGTGTGAGTTCCTGCAACTGCTTTCCAAGATACAGAAACATTCATTCCGCCTTCAATTCCTTTTGTTAAATTAGAACCATCAACCATAACTGAACCGATTTGAGTTTCTAAATCATCGAGGAAGAAACCAACTTGAATCTCTCCAGTTACGTTCATCTTAGCTAATTTTAGAACTGCATTTAATTCAATTGTATCTCCTTCGTCAGGAGTATCATCACTGAAAGACAATTGTGAAATGTAAAGATCAGGTCTGTCCATTTCTTCAACTGCTACTACAAGCATCTTCTGATTAGTATTATTTGATGAATCTGTTACTACTAAAATTACTTCATAACCTGTTGATGAAACATTTTCAAAGGTGTGAGTGACTTCTTTTCCTTGCATGTTAGTACCATCTGAGAAATCCCATTCATAGCTCAAAGAAGCTCCTGAATTATCACCAGATAATCCTGCGTTGAAGTTTACAGGTACGCCTTCAATTGCAGCGAAGTTGACTGTGTCTCCATCACTGTTGACATATGACCAATTGAAATTTACACTTGGTGGAGTAATGTCATGAACTTTCACTGATGATGAAGTAGATGCCGTATTTCCTGCACCGTCTGCTACTGTTAATACAACATTAAAATCGCCAGGTGTTTCGAATGAGTGACTTACTACTTTACCAGTATCTGTGTTACCATCTCCAAAATCCCATGAATATGATGAAACTGAAGAGGTTACATCGCTGGACTCAGACGCATTGAAAACAACTGTACTGAAATCTTCAATAACATTTGTTGCGTTAACTGCTGAACCTGGATCTTCAACATTTTCTTTAACCAATGATGTAAATGAAGCAACTGGATTATCTGCGTCTGCGGTTACGCTAACTGTAACAGTATCTGTTGCTCCAAAATTGTCTGTAACTGTTAAAGAAACTACATTAGAAGTTCCTGTAAAAGTAGAATTATAGAATACGTCTGTATTGTCTGCACCCCAATCATATGATGAGATACCTACAACAGAGATAGAACCTGAAGCTGAGAAATTAATTGCTCCGCCTTCTGTAACAACATAATCATCGCTGTTACCAGATATCTTGGCTGTTGGCCCCATATTTAGGTGTATGATTCTATCATGAAGCATTGGTAAATTTGATTGACTGCCAAGAGTTGGTAAACTTGGAACGTAGATAACATCGTCATTTCCTAAGTTATTTTCTCCTAGAACCATTTCAAATGAGTTCGTACCACTTACATCTGATAGTTTAGTTACAGTAGGCTTGTGATCTTCATGGTAAGCATAAACATAGACTGAGTTTCCAGTATCTGGACTCAAAATGTAAGTTGCTCCACCAAATTTAGTTGCCTCTGTCCATGATGAGTTTGACTCTTCATACATGAAAACTGTTGCATCATTAATTATGTTGTCTGAACTGTCTTTAACATTGATACTTTGGTCGTTATCTTGTGTAACTGCACTCAATGCAAACTCATGAGGTCCTGAAAAATCTACAGATGCTGCATTGTGTGTATAGTGATCATCTGAATCTACACGTGCATCAAAAGTAGTTCCTGGCATGTTAGTAAATTCATAATTTCCAGTTTCGTCGGAAGTTGTAGACCAGGAATAACCTGCGTCATCATATCCCCACCATGAATCTTCAAAAACGGTAGTGGAAAAAAGTGTTACTGTGGCTCCAGAAACTGCAATTCCATTACCTGTTACTGTTCCAGAAACTGTAGTAGCTCCAGCTGGTGCTGCAACCATAGACACAGTATCCAAAGGACCATCTGCTGAAACTGACAAATTATTTCTAATTGAAAGATATCCTTCTTTCATGTACATTATATCATAATCTCCAGATTCTACATTCGTGAAGGAATAATATCCATCTTCAAGAGTTGATGTTGTTTTCTTGTATCCGGAATCCCTGTCCAAAATTGTTATTGAAACATTGGAATTGTTGTCAGAAACAAAACCATTGAGATCGTATCTTGCTGCAGATGCATTATCAGATACTAATAGCCCTAAGAAAGCTCCAGAAAGAAGCATTACTACGGCTAACAAAGCTATACGCGAGTTTCGCTGTTCAGTCATTTTTGTTACTCCCGTTAGATATTCTCTAACACGGGGTCCGCCGGACAAGAACCGCATTTATAAAGGATTGTTAAAACAAAAATAAGGCCATTTATCGTCGACAAAAGACTATCTATGAAACGAAAATTGCAGGTCTTAGAGGTGCACTTTGCTTAGATTTCGGTTCTAGACGAGAAACTGCATTTTCAGCATTAATTACTGAAACTGGACAGTCAAATATTTTACTAAAGAAGTCAATTGAAGACTCCAAAATTGCCTTTTCATCAATTAGAACTTTGTACCTTTCTTGCCATTCTGGACCAAGTGAAGGAATGTCTTTCAGAACCCATTTTTTCAAAAATTCAGCGCCAACTTTCTTTGAATCATTAGGTATCTGCGGCATAAAACTTCCAATTAATTGATTTAATTTTACTTGACCTCTTCCGTCTGCTAAATCTCCTGCAGCTTGAACTGCTTCCCACTTCCATTTTGGAGAAGTAATAAGTACAATTTCACTAGGTTTCTCAATTTTTGCAATATTCAAAATAGCTTTAGTATCTTCTAAAGTTTGTTTAATCAAATCCTCACCTATTAGGAAGCCGATATCTGATTCCTTGCCTTTAGGAAATTGTTGATTTATGACAAAGCCTTCCTCATCAAGTAGAGACCATGCTTCTTCTGCAATGTGAGGAACTACTGGAGCTATTCCTCTAGTAATCATCGAAAGATACTCGTGTAAAATTTCTGCATTTGGCTCTCCCACTCTCTGCAAGTACCATTTGTAATACTGCGGTAACTCGAAAAACAATAATCGCGTAGATGTTCTGAATTTTAAGCGATCTGAAGCTTTGGTAGCTTTGTAAGCTGTGTCAGACATTATTGCCCTAAACCAATCATCAACAGGATGTGAATCTCTACGTCCTTTGCCTCTATTTTCTTTTACAAAATTCAACCAATTCTCTAGCTTTTTTCCTGCAGTTTCAGCAAAAGATAATTCCCAATTAGGATCATCCAATCCTTCCCCTGCATTACAAAGCGTAAACCTGACTACATCTGCACTGTAATTTGTAACTAATTCTTTTAATGTGAAAAAATTACCTTTAGATTTAGACATTTTTTCACCATCAACTAAAACCCATCCGTTAACTGCAAAACCTTTCGGCCACATTTCTTTCTCAAACATGGCTGTATGATTATACAAACTAAACGAAAGGTGATTTTGTATCAAATCTTTACCGCTAACTCTCAAATCATATGGGTACCAATAATTGAATTCATTGCGCCAATCAAGGATATCTGCCTGTGGAATTCCCAGCTCCTCTGATGCTTCTTTCGTGTTTCCACTGCCAAATATGGCTTCGAACAAAGTATCTGTTAGCTTGTCTTCATCCAAATCTTTCAGATGATGGGCTACGGTGTAGAAAGCCATGTAAATTGTAGAATCGCTCAATGATTCAATAACCCAGTTATCGTCCCAAGGTAACTTAGTTCCAAGACCTTTTTCACGGACACAAGCCCAATTATTCAACCATTGAAGAACATATTCGAATTGATTTCGAGCTTTCGAAGGATATAATTCCATTGATTTCAAAGCAAGTTCTGTAGTTTCAGTCCACTTTTCATCACCATAAGCCAAAAACCATTGATTATCTACAATTTTTACTTTACAGTCTGCCATCCACCTTGATTTGACTGGTCCAGTCAATTCATAGTAAACAATTGCTTCACTATTTTCAACTAGTTTTGTTTTAACCATTTCCCGAGCTTCAGCAACTGGCTTTCCAGAAATGAAACCTGAGGACTCAAGCATTACGCCATTGTTGAAGCTGTGTAAGTACAAATCTTGTTTGGCCTTTTCGAGCTTGCTACGATCGGTTTGATCTTTGATTCCTAATTTCTTACACAAATCAGGAGCCGGTAAAGTTCCCATTTCTCCTGAATCTAAAATTGCAATTGGTTCTAATTTACTTACTTCTGCAAAGTCAATTCCCCATGATTTACATTCTTTTTCAGAATTTTGAAGATCTATAAGCCCTTGATAGTCATCCGGTGAATCACTTGGAACTGATGTAACAATTCCTGAACCTATTGAAGCATCACAGAATTTAGAAGGTAAAACCATCAATTCTTTATGAATTTCAGGAGCTTGGTACTTCTTACCAATTATATCTCTACCTTCGACAGAACCAAGAACTTCTACTTGATGTCCTTGTAACTCTAATTTGGAAGGCATCTCTTCGGACATAATCCAAGTTTCATTACCAACTTTTGCTTTAGCATACGTCCCTTCTCCATCTATCCATATATTTGTTTGACCAAACACAGTTTCAGGACGAAGTGTTGCAGCAACTAAGTAATCATCATCACCTTTGAATTTCAATAATGTATATTCTTGCGGTGTTTCTCCTTCACCAGATAATCTGTCATGATCTCCAACTACTGTTCCTCTCTTAGGACACCAAACAACTGGAAAACTTCCTTTGATTAAATATTCACCAGCTAATAGTTTATTGAATTGCCAACGAATGAATGCATCGTATGGTGGATTCAAACTGGTTGTAATGAAACTTCTACGCCAATCTATTGAGGCACCAAAATTTTTCAAGTCAGTAATTGCTTTATCTGGAAAATGCTTAGTCCATTCTTCCGGTTTAGAAAATTTCTTGATTAGTGTATCACTCAATCCCATTTGTTTCAAAGCTTTGATTTGAGTTTTTTCACCTTCTTCTACACGTTGAGCTGCAGCCACAATTGGAGTGCCTGTACAGTGAAAAGCAAAAGGAAATAATACATTCTTATTTTGCATTCTTTGATATCGTGAAACCATATCGGCTCTCAAATAAGTAAAAGCATGTCCTAAGTGCAAATATCCATTCATGTAAGGATAGGGACAATTAACAAAATACTTCTCTTTATCTCCACCTGGCTCAGACTCATAGGCTTTGGCTTCGGTCCATTTTTTTTGCCATTTAGACTCTATTGCCTTGGGATTCACAATGTGCGAGAAGAGGGACCCTTAAAAAAATAGACAAAAATAGAAAAAAAACAAAAAAATGTGTTAAAAAAGGCCAAAAGTAAGCAATAGTAATTATAGGACCTCTCAATGCGCAGTGACCGATGTTACGTTATGGACCTGCGGGAATCCCATTATCTTGTAAAGGAAGAAATATTCGAGATGGAATTGAAGACATACACGCACTTGGATTACATTGTATGGAAATACAATTAGTCAGAGGTAAATATGTCGACGAATTAGATGACTTTGAAGAATTGGGAGCTATCGCTCAATCACTTGATATCCACATGGGAATACATGCTCCATATTACATGGATTTCCTTGGAAATGGATACATGCGTAACAAATCAATTAAGTTCCTAGAATTTGCGGGTGAAGTCGGCAATATGATTGGTGCAAGAAGAATTGTAACTCATATTGGACCATACAATGGAATCTCATCAAAGGATGCGATTGACAGACTAGTCCCAATTTTCCAACAAATGAGAAATCATTACTTAGAAAAAGGATACACTTCACAAATTTGCTTTGAATTAGCTGGTAAACACGATTTATTTGGAAGCATTAGGGAAATAACCGAATTGTGTCGCCGTGTCAAAGGAACTGCACCATGTATCAACTGGCCTCACTTGCATGCAAGAGGAAACCGATGGTTGAATGATCGCGAAAGTTTCAAGCGTGTTTTTGATTATTTACAAGCATCATTAGGATTAACAAAATTCTATACCCATTTTTCTGGTGTTGAATTTGATATTGAAGGAAACGAAAGGCACTATTCACCAATCAAAAAAGGTGAAATTAAATTTGAATATTTAGCTGAAGTTATCTTAGAAAATGGTTACAATGTGCTAACTATTTCAGATTCTCCATTGATGGAACACGATGCAATGTACATGAAGTTAATCACTGAAAGAGTACAATCCAGAAGAATGGAAAGAATTGCAAGACGTGAAGCATCTGAAAAGATTAAAGAATCAAGAAAAGCAGCCGCTGAAGCTAAGTAATTTTTCTAAACATAGCCTTTTTTGAAGGACTGTTGTTGGCAACTATGAACAAATACGCATCATTTGCGTTAGCTTTCCTGCTGGTTTTCAGTGGATGTCTCGGTGGATCTGACAACGATTTAACCACAGAAGACAATACTGTAGAACCTGTTGGTGAAACTGATTTTACAAGTCTTGAGAAAGATTTAGAAAATCTTACAACTATGATAAATGCAGAAATTGCAAGACTGGATAATTTGGAAACTCTAGTCGAAGGAATCGATGATTCTGAAGATACTTTGAATGCCCTAGGCTGTGAAGAAGATGAAATTGCAGCATACGACGGCATGGAATGGAGATGTGCACATGTTCAACAATTTCTCCCACCACTTGATGAAGCTGTATGGGATATTATATCATCAGAATTTGAAGAAGTAAGAGATGATTTAGAATATGCAAGAAATATGACCGATTCTATGTGGGCAGATATTGATTATATGGTAGATATCATGAACAATAACTCACAAGAAATTTATCTTGATATGGAAAACATGAGTGATCGTTTTGCAACAGATATTGATGAAATTTATGAAGATATGGACAATATGGGTTACACAATCTATGACCATATGGACAATATGTCTTGGATGATTTACAGTCTTAACGATACTCTGGTGGAAATATCTGATGATATCGATTATCTCTATTTCGATGTAGACAATCTTTGGAATCTTGTATATGAAATGCAAAAAGAAATGGACAATATGACCGAAGATATTGATGAAATTACATATGAGATGGAGGAAATGCAGCAACGAATCAATGAACTCGAAAATATGACTACTTGCCGTCTAGTTCCATACAGCAATTGTGCCGGTACAGACTTCAATAATACAAACTTATCTGGAATGGATTTAACTGGAATTAATTTCCAAAATGCAGTGCTCACGGAAGCAAACCTAACTGGTGCAGTCCTAGACTACGCTGACCTAACGAATGCAAACTTCCAATATGCAGATTTAACGAGCGCAAGTCTGGATTATGCCGATCTCTTTTTCGCAGATTTTGGCTTTGCAAATCTAACAGATACAAACCTACACCATGCTAACCTAAGGAATGCATATTTCGGCTACGCTTACCTAGAAGATGCAAGCTTCTTTAAATCTGACTTGACAAAATCAAGTTTTTATGAGGCAAATCTATACAGTGCAAGCTTCTATGCATCTGACTTAACAGATTCGAATTTATATAATGCAGAGTTGACGGAGGCATACTTCCTTAGTGCTGACTTAATAAATGCATATCTTAGACACGCGGACCTAACGGATGCATACTTTCAATATGCTGACCTAACGAATGCGGATCTAAGTAGCTCTGACCTATCGGGTGCGGACCTCCAAAAGGCTGACCTAACGAATGCAGATTTCCAAGATGCTGACCTAGAAGATGCAACATTAGTTGAAGCTGATTTGAAATTTGCAAAGTTCTCTGGAGCTACAGTAACAGACGCTAATTTCGATGACACATATTGGCATGAAACAATGTGGACCGATGGTTTAAGGTACGATACTAACCAAGCTTGAAGTCAAATAATATATACAGCCTCTAAATCGAGAGCTGTCTGACGGCCATAGCGGCGGTGATCACCCGTTCCCATTCCGAACACGGAAGTTAAGCCCGCCAGCGTATTCAATGGTACTGTGGTGCGCGAGCCCACGGGAACTTGAGTACGCCGTCAACTTTTTTTACGATTAATTCAATATACCCACCCTTGGTAAACAATTAACATGGACGGAAAGGAAATCACGGACGCACTATCGAACGTGAAGGATTCTTATTTCAATAAAGATTTGATTACTTTGGGTTACATCAAAGGAATGTCTATTGGAGATAAAGAATTACGATTTACTCTCAAATTACCTGCTCCTTTAATGCCAAATCACGAGGAACTTGCTCAAAAATGTAGAGAAGCTCTAAAAGATGTAGAAGGCCTTGAAACTATTGAAATCAAAAAGGATTGGGAAGTTCAAAGATTACCGTCTCTCGATGCACCAAATACTCCTCAAGCTTTAAGAAACGTAAAAAATATTATTGCGATAGCTTCTGGAAAAGGTGGTGTTGGAAAATCAACTGTCACAGTATGTATTGCTGAGGCTTTCGCTAATGCAGGAGCAAAAGTTGGTGTTCTAGATATTGATGTTTATGGACCAAGTATTCCAAACATGGTAGGATTAGGATCCCATCAACTAGGCGGAGCTCAAGAAGGAGTTCTAGAACCTGTAGAAGCTCATGGAATGAAAATCATGTCTATGGGATTCTTAGCAACAAAAGATACTCCCGTAGTCTGGAGAGGGCCTATCGCTTCACAACTTGTACAACAATTCTTAGGAGCTGTAGACTGGGGTGAATTAGATTACTTGTTTGTTGATATGCCACCAGGAACTGGAGACATTCAACTTACATTATCACAAAGTGTTCCACTAACTGGAGCTGTAATTGTAACAACTCCACAGGAAATAGCTCATACTATTGCTGAAAAAGGATTGAGAATGTTCCAACAGGTTAAGATTCCAATCTTAGGTATTGTTGAAAACATGGCCGGTTTCACACCACCTGGTTCTGAAGAAATTTTCCATATATTCGGAGAAGGCGGGGGAACTTCTGCTGCAGAAGAGTTCGATTTACCATTGCTTGGTCAAATTCCAATTAGGCAAGATCTTCGAGAGGCAATGGATAACGGTAAAGTGTTTACAAATGATAATATCGATTCAATTGCATCATTAATTGCAGTCGAAGCAATGGCTGTTGTGACTAATGAAGAACTATCTCCATTTGCACCTCAAGAAATTAATTTGGCCAATGATGGTGAAACCTTAGTTATCAAATGGCAAGATAATGTTGAACACGTAATTTCTGCATTCAATGTACGATTTATGT
>MIZA01000012.1 GCA_001875345.1 Marine Group III euryarchaeote CG-Epi1
TATTCTAGGCGCATAGTATCAGTGCTAGTCGTTTTGAGTTTCATATCTCAAGCGCTTGTCGTAGTAGACACAGATTCCTACTCATCAGTAGTAGTTGAAGACTCTTCAATTTTAGAAGAATTGTATGGTGAAAATGGTGCTAGATCACGTACTGTTGAAAATGCAACTCTTCTCAAAGACATAGTTTCAGGAGATATTGGTAGTAATCCTCAAAGTCTTTTTGCCCATACAGATGGTAACTTGTATTTCTCGCAAGGTGGTTATAATTGTTACCGATCGGACGGTACTGAAGAAGGTACAGTTCCACTTTCAGGCGGTCATTGTACTTATTTTGCCTCTCTTGGGGATACACTACTATTTGCTAAAGAACATGATACTTATGGATGGGAACTACATTCATACGATGGCTCTTCAGAGCCAGTAATTGTCAAAAATATTAATGAAGACGATAGTGGAAGTGGAGATGGTATTTCCGATCAACTCAGGAATAATCCAGCTGCTTGGCCAATTTCAGTCAACGATGAATTCGTTCTATTTGGAGCTCAAAACGAATCCGGTAATGTTGAATTGTGGAGAACTGATGGAACTGAAGATGGCACTTATATGGTCAAAGAAATTAACGAAGATGGATCCAGTCGGCCTGCTTATTTCTTTCCTTTGGATGAGGAAAGAGTATTATTTAGCGCTCAACTTACAGCAGGCGCAGGCGGTATTAAATTATGGATTTCTGACGGTACTGAAGCAGGAACTAATATGGTTGGGACTGCGTACAGTGATGGCAATACTTTCGCTCAGTGGTTTACTAAGCATAATGATATTGTGTATTTCGTGGGTGGCGTTGGCGGTACTGGCAGTGATAAGAAAGCATTATGGAGAACTGATGGAACTGCAGATGGAACTTATCGTTTAACAAATGCATCAAACGATAGTTCGTGTACAGTTAATTGCATTGATGTGCAGAGCCCAGGAATTCCATTAGGAGATATTCTTATTTTTGAAGGACATAGCATAGAATATGGTGAAGAGCTTTACAAATACAATCCAGCAACTAATGAAACTTCCCTTGTAGTAGACATGGAACCAGGTTCAGATGATTCACAAATAAGCACTAAATTTATAGTAGGAACTGATTTATTTTTCACGAAATATAATGATACTACCTATGCTGTTAAAATGTATAAAACCGATGGGACTGCAGAAGGTACGTCCGAATTTTTTAGCACCTCTGAAGGAGCTTCACTACTTAGGGTTCCTCCTACCCAAGGTCAATTCCACTTTGAATCATATTTACCTAATTTTGAGGACATCGGCCTCTTCATAGCACCAAGAGAAAGCGGTGGAGGTAGAGAAGTTTGGGTAACAGATGGAACTATTGATGGTACTTATCAGCTCACAGACTTTTATCCAGATGGAAAGGCACTTCCAGATGACGGTCACATTGCTGGCGGACACCTGTTCTTTTCAGCTAAAGATTCAGAACACGGCGAGGAGTTACGAATAATTCGTAACTTTACAGATTTTACTCCCTATAAACCATCCTACACATTATACACAAATGACGAAATGGATCCTATTGATTTCGAAGTTCCAAATCTTCAAGTTTCCTACAATGGTAACGGAACCGCATGGATGGTTAAGGACGTTAAGCCAGGAAGTTCTTCTTCACAACCTCACGATTTGACTGCTGTGGGCAACATGTTGTTCTTTTCTGCATTCCTTGGCGATAATACTGACAATGAGGAATTATGGAAAAGCGATGGAACTGCCTCAGGCACGGTGCTGGTCAAGGATATCAACAGCGGAAGTGATAGCAGTTCTCCTGAAGGCCTAATAGCTGTTGGTAACACACTCTATTTTACAGCCGATGACGGAACCAACGGACGAGAATTGTGGAAGTCAGACGGAACAGAAGCTGGCACTGTGATGGTCAAGGACATAAACAGCGGAAGTGGCAACAGTCTTCCCACATATCTAACAGTCTTCAACAATGAACTTTACTTCTCAGCCAGTGACGGAATCGGCTCAGGTGGGGGAAACGGCGAGGAATTGTGGAAGAGCGACGGAACTGACGCCGGTACGGTGATGGTTAAGGATATACATGTAGGAGGCCATTCTTCTCCTCAACAATTAATTGTCGTTGATAATACTCTCTTTTTCACAGCTCACGTCGACGGAAACGGACGAGAATTGTGGAAGAGCAATGGAACAGAATCAGGCACCATGATGGTCAAAGATATAAATGGTGTAGGGGCACAAAGTTACCCAGATTACCTCACAGCCTTTGGAAACAATCTTTATTTCCGAGCTGACGACGGAACCTCAAGCTCTGGCAACAACGGAACAGAATTATGGAAGAGTGATGGAACTGCCTCAGGCACGGTGATGGTCAAGGATATCTACAATGGCAGTGCAGACAGCAATCCTGAACAACTCACGGTCGTTGGCAACACCCTCTTTTTTTCAGCTAAACATCTAACAGCCAATAATATCGAATTATGGAAGAGTGATGGAACAGACTCGGGCACAGTCCTAGTCAAGGAGATTTACCCAGGAAATGTTGGAAGTCGCCCAATTCACCTCACAGCCCTTGGAAACACTCTTTATTTCTCAGCCGATGATGGAACCTACGGCAATGAATTGTGGAAGAGTGATGGAACGACCTCAGGTACGACAATCGTCCAGGATATTTGCCCAGGAAGCGGTGGGTACCAGGCTCAGCATATCACTACTGTTGGCAACACCATATTTTTCAAAACAAGCGCTTGTGGTGCAGGTACCGGCTACGAATTGTGGGCATTAGATCCGGCCAATATTAGTTTTTTAGAAGGCATTCATTGGTCAATTACGCCTAGTTTACCAGAAGGTTTGAGCTTTAATTCAAAGACCGGAGAAATTACTGGAACTCCAACTGAAACAATTAATTGGACTGATTACAAAGTTACACTTACGGCTAATGATCCTAATAGTGATACTTACTTCTACAACGGAGACGGATCAACGAGTCTTGTGAAAGATATAAGGCCAGGAAACGCCCACTCGGGTGCTCCATCACATCCTGTAGTTATCAATGGCATTGCTTATTTCGGAGCCGCCGACGGAACCAATGGATTTGAATTGTGGAGAACCGATGGTACCGAAGATGGAACCTACATAGTTAAGGATATTTATCCAGGCACTAGTTCAGGATATAGGAGCAATCTAGCTTCTAAGCCTATTGTTTTTAATGATAATGTGTATTTTCAGGGAAGAAATGATACCGCGGGCCACGAGTTGTGGAAAAGTGATGGCACAGCAGAAGGTACCGTTTTGGTTAAAGATTTGAAGGAGGGTACAGGAGATTCGTATGTTGAAAGTCTTACTGTATTTAATGATGAATTATATTTCATAACTTATTCACCAGATTCCAATAAAAAAGAGATATTCAAAACAGACGGAACTGAGGAAGGCACAGTTCAACTAACTGATATTCATGAAAACAATGGTGGCGTAATGGGCCCTCTTGTTGAAATTAATGACAAACTCTACTTTTCAGCTGGGGACCGTGACGAATATGGCCGTGAATTGTGGGTAACTGACGGTACTGAAAGCGGTACTGAAATGGTTGTTAACTTAAATGATAACGTTTCAAATAATGGCGAATCGATGGTTTCTCGCTTATTTGGAGATGGAGATTTAATTTACTTTGCAGCAGATCCTGTTGGAAATGCGGATGGAGATGGTTATGAACCTTGGGTATACGATACAACGGCCCCAGTATCATCGACTAATCCTCAGATGCTTATGGATGTTTATTCTGGTCAAAGTAATGGAGTTTCAGGTACATATTCTCCGGGCTTTACCAAAGCAGGCGATTCAGTTATTTTCTTTGCCCAGCAAGATGGTTCCTATAATCTTGACTTGTATGTTACCGATGGAACTCCAGATGGTACGTCTTTACTTGTTGACTTTGGAACTGGTATTGGTCCTGGTAGCTTTCAAGGAAGTATAACTTTTAACGGTGAAGCTTACTTTGCAGCCGATATTCCCTCACCAAATAGTCAATACAATTGTACAAAGGACGCCCTCTGGAAGACAGATGGAACTGTAGAAGGTACTGTAGTCGTTGCAAGTTGTATTGTTCAAGAAGGCAATGGTAATGGTGCTACTTTCATTCAAACTTCGAATCAACTTTGGAGCATTGTAGGCGACACACTCTTTTTCAGGGCTAGAGAATACCTTGAAGCTCCTGATGAACATTACCCTGTATTGTGGCGAACAGATGGAATACCAAACGGTTCAGGGACTTATCCGGTGGACTTGAGTTATTCAAATGAAAGATGTCAGCTAACGATAGATAACAACAATCTTTTTGTGCTTAACAACAAAATTTACACAGGACAGACAGAGATGTGTTCTACAAGTACAGATAATGATTACTATAATGGTACAGAGATTCGAGTTCACGATCCTACTAATATAACGTTCGGAACGCCTCCTCTAAAATATACTTTTGATTTCAAATTGCAAGTTTTAAGTCTATTTCCAGATTCTGATGGAGACGGCGTCAGGGACGATATTGATCTTGACGATGATAATGACGGTATTCTAGATGTTGATGAAGTTGGTTTTGTTTGCAGTGAGCCAGAATCTGACGATTATTTCCTAGATAGTTACGGTTATGATACAGACTTACAGCAAGTCGAAGGTTGGAGTAGTGCCTCTTCAGGAAGTAGCCATTGGGATAATAGCGGGTATTTACTCGGAATTTTCAACGAAGATAATCCTGTTTCAGCCGTAAATGCTGATGAAGCCACAGTTTACGGTAATTTTTCCTCAGAGTGGTATGATCGGCCAGGTACTGATGCAATCATCACCACTTTTTGGAACGTTGATGAGTACGAAGTGCAGTTAAGATTATCAGATGGGACTTACACAGATGTAGTTGATGATTTAGTGAGAATAGATCAGTCTTCTGGATTGATGAATGACTATATCACCTTTGACATAGGAGAAACAGGTTCTAGTAGTGCTGCCTTTATGTATCATTTAATTGATTTTGCAGACTTTAACATTCCTTCAGGCCTTAAAGTTGTTGGTTCTAAGGTTTTTCTTAAGCAGGTAAGCGGCGTAGCAGACATAGGTCAGTTTGTTATCGTAGATGACTTGTCTAATGGCGGAAAGGTCTGCAGAATGTTATCAGATACTGACAATGATGGAATACCAAACAACCTTGATGACGACGCAGATGGTGACGGCTGTAGTGATATCCTAGAAGCTGGCTTTACCGATGCTGACGGAGACGGCCAATTAGATGGTACAGGTTTTGATGCAGATGGGAAAGTAGTTGGAAGTGATGGTTACACTACTCCTGCTGATTTGAATGGAGACGGAACGTTTGATTATCTACAATCCAGCTTCTCACCTTGTAGTGATTTATTCCCAAGTGTAGACAGTGCGGAACTTGCAATAGGCGGGCCTATGACTGACATAACATTCCAATATTATGACGAGGGCAACACAGGAGATTGGTCTAGCACCACACTTGACAACATAGATGGGAATTACGGAAGATACACATCACTTGCCATTGACTCTAACGATAAGGTACACATTTCTTACTTGGACGAAAGTGGAGATTACCCGAAACTTATGTATGGGACAGACGCCAGTGGTTCTTTTGTTAGCACACCTATTGATGAAATCGCCATTTGGAGTGGTAATAATGGCGCCTCTACTTCACTCGTAGTCGATTCCAATAATAAAGCACACATTGCTTACTATAGTGGAAAAGGTGGTAATTACGTCAAGTATGCAACAGACGTCAGTGGTGTTTGGGTTAACACTACTATTGCCGGCGGTAGTGGAAGTTCATCAGCATACTACCCTTCAATTGCAATTGATTCTGTTGATAATGTACACATTTCTTACACTAGTGCTGGTGACCTCACGTATGCGACTGATGCTAGTGGTTCATGGGTCCACACCACTGTTGATTCTCTAGCTGGTAGCCGACCTTCAATGACTATTGATTCCAACGATAAATTACACATTGCTTATTTTGATAGCAATATTAATGACCTCAAGTATGCGACCGATGTTAGTGGGGAATGGGTTAATATTACAGTTGATGACACCAATGTACGCGATTATAAATCGATTGGAGTTGATTCTGGTAATAACGTACATATTTCCTATGTGCAACTAGGTAACGCCAACAGTAAACACATCAAATACGCTACAGATATTAGTGGTTCTTGGACTACCACCTCTGTTGACACTAGTACTAACTCGGTAGAGGCCGTTTCACTTGTTATTGATTCAAATGATGGAGTACACATTTCCTTCGTTAATTTTAGTACTCCCAACCTCTATTATGCAACAAATGCTCTTGGTTCTTGGTCTACTACCTCTGTAGATACCAATGATTATGTTGGCCAATATAGTTCCATAGGAGTCGATTCGAAAAATAATGTACACATTTCTTATTATGATGATCAAAATGGCGTCCTTAACTATGCAACTAAGATCGGTTCAAAGTACCTTACAGAAGCAGTCTGTTCTATCGATCCAGATTTACCTAATGGCTTATCAATGGCTCAAGGTACATGTACAATAAGTGGAACTCCAACTGACTTAATTCCTAATACAGAGTATTTAGTGAAAGCAGTATCTAATGGATATGTTTATTCGACTACGATTAATCTATCTACATTTGATGCAGATCCAGATGGCGATGGTTATTGTGATACCAATATCACAGTTGCAAACGTCTGTGTTGCAGTTGATGCATTCCCAGGAGATTCAACCGAATGGTTAGATACAGATGGAGATGGAATTGGTAACAATGCAGATCCAGATGATGATGGAGATGGCTTACCAGATGTTCAAGAGCAAAACTCGGACCCTGTTACAGACTCATTAAAACCAGATACTGATGGAGACGGATACTGTGACGGACCAATCTCAATAGTAGATGTATGTATCGCAACAGATGCCTTCCCAACAGAGCCTTCTGAATGGAATGATAATGACGGAGACGGAATCGGAGACAATGAAGATCCTGATGACGACAATGATAACATCCTTGATGTCGATGAAATAGCTAACGGAACAGATTCTTTTGATGGTTGTGATCCTGATGAGAATTCAGATTCCTGTGACAAAGACGGAGATGGCTTGTCAAAAGGCGTTGAAGATGGAATGGGTACAGATGCAAACAATCCAGATACAGATGGCGATGGATATTGTGATGGTCCTTTAACCGTAATTGGAGTATGTGAAGGTGGCGATGATTTCCCACTTGATGCTGGAGCTCACAAAGATACAGACGGTGACGGCATGCCTGATACTCTAACCGGACCATCAACTTCAGATCCTGCACTTGTAGAAGATATGGACGACGATGGAGATGGTTTGAGTGATACTGATGAAGAATCATCAGACCCAGTTACAGATTCGTTGGACCCAGACACAGATGATGATGGTTACTGTGACGGTCCGGTTTCCGTAACAATCAACGGTGTTTTCATTTGTGAAGCAGGCCCAGATGCTTTCCCATTAGACCCTTCTGAATGGTTAGATACTGACGGAGATGGTGTTGGTAACAATGCAGATCCAGATGACGATGGAGATGGCCTAAGCGATATTGAAGAAGATTCAAATGGCAATGGAACTGTTGACGCAGGTGAAACCGATCCTCTGAAAGCAGATACCGATGGGGATGGAATTTGTGATGGTCTAATTGCAGTTGAAGGAATTTGCGTTACAGCAGATAGCGATGGTGATGGTGTCGACAATGAATTTGATGATTTCCCAGACGATCCTTCCGCAAGTAAAGATACTGACGGAGATGGAATGCCAGACACAATCACAGGCAATTCAACTTCAGATCCTGCACTCGTAGAAGATTTAGACGATGATAATGATGGTCTTAGTGACATAGAAGAGGATGCGAATAGTAACGGAGCTTTTGATGATGGTGAAACCAATTCATTAGATCCAGATACGGATGATGACGGCTACTGTGATGGTCCAGTAACTATTGTAGATGTTTGTGTTGCTGTTGATGCTTTCCCATTAGATTCCAGTGAATGGTTTGATACAGACGGAGATGGAATCGGTAACGAAGCAGATCCTGACGATGATGGAGATGGTCTGAATGACACCGAAGAAATATCACTTGGTTCAAATCCACTAGACCCAGATACCGATGATGACGGAATTCCTGACACTTGGGATCCTCTTCCAGTTGATGCAGACGGTGATTTCGATGGCGATGGAATACTCGATAGAGATGAATATAATCCAAATTCAACAACAGGAACTCCAGGAGATGCTGATGGAGATGGAATCAATGACATGCGTCAGGCACTCGCATCTACAAACGCAACTTCAGATTCGGGAAGAAGTTTCGATGAATTCTGTTGGTGGTTCTTGCTGTTACTATTACTTCTTTTGATACCACTACTCAAAAGGCAATATGACAACGCTCTGATCTACACACCTCATATTGTTGAATATACAATTGGAGCAAAAGAAGACAAAATCATAATGAAGCCTTCATTACATGAAACTGCTCAAAAATTCAGAGAGTATACTAACAGAGGTAAACTAAGAAGAGTAACCTATGCAATTTCAGGAAATCTCGTAGAAGGAATGGATATTGATTCTAAGACAGGAATTATATCAGGACATCCAAAGAAAGTTGGAGAATTCACTAATGAAGTTGTTATGAAGCACTCTAAAGGTAAATTCCTTGGTGAAGTAAAATTCATAGTAACTGAGAAAGGTAAGGAAGTAGAGAAAAAGGAAAAACCAGAAGTAATTCTAACTACTAATCCAGAACCAGAGAATGCATCATCCAAACCAGACTTTGTTGGTGGTGCTGGAACTAAGATGGATCCTTTCGTTCTATCTCCTGCTAAAGGCCTTGAACCTGGTGAAGAAATTTCATCTAAGCAAATTTTAACTATATCTGGACTAAAGCCAGGCGGAGTTGTAAATGCTAAAGACTTGAATTCCAAAGATAATGGCAAAAGATTCTCTGTAGTTTCAGATTTGGATGATTCAGGTGCAGCTTCATCACTTAAAGTTGATGAAAATGGTAAGATCAAGTTCAGAGTCAATTTCAACGATGACAAGCCAAGTATAGATGGAGCTGAATATGAAGCTCTAATGAAACTCGGAACAGCTTCTGTGTATGTTTCATGGGCAGTAGAAGTCATGAAGGAAGAATCAGAGCCAGAACCAGAACCGGAACCTGAGCCAGAACCTGAACCGGAGCCAGAGCCTGAACCAGAGCCTAAGCCAGTTGTTACTGAAAAAGAAGTTAAGAAACAAGAAGAACTTGACAGGGTTAAAGCTAGATCCGAATCAATAGATTTCAAAGTAATCGGTGTTGCTACCCAGAGTACATTAGCTAGCGAAGTCGAAGGTGGAGCTTCTGAAGTTGAATTAGCAAATGCATCGGAGTTTGAAACAGAAGGTACAGCAACAATTACTGATGCTGATGGAAGTGAGACTTTTACTTGGAGAGGTAAACAAGGAGATCAATTAACAGGCGTAGCTGGAATTACCAGGACATTTGTTGCAGCTTCTATTGTTGTATCAAAAGACGATCTACAAGTAATCAAAGGAATAGGTCCTTTCATCGAAGAAAAATTGAATGCTTTAGGAATCTATACCTACAGGCAAATTGCCAATATGACTCCAGATTTAGAAGATCAAGTAAACGAAGCAATAGAGTTCTTCCCAGGTAGAGTTAAGAGAGATCAGTGGGTGGCACAAGCCAAGATATTGATTGGTGAAGATGCAGAGCTTGATGAGAAAGCACTCAAGAAAGCAGAAGAGCTAGATAGAGTTGCAGCCAAGGCAGAAGGTATCGATTTTGGTATCCTAGGTATAGCAAGTGCATCAGACAGGGATAACTTGCAAGAGATTAAGGGAATTGGACCTTTCATTGAAGAAAAACTCAATGCTTTAGGAATTTTCAAATTCTCTCAAATTGCAAAGATGACATCTGAAATTGAAGAAGAAGTAAACGTTGCTATCGAGTTCTTCCCAGGAAGAGTTAAACGCGACGAATGGGTTAAACAGGCAGCTGAATTAGCCAAGTAATGACAAATTACTGGTTAATGAAAAGTGAGCCACACGTTTACTCATTCGATGAGTTAATGAAAGATGGAAGTACTTACTGGGATGGAGTTCGTAATTATCAGGCTAGAAACTTCATGAGAGATAAGATGAAGATAGGCGATTTAGTTCTCTACTATCATTCCAATACTAAACCACCACATATCGCAGGCATTGCCAGGATTTGTAAGGAATCTTATCCAGACTTTACTCAGTTTGATAAGAAGTCAAAGTATTATGACCCTAAAGCCACGGAAGAGGTTCCTAGATGGTTCCTTGTTGATATGGAGCCAGTTTCTAAGTTTGATGAAATAGTTTCTCTAGATCAATTGAAGGAAAATGATAGCTTAGATGGGATGCTAGTAATCAAAAGAGGTCAGAGATTATCAGTTCAGCCAGTTGAAAAAATTCATTTTGATGAAGTCTGTAAAATGGCTAACGCAAAAATATAAAAAGTTAGTAAAAAAACACGTCCAATTTAGTTAATTTTACGTTTTTGCGCTCATCATATTTAAGTGTATCTGATAAGCAGTATATACACCCCCCGCGTATTCTAAGTTCCCGCAATCTGGGAAACATACCTCTCGGGGTATGAAGCCAACTTAAGGGTAGTGGGAATACGCCTAGAAGGAAACAACTTGGGAAACTAAGGGGAAACGATCTTAGAATGTAAAACGGGAAACAACCGGGACACCGGAGGAAACAAATTTTACGGGAAAAGAAGGAAACAATTTAAAACCTAAGGGGAAACAATCTAAGCACGCAAGCCAGGAAACAAGTAAGATGTTACGGGAAACAAAACTTGTACGCCGGATGAGGAACCTGATCTTAGGATCAGGCCCCAAATCCACCCCGGGTACAGCGATGTCAACTGACGCGAGAAGGTCGACGTTACTGTGCCCACTTTAATTTTGGGCGAATGATTATCTGTTCATTGCTATTTATATCGAACGGATGGTCTAGTAGCCTATTTTTTGTTCTTAGCAAGATGTATGTTGTGAAGTCTTAAGCATCTTTTACAAGTTACACTACTTTCCTTTGTTGATCTAATCATTAAAAATTCTTGCTCAGTAGTTCTATGTCCGCACATAGTAACAAATTCTAAATCAATGGAAGGTAAGTGTCTTTTTCTCATAATACTAGGTTGGCATACTAGATGGCTACAGGACGCAGGCAGCCACCTAGTAGTGCCTAAAAACTACGGCTTAACTCGAAAGTTAGGCTTTAGCTTTCAATAGGTGTGTGTTAGATTCAATTTTGATCTCATTTTTGTCCAGATATGCCTGGTAAAGATTCAAACATCTTTTACATGTTACATCTTTATCCGCAAACATTTTCATTCTCCTGAACTCTTGCTCGGTGGCACTGTGTCCACAAAGTGTTAGTTTGTCTTGTGTGAAAGATACCATGTGTCTTCTTCTCATATCATAACTAGAATCTTATTAGTATATAAGGAAGCTACTTTAGTGCCTAAAAATTTAAGCACAAAGTATCTCTATTAGGCACTAACTAGTGACAAAAGTTAGTCCCGTGCAATACCTTTATTACTGTTAGTTTCAAATTAGAAATAATGTCTGAAGTTGATGTAAAAACATTTGCAACAGAAGGAAATCGGGATCTACACATTTTGTATGGTTCACAAAGTGGGAATTCTGAGGGCTTAGCTGAGAAATGGCAGAAGGAAGCTACAAAGTATGGATTAACACCTACAGTTCATGATATGGATGGCTTTGACATTAATTCAATGTCCGGAATGTCCAGAGTTATGATTGTATGCTCTACATGGGGAGAAGGTGAAATGCCTGATAATGCTGAGGAACTGTACGAAGCTGCAGTCGGCGTTGGTAAAATATTAACTAACACTCATTTTTCAATTTGTGCACTCGGAGATACAGGTTACGATTTATTTTGTCAGTCTGGTAAGGACTGGGACAAAACCATGGAGGACATGGGTGGTTCTAGAATTCACGACAGAGTTGATTGTGATGTGGACTTTGAAGACCCTGCAGAACAATGGATGAATGGTGCAATGTCAAAATTGGCTTGCGTTGACAATGATGGTGCATTTCAATCGAATTTAGTTGAAGACATGGTGACTTACTCATCAGGCAATGTAGTTGAAGCTGATCCAGAACCTGCAGCAGAAGCTGGAATTCCTCAGGTTGCAGCTATGGGTATTCCTCAAGGCGCTATGACACAAGTTGTTCAGAGACCACATCAATATACAGGATACAAACAGAATTCATATTGCGTAAAGTGTGGCAAATATTGTTTCCATTGGCATGGTGCTTCTCCTAACAACCCGGATCTATATCCAAATTATGAATGTAGAGAATGTGGCTATGTCAGGAAAATGAAGATAGCTTGATTGATAAGAAATATATTGAAGATAGGAAAGAATTCTTCTCAGTACTTTTCGTTATTAGCGTTATTTTCGTAATTTATGCACTAGCGTACTTATTGAACGATTCAAACTGGTCTAATACAACAGCTTCAGGTTATTGTGAAAAAGTAAGAGATTCGTGGATTCGTGAACCTACAAACACAATTTCTAATTTAGCCTTTGTCTTTGTTGGAATGTATATTCTTTGGTTAGCTCAATATGATTCCTTTGAGGGTAAACCTTCACTTTCGAATAGAAGTTGGTTTCTCATAATGTATGCAATTTCATGTGTGGCTGTAGGTATGGGTAGTTTTGCTATGCATGGCTTCAACACAGGATGGGGAGGTTGGTTGGATGTAACAGGAATGATAATGTACATTTCAATGCCTGTTTTCTACAATTTCTCTAGGTTTCTTAGATGGACTGAAAGTGAATTTATTTCTTACTACTTAATCTCAAACGCGATTTTTGCAATATTATTGTGGCAATATAGTCTCCTAACGTTTCTTTGGGGTGCTTTGATTGGTATTTGGTTATCTCAAGAATTAGCTCTAAAATATCAGAAACAACCTCACATAATTTTCTTAGTTCCTACTTCGATAATTATGTTTTTGTACCTTTACACTTCACCAAATAAGACTCCAATTGATTTTTTCATAGATGAGATTGAAGGAATTTTACTTTGGGCCGCTTTAGCTTATTTCTTGTATAGAATTGAAGATATTAAGTTAGAAAGAACGCATACGCCCTATTTCTGGGCCGGTTTTGCAGCATATGGACTCGCTACTGTAATCTGGCAACCAAGCAAAACAGATGGTGTTTTATGTGACCCAGATTCATTAATCCAAGGTCATGCAATATGGCACCTTCTTGGAGCAGTAGCTATGTGGTGTTTCTACAAGTATTTTAGAACAGAAATAGATAGCTATTGAGCTTCGTAAGTGATAATCCACATTCGTAACTTAATCTCTGGCAAGTAACCATCAGGATCGTTTACACTTGGATTATACTCTTCACCTTGGTATAGCCCTCTATAACTTAACTCGTTAGTTCCTACATTTGATTCACTAGTAATATCAATCCGATTGTATTCAACATCTTGTCCTGGGCACCAGCCAGCTCTTCCGTAAACCCATGTTCCATATTGGTTAGCCGATACACCTTCGTTTACTCTATCATAGCAGCCGTAAGGAGTACCTCCATTTGGATGCTCGAGTAGACCTAAAGTATCTCCATTCACAGTAAACTCGTGCTGATGGTTACAGAACTCAGCACAGTTTTCATCAGTACTGCTGTGACCATGGCCCGTAAAAAATGTCACAATTTCAACTCTCTCTGTATTTTCAGAAACATCGTATTCAAACGGATTTTCACTTCCAAAAATATCATTGTACTCTAAGTTAAACTTTCTTGTTGCTCCAGCTAAATATTCAGCACCAACTGGAGTGTAATCTTTATTTTCATTCCAGAAAAATAATTTTACAGTAAGGCCGTATGCATTTGGCTGCCAATAATTAAATTCATTAATATCTTCATTTTTTAGAACGCCCAGCATTGGACTAACATCTGAGATATATCTTCCTTCTCTATTATACGCAGTTATGTATCTTCCGATCTCAGCTTTCCAAACTCTATTCCATTTTCCTTCACACCTAGCTGAAGTATCTTCGTCTCCAGCATCCCAGCGGTGTCCAGCAGCTTCACATAATTCCTGAGTTGCGTATTCGGATAATACTTCACCTATACATTCTTCATAAATTGTAAATTCAGGTAAAGAACATTCAGAACTGTAAGCATTTAGGTATCCTATGAAATCCCACTCATTACATCCTTTGTGGTCTTGGCAGGCTTCGTAAGTGTAAACTGCAAATGAATCAAATTGCTCTAGATTATTTGGCATTTCCACGTTACGTACGCTTGTACCTCCTCCCCATCCACCGCCATGTGTATTGGATTCGCCTTGATTCCATTCAAAAATGGTTACAGATTCACCTTTGATACAATTCTGAGGAGCAAAATTCCTTTCGTGGCATGGAGTACTAGTGTGATATTCCATTGCAGCCAATTCTCTTTCTAAACCAAATTCAAAATTTAGATAAATTGGTTCGTTTGCAATAAAGTGAAATCTATACCAACTAAAATTCTGATTAAAATTCAAATCCCAGAAACTTCCTACTTCTTGCCAGCGTTGTAATCTATCTATGCAAAACCATGCAGGCGATTCTTTTTCTTCTATGAAATCAGCAATACTTCCATCAAGGAAATTTGCATCCATTGCTATGTAATGAACTCTATCACTCCAATGTTCTCTATCTTCTTCGCTCATACCAGTTAGAGCTGCATTAACTCTTCCAGACATGTAGCTGACATCTCCCATCCATCCACCATCACGGTAGGAACCAAAGAAGTAATGAACATTATCAGGAGATTTTTCAAACATTAGGCTTAGTTCTGTTGCTTGACCAACAGGATTTGCGGAATTCCAAGTTATTACGCTATCTGGATTTAGAGGGTTGTAAATCACAAAGACATAATTATTTTTTCCATTCCATTCGTTCTTAAATTCCCAATTATTTGTAAGATTTAAATTTTCATTAATGGGTTGAGGAATTGTGAAATCATCTACAGTACCCATATAGGAATTGGAAAATGGTCCATTATTCCAAGGAATTGGTTTCTCATAGTAAGAGCATCCGTTGTCATCTACTTCCTCTCCATAAAGGAAAGGCCCATCCGGACATTGATCTCCATCTGAACATAATCCATCACCATCAGGGTCTCCAGTAGAATCATTTCCCCAGCAAATATCTAGTAAATCTACAATTCCATCTCCGTCAGTGTCTCTTTGGGATGCAGAGCAACCTTCTTCATTAGCAATTTCATTCACAGGAGTTTCATCACAATTATCGTATCTGTCTTCTATTCCATCATTATCATCATCATCATCTTCAGTATTAT
Source organism: Marine Group III euryarchaeote CG-Epi1 (assembly GCA_001875345.1). Classification (GTDB taxonomy): domain Archaea; phylum Thermoplasmatota; class Poseidoniia; order MGIII; family CG-Epi1; genus CG-Epi1. The sequence goes on from MIZA01000012.1 coordinate 15,452, forward strand.
CTTTACATCCATCCATATCCCAATCATCAGACCCTCCGGCTTCCCAGTTAGGAGTACCTCTTGGACATTGGTCAACAGTATTATTCATTCCATCATTATCCATGTCCGTATCAACTCCGTCAGGAAGCCCATCCTTATCATAGTCTAATGGCTTTGAAGAAGGACTTCTAGGATTAGTGCCAAGACTTAGTTCTAGAGTATTATTGTAACCGTCACCATCTATGTCATCATCAATTTCTAAAGAGGTACTACAATTATCTTTAACTGAATCAGGTTTTCCGTCACCATCCATGTCTTTTGTTGCACATTCATCATAAGGAAACTTATCTCCGTTATCCCCTACTCCATCTTCGTCAGAATCCTTCCATTCTGTTGGATCATTTGGGAATGCATCGTTATTGTCATCATAACCATCACTATCAGAATCTAAATTTGAAGGCCCAGTATCTTGATTATTTGAATTATCATTGTAGTCATAGTAATTGTCATTATTTGATTCATCAATATTGTTCGAGTTGCTGACCTCATCCTCGAGACACCCGCTCGTCGAAACTATAGAAAATAAAAATAGAAAAATCATCACAAACGAGCTACTTTTCCTTTCCATCGTTTTCATTACTGTTCAGGTTACAAATAAACTTTGTTACCATCAAATCACATATTTAGTGGCACTTACTATCCAAAATTGATGTCTGCACAAACAGCAAGAAAAGTAGCTCTTGCATACTGGGGATTTTCTAAAAAAGCTAGTTCTAGAGCTAAGTCAGGAGTAGATATAGATATCATCAAGGGTAATGGTTCAGTTGATTTGACTGAACAAATTCCATCAATTCAGAAATTTGCAAAAGGAGTAGATACTTCATGGGAAGATTTTACAGGATATGTTGGAAAATATGGTAGAATTCCGTTTGAAGCTTTAGTAGATATTGCAGCAAAAGCTAAGAGCAGTAATGAAAATATTGGTAAATCAGACTTGGAAGAGGTTGAGAAATGGGCAAGACTATTGATTGATTCAAATTCAAACTATTTCATTGCTCGTGCAAAGGATAAGGGAACCTTACTACAAGTCTTAATCAATACTAAAAACTAATTCAAGCTTTATAATTCACACTATATTATCGTAATTATGAAGATTTATACCAGAGCTGGAGACGAAGGTCAAACAGGATTACTTTACGGCGATAGAGTTTCTAAAAACTCTGTACTTCCTGAAGCTTATGGAACAGTTGATGAAGCTCAAGCAATATTGGGCTTGGTTCGAACAGAATGTGAGAAAGGAAGTGATTTAGAGGACAAAATAATTCATATTGAAAGAGATCTCTATGTTTTAATGGCAGAATTAGCTACTGATCCCTCAAAGCATGATAAACTTAAACCAGGTAAAAGTAAAGTAAACGAAGAAATGATTAAATTCTTAGAAGATTTTATTGATGAAATTACGGCAAGCTTCGAATTACCAAAGGAGTTTGTATTGCCAGGTCAGAATCGAATTTCAGCATTACTCGATGTTTCAAGGACAGTAGTAAGAAGAGCTGAAAGACGTGCAATTACTTGTGATATCGACGATTCTTTGGCCGTAGCTTATCTTAACCGTCTGTCAGATCTACTCTGGGCCATGGCTCGTTGGCAAGAAGGCGAATCAATAACTTCCCGTTCAGTTAAATGAAAATTCCAGACCATCTAAGACCACCGCTCTTAGAACAGTTGGAAGACCAAGAAAATTCAGAAGATTGTTTAACTATGAGAGGTTCAGCTTTAGGCCACGCACTTCTTGAAAATAATGAAAAAAGAGATTTTTTTATTGAAAAATTTATAAAATCGGAAGAACCACCTTTAGATGGCAATGAGTTGGCTAGGGAATTGCAAGCAAGAGGCGTTGGCAATATATTGTTAGGTAAAAACGCAGATGAGTATTTGTCTAGGTCTAAAGAATTATTTGAAAATGAGTTGGAAAAGGCCTTACCTGATTTGCCCGAGGATGTGGCAATAGATGTCGCAACTGAACCACTCAAGCAAGCTAGACAAGCTAGAAGTGGACTTATGGAAAATGCATTTTTAAGGAAAAAATGGTCTTTATGCGTTAGTGAAGCAGAACATGGTAGGTCTATAATTCCAGACTATTTGCTATATCAACCACACAGGGAAGGTTATCCTATAGAATTTGTAGCGAAGGGAATGGATAATGGCGATAAAGACTTAGTTTCTAAAGGTCTTGAAATGCAGGAAGAATTTTTGCAGTACGTAATCGATGTGGGATATCTCAAACCTTGGGAAGACGCTTATTTCGTTTCATTTTCGTTGTCATTAATTACTAGAAAACTTGTTTCAGAATTATAAACCGATTCTTTAAATACGTAGTATTAGCTTTTAGTTTCCGAGGTATCTGATGTCTCTAAATAGAAATTCAATAAGCAAGCAAGTCTTAGCATGGGTTGCAGTTTTTGCCCTTGTGCTAAGTATTCTACCGTATAGTGTAGCCGATCAAACATCTGACGAATACTTTGAATCATGGAGCTATGAGCTTTCTGATACTGATGGAGACGATCAATATGACACGGTATTATTCACATTTGATCCTAATACTAATGTATCAGATTATGTAGATGTTGAAGTTAATATGAACGTTAGGGATTCCGACGGAAACTATGTTGGAGGAGATAATGAGGATTATGAAATTTATTGGACCGAAGAAGATAGTTTTGAAATGGAATGGTTTGTAGATGATTGTGACGACTGGGATAGCGATTGTGAGGGACCTTTCAATTTTGAATTTTATCTTTATGAAAATATAAATGGATATACTTATTTTGAAGATAATTTTACAGAATCAAATATTTCACTTTACGAAACTACAATTGTTCCTGAAGGTATAATTCAAATTGAAAATGGGGTCTTTTCAGATGATGATGATGGCTACCATAACGATATTGCATTTTTGTCTCACATGAAAGATTATGAGATTTCGAATGTTACTATTGAATTAGAGAGAAAAGTAGGCACACAATGGGTAGATGTGGGAAGTGACGAAACTAATGAAGAAGGAGAATTATTTTTCAAGAATATGACTTCTGGTGAATACAGATGGTTTGCAACATACGAAGGAGATAGTATAGATGCCCAGAGTCACACTTTTGTATTTTACAGTGCCACTTCCGATGAAAATATTGGCCACGTTGGATTTATGGATGATTTTGATGGAGATGATGATTTTGATGACTTTGCATTTTACAGAGTAATAGGTAATGGAAGTGGAGATGGCTGGAATATAAATGATGGAGTTTATGTCGAGCTGTTCTATGCTGAAAATAATACACTTTATACAGAAGATGGCGGAGATGGTGGCGATGAAGTTCTTATGTTTAATGATGTTCCTGAAGGAAATTACACTTTCAATATGTATAACGAAAGTTCAGATGGAGATTTATTGCAATCGGGTTGGATGCACTCGTATGGAAGTTTGAATACAAATTACGGAGAATACTTCGAGTCTTGGAGTAACCACACTGAAGATACTAATGGCGACGGAATAGATAATAATGTATTTGTAAAATACAACCCTGATACTGACTGTAATTGTTCAGTAGACATTAATGTTCAATACAATGTTTATGATGCAGATACTGGCATGTACGTTGATTTTGACGACGAAGATCATGAAATTAATGGTACAGAAGTAGATAATTTTGAAACAGATATATTTTATCCACCAAGAGATGCCAATTATACTTTTGAATTTTATTTGTATGATACAAGTGGCGATAATTGGAATTACGAAGATAATTTTAGTTTCACAGTATATTTAGAATGTGACAACCAAAGTAACTATTCGTATTGTGATAGTGATGAATATTTCGAATCTTGGAGCAAGCATACAGAGGACACTAACGGAGACGGTGTAGCCAATAACATATTTGTAAAATATAATCCAGATACCGATTGTAACTGCTCAGTTGATATTCAAGTTAATTATAATGCATTCAGTAATGAAACTAATGATTACGATTATGATTATTATTATCATAATATTACCGGAACAGAAATAGATAATTTTGAAACAGATATTTTCTATCCTAGAGGTGATGGGAACTATACGTTTACTTTCAATTTGTATGATGATGATTACAATTATGAAGATAATTTCACATTTACCATATATCTTGAATGTGATACTGATGACAACAATTCATATTGTAATTATGATGAATGGTTTGAAGATTGGGACCATGTAACGGAAGATGGAGATGAAGATAATTTAGATGATACAATAGTTGTTGAAATTGATCCAAACACAGAATGTGACTGCGAACTAGATGTTCAGGTTTACATGAGCGTTTATTATAATTCATCAGGGAATTATGCAGGTAATGAAAATGATGTTTTCAGTATTAATGGAACTCAAGTAGATTATTTTGAGATGGAATGGACCTCATCCAATAGTTCTTCTTACGATTTCTATTTTAACATGTATGATGAAGAATGGAATTTCGAAGATTCATTCTGGATTTATGACGTCTATTTGTATCAAACAAGTGGCGCAGGCGGCCCTGGAGACGAGGATGAATATTTCGATCATTTTTATCATTACATCTATGATGCAGATGAAGACGGAAAGAATGATACTATTGAATTTGATTACGATCCAGACACAACTTGTGACTGTTACGTTAACATAACAACACACTTTGATTTCTATGATAATCAAACTGGAAATTTTGTAGATTCATTTGATGTTGAAGATGAAATTTATGGAGATGATAATGATTATTTCTATGACGAATGGTCACCCTCCTATAATGGAACTTTCGATGTCATTGTCAGGCTTTATGATGGAGATGAGTATCTGGAAGACGAGGAACGCTTTGATAATGTTCAATTAAATATTCGCTCAGAAAGTAATGATTCTGATGAGTGGTTTTACCATTACGATTATGATGTAGAATCATCTGAAATTCAGATACACTATGATCCAGATACAAGTTGTGATTGTGAAGTAAGAGTGTGGGTTTACATTGATGTTTATCAAGGCAATGACAAGATAGACACAATATCTGAAGATTACTACATAAATTCTGGGTACGGGGATTCCCTTTCGCAGAGTTGGTCCGCAGATGACGAGGATTATTACGACTTTTATGTGGTGTTATTTGACGGAGAAGACGGTCCAGACAATTATGAAGATGACTTTTGGATAAATGATGTTTACCTTGGAGATGATGGTAACCATACTGATTCGGACAATGGTATCGCACACTTAGCCTATATTATTCCTTTAGATGAGGATGAATATGTCAATGACTTTATTGGAATGGTCAGTTCAGAAAATGAGGCTTTCTTTGAGATATCATATGAGGACAATGTTGTAGAATCAGGTTACTCTGAAAACGGAATGTGGATTGTTGAAAATTTACAAGAGGGTTGGTATTTTTACCAGATACTTGAAAATCATGATGAAGATCATATGATGTTCTTTCAATCTGGCTCCTTTTACTCATATGGGAACAACTCACATAATTCTTCAGACATTGTTAATGTAGGAGTTGTAGTTGGAGTAGATGAAAATTATGAAGATGAAATTGACCTAGATTGTGATGCTGGTCCTTGTGACGACATTGGCCTTATTGCTTACATAGGAGATCCAAACCGTGGTGGCGTCGAAAACATTTCTTTCGATGTTTACCAGTGGAATAATGAAGAGGAGCAGTGGGACTATTACATTACTCTAGATACAAATGAGAGTGGTATGGACATTCACCATGACACACCATGTGGAGAATATATGTGGATGGCAGAGTTGAACGGTAACGAAGCTAGTGGATTGTTCGATGTACATGCAAATTGTAGTGCAAATTATCGCGCTTGGTTTGATTATTTTGAATACTATATTTATGATGAAGATGGCGATAATCATGACGATACAATATATGTTGATTATTCAATTAATGCTGAATGTAGTAATTGTGAATATATGGATCTTTTATTGATACTTGATGTATATAATCAGGATTATGAGATGGTATTTACCTCTGAAGAGTATTTTTCAATTGGACCTTCAGATTCTGATTTTATTTCATTTATGTGGCAGAATAATATCTCTGATGGAAATTATACTTTCCATTCAATATTAGAGCATTTAGTTGATGATGGTGAAGTTACAGTTCAAGATAGTGCTGAAGAGACATTCTTTTTAGCTATTTTTAACGATGAACCAGATTTTACAATTGAGGATGTAACTGGAAGAGATACGGTGTTTGAAGGCCAAAATGTCCAGTACGAGGCAATTATACAAGGATCTAATGATGTGATTGTGGATTGGGATATGGGTGACGGAACAATCTATGAAGATGCTCTAAAAGTATTCCACACATACCAGGATTCAGGAACATATGAGATAGCAATATTTGTATTTGATGAAAACAACTATGCTGAAGAATATTTCCCAATATATGTAATGAATATGAATCCAACAATTTTGAACATAATGATGGACGAAACAGTTAACGAGGGAGATGCCGTATCCTTCAATGTTCAATATCAAGATGTTCCAATGGATAATATTTCTGTAAAATGGATATTCCCTGACGGAGTAATTGACGGTAACTTTGCTCAATATACCTTTGACGACGACGGCGAATTCTTGATTTCAGTTGAAGTTATGGATGATGATGGTGGTGTTACTATGGAGCAGAGAATGGTTACAGTACAAAATGTAGCTCCAATATTCACAGAATTCGCGCTTCCATCACAAGGTGAGCAAGGTGTAGCACTAGAATTCACAATTGCAGCTACGGATCCTGGTGACGATACGATAACGTACACATTCGACTTTGGAGATGGAACAGCTATGCTGATTACACAAAATGGAAATGCAACTCATAAATTTGCTTCAGGCGATACTTTTGAGATTGTTATCTGTGCAAAAGATGAAGATGGCGGAGAAACGTGTAGAACTGAAGTAATTCCAGTTTCTTTGCTTGAGGAAATCGAAGACAGTGGATTGCCAGGATTTGGTTTCCTAGGTGTAATCTCTGCCCTTGGAGCTATAACACTTCTAAGACGCAGAACACACTAACTAGTTTAACTACGTATGGAGATGCGGAATCATGATTCCACGGCTTCCATCTAACTGTGAAGGGGTTGACAAACTCTTAGCCGGAGGAATCGAACAAGGTACTGTCTCTTTGGTATATGGAGAAGCCGGAACAGGAAAGACAAGTTTAGCACTACAACTATCGCGAGAGGCAATCAAAGCCTACCCAGACCATGTAGTTTTATTCGTAGATACAGAAGGGCTATCTCTTGAAAGAATGTCTCAAATATTTGGAGATAGTGATGCTTCAAAGTTGTTAATGATTAGACCTTCGAGTTTGACAGATTTACATCAAACATTAACTAAGAAGTTAGAGAAACATCCAAAAATATCTTTAATTGTTGTAGATACAATAAATGCCTATGTTAGATTATCTTATCTTAAGAATAAAGAGCTTTCTTCTCGTCAATTTCTAGAGATGACTTCCATTCTCCAGCCTCTGGCCGAGAAAGGCGATTATCCAGTCTTAATTTCAGCACAAGTTTTTGAGAAAGATGGAGAAATCGGCCCTTATTTTGGCAAATCATTAATGCATCTTTCCAAAACAATAATCCATCTAGAAAAGACGAAAAGAGCAGGCTTTAGACAAATTAGATTGAAAAAGCACAGATCTCTTCCTGAGGAATTAGTAGAAAGTTTTGTTTTAACGAACAATGGATTAGAATAAAGTCAACTCTTTAATTCTCCCATCATTCTATGATTATATGTCAGATTATGAGAATTTTATTGGCCGTGTCAAAGAATTGAGCTTAATTGGTAGCCTCTCGGGAATAATGGGATGGGATCAAGAAACTATGATGCCTCCTAAAGGAGGAAAACTACGTTCTGAGATGATGGCATTTCTTTCAAGTCAAGCACATTCTAGGATAACAGACTCAGAGATGGGAAATCTCATTTCATCTTTAGAATCCCAAGACTTAACAGATGAGCAAGCAGCTAATGTTCGTGAGGTCAAGCAATCCTACGATAAGGCAACTAAGCTCCCCGCAGATTTAGTTGAAGAAAAGGCAAGACATAAATCAAATTCATTGAGAGTTTGGCAAGAGGCTAGATCGGAAGATGATTTTGGTAAATTTCTACCTTATCTTGAAAAGTCTGTGGAATTAACGTGTAAAACTGCAGAATACTATGGTTATGAAGATAATATTTACGATGCACTTTTAGATATTTATGAATCTGGAATGACTGTTAAACAATTAGATCCTTTATTTTCAGGTTTAAGAGATGCTATTGTTCCTCTGGTGAAAGCAGTTGGAGAAAGCCCAAATCAACCAGACACAAGTTTCTTAGATATTGGACAATTTCCTGAAGATAAACAAAGAGAATTTTCTCTTAAGGTAGCTGAAGGAATAGGTTTTGACTTTGAAGCTGGAAGAATGGATACTTCAACTCATCCATTTTGTTCAGGCGCTGGTCCTAATGATGTTCGTTTTACAACGAGATATGATGAAGAATTTCCTTTTGGATGCTTGTATGGCGTAATGCATGAGACAGGGCATGGGACATACGAACAAGGATTATTAGAAGAGCATGAAGGCACCCCTATGGGTCAAGCAGTTTCTCTAGGAGTTCATGAGTCCCAATCAAGAATGTGGGAGAATATGGTTGGACGCAGCAAAGAATTCTGGCAATATTACATTGAAGATTTCAAAGAATGCTTTCCTCATTTACCAAGTGATCTAGATGTTGATACGCTTCATAGGGCTGTAAACACAGTAAAACCATCTCTAATACGAGTGGAATCGGACGAAGCAACTTACAACCTTCACATAATGGTTAGATATGAAATTGAGAAGCAATTAGTCAATGGTAATATCAATGTTTCAGATTTACCTGATTTCTGGAATTCTAAAATGGAAGAATATTTGGGAGTAACTCCTCCAAATAATACTAAAGGAGTTCTTCAAGATATTCATTGGTCAATGGGTGCAATAGGGTATTTCCCAACATATACTCTTGGTAACTTGTACGCGGCCCAGCTTTATGCAGCTGCACTTGCCGACGATCCAACTATCCCTAGCAAAATTGCTAAAGGAGAATTTAGAGTATTATTGGATTGGATGAGAAGTCACATTCATGTTCACGGCTCTAAGTTAAAGCCTGCTGATTTGATAACTAAAGCTACTGGAAAAGAACCTAGTAGTGATGATTTTATTGAGTATTTAACATCAAAATATTCTAAAATATATAATTTGTAAAATGGTAGCCCCCCTCGGATTCGAACCGAGGTCTCAGGCTCCAAAGGCCTGAATGATGGACCGCTACACTAGGGGGCTTCATCCGGTCTAGAGACAGGTGGCTTTAGAAATATTCCCCGTAAGCAACAATTAATAAAGGTCTCCTAGTGCAATATTAATGACAGCTGGTGATAGATTTATGAAAAAGGTCAGTGACTACTATAATGACTTGGGATATCCTGTCACCTGGGAAGGTGAAGGTTCTAAACGTAGTCTTGAAGTCCAGTTTAAAGCAGAATCAGGATATTTTACTTCTATGATATTTTCACCTAGTGGAAATGATATAATTATCAAGGATGAGTGGGGCCGTGAACAGAAAATAAAGGCTACAAAAGGAAACCTTGATATGATTAAATCTTGGTCAGAACACCGTTAATTCGGTAATTTACTCATACTTTTCGCGTTAGGTCTTGCCTTAATCTCTAGATTAATTAATCGTTCATCTTCAAAGTTAAAAATCCAAGGCTCACACCATCCAATTTCAGTTTTTAGAATTTCTTCTGGAGTGAAATTTTTCAGTGCCATCACAATTGCTCTAATACTATTTCCATGAGCACTTACAATAATATTTTCACCTGCATATACTCGTGGTAAAATCTTTTCATTAAGATAGGGTATTACTCTATCTGCAGTATCTTTTAGTGATTCTCCCCCTGGAGGCGGAATATCATAACTTCTTCTCCAGATTTGAACTTGCTCATCTCCAAATTTTTTAGCAGCTTCAGCTTTATTTTGGCCGACTAAGTCACCGTAGTCCCTTTCGTTTAGAGCTAAATCCTTTTCAATGTGAATAGATTCTTGCCCTATTCCTTTTAGAATGAGAGTTAAGGTGTCATTTGCCCTTTTAAGTTTTGAAGTAAAAGCCATATCAAAATTAACGTCTTTTAGTAAATCAACAGCTTGTTTAGCCTCAGTTACTCCTTGCTCATTTAGATCTACATCCTTCCATCCAGTAAATCTGTTTTGATCATTGTAAACAGATAATCCATGTCTCACCAAAATTAGTTTTCCACTCTTCATGATTAGTTATATTTTTCAATGGAAGTTTGTCCATATTTAGGTAACGGCTGTGCGTCTATTCCTAATTGTTTTTGAATTTGTTTTGCTAATTCCTTTGTGGATCCATGCACTGTATAAACTTGTTTAGGATTACATTCTTCTACAAATTTCATAGTTCCGCTGAAGTCGGAATGGTCACTTATTGGAAATCCTGCATCTACACTTCTTAACGCCCATTCAGAAAAAGCACACCATCCAGAAACTCTTGCTGTTTTCGCACCTTTTTTCCTCATATTTTGTACAGCCTCATCCTGTTTTTTACCATTAGCTGCAGTAGTTGATGTAACCAATAACTCAGCAGTTTTTTGTTCATTTTCAGTTAATTCAGAGTAGGTATTGTATTCTAGTTTTACTCCATTTCTTTTGTAAATATCACTAACAGAAGCAACGACGTCAGAAACTACAGGCGTTACGCCCCCTAGATTTGCAGTTGCAATTACTTCCTGAGCTTTTCCTAAGGAGTAAGCACCAATTATTGCACCTTCTTTTGCCGATGTGGCCATTATCCACGCTTGTAAATCACTAAGTACTTCGTTTCTGTCTGGCAAGACTTGGTCTGGCTTTCCATATGTTGATTCAACAATTAAAGTGTCACAGTCTTGTGGCTTAGCAACTCCAGCAGTTACAGTTCCATATGGATTGTAATCTCCAGTATAGAGTACACCTTCACAGTCAATCATTGCAGACCCTACAACATGACCTGCTGAAACAAATTCTAATTCAAAATCATTTATCTTAAATTTTTCGTGAAACTTATGAGTGGTTGCTTCTTTAGAACCAGTTCGTGCTATCATCACTTCTTTTGTTGGCTCAGTCATGTGAGTTTTCGGTTTTAAGTGATCAGAATGAGCATGACTTACAGCACCATCAGGTCTTCCACTTGAAGGATCAAGATATATTGCTCTTTTATCTCTCTTCAAGCAGATGCCTTTGTAATCAAAAACTTCCACTAATTTACACCTTTTAGACTGAAAGAATATCTTGCAGGCTCTCTCCACCTGTGGCCTGTCAAATATCCGCATAATTTACAATTAAATCCAATTGCTACCTTTCCACCGTAAAGCGTTGCATTGTGTACTTTCTTCAATGGTGAAGTACATACTGGACACGGTTGGCCTGGAGATGCAAATTCACCTCTATGATGTTTATGCCCACTTTGATCCTCACCAGGTCGAATTCTTCTCCATCTTTTTACAACAGGGTCGTATCCTAATCCTTGCCTTTTGAACGTATTCTCGTCACTTTCAGGTCCAGCCCCTACCGAACGAGTTCTTATTCCTAGTTTAACTTTCTTCGATTTAACTGCAATAATTCTCATTCTTTCAGCTGAAAGCTTGTATGTTTTGTCTATTTCTTTAAGATGAGCAATTACAAGCTTGTGCATTTTAGTTTGAGTATCTATACTTCCCCTACTTTTTAGGACGCTTAACACAGCTTCCACTATCACTTTTTTAGTAGGTTTTCGATACTCCATTAACTGCCTATCAGAACTGAATGTTAAAGCTTGTTGGACCTATAGTAATTTTTATATTCCATTACAACAAAGGGTATACAACCGGAGGTTGATATGTCATTTGATGAAGTAGACGAATTATTCTATTTGTTGGAGAACCCAACTAGACGTAGAATTCTACAATTATTGTCTGTAGAAAGACTGTATCCTTTACAACTGTCTAAGGAAATAGATGTTACTCAACAGGCAGTAGTAAAACATTTGAGAATCCTAGAAGATCATGGCTTAGTAAAATCAAGAGATGAGCCTAGTCGAAGAGGACCAAAACGAAGAGTTTACAAAGCATCAAGAGATGTTTCTTTACACATTGACATTGGTCCTTCAACTTACAAACAGAAAGCAGAAACTGATTTTGACGTTTCAGACTTATCTGATCAGCATAGAAGAGTCTTAGATGCTATAGCTGAATCAGAAAATATGGATTCAAGAGCTCGTATGGACCTTCTATCAAGAGTTTCTGAAGACTTAAAGCAATCTATAGATGAAGTAGAATCAGAGAGAAGAAGTCTGATGGCTTTAATGGGTGAATTGAATCGAAAAATTATATCAACAACTCAAGATGCAGATTGTACTTATCATGAAAGAAGACTATTACATCACATACTTCACAACAGAGATTATACTATAGAAAGTGCAGCAGCATCTTTGGGACTTCGTGAAGCTGAAGTTCGTATTATCTTGGAAAGTTTACAACACAGAGGTTTAACTCGTTAATTATCCGCATATCTTATATAGAATGCTAAAATAAATAAAATATCTAAGATGGACGCTCTTCAGAAAAGTTTACTTGCATTAGTTGCAATATCATTGTTCTTGCCTATCGCGCAAGCTGAGGACAAAATTTATCGCGTTGAAGGTTTACCTGAAGATTTGCACTATTCGACTGGAAAGTCTTACGAGATTGTACTAACTGCAAATGACTATGCTTCAATTTCAGAAGTTAACATAAGCGTAACTAATGGTTCTCTTAGTTCTACAGATTCATTTGAAGCGGACGTGTATAACTTAATTTTAGAATCAAGTGATGAGGGATGGATTTTTTTCTGGCAAGCACCTACTCAATCTTTTAGCTTAGGAGAAGGTAATTCTTTGATGACTATAATTTTCACAGACACAGACGGCCAATTGTGGTCATCGTACGAATCTATGCTTAGATCTCCAGAAATAGTCTCCCATAGTACTTCAGGAGTTCCTGACTGGGCAAATTCATTAGCATGGGCTGGAGTTAGTATTACAGTTTTGTGCTCGGTTGCCGGTTCTTACGTTCTTAGAAGAGACAAAATCAAACAATAATTTTTGTAACGTAAGGTATATATGCTCAGCCAACTGTCTATTTGTCTGACTTAGGTCAGAGGACACAACAATGCAAAGAAGAATTGTAAAAGATGAGCAGGCAGTATCTCCTGTAATTGCGGTTATTTTGATGGTCGCTATTACAGTGGTTTTGGCTGCAGTATTGTACGTTTGGGCTAGCAGTTTCCTTGGTGGTACAACCAAGAACGCACCAACCGGCAGTATGATAGCTAGCGAAGATGGAAGCGGTGTCTGGACGGTTCAGATCGTCAAGATTAACCCACAAGTTTCCGTAAACTCTGTACACTGGTACTTATTGGATGTACAAGGAAACACTAAGACTGATGGCTTAGTTTCTGATGTCTATGGATATTACTCTGGTCAGGGTAAAGCTGTAGTCTTCATTGACAACGACTTCAACGGTAAGTTGAGCCCAGGTGACAAATTTGAAGTTCACCCAGGTGAAGCTGGTTCCGACTTGGAAAGTGTAAATGACGTAAGTGATTACTCCTTCCGTATGAAGTTCGAGCCTACTGGTGATGTAATCGGATACGATATAGGTCTACAATCATAGACTTAGGTCACCAAAATTAGAGTGGAATTAGTTTCACTCGCAGGTAATTCGGGGGCTTCGGCCCCCACTTACCAAACTTTTTTTATATTTTTTTTAATCTAACCAAGGTACACGTTGGATCGGTTTTGCACCTTCACACATCCCTTCTTTTACTATTGCATTAGGTAGAAGAGATTTCACTACGTCTTCGATTGTCTGATTTTTTGGTTTTTTACCAATTTCCAATTTCTCATTGTTAAGTATTGCGTTCGGATATTTTTTTAGAAATTCAATTGCTCCGTCTTCCCAAGGAGCTGGGCCTTTGTGTGATACTATCTCAGGTAGTTTTCGCATTCCAGTTTCTACAACAATATAACCTTCGCTTCCCATATTTGCATTCCATGCAATTGGTTCAAAGTCATGAAGCGCTCGATATATTTTTCTTCCTTGCCTTTGTAACCATGGCATTACAGTTTCTTCATTCTCTCCTGGAAGCGATAAAATAATACTTGTCAGATTTCCTTGAAACTCTCTTTCCTTATATTTAGGGAAAAAGAAATTATGTGATGGCTTATCAAGGAACGATTTAGAAGCCAAGACTGCAGTTCCGAGTCCTTTCAAAGTTACTCCTGCAGCTACATTTCTTTTATTGTCTACAGGGTCACAAATCATTATTGGAGATTCAGGAGTTTCCATTTTATCAATAATAATTGGAGGTCTCCATTGGGACATTTCTTTTATTAGATTTAAGAATCCTCCATATTTTATGCAAAGTATTTCTACTAAATAGCCTGAAAATCCACCTACTGCGGAATTTGCACCGTAGGCTCCGACAGCCTTTAGGAACTGTTTTGTCAATCTAACTTCATTTTCTAACCCATTTATATTGGATATTACCCAATCAGTATGGAATGGTGTTCTGTCTACCGCAGATACAGATTGGGTAGAGTCTTCAATTGCAAAGCAAGGTACCAAATCTATTCCCACACCATCTATTTCTCCTCTCAAATAGGGGTGCTGTGCGTAGAGTTCTTTACCGTTGGGAAGTATTTTCTTTGCCACAGCTAAGCCTTCTTTTTTCAAATCGGATCCTTTTTGAAATATTAAAAAAATATCAATGTCAGTTCCAGCCAGAAAAGTTCCTTTTGCTATTGATCCTACAACTTTAGACTCAAAAGTTGACATTTCTAAAGCCTTTATCTTCTCAAGAATATTATCTCTTAAGTTTATAATTTTTTCTCTTTCTTCAAGTTTTGGTTGGACTTGTTCTAAGGCTTCAGCTATTATTCCTTTCACTCTTCTTCATCTGCATGGTTGACTTTACCTTTACGCCATGCTTTTGTTCTTTCCTTTTCAGCCCTTTTTCTTAATGTTTCAATATCATCTTTAACAGGAAGAAAGATAGGAATAATGAATATTATAAGTCCAAAAATTAATGCCAATATTCCCCATAATAAATATTTTCCAGTAGTTATAGCTTCTAAAAATAATGAGATAAGTATAAGAGATAAAATAGTAGAAATCCAAATTATTTTTCTGAAGGCCTTCTCAGATATTACATATTTATCTTTTTCTTCCAATATCTCAACCGAGAATTCAGCGTTTGGTATTTCAATCTCCTCTTCGTTACTAACTGGTCTTTCAAGTTTTAATTTTCTTAAGTATAAATGACCTGCGATTCCAGATATTATGAAAGCAGCCTGCCCATAACCAGGATCACCAGCTGCAGTTGCAGCCCAAACGGCATACAACATTGTTAACCATATTGTAACTATTATTGCGTTATACAAGTCCATGATTATCCGAGATTTAGACTTTACTTTCCATAGTAATTGCCTCTACAGGACAGGCGAAAGCACAGAGAGTACAACCTACACAAGTATCATCTAAAATTAATGCTTTTTTGGATTCGAATTGCGAGGTTCTTGCTTTCAAGTCCCAAGATATCATATCAATTGATGCAAAATTACAGTAATAAACACATTGAGTACAACCTATGCATTTTTCGTTATCTACTAAAGCAATGTAATCTTTACCTTGAGGAAGAGATTTGAGAGTTATTTTTCTTAACTCTTTGAACATATCTTTAGCTTTTTCTATACCTGTTGTAGGTAATTCATCATCATCTACGGCTTCTTTAACTCTTTTAAGCCATTTATTAGGTTTATGAAAGAAAAGGGATGCAGTTCCCATTGCTTGATATGCTGAAGTTCCAGCACTTTCTTCAACAACAGTTTCAGCTTCAGTTTCTATTACAGCACCAGAGGCATAAGAGGCCATACTGTCAACTAAGTCAGCTTGAAATGTACCGTCACTGTCTACACAAGCTAGTTTTGACATTGCACCATTCATCCATTGCTCTGCAGGATCTTCAAAGTCAACGTCACAGTCAACCCTATCGTGTATTCTAGTGCCCCCCATAGCTTCCATGGTTTTATCCCAGTCCTTACCAGATTCACAAAATAAATCGTAACCTGTATCTCCAAGTGCACAAATTGAAAAATGGGTGTTGGTTAATATTTTACCAACGCCGACTGCTGCTTCGTACAATTCTTCAGCATTGTCTGGCATTTCGCCTTCTCCCCAGGTAGAGCATACAATCATTACCCTAGACATTCCGGACATTGAATTAATATCAAAACCATCCATATCATGAACGGTAGGATTCAATCCGTATTTTTTACCTTCTTTTTGCCATTTTTCGGCAAGACCTTCGGAGTTTCCACTCTGGGATCCGTATAAAATGTGTAAATCTCTGTTCCCTTCTGTTGCGAATGTTGCAATGTCTACATCAGACACTACTTTCCATCCTCCAGACAGGCAACCAAGAATTGCATTAAATCCATCATTTCATAATCATGATGGTGCCCTTCTTCAGGATTCATGCGTTCTTCATTAAGCATACATTGCATATGCATGTAACATTTTGGACATCCTCCTAGCATAATATCAATGCCAGCATCTGTACCCTGATCAAGTCTCTTTCTGCGTACAGCTTTAGTTGCGTCGTTGCAATACATCATTGATGATACTCCACAACACAGTGCCCTTTCTTTGTTATTCTCCAGTTCTACCATAGTTGCACCATCAACTAATTGTATCAAATCTCGAGGTGCTTCGTATTCACCCATCATTCTTCCAAGACGACAAGGGTCGTGATAAGAAACGGTCACATTTTCAGGAGCCTTAAACTTCAGTCCTCTACCCTGTAACGTTTGTGTAATATGTTCAACTTTTATCCCAAGCGTATTAGGTAAATCATAGTCTACAGCAAAAGTGCGATAGCATTCAGCACATGAGCAAGTTAGAATCTTTATTCCGGATTCTTTTAATCGCCTCATATTATGCTCTTTTAAAGCATCATAAACTTCCAAATTACCTTGCCATAACTGGTCATGGCCTGAACATTTGAATACATTCATATCCAGAACTAAAGGATCGATGTCTGCATAATTCAATAATTTAATTGAAGCTGCAGCAATTGATGCGTGATCAGCATCTCCTTTGTTCAAGTGTGTAAATTTAACTTCAACATCCATAAAGTCGACACACCCAGGAAAATATCCATATTCATGATATCTTTCAGGTTTCCATTCATTTGACTCTTTGTTCATAGCATCATCTACAATCAGTCTTTCAAAAAGTGGATGAGGAATTGATCTTGCGTATGTTTTTTGTCTAGGTTTATCGCTCATAAGCTACACCTCCTGCTGGAGTGCCTCCAACGCCAGGTATATCAAGAGCAGCACCTTCGGTAGAAGCTCCCAAGGTAGCTAGAAGTCTTTGTTCTAGCACATAATCTACATATTCGATATTCTGAGGGCATACTGCAGTACACATTCCACAAGAAATACATGACCATAGAGCGACACCATCGTGTTTATTCTGGAATGTATTGAATATAATATTCAATTCATGTTCGCCTTCCATGTCTCTTACGGGACATATGTCATCACATAATCCACACTGATAACATCGATTTAATTTGAATTCATAAATACGTTGCATTCTTCTATCTTGAATACCTTTAGTGTAAAGATCAAATCTTTCTTCGTCACTTAGCGGTTTAGCACCTTCGGATCTTCTTCTGTCAAGGAACAGATAAGTTATCAGAGCGCAAGCAATAGGGCCCCACAAAGTAAGAGCATAGAGTAAGTCGGTTGTAACTTCAGGATAGTAAAGAGCTATATTTGCATTAATTGAAAAAACAGATAGCATAATTACCATTGCTATACCATAAACGCCGATTGCAGCTCTAACAGGATCTTCTATAGGTCTTCGTTCATGACCTCTATTAATTACATCTCCATATTGAGGATCAATAACTGCACCTAATGCCCTATCTATGAATGGAACTGCAACAACTAGTCCAACAATAAGCCCTTGAACTAGAGTACCCCAAACTTTTGCACTCATCAAAAATAGTTCGATGTCGTCTAATCCTAGGAAAGGAATCATAGAGAGAGGTAGCCCTATTTTCAAATCAGTAGCAACCTTTAGACATCCAAAAGCCCACAACAAATACCAATCAGGTAGTGGAGGTGGATAGGCTGTACCGGCAGTAGGATCAGCAGACTCGTGTAATGGAGGTGGAACGAATGCTCCCAAATAAAACATAATTGATAGGACATAAAATGTGTAGACGGTATCTCTTGATAATTCGTGAGGATAAAGAGGCTCACCCTTTACCAGGCTTGCTTCTAGAACAGAGTGTTCTTCACGATTTTCTAGTTTTCTTATTGTATCAAGTTCTTGTTGTTCCTGTATAGATTCGCCTATCATTTCTGATGCATCATCTTCTAATATATTTTCTTCGCTCATTAGTGAGGTTCAGCCTCCCCTTGGATCCATACTAACGCCATATGAATTATCATAAGAACTGTACCTACTAAAGGAAGTACAAAAATATGAAGCCAGTACATTCTTGTTACAGTATCTGCAGTAACTTGCGTTCCTCCAAATACGATTTGAGCCATTAATGGGCCCATTGCAGGGATAGAAGTAGCCATTTCAAGGCCAATTGCAGCAGCGGCATATCCGAGTGCATCCCATGGCAGTAGATATCCCGTGTAACCAAAGAAAATAGTTACAAGTAATAGTATAACTCCTAGAATCCAGTTAACTTCTCTCGGATTTCTGTAAGCACCTACAAAGTAAACTCTCATCATGTGTAAAAATACTGCTGCGACCATGAAGTGTGCAGCCCAATGATGTATAGCTCGCATTATGTATCCAAAAGCTACTTTTGTCATTATGAGTTCCATAGATTGATACGATCCCGATGTGGCATGACCGTTTTCGTCAAAAGTTATTTCACCATCAGGTATATAGTAGAATCCAAGATAAATTCCAGTTATAACTAAGATTATATATGCAAAAAACGAAAGTCCTCCTAGCGAATAGAAAGGATACCAATACCAAACAGATTTTACATTGTACCTTTCAGTGTGGGATTGTGGCATTGTCCTTCCACTTGAAGGTAAAAGTGTGAATACAACTGAATAATATTCTCGTTTGGCCAGAGAAGCATATCTGTGTAAAGCAAATCTTTCATCAAACCAGTTCCATGTTGCTAGCAATACTCGTGGAAGAGTTCCGGAAACATACAAGTACCCTACAGTCAGTACAGCCAATAATAACTGAAGGAAAATTAATGGGAAAGTATATTTCCTCATTAACTCTTCAATTATAGGTGTATCTCCAGCAGCACTGACAGGTAGTGCAAAGAAAGTAATACTTCCCAATAGTGCAGCCAAAAGTAGTCTTATTTTCATCCTTGTCCGCAATACTTGAGCCATTCGATTTGAGTCATTAGCCCAACTAAACCTCCATCTTTTTCTTCTATAGGTACCACAGGAAGACCATAAGGAGCTGGTCCTTCTAATAATTCGGCAGCCATAACTTCACGACCTTGTTCATCTACGTTTTTGATAACTGAGAGTGGATCAAATAACGATAAATGACATGGACATAAGAACATATTTTCGTAATCATTTCCACTGATAGTACTTGTCCCTTCCGCGCTAAAAACAGGTTTACAGCACAAGTGAGGGCATTTGTATGTGTGGTACGCCATTAGATATGCATTACCATCATCTACACTTACTCCCAGACCATTCATAGATGGCTCAGCAGGTACTTTGGCCAAGGCTAACTGTATCTCACAAGCTCCCAACTCTTGTTCTAAATCTTTTGGAGCCCAATCGACAATTGCTACATCCCAAAGATTAAAATCTTCTTTTTTAGCGACACTTCCACCCATGTTTTCATACCATTTCCCGCTTTCAGATTTATAAGTTAAGGTCTCGTGGGCATCATCATCGTTACACCTAGTAACTGGCGGTGGAAGCAATGTTTTTAGTGCAGGAACTGCAAGAGCAGTGGTCATTCCAGCTCCAGCTAATCCTATTGCACCCTGTAAGAATCCTCTTCGAGTTATATTCATTTTATCTTTCAAGTTTTGTTATAACTTTACTCCTCCTCTTCTTTAGCTCTAAAACATCAGGCAAAAACGATCTTCTATAGAAATCAATCATTAATCCCATTATCATAAATGCCATAGCTAGTGTAAATGAAAGGAATTGTTGATCCCATCCTTCCAATATTCCATATATAAATAATGAATCATACATTATTTCAAGAACTAATAAAATCAAAACAATAGCAAATATTTCACCTTGTTCTTTACCTGGAGTTTCACGTACTACTTTTCCTAGATCTTCATCTTTGTATGTTCCTAATAGTTTCTGTGCATCTTCTGGAGTAATTTCTCCTTTGGCTATTTTTTCGAGTAAATCGTTAACCTCGGTAATGTGAACTACCTCCTCTAATTACGACGTATGCTAATAATATCATAACAAATACCACTGCTATTGCCAGCAAGGCAATCCAGTACTGCATTAAACTTACGCCCAATTCATGTATTGAAGCTTCTTCAGAGACTACTTGGGGAGTCCCTATTGATACTGAAGAAATATATCCCCATTGATCTCCATTCGTTCCAACTCCATTTACTACATTATAATATATTGTGAATAAAGCATCTCCAGCACCCTCACTTGGTGCAGTCCATTGAAAAGTCCAATTTCGTTGTGCATTACTATCTGCATTATGAGAAATATATTTTCCACCTTCACCTATCCAGTAAAGTGCGCCAGTTTGGAATGCCCCTTCACTAACTTCAGCTAAGAACCCTCCATAGCGGATGGCTTCAGGATCTGAAATTACATTTGTATCATTAATTACAAGAGAAATATTGTACGTTGTATCGGGAACATATTTGGAAGGAATGCCGTCGAGCATATACATGCCTTCATCTAGTTGTTCATCCATGTGGCATGAACAGCCATTAGCAATGCTGTCTTTTGCCCAATCTTCTCCAGCACCTTGCTGATCACCTCCTGCAGGGTAACCGTTAACACTCATGCCGACAGACATGACTGTAATCAATAAGATTGCAAGTAGTGCGTAAGTTCCTTTTTGATTCGTAGCCAAATTTAGCTCCCCTTAAGGTGGCATATTATCGAAGTGAGCGCTATATAAAAATATAGTAATATTTTAGGCACTTTTTGTACAAGGCTATAGTATTATTAAATAACTGTTTTGATAGTTCATGAAAGGTAGTAAATTAAGTGAAAAAACAGGCTTAATTTTACTAGGTCTTTTGGCGTTTGTATTCCGCTATCCCATTACAGAGACGCCTACAGGTTCAGATAATTTTTACTATATCTCAGCAGTTAAAGCCATATTGGTTCACGGAGAGATATTTTGGGCTGAGAATATACTTTCAATATATGGTTTATTTCCTGGGACAACTCCACTAGGAAGTCTAATATTAGCTAGCACAATCACTGAAATTACGGGATTATCAGTTCATAATTATCATTTGATACATAGTATTTTCTTATCATTACTTTCTACGTTTGGATTCTTTCTTCTTTCAGGTGAATTCACTACAAACTACAAGAGCCGTTGGTTTTCATCTTTAGCATTTTCACTTGCTCCCAGGTTTCTGACTTTTACTTTGTGGAGATTTTCATTGCGTTTTTCTTTAATTGCATTACTTCCTTTCTTTATGTGGGCTATTCTCAGGATAATGAATAAAAAATATGGCCGCAATCCTAAAAAATTATTAATTTTAATATTAATATTCGCCCTTCTTCTCCCCTCATTGCATAGAATGGGATTACTTTTACCAGGTTTTTTTGTATCCTTTTTCGTATCTTTTTTATTGTGGCAATGGCAAGAAAATGCATTGAATAGAGAGCGTGCAGGGAGGCAAGTTTTTATGTTTATATTATTTTTAGCTTCATATTTATTTTATCTACAATATTTAGACTTTTCACCCTATTCCCCCAATGATGAGTTGATTGGAGTATACTATCTAAACGAGGGGACAATTCTATCAACAATAGTCAATCTTGGTTTTTACTATTTGATTAACGTTGGGCCAATTATGTTTTTATCATTGATAGGAATAATTTTTTGGATTCAAGAAGGAAGAGTGCCATTTAGCTACATGTTTTCATTTACATTATTGGCGTTATTCTTATTTGCAATATCCGATCTAATTTATATCCCATACATATTCACTTTTTTCATACTCTTATTTGTAGCTCCAGGAGTTGATTTTTTCCTAGATAACCTTCAGGATTACAAAGGAAGATTAGGTGCATTTCTTACGATATTGTTAGTGTTAACAATATCATTTTCTAGCTTAGATTTGTCATACAGAGTAGATGCCCATGAGAGAGAGGAATTTTACTACTCATATAATATTAGCGAGAGTAGCATTTCAACAGGCCTCTGGATCAATGAAAACTTTTTTTCAGAGATTATTGAATCCAATGATCAAAAACAACCGAGAAGAGTAGTAGCTTACTCAAATTCGATAAATTTGGCTGATGCATCAGAATTATCTTCAAATCAGATAGATTTATCTGGAATGGAATTAAAACGCTATCCTATTTTTGATTTATACTGGTATGGAGAAGATCATCTATGGGAATGGGAAAATGCTTCAAATCAAACTAATTTCGATGTAAATTTATCGTTAGTTAATCTAGGAATGTCTAACTTTAGTGGCAAATCATCAACATCTTCTATTGCCGTTAGCAGTTACTACAAAAGCATGCCAGATTATAATTTTAAATTGTATTACAGTGAAGAGTTAGCACTGTATTGGACAAATAATTACTAAATATGCTAATGTTTTTATACAGGCCCGACTGGCGCACTTTCCTTATTAGGAGTTAAAACAAAATGGCACGAATGCATGCAAGACGTAAAGGTCGCTCAGGTTCTAGTCCACAGACTAGAAAAGAAAATCCTAAATGGTCACCAAAAGGTAAAGACGTAGAAAAATTAGTTATGGAGTTATCCTCAGAAGGTAAATCTTCATCAGAAATAGGAATCATTTTGAGAGACATGCACGGAGTTCCAAGCGTAAAATTAGCAACAGGTAAATCTATAACTTCTATTTTGTCAGATGGCGGCGTAGCATCATCTCTTCCTGAAGATTTGACTAATCTTATGAGAAAAGCAGTTCGTCTAGGTGAACACTTGAAGATAAATAAAAAGGATATCCATAACACACGTTCACTAAGGTTAACTGAAGCTAAAATTCTTCGATTAGTTAAGTACTATCGCTCAAATAAAGTATTATCAGAAGATTGGAAATATTCATTATCTGATGCTAAGCTTTTAGTAGGATAATTACAAACTTCAGATGGCAGATTGGTGTCTATTAGTAATAGATAACAAATCTCATTTAGTAAATCTTGATTCCAAAATAATTGAAATTAAAAATTTTGGTAATTTCCCCTCAGAGTTTCTAAAAGGTCAAAAAAAAGGTGTTGAGTTTGACTTATTTAGTAAAAAAGGTAAATTACTCCCACATAATTTATCAGATATTCAAAAAAATTTAATCAGAGGTCCTCAAATAATATCGCCTAAAGATATTGCTTGGCTTGTTTACAGTTCTGATGTTAAATCAAATGACATAGTTATCGAGGCCGGAGGAGGGTCGGGAGCACTTACGACAGCTTTAGCACAATCGGCATTTCCAAAAGGTAAAGTCATTACTTTTGAAAAGAATAAAAAGCATCTTGAAATAGTAAAAAAGAATCTCAAACTAAGCCAATTTTCAGGTCAAGTTGAACTGAGAAACGAAGAATTAAATGATCAAACTGAAATTATCTCTTGTAATTCAATAATTTTGGATTTACCAGATCCACAAGAACTAGTTAAATGGGCTGAAAAATCGTTGGTGTTAGGAGGTAAGTTGTTGTGTTATGTACCTACAATAAATCAAGTAGAAAATCTGCTCAGTTCACTGAATGGGTGGAGTGAAATAGAAATCAATGAAATGATGCACAGAACTTGGCAATCAAGGCTAGAGGCCATACGACCTAATACGAACATTTTGGGACATACTGGCTTTATCGTTTCTGCTAGATTATTGAATAAGTAGATATCTATTTTACTAGTCGCCTTCATATGTTTTTGATGTCATCTATAGAGGAAGTAATTATCATAGGCTCAGGTCCAGCAGGCTACACGGCAGGCTTGTATACAGGAAGAGCAATGCTCAAACCTAAATTATTCGCGGGTTTTGCAAGTGGCGGACAATTAATGCTTACTAGTGATATAGAAAATTTCCCAGGATATCCTGAAGGTATAGGCGGTCCCGAAATGATGATGGAATTGAGAGCGCAAGCTGCAAGATTTGGTTGCGATATTATTGATAAAAATGTAGATTCGATTGATACTAGTTCTCATCCGTTTAAGGTGAATGTAGGTAAAGATCAATTTTTAACCAAATCAATAATTATCACAACAGGTGCAGAAGCAATATGGCTAGATGCAGGTAATGAAGAGAAGCATAAAGGACAAGGAATATCTACCTGTGCTACATGCGATGGAGCATTTTTCAGAGACAAGGAAGTCATAGTAGTTGGAGGTGGAGACTCGGCCATGGAAGAAGCTACTTTCCTTACTCGATTCTGCAGTAAAGTCACCATTGTTAACAGAAGAGAAGAGCTTAGGGCCTCACAAATAATGGCAGACAGAGCTCGAGATAATGATAAGATTGGATGGAAATTAAATCGAGTAGTAAAAGAGTGGGTAGGAGAACAAGGGAATTTTGAAGGTGTAGTTCTTGTAGACACTATATCAGGTGAAGAAGAACTATTCAAGTGTGACGGTGCTTTCATAGCTATAGGACACAAGCCCATGACGAACTTCTTAGGAAATCAGATTGAGTTGGATAATCATGGTTACATAGTTCCTAAAGAAAATACCATGACAAATGTTTCTGGAGTATTCGCAGCAGGAGATGTGGTTGATACGCGATATCGTCAAGCCATTACTGCAGCAGGTATGGGATGTATGGCTGCAATTGATGCTGAAAAATGGCTTGAAGAAAATTAATTCAAATTAACAATCATTTTTTAGAACCCCCTATCAATGGCCATAAGTGCAGCGTCAGCTTTCCCTTAGCGATTCAGAAGATGCCATCAGTCCAATAATAGGTACAGTTTTGATATTGGCAATTATGGTTTCTATAACGGGAACCATGCTTGCTTGGGGCATTCCTCAGATTCAAGAAAGTGAAGCTTACGCAATTTACACTTCTGCTCAAAATAATTTTTTGAATTTTGATGCTGACCTAGATCAAGTAATAGTCCAAGGTGAAGGCAGTTCCCGTTCATCAACAGTATCATTCAGTGCTGGAACATTTGTTCACCGTGAAAATCTAGACGAAATCCGTTATTATTACGAAACTACTTCGTGGTCATCATTTGAGATTCTTGGAGTAAAAAATGGAGCAACTACATTTGCAATAATAGATAACAAAGAAGTTATAGATGATTTTGATATAACTATATCTTATCCAAACGGAACTACTTTGGAAGTTGAATCTTCAGCTTTTATTGCCTCAGGATTTCCAGCTTTGGTTTACGGAACTTCAGCCACATATACAAGTACAGCTAACGATACTGTTGTTGGTGGATTTTTCATATATGGCGTAGACTCACTTTCGTATAAATATTCCTCTGTCTCAGGCGTTTACAAAATGCGTTTATTCAACGGCGGAATAGTTACTAGAGAGCCAGGAGGTATTTTCTTTGTAAGCTCTAAACCTATTATCCGATCTATTAGCACAGACGATTCTTATGAATCACTGGTTTTGTACCAAACAGATTACAATATGACTACCGGAGCTAAATCTCTAACTGGAGGAAATTATAATTTTGAAGCTAGGAATCAAGGAGGAAAAGATTCTTCCTTTGAAGTCTTCAATGTAAGAATGGGTTTTAGCGGCGACAGTTCAATGGCATTAAAAAATTATTATTCAACTTATTGGAGTTTCGGCCCCGAAACATACACCATTTCTAGTACCCAATCAACAGCAGCAGCTAACATGGGCTTTGAGGAAGATATTTTTTACAATCAAGATACTGCATTTGACTTTAGAATTTTGGAGAGAACAATTCATGTTACGTTTAACCTCCGATGATTCTGGTGCATCTCAGTTAATAGGTTACGTATACACTGCGTTAATTTCAGTTTTAATTTTATCTTCGATGATGCTAACATCAAGCACTATGTTGAATGGCAGTGTTTCGAATACAGCACAGGAAGAGGCCGAACAGCTTGCTCTATATTTTCAATTGGCAGTAGAAGATTTACTTAATACAGTAAGAGAGTATCCAGGTTCCTCTCCAGTAATGGTTTTAGATACTGGAATAGAAGCAATAAATCATGGTATACAATACAAAGTAACTGGTTTAACTACAGGATTAAAAGTGACTACAATTCAGCCTCGGGGAGGGTCGTTTGAGGTTAACTTTCCATTAGCGCCGGCAACATCAATTGAAACTACAAATTCCGCATCTTTAAAGTCTACTACTTCTTATATAGTCATATCCTATGATGATAATCTAAAGGTTGTCAAGTTAACCTCAGGATGATAAAATGAGTGCTGCAAAAGAGACATTGGACGGGGCTTCTGGATTAATTGGTGAAGAAGAGGAACAAATTGACGAAACTAAACTTTCATGGAGAGAGCGCCGTAGATTAAACAAACAGCGTAAAGCTGAAGCCAAGAAGCGTAAAGCCGCAGAGAAAGATGGAGTAATCCATGACTTGGTTATGGACGATATCGAGATTGGTGAAGATTTTGAAGAACTAGACACTTATCCAGTTAGGCCGCCTTTTTCATACGTAAGAGTTTTATTCGATAAAAGGGATTATTCTAGGTTTTACTACGTTGTTGAGCCTAAGGCTTCAAAACAAGAGAAGGAAGATTTACAAACAATTAAAGATGTTCTGCAGAGAGCCCTAAATATTGAGAGAGATACTCTAGATGAATCTCAAGAAGAATTTTTGAAACAAGCAGTAGATGATATTTTAGATAGTTACAGATTAAAATCACGAAAGAGTAATCGTGAAAAGATTCATTATTACATAGAGAGAGATTTGATAGGTTATGGTAAAATTGATACCATGATGCAAGATCCTAATATTGAGGACGTTTCTTGTGACGGTCCAGGAGTTGAAATTTTCGTTTACCACAGAAGATTTGAATCTTTAAGGACAAATGTGATGTGGGAAGATGAATTAGAACTTGAACAATACATAATTCGTATGGCTCAGCGTTGTGGTAAACATATTTCGATTGCTGAACCGCTTCTTGATGCAACATTAATGGATGGTTCACGTATAGTCATGACTCTGGGTAGAGAAGTATCTACCAAAGGTTCGACATTTACGATTCGGCGTTTCAGGGATGAACCATTTACTCCTGTGGATTTACTTGAATTCAAAACGTTCTCCTCTATGCAAATAGCATTCTTCTGGCTAGCAATGCAATATGGAATGTCTATGTTGTTTGTAGGGGGTACGGCTTCAGGAAAAACAACTTCACTTAATGCATGTTCGCTTTTCCTTCCTTGGCAACATAAAATTGTTAGTATTGAAGAAACCCGTGAGTTAAATTTACCACATCCAAATTGGATTCCTGGATGTACTAGACAAGGTTTCGGAGGTGAATCGGCAGGAAGTGGCGTAAAGGCAGCTGGAGAAGTTGACATGTACGATTTACTAAGAGCAGCTTTGAGGGAACGTCCTGAGTACATTATTGTAGGAGAAATCAGAGGTGCTGAAGCTTATGTTCTTTTCCAGGCAATGGCAACAGGACATACTACATATTCTACTTTCCACGCAGATTCAATTCAGAGTTTAGTTCACCGTTTAGAAAATAAACCTATTGAGATTCCTAGAGTTTTAATTCCGGCATTAGATGGTATATCAATTCAAATTCAGACTAGAGTTGGTGGAAAACGTGTAAGAAGAAATAAAGGAATTATAGAAATTATAGGTATTGATCCTCATTCTCACGAATTGCTTACAAATGAAGCATTTAGATGGGACAACACCGTGGATGAATTTGTTTTCACAGGTAAATCGTACATATTTGAAAAAATAATGATGAAAGCTAATCTCAATCGTGTTGAGATTATGGATGAGACCAAGAGAAGACAATTAGTAATCGAATGGTGTTTGAAGAAAGGAATTAGAGATTACAAAGACTTTGCAAGGGTAGTTGCAGAATATTATGTACATCCTGAAGATGTAATGAGACAAGTTTACGAAGATATGCAGGTTGGAGGCAAGAAACGTAGGCGTAAAGTTGAAGACAGAGATTTAGATTTATCGAGCTCGGACGATGCTGAAGTAGATGTGTCAGATTTCCCGCCAAAGGTTAGGCAAAAGTATCAAACACGTGAAGCTAAGGAACAAGCCGCTAGAGCTAAGAGTGATGCAAAAATTTCGCAAACAGACGATCCTACTAAGAGAGCTAATCTAATTGCTAAAGAAGAGCAGAGAAGAGCAAAAGTAGAAGCTAGATTAGAGAGCGATCAGTTAAAAGATCAAGCCTATTATGTACCATTAAAGCAACTAAAACCATTAGCTAAGCAAATAAGCCTAGGTGATGTATCATCATTAAATGAAGTTGAAGGAAGAAGAATGTTAAAAGATGTCCGTTCAGAAATGAATAAAAAGTCTAAGGCAGAAACTAATATTTCTAAACTAGATGCTTCAGATAAAAAAGAAAAGGCAATTTCTTCAGAGGAAGAAAGAGCATCTAAGGCATTGAACAGTCTAAAAGCTAAGCTAGCAAATAGGGTACAGCGATCAGCTAACCCACGTTGGTGGCATTCATGGCTCTGACCGGTTTAACTGGCTTCGAAACCTTCAGCCGAG
The DNA here is from genome assembly GCA_001875345.1 of Marine Group III euryarchaeote CG-Epi1. Lineage (GTDB taxonomy): Archaea > Thermoplasmatota > Poseidoniia > MGIII > CG-Epi1 > CG-Epi1. The sequence goes on from MIZA01000012.1 coordinate 44,464, forward strand.
TTTTACTTGGTTGGTTTGGCCGAATGGTTACAAAAGATTCGGTTGATTTAAAAAATCAATTAGTGAAAGCAAGAATTCCACTTCTTCCAGAAGATTACGTAGCGTCCTCAGCTATGCAAGTAATTTTAGCTTTTTTAGGAGGGATAGCCGTTTCTCTTGCCATTGTTGGATTTCTAGTTCCACAACTTGAGACAATGGATGATCCTGCCAACGCAGGAGAGAAATTTGATATTTCAAATACTATTCAATATGCAATTATTGGTCTTTTGGTATTTGTTTTGCCTGCTTTGATTGCTTTAGTACAATTTTTGACTCCAGCATTATTAGAAAGTAGTAGAGGAACTAATATGGATAGGCAAATTCCGTTTGCTGCAAGTTATGTTTCTGCAATGGCAGCAGCCAACGCAACTCCTTCGATGACTTTCAAATCTTTAGCTAGGAATAAAGACATTTACGGAGAAATTTCTAACGAAGCAGCATGGATTTACCACAGCATGGAATTCATGGGAAGAGACTTAGTTACAACCTTAAAAGAGGCAGTTGACAGAACGCCCTCAGAGAGATTTGCAGAGTTCATTCAAGGAATTATAGGAACAGTAACTTCAGGAGGTAATCTCAAATTATATTTCCTTAACCGTTCCGAGTATTATGCTCAACAAAACAGAGTTCATGTCAAAGATGTTTTACAACAGATGGCTTTGTTTTCTGAAGCCTATGTAGTTGTAGCTGTGGCATTGCCTATTTTCGCTATGATTATTGCAGTTATTACTTTTTGGGTTTCAGGAGCAGGTATGAAGCTTGAAGAAATACACATGTACTTGTTAATATTTGCAGGATTTCCAGTAATCCAGTTAATTTTTTCAGGTCTATTCTACAGTTTAAGTTCGGAGATATCAAACGATTAATGGCTATTAAAGGCAATTTACAGAAGAAGGTATATCGCGATAAGCGAACCGGCGTAAAGCGAAGATGGATGGAATACAGCAAAGTTGAAAGGTGGCTGTCGGTTAGAGATAAAGTAACTGATTGGGCTCCAGCATTTGTAGCATTTTTTTCTATAATTTTCGCATTATTTTTCTTTATGATTGCTAATATCAATAATACTACCGATGCTCAAACATTAGTAGTTGATACTGATGCAGATAAACAGTTTGATAACCCTTGGCACATGAATGACGGTCAATTTTCATTTACATTTGGTAATACATACAATGAAGCAGGTGGTCAGCAAAATCGTGTTGAAGCAATATATGGATTAGGTCTTCCGGCAATTAGAAGTAATGAGTCTGTTGATTCTGACCCATTGGTAGATGGAATTGAGAATGAAATGACAGCTAATGAATGGTTCCGCTCATTTCCAGAGATTTCTGCAATTGACTATATTGTATTTGGAGTTATTTCTCTGATTTTACCTTATGGAATTTACGGATACCGCAGAGATCAAATTAGAGCTAGAGTCGAAGAAAAATTCCCTGATTTTTTAAGAGATTTGGCAGAATATTGGAAAGGCGGTCTTAGTATGACTGTAGCTATTCAGACACTTGCTAAAGGAGAATATGGAAATCTTAATGACGAAGTTAATAAGATGTCTTCACAAATTTCTTGGGGGGTTTCTTTTGGTGAAGTTTTGGAAATGTTCACAGAGAGAGTGACCTCGCCTATTGTTACTCGTGCAGTTAGGATGGTAGATGAGGCAAATAGGGCAGGCGGTAAAATTTCAGATATTTTACTTGCAGCTTCATACGATGCCCGAGAGATTAAGGCTCTTGAAACTGAAAGAAGGCAAGAAGTAGGTAGCTATGTTACTGTTATTTACGCATCTTTCTTCGTTTATCTTGGAATAATTTTAGTTTTAGCTTCTACATTTATTCCAGCTATTGTTGATTCTTCTGCAGCAACTGGCGGTAGCGGATCAATGTCGATTGGTAACTTAACTATTAGGGAAATGAATGAAGTTTGGATTTCAACAGTTTTCCTTTACAGTTTAATAATTCAAGGAACCGGAATGGGACTGGCAGCAGGGTTCATGTCTACTGGTAGATTATATTCAGCATTTTTGAGAGCTTCATTCCTTTTGTTCCTGGGCTGGTTTATTTTTGAATTAGCAGGCATTACAACATCAATGATTACTCCACAAATTTAGGAGATAATTGGATGAAAAATACTAAAGGACAGATGCATGTTTTGGAAGTATTGCTAGTAGGAGTGCTCTTTACTTCAGCAGTGAATGTGGCAGTTAATATTCTACCTACAAGTGATGCAGATAATTCAGAACAAAGCGATCTTTATTTTTCAGGAATGGAAATCTTAGAAATATTAGATAATTGGGAGCCATCGAATTCTGATATTTCGGCTAAGCACAATGGCTCAACATTATCATGGTGGTTAGCTACGAATAATGATTCAGCAATAAAGCAATACCTGGATGCCGGTTTGCCTTCTTCAATTTCATACAGACTAGAGGCCACTCACGGTTCACAAAATGAGGTTATTGTCGACAGGGAAATCCCCGATGGAGAAGTAAGCACTTCTTTTAGATTAGTGTGGAGCGATAATGAGCTTTGGGATTTAAGTTTACATTTATGGTATGGGTATAGGGAGGCCTAATGAATACAAAAGGTCAACTTCTTTTGGTTTCAGGTCTACTAATGTCTATCACATTGATAGCAGTTAGTAGTACTATTACACATTCAGTTAATTTGGGTGCACATCAGGGTGAAAGGCATGATTTAACGCCTCAAATTAGCTCCATTGAAAGTAATTTTCCTTTAGCCTTAGAATATCAAATTGATCAAGATGATGGCTCAGTTTCAATAATTGAATCATTTGAGGCTGTAGCTGAAGATTTTGAATATCTATTTGCACTTAGAGGTATTTCTTTATCTTTTGATCTTAAATCATCTTCCTTGAATTCTGGAACATATAATTTTGTCTATGAATATATTTTGGGTGATGGAATAATTACTATCACTTTATCTAAGACTACTACTTTTTAATTTAGTCTTGTGAGGATGTAAAAGAGGAAATAGTTCTTTTAAACATTCCTCCGAAACCAATTACTGTAGTTATTAATATTCCAACAAACATTATTAGATAACCTAAGTATAATTGTTCTAAATTGTTATTAAAATCTGCTTGATTAGTTTCTCCATTAAGAGCCATCAATCTGATAAGGCCTAAAATAAATCCTGCAATCAATAAAATAAATCCAATACTAATTCCTATTTCTGAAGTTGTAAATCCATCTTCTTCCACATCTGGTTTTCCTTTAAAATCGGGAAAATCATCGTTACCTGTTTCTTCATCAGACATAATATAGCCAGAAATAATAGGTTAATAAGCTTGCCCTTATTATTTTAGTTTATTTTCTTATGTTCTAGAGCGGCTTTCACTAATCCGAAATGTAATGGTGACGGATTATCAGGTCTTGATTTAAACTCAGGGTGAAATTGAGATGCCATAAAATAAGGATGATTTTCTAACTCGAGAATCTCCATACGTCTTCCACTCTTATCTCTTCCAGTGTATTTCATTCCCTTTTCTTCAATTTGTGATATATATTCTGGATTGATTTCGTATCTGTGGCGATGTCTCTCAAATATAGTATTACTATTGTATAAATCTTGGGCCTTTCCTCCTGAAATTATAACTTCATGATCACCTAATCTCATAGTAGCTCCCATATCCTTTACACCTTCTTGTTCAGGTAATATGTCTATTACAGGATGCTTTCCTTCAGAATCTAACTCTGATGAATTAGCATCTTTTAATCCTAAAACGTTACGAGCGAATTCTACAGTGGCTAGCTGAAATCCAAAACAAACACCAAGGTATGGAGTATTAGTTTCACGAGCCCATTTAGCACTCATTATTTTTCCCTCTGAGCCTCTACTTCCGAATCCACCAGGAACTAGAACACCATTTACACCTTCAAGGCTTTTTGTATTTCCACTATCTTCTAAATCAGGGGCTTCAATCCATCTTATTTTAACTTTACAATCAAGTAATGCACCTGCATATCTCAAGGATTCCTCATGAGATATGTACGAATCTTTCAAATCCGTATATTTTCCTATTAAAGCAATTTCTATACTATTTTTACCATTTGAAATCCTTTCAGCAAAATCTTCCCATTTAGTTAGGTCAGGTGTTTTAGGTGTAAGTCCTAGACGTTTCTCAACTAAGTTAGGTAATTTTTGTTCAAGGAAGACCATAGGTACATCGTAAATGGATCTTGCATCAGGGGCAGAGATTACACATTCACGAGGTATATCAGCAAAAAATGCTATTTTTGTAGCTATTTCTTCTTCAAGTTTTGTACTACTTCTTCCTACAATAATGTCAGGTCTTATTCCTAGTCCCTGCAGTTCTTTTACAGAATGTTGAGTTGGCTTTGTTTTTTGTTCTCCCACTGCACCTACCACTGGAACTAGTGTGGTATGAATGACCATTACATTTTCTTTACCTTCTAGCCTTCCCAATAACCTTACTGCCTCCATAAACGGCATCGATTCAATATCTCCTACGGTACCTCCTAATTCCACCATACAAATGTCCGCTTCAGCACTTTTAGCAGCATTTTGTATTCCATCTACAATTTCACGAACTACGTGTGGAATTATTTGAACGGTTTGACCTAGATAATCGCCGCGCCTTTCTTTTTCAATTACATTTTTGAAAACTTTTCCTGTAGTAATATTATGTTCTTTTGTTAAATTACAACTTAAAAACCTTTCATAATTTCCTAAATCTAAATCTACCTCTGAACCATCAGTCATTACAAAGACTTCACCGTGTTCGTATGGATTCATAGTCCCAGCATCTACGTTTAGATAAGGGTCAATTTTAACAGCTGTAACTTTGTATCCTGCGCGTTGCAGTAGTAGGCCAGTAGAAGACGATGTAATTCCTTTTCCTATTCCAGAAAGAACTCCGCCGGTCACAAGTATATATTTCATTGACTCAACGGACTAATACATGTTGGAAGCTCCCTATAAGGCCGTCGGTGCACTTAAACCCCTTTTCATTGATATATTGTGACAATAGATATCAAACGGCATAATACCAAATTGTTTTGGTTTGATTTAGAGCCCAACAATGAAAAAGAATTTATTACAATTTATATTTTAATAGATGATAAAATAACGCTAATTGAAACAGGTCCAGCTTGCTCACATGACAACTTAATTAGGGGAATAAATAAAGCTGGATTTACATTGTCAGATATAGACTTTATTATTCCTACTCACATTCACTTAGATCATTTTGGCGGAGGAGGACATATTATGGAAGTTTGCCATAATGCTAAAGCAGTAGTACATCCAAATGCAGTATATCATGTTTCTAATATAGATAAGTGGTGGTCAGGTAGTCTTGATTTTTTAGGAGATGTTGCAGAGTTATACGGAGAGCCTTTACCAATTCCTGAAGAAAGGATAATATCTGCTGAAGACGGTTTTAAACTGGATTTAGGAACGTCAACGCTGAATGCCATGCACACACCTGGACATGCCCCACATCACATAACCTGGATAAATAATGAGTCAGCTTTTGTTGGCGATTCTTTAGGACTTTGGTATCCGGAGATAAATAGGGCATTTCCAGTTACTCCAGGATATTACCGGCATGATTTGGCCCTGCAAAGCATAAGCGACATGTCTAAATTGAATATAGATGAATTATTTTATACACATTTTGGGCCAAGGCCAGCAGCAGATGCGTTTCAGCAGACTATTCATGAATTTGAGACTTGGATGTCTACTGTTGAAGATGGTATTAATGAAAATCTCAGTTCAAAAGAAATATTGGATACTTTATTTTTAACGCAAGACGGATTAAAGCTTACAGATATTAAGCATGGAATACATCAGAGAAACACTCATTTAGGCTCCATTGAAGGGATGATGGGTTGGATTAAAAGAGAAAATGAGAAAAAATAATACTATTTCAGCAGTTGAGCAATCTCCATTTCCTCATGTGGTTGTTGAAGATTTTCTAGATGATGATACCTTAGATTTAGTAATTGATGCACTTGCAGGACTTGAATATAGTTTTAGTGAATCTGATCTTTTTAGCTATTGGGCAAGTGTGAAGTTAACTGACATTGATCATCCTGCACTCAACGTTTTAAGAGAAGATCTAGGCGATAGGTCGTGGAGAAAAGAAGTTACCCAAGCTTTTCAAGTTTCTAAATTATCTAGAATTGACATGGCTGCATACGTTTATGGGCAAGGGGATTTTTTACTGCCACACGATGATCAAGTAGAAGATCGCATCATTGCTTACAGTTTACATCTAACTCCAGATTTAGAAGAATTGGATGGAGGTTCGCTAGATCTTTTTGAAGGCAGAAAAGATGGTACTTCTAAATTAGTCAAATCAATAATTCCTAAATTTAATTCATTGAACATGTTCGAGGTTTCGGAGACCTCTTGGCACCAAGTTAGTGAAATTTTAACAGATATTCAGCGATTAACTCTTACAGGCTGGTACCATGTCTGAAATTAATTTTTATTATTTAGAGAAGCCTACGCTTTCTAATCTAAATAGAATATTTGGCTCAGCAGATATTCCTTTTATTCGCTTGTCTAAGTTTTTGTCTAAAGAGGAAGTAAATTTTGAAATGAAATCACAGAGGGATGAAAAAATAGGTTTTTACAAAAGATATGTGCGTCCTTCCCATCTTGGAGATTTCTGGGAGTCTAAAGATTTTCTTAGTTTTTTAGAATCAGGAACTGGTCTTAATCTTAAATTTCGTTCGTCACAAGGCCAAACTTATGGTCCCGGTGATTATTCTCTTCTGCATTCTGAGGAATTTGAAAGAAAAAGGTTAGTAGTAGTTTATGATTTCACAAATAATTGGAATATTGAGTGGGGTGGACATGACATCTATACTTCTCCAGAAAAGGATCCCTTGATTTGCAACAGAGATGCAGGAACGCTGATGCTAACTTTGCTGGATGAAGGCGATTATTCCTGTACAAGATACGTTAGTTTGAAATCAGATTCTAAAGTGGTTATTGACAAGGTTATTTTTGATTTGAAATAATTACTTATTTTTGAGTACCTACGCTGTTTTTATATCTCACATACAAAAGTAATCATTTGGAGATTATTTTGTCAGACTCAATTAACCTTGAAAAAATAAAGACGGAACTACTTAGTGGCAATCCAATTTTTGTCTTTGATGAAGAAGGAAGAGAATCGGAAACAGATATTTTCTTTTATGCTAAATCAGTTACGAGCAATAATTTGCATTATTTGAGAAAAAATGGAGGAGGAATGATTTTCTTAGCATCAGATTATTCGATTTCAAGGAAATTAGGTATTCCTTTCATGGAAGAGATATACGAGGCAGCTTTTTCAAATTCGAATGATTTTACAATATTAGAGATGATGAAACACCATTCCTTGCCTTACACAAAATCTAAATCTTCGTTTTCCATATTCATTAATCATAAAGATACTTTTACCGGAATAACAGATGACGATCGTTCCCTAACTGCACGTTCATTTTCAGAAGTTTTTGAAAAAGCTGAGACTGTAAGTGCCGATGAATCTAGAAAAATCATGGGAAATTCATTTAGGAGTCCAGGCCATGTACCAATTTGCATAGCTGCCTCCAATGGACTTTCTGAGAGGCAAGGACATACAGAATTAATAACTGAATTATTTAAAAAAATAAGTTTAACGCCTGTTGCATTAGGCTGTGAAATGGTTTCTAAATCAGGTAAATCCCTAACACGTTATGAAGCAGAGATTTTTGCAAAAGATAATGGATATTTATTTTTAGAGGGTCAACATATCAAAGAGGTATGTCAGTGAAAGTTGTAGCTACTGGTGTTTTTGATATAATTCACATAGGTCACGCCCACTTCTTGAATGCAGCAAAAGAGCACGGTAATCATTTGACAGTAATTGTAGCCAATGATGCTACAGTCAGGAAGATGAAAGGGGAGCCCATTTTATCAGACAAGAGGCGCTCGGAAGTAGTTTCTCAACTTAAACCAGTAGATGAAGTTGTAATAGGAAGAACAGGAGATATGCTTGATATTATTGTTGAAGACATAAAACCTGATGTTATTGCATTAGGTTTTGATCAACGTTTATTTACGACAAAAGAATTAGCAGCTAAACTACTGGAAAGGGGCTTAGAAGTTAAGGTAGTCCGACTGGAAGAAATGGAGCAAGATTTAGCAGGTTCACGTAAAATAATTTCTAAAATTTTAAAGATATATAGGAAAAAATACAGTTCTGAATAATGGTTTTTACAGGAATAATACAAGAAAAAGCACAAGTATCTAGTATTGAAAAATCACAAGATTTTTCTAGTATTCGAATTGAGGCAAGTTCAGATTTTGTAAAAGGAATTAAGATTGGAGCAAGCGTTTCAATTGATGGAGTTTGCTTAACAGTTACTTCAATAAAGGAAAATATTCTGGCTTTCGATATAATTATAGAAACCTTAAGAGTTACTAATTTATCAAATTTGGAGGAGTCTGACTTAGTTAATCTAGAAAGGGCAGCACGTTTTGGGGATGAAATTGGCGGACATATTATCTCAGGCCATGTTTCTGGAATTGTTAAAATATCAAAAATAGAAAAGACAACCAATAATCATATTCTTTCCTTTGAAACAAGTGATGATTTGATAAAATATATTTTTCCAAAGGGGTATGTCTCACTAAATGGAATAAGCTTAACTATTGGGGAAGTAAATAAAATAGAGAATATTTTCACAGTTTATTTAATTCCCGAAACGTTAAGAATTACGACCATGCTAGACAAGAAAATTGGAGATATGATTAATTTAGAAGTTGAAACGCAAACCAAAAATACGGTAGATTTAATAACTGAGATGCAGGTGATAAAATAATGGCAAAGTCAGTAGCGATTGTGGCAGGAAGTTATCATAAAGACAAAGTAGAAAAAATGGTTGAAATGGTTAAATCAATGTCTTCTGAAAACAATCTGCTGATTGAGGAAATAAGCTGGGTTCCAGGGTCAATGGAACTTCCACTACAGGTTAAACGTTTGTTACTTAGGGAATCAATTGAAGGCGTAATAGTTTTAGGAATTATTGAAAAAGGAGAGACAGATCATGGCCTAGTTATGGGTCAGGCAGTTACTAAGTCAATTATAGATTTACAATTACTTTCAATGAAGCCTATAGGTTTTGGGATAATAGGTCCAGGTGCTGAAGAAGAACAAATTGATAAAAGAGTAGAAGTTCATGCTAGGCAGGCAGTATTAGCAGTCTCGGAAATGTTATTTAATTAAATTTCTTTTTTATTTTCCAATTACTCATTTTATATTTTTCTATCATATAGTGGAGAGCATGGTAGAAGCTTGGTAGAGCAAAAACAGCCATTAGGAGAGAGAATAGGACTAGTGTAATAATTAATGCAAAGAAATTTCTCAATCCAATAAATTGACTACTAAAGAAGGAAATAAGAACTCCAGAGAATACCCCTCCCATTGTGGTAAATGTCGCTTCTACAACAGACTGACCTGTATTTTCAACAGCTTTTTGTATTCCTTCAGGAGTAGTACCTTCTTCTCTTACTCTTTCAGTAATTTGAATTGAATTATCAATACCAATTCCGATAATAATTGTTCCAACCATTGCGGTAAAAATATTTAGATTAGTTCCTCCAGCATCAACAGTAGCTGGATACCATAGAATCACTAACAAGATGGGTAAGAATGTTATTACTCCGAATTTAACTGAACTAAAAATCACAATCATTGTTATCAAAACTAAAAGTAAACTTAGCTTAATTGTATCGAATTGAGTTTCTTGAATTCCTTCATTAATTGCAATGCTTACAGGAGGACCTCCAGTCAACTGAGACATTTGCGCATCGTGGGCATGAATTTGCTTATCTCTTAAAAATGCGATTTCATCTATCTCGTTAACTAAGATTGTGGTATCATCAATATTGATGTATGGCATGCTAACATAGATTAATGCTTTATCGTATTCATCAGTCAAAAGCATAGCCCGCATTTCATCGGTGAATGACTCGTAAAATACATCAATCATATCACTCCTTAGTTGCTCTCTACTGTATAGTGGATTTATATCAATCCAAACATAATCGTCACCAAAAAAATCACTATGTAAGAAATCCCAAAAGCTACCGTCGAATTCAAATTGAGTTTCACCATCTAAATCATCTAGAGCTATAGTGATATGAGCCGATTTGAAAAAGTCAACGATAGAAAATGCTGAAACATTTATGATTTCATTAGAATTTCTATTAGTAACAGATAAATTATTTATTTCGCCTTGAGTCCAATTCATCACATCTAAAACATCTAAATCTTTAGCAGCCGGCTTTAATCTATCTTCAGGTCCGTTTACAAGTAAAATTCCAGTTTGGCCAGCTTCAAATTTTTCAGAATATTCGCCTAATTTCTTAATTGAATCTATATCTTCAGGTGCAGATTCACTTCCTTTGATATCTTGATCCATTACTGCAATTCTTGCTATTGAGTAAGATGTTGTTAGGAGTAGAACTAATAGAATCGCTTTCCATTGTTTTGTTGATAAGACTGCTATACTTTTCCACCCTTCAGATTTATGCCTAGAATAATTAGTTAGCTTCATAATTGCGGGAGTCATACTAACTGTCAGAAAGAATGCGCACATTACTCCAACAATCATAGTAAATCCAACAGTTCTCATTGGGGCAATTGGAGAAATGAAGAGAGCAGAAAAACCAATTGTATCAGTTACGGCACATAGAAAAGTTGCTTTTCCTGTTGTAAGTAGTGCTAAAAATGTAGCTCTTGGCATTTTATTTCCTTCGTCTTTAAATTCCACAATTCGATTAGCTACGTGCAATCCATAGTCAACACCAATTCCAACTAAAATTGGTCCGGCCGCCACAATCATTGGAGTCAGAACCACTCCAGATAAATTTACAATCCCAAGAGTCCAAATTAGTGCACAAAAGATTGGTACTAAGACAACAGGTATGGCCAACCAATTTCTATGAAAAAATAACATCATCGCGATTACTATTCCCAATGAAATAGGTAACATTGTTAGTAAATCATCGTATAATCTAGCAGTTACTTCGTGAAGAACAACGACAAGACCAGTTTGAGTCATATCAGTTCTAGCATTATATCTTTGATCAATATGCTCTTGAATCTTAGCGATCATTTCCTCTTGTGAAGCATCATTATTTTCGCCTTGATATTTTAGGGCGAATAGAATTACTGCCGTATCAATTATCTTATCATCATTTGTATCTATAGCAAAATTTTGTAAAGCTGATGACGTACTATCGTATATTTGGTCTACTCTATCCTGATCATCGGGTATATTGTATGTACCGGTCAGATTTACAGTATCATCGTCATTTTGCTCAATACTTAATCCACCAAATATTTTCCCTTCAGTTGCTTCTATAAATCTGGCATTTGTTGAGTTAAATTCCTTAATTAGAGTAGAAATACTTAGTGTAAAGATTATTCCGTCTTTATCACCTCGATCGGCCTGATAAGTTTCTAAATCTTCACTTTGTCCATATTTATCAATTGTAGTTTCAAGAAGAGCAATTTCTTTCAAAGTAGGAACATATGTAATATTATCGACCACAATATCATTAAAGACATTAGGATCATTTGCATTTCCTGTTTCAATATAGACAATGATTAGATCAGTTGCCCAATCTTGTCTAACTTCAATTAATATTTCTGTAGATTCCTCACCTTCAGGAAGATATACTTCGATATCTCTTGTCATATTTTCTTCGAAGGTTAAGGCAGATTGCAGAAGAAGTACAGTTATTAGACTAAGAACGGCAACCGTGGCTACAGCATTTTTCAAAATTATATTAGTATAAATTTGAACTCCGTTCTCTAAAGCCTTTGTAATCACAAGTGCCCTATCGAGGCCTCAAAATAAATGTAATCTTAACTAGAATAGTAGTATTCTTTCTTACTTTTCTGTTCTCTGTCCAATCTTGAACCTGGTTTATTGACACGAGGTCTGTGAGTATTTTTGTCACGTCTAAACGTCACATCAACTCTTTCCAAAAAGATGTTCATTCCTTCTCTCATTTTGTAAGGTCCTTCTACAATTCCTTTATTTCCAGGATCTCCACCGAAGCACAATATTCCATCTGAAATATAATCTATAAAGTAAATATCATGGTCTACAATAAGGGCTGACTTTCCTCTGTTTTCCATGAATCTTCTAATGGTTTTAGCAGTTACCATTCTTTGGTTTGCGTCAAGATATGCAGAGGGTTCATCTAGCAAGTATAGGTCAGCTTCCTTGAGTAAACATTCAGCGACGGCGATGCGTTGCAACTCACCTCCTGATAGAGTTTGCATTTCTCTTTCTAGTAGAGGTTCCAAATTGAGAGGTCGATTTAGTTCAGTACTAAATGTATGCTCATCATAACCTTCAACTGATTGTAATAAATCTTGAACAATTATTCCTTCTTGAATATCTATGTATTGAGGTTTGTAAGATACAGCTATCTCGCTTTCAATTTCACCTTCATCAGGCTCTAAATCTCCTGCTAGCATTTTAACAAATGTTGTTTTACCCGTAGCATTCGCACCTACTACTCCCAAAACTTGACCACTTAGAAGTTCGCCAGCTTTTGCTTCAAGACTGAAACTACCTAATTTCTTTGATAATTTCGGCCATTGAACAAGCCTTAGTCCATCCCATCCTGTTCTTGGTGGGTGTTCTAGGAATTTAATTGGTTTATCTCTTATTCTAACATTTTGTTCTACAAGATACCCTTCAATGTATGCGTTAATTGCCTTGCGTGTTGTTCTAGCAGGGGTAAATATTCCAAATGCTCCTTTTTTACCATAAACTATGTGAGTTAAGTCTGCAATTACATCTAAAACTGCTAAATCGTGCTCAATGACAATTACTCTTGCAGATTCAGCTAGTTCTTGGATTATCCTCACAATCCTCATTCTTTCATAAATGTCAAGATAAGATGACGGTTCGTCAAAGAAGTAAACATCAGCTTTCTTTAGTAAAGTTGCACATATTGCAACTCTTTGTAATTCACCACCAGATAATTGGTCTAAATTTCTTTTCAAAAGGTGACCTAATCCGAATTTTTCTACCATTTCATCATATAATCCTCTTTCGTTTACAGAAGATAGAAGTTTCCCTACATTCCCTTTGAAAGCCTTGGGAATATGATCAACATATTGGGGTTTCAACGCTACTTTAACTGTAGATTCATTTAAGTCAGCTAGAAAATCTCTCAATTCACCACGAGGTAATGTTTCAATTACATCTTCCCAAACACTATCATTTGCTTCGAATTCACCAAGGTTTGGAATTATGCTTCCATTCAAAATATTAAATGCAGTAGATTTTCCCATTCCATTTGGTCCTAATATTCCGATTATGGAATCTTTAGATGGAGTAGGTAATCGGAACAGTCTAAAACCATTAAGCGAATATCTGTGAATCATATCAGTTTCTAATTCCTCAGGAAGATTGATTACTTTGACAGCATCACCAGGACAATTTTTAGCCCTCATCAGGCAGGGTGGACAAGCATCCTCTAAAATCTTACATTTATCATTCTCGTCAACTTGTATGCACTCAGCACCGCAAGATCCTGCATATTTCTGTAAATATTCAAAGGCAGGGCTGTTTGGTTTGCATTTATCTTCAAATAGAACGGCGATTCTCATTTTTTTCAATACGATTAAAAGACTTAGTCTTGTCGTATTTCCTTTTTACAATGCGAGTAATTAAAATCATATGGTCATCCAAAGATACTTTTGTCCCCCTTTAATGGGATGGTGTGCGAATTAAATTTACATTACCGGGAAAGCCAGTTGCTCAAGGGAGGCCCCGTTTCTATCGCAAGGGAAAATTTGTAGTTGCGACCGATCCTAAACCAAGCAAAGTTTACAAAGCAGATATTGCATATATCGCCCAGAGAGCTAGAGAGGAGGCCGGAATTGAAGGTCTTTTCGAAGGTCCATTGGGTATGGAAATTTTTGCATACTTTCCATGTCCTAAAAGTAAATGGAGAGTAAAAGTGCCTAGAACAGAAGAACATCATGCAAAGAGGCCTGATGCAGATAATTTAGCTAAATCAGTAAAAGATGGTCTAAGCGGAGTTTTGTACCACGATGATGGGCAAATATCAGAATTGGTAGTCAGAAAGAGAATTGCAGCTCAAGGAGATGGTCCTAGAGTTGAAGTTGAGTTATACAAATTGGAGCCTCTAGAATGAGTTCAATTATAGATGGTAAAAAAATAGCCAAAGAAATTGAAACTGAATTAACCGCTAAAGTAGCAGAAATGGGAAGTGTCCCTAGATTGTCTGTGGTTCAGATAGGAGATGATCCAGCATCTGCATCTTATATTAAAGCGAAAGCTAACGCAGCCTCTAGAGTTGGCATTGAACTTACTCATCACCACTTATCAGTAGATACTTCAGTAAGAGAATTAGAAAATCTTGTTGATAGCCTAAATGAAAGTGAAGATGGCCTCATAATTCAATTACCTATTCCTAAGGCTCTGGAATCGGTTTTAGAAAGAATTAAGCCTGAAAATGACGTAGATGGTTTTCATTCTGAAAATTTAGGAAAATTAGTTCAAGGGATTTCAGGAATGGTTCCTTGTACTCCGGCAGGGATTATTGAGCTATTATACCGTTCTGGAAATGATCCTGAGGGCAAACATGTTGTTGTTGTTGGACGTAGTACAATAGTTGGTACACCACTTTCTCTTCTATTATCTCAGAAAGGAGTAGACGCAACAGTTACACTGTGCCACAGTAGAACTAAATCTTTGGAGGAACATTGTAAACAAGCAGATATTTTGGTTGCTGCAGTCGGAAAAGCTAGTATGATTACTAAGGAGATGGTAAAACCGGGGGCAGTCATAATTGATGTAGGTGTTAACAGAACTTCAGAAGGGCTAGTTGGAGACGTATCTCACGATGTTAGAGATGTTGCAAGTCAGATTACGCCTGTTCCTGGAGGGGTAGGGCCCATGACAGTTGTAATGTTAATGTCGAATACAGTAAAATCAGCTTTAGAAAACTAAGTTTTTGAAAAGTATCCACGGACTAGTCAACTGGCGTTGAGCTTCTTTTGATGTTAAACTCTCAGATAAAATCTTTTGGAGTTCAGGTTTCCTTTGGGCCTTACCAATAAACCAATTTATCAACCATTTTTTTCTAGTATAGTTTTGGATTTTGAAAGAATTTGTTAACTCTTTACCTAGTATCTCCCAAATCTCTTTTTGGTAATTTTCTCCGCATTCTAGATTAAAGTTATTTCTGTTTTCTTTGAAATGCTTCACAGCAATTTTTGCAGATAGAAGGGCATTACCTATCCCTTCTCCAGTAAAAGGATCTACAAGACTTCCAGAATCTCCTACTAGAAGGCAACCATTGCCAAACATTCTTCTTAGTTTCACCTTATCCTTTCTCGGTGAACCCAACGGTAATTGCCATGCTTTTCCACTATCTTTTACTAATTTAGCGTTCTTAAATCGAGATGCAAACTTTTCATCTATTATGTATTTTTGGAGTTCTTTTAATTTCATTTCTTTATTCTTAAAATCCTTAAGTGTAATTCCTAAGCCTACATTGCATGTATTGTCGCCAACTGGAAAAATCCAAAAATATCCTGGAATAACTCCATCCACATAGTGGAATTCTATAGCTCCTTTTTCATAATCGACGCCATCTACACCTTTCCAATATTCTCTAAATGAAGTACTCCAATGCTCCTTTTTGATAAATTCCTCACCATTAATTTCAGATATGATTGTTTTAGCAACAGGACAGTTCACACCTCCGGCACCTATAGTTATTGGAGCGTAGAATTCTTTCTCGTTAGCTCCATTTTTACCTTTTACTCCAATTATTCTATTATTGTCTTCATTATCAATTATTAAATTATTAACTCTGAACTTTTGAATTACAAAGCCTCCATTCTTTTCAACTCGATTCTTTGCTTCATTAAATATGATCCAATCAAAATTTATTCTTGGATAAACATATCCCGTAGCTTCAGAATCTTTAATTTCAACTTTTACTTTTTCTTCTTTTGTGTTACTAAATATTACACTATCAAATATGAAATGTGGGCTTTTTTCAAGGCTTTTTAACATATTCAGTTCTTCTAAGTGCTTTAGAGCTTTTCCACCAACTGCATCTCCACAAACTTTGTCTCTGGGGAATTCTTCTTTCTCTAGTAGTAAAACCTTGAACCCTTCATTAGCTGCATAACAGGCTGTTGCAGATCCTGCAGGTCCACCTCCCACAATAATAATATCGAAATTTACTTCATCATTAGGAACCTTTTTTGTCTCTATATTTCTTTCCCAAAAAATATCAGTTTTGTTCGGCACAATTTTGTAACTTATTGGCGATTAATAAGTGTTTTCAGTATAGCAATACAAATTTTAAGACCTCTGCTAATCTCATGTTAATGGCAGTAGCTTCTAATGCTAATAATTCTAAAAAACATAGAATAATTGGCGCAGGCCTTTCTGGACTTTCTGCAGCAATTAACTTTGCTAAGAATGATGAGAAAGTTGTTATTCATGAATCAAGAGAAGCTGTTGGCATGCAGTTCCATCCTAATTATCAAGTTTTACTAAAGGAAAGTCCAGATACGCCTTCCTCTGAAGCAGGAGCTAAAGAATATCTAAATAGATGGGGATTAAATCCTAAATTTACGTTTAAAAATGCGAAAAAATTTATCTGTTCTACTGAAAAGAGAGATTTTACAATTTCTTTGAAAGAGCCACTGCCTTTGATTCTAAGGGGCGGTGAGAATTCTCTTGAGAGAGGACTTGCTAATGAGGCCAAAGATCTAGGTGTTGAATTTAAGTATAAATCAAGGCCTAAGCCAAAAGCAGGCGACATCCTTTCCACAGGTCCAAAGCGTACAGATATGGTTGCTTTTGGAGCATATTATGAAAATTCAGATTTTCCTAGAGATCAGTTTTTGTACATGCACGATGAAAAATATTCGCCAAGAGGCTGGTATCTGTATGTAATTCCGATGGATGATGATACTATTAAAATTATGAATTGTTGTTCAAAGCCCTACGCAAAACAAGTTAGGAAATTGTTGTACAAGGCAGTTGAAGAGCGAGATATTTTGAGAAATATTGTTGATGGTGCAAAACCTACAGGCACTGTCGGAGGCCAAGGCGGTGTCGATTTCCCTAAGACTGCAATTAAGGACGGAGTTTACCACACTGGTGAAGCTGCAGGTTTTCAAGATCCTTGGAGAGGATTTGGAATGAATTATGCGATCGAATCTGGAGCTCTTGCTCAGAGGGCAATATCCGAATCCTTAGATTATGATAAATTATGGAAAAAACAGTTTCATCAAAGGAAGAAAGCAGATATTGCTCGTAGAGGAATATTCGCACTTCTTGGTAACCGGGCATTCGAATATGGTATGAGGAAAGTTAAGGATGGAGACGAAGTTGATTGGGAAGAGATTAATCCTAGCGGTTGGAAAAAATCACTAATTTACAACACTTTTTACTCAATGGAGATGGCTAAGAAAACAATGTGGGATTCTTGGTAATGGATCTCACTGGTCTAGTATCATATATTATTTCAGCATTTTCAGTATTGGCGGGAATTGCTATTTTCTTTGGTAATGAGGAATATATTGTTCCAGCCTCAGGCCGTTCTCTTCGATTACCTTGTTCCTTTCTTTTTTGGTTCTTGGCTTTGATTTTTTGGGCCATGGCTGTCAAAGTAGAGGATGACGATAGTATAATATAATCAATTCTTTAGTCAAAAATATGTCGGATTTTGGTGTGATTCGTAATTATTATTCTCAAATGCCTGAGAAGATAGAGCAGGCTAGACACATCTTGAAGCGTTCGATGACATTAACAGAAAAGATTCTTTTTAGTCATTTAGTTAAAATTGAAAAGGAGCCAAAGAGAACAAAGTCGTATGTTGAATTACAGCCAGATAGAGTGGCAATGCAAGATGCTACAGCTCAAATGGCATTACTTCAGTTCGCTCTAACAGGGCGTTCGGAAGTTGCAGTCCCTTCAACAGTCCATTGCGATCATTTGATTCAAGCGAGAGTAGGAAAAGAAAAAGATTTGGAATATGCCAATGAAATAAGCTCAGAAGTCTTTTCTTTCTTGAAATCAGCTTCAGCAAAATATGGTCTTGGTTTTTGGAAGCCAGGAGCTGGTATTATCCACCAAGTTGTTCTTGAGAATTATGCATTCCCTGGCGGAATGATGATTGGTACAGACTCCCATACACCAAATGCGGGAGGTCTAGGGATGGTTGCAATAGGTGTAGGAGGAGCCGATGCTATGGAAGTCATGGCAGATTTACCTTTTACAATTAAATGGCCAGGAATTATTGGAGTTCATTTAACTGGTGAACTATCTGGTTGGGCTTCCGCTAAAGATGTTATCTTGAAAGTTTGTGAAGAATTAACCGTTAAAGGAGGTACAGGCCACATTGTAGAATATTTTGGCCCGGGAGCCTCTACAATATCTTCAACAGGTAAAGGTACAATTTGTAATATGGGTGCTGAAGTTGGAGCTACGACTTCACTTTTCCCTTATGATAGTTCTATGGATGATTATCTTAGAGCAACAAATAGATCAGAGGTTGCAGATATGGCTAAAGATTTTTCTGAATATCTAGTTCCAGATGCAGAAGTTGAGGCTAATCCTTCGCAGTACTATGATAGAATTATTGAAATTAATTTATCTGAATTAGTTCCGGCAATAGTTGGTCCGCATACTCCGGATTTAGCAAGACCAGTATCTGAATTAGGAGATGAAGCTAGAGAGAACGGTTGGCCAACTGATATTCAAGCAGCTTTGATTGGCTCTTGTACGAATTCTTCCTACGAAGATATGGAGAGGGCATCTTCAATTGCACAACAGGCTAAAAATGCAGGTCTAAAATCAAAAGTTCAGTTTATGGTTACACCAGGTTCAGATACTATTGATAATACTATTAGAAGAGACGGTCAAATGCAAATATTTGATGATATCGGAGGAACTGTATTGGCAAATGCATGCGGGCCATGTATTGGTCAATGGAAAAGAGACGATATTGATAGTGGAGATGTGAATTCTATTGTTTCTTCTTACAACCGTAATTTTAGTGGCAGAAATGATGGCAATCATCAAACATTATCTTTCCTTACAAGTCCAGAAATAGTTACAGCTATGGCAATTGCAGGTAGCTTAGATTTCAATCCCATTACAGACAAGTTAACAGCAGAAGACGGTAGTGAATTTTTACTTGATCCTCCAGAGGGCGATCAATTGCCTGAAAACGGCTTTTTATTTAATCTAGAAGGATTTATACCACCTCCAAAAGGATTGGATTCAGTTGATTTAGATGTATCTTCTGATAGTAGAAGATTACAATTATTGGAGCCATTTGTAGCAACCACCAAGGAGGATTTGGAAGATTTGCCGATTTTAGTTAAAGTCAAGGGTAAGTGTACTACAGATCACATTTCTCCAGCAGGAATTTGGTTACAATTTAGGGGTCACTTGGATAATATTTCAGACAATTGTTACATTGGAGCGCATAATTCCTTCACAGAAGAGCAAGGTACTGCAATCAACCAGCTAGATGGCAATAAGGGAAAAATTCCAAAGGTTGCACGTAATTATTATGAAAATGATCAGCCGTGGGCAGTTATAGCAGATGTCAATTACGGTGAAGGAAGTAGCAGAGAACATGCAGCCATGTCTCCTAGATTTTTAGGATGTAAGGTTGTCATTGCAAGAAGTATGGCACGTATTGCAGAGACTAATCTGAAGAAACAAGGAGTTTTACCTTTAATTTTTGCAGATGAGTCTTCTTGGGATTTATTGAGAGTAGATGATAGATTAACCATCAAAGGAACTGATGAACTAGGTCCAAACTCTCAAATTACTGTAGAAGCAAAGCACAGCGATGGAACTATGGATACTTTCGTTTGTAATCACAGTATGGATGAACTTCAAGTTGAATGGTTTAAATCAGGTTCAGCTTTGAATTTTTTAAGATCGCAGAATTAAAAGGCTGAGTGATTTACACCCTTTCCGTTTTCTACTGAACCGATAACTTGAGCATGTTTTCCAAGTATTGATACAGATTTCTCAGCGTCAGCTTTGTCAATAATAATAATCATCCCCATTCCCATGTTAAACGTTCGATACATTTCCTTAGTTTCAATATTACCTTTTTCTTGTAACCAATCAAATACAGAAGGAACTGGTAGAGGGTTATCGATTACATACTGAAAATTATCATTTATTCGACTAATATTATCTAAACCTCCTCCTGTAATGTGAGCAATTCCATTAACATTCACTTGATTAATTAATTCCATAACTTCCTTGACATAAATTCTCGTGGGTTCAACTAATTTCTTTCCTAACTCTTTGTCACCGTCAAATAATTTACGAATTAGTGTATATCCATTAGAATGTGGTCCGCTAGACTCAAGACCGATTAGAGTATTACCTTCAGCTATTTTTGTCCCATCTATTATTTTATTTTGTTTAACGTAGCCAACAGATGTTCCAGCAATATCAAAACCATGGACTAATTCGGGAAGAATAGCCGTTTCACCACCAGATAAGGTACAGTTAGATTGCTTACATCCTTCTGCCAAGCCCATTCCAATCTTAGCCATTAATTCTTCATCTGGCTTGTCTAAAGCTACATAGTCCACAAAACTTAATGGTTCAGCACCAACACAAATTAGGTCATTTGTATTCATTGCAACGCAGTCTATTCCGACAGTATGAATTGAGTCCATTTCTTCTGCCAGCAATAATTTGCTACCTACGCCGTCAGTACACATTGCCAATGCACCATCACCAAGTTTTACTAATCCTGCAAATCCATTATCTAGTCTTATAGCTTCGCCGTCGCCTTTTCTATTGACTCCTTTAATTTGGGCAATAAGAGCTTCAGTAGCTCTTTCACTTGCATCAATATCTACGCCAGCTTCAGAGTATGTGCTTACCATATTGTTTACATCTTAGCGTAATAATTTTGTACAACTGTACTAACTTGTCCAATATCATCAATGTTACGTTGAACTAATGATTCAAGAATTTTCTGTCTATTTTGAGCCATCTCATCAAACTGTCTTGGCGCAACACCTGCAGCTTTAGATATTCGCTCACGTAGTTTACTTGGAACTCCAGTTTCTTCTAATTGATTGGATTGTCCGTTCCATTTGAATAAGGTATTTAGCCTTGGTTTACTACCTTCTAAACCAGCTAATTCAGAAACCTCAGTAATAGTTCGAATTTGTTTTCCATTGACATTTATTCTACTTTGCATTATGATTAAATGCAAAGCATTCATCATTATTGGAGGAACTTCCATAGGGGGATTGATTAGTCTTGATACAGTCTCTTGTGCAGTATTTGCGTGAACAGTACCAAAACATCCATCGTGACCAGTATTCATTGCAGTAAAGAGAGTTTTAGCCTCTGGTCCTCTTACTTCACCTACAATTATCCTGTCAGGCCTCATACGTAATGTATTTTTCAGTAAAGAATCCATATCTACTTCAGGTTCTTCAGGTTTTGTTGAGTTAAATGTTTCAAGTTGAACATGATGTTCATGCTTTAATTGAACTTCAGTCACATCTTCAATAGTAATTAATCTATCTTTTGAAGGAATAAATAATCCCAACACATTCAAAGTTGTAGTTTTACCAGATCCTGTACCGCCTGCAACTAAAATATTAGATGGAGCAGAACCCATTCCATCAGCAAACATCCATAATAGTGAAGCTAGTCTTGGAGACATAGTTCCAAATTTCATTAAATTAACAACAGTTAGCGGATCATTCATCTGCTTTCTAATTGTCATTGTTGGACCGTTAGGAGAAACCGGCGGAATTGTAGCATTTACACGACTTCCATCAGGTAATCTTCCGTCTAACAATAAATTTCCAGGGCCTACTTTTCTACCAACATATTTTCCAACTTTTTGAATTATTGCAGTAGCTTCCTCACTAGTTAGTTTCACATTTGTTACACACATACCATGTTTTCTATGAGCAACCATCACAGCTTTATCTGGATGATTGTACATAATTTCTTCAAGATTGTCGTCATCTAGCAATGGCTTTAGAGCACCATAGCTTGGAGATTTGACAGCTTTTGTCACCTGGTAAAGTGGTCGCTCAGCATCAGGTCTTTCGACGATGTTGGCAGTCGGGTATTGTTCGATTATTCGTCCTTGTTGCATATTTATACGATTGATATCCTTAGTGCTAGTAATAGTGTAGTAGTAGCTATGAACATGTACATTGGCATTCGCCATATTGCAGTTTTAGTTGTTTGTAATATTACAGATTGCATCCAAACACCTCCAGCTCCTAACACCATCATATAGAAAAATAATGATTGATTCAATAAACTTAGGTCAACATTAAGTTCGAATGAGCCTGCCTTTCCGCTTCCAAATACTGAGACAATTAATCCTAGCAAAATTGGACAGATGACTGCACCGCCCCACAGAATGAAATTAGCAGTACTTTGCGTTTTTGTAATTCTTTCTTTTCTGAGCATGTAAATTTCCCAGAATTCTTCTGAGATATTTTCAAGAGTAGTTGCAAAGCTTCCAGATGAACCAAGTGCCACATTCAATATACTTACAATTCTTATAATCATTGGAGATTCAGTTTGTTTAGCAAAGTCTCTCATTGCCATACCGAATCCATCGTCTCTCATTCTCTTTACGGCTTCACGGAGAAATTTACCCATTCGGTCATTTCT
Source organism: Marine Group III euryarchaeote CG-Epi1 (assembly GCA_001875345.1). Taxonomy (GTDB): domain Archaea; phylum Thermoplasmatota; class Poseidoniia; order MGIII; family CG-Epi1; genus CG-Epi1. The sequence goes on from MIZA01000012.1 coordinate 67,238, forward strand.
TCCAGAAGCAATAGCATCTAAGGCAGATTCAACACCCATACCAGCACGTAGTTCTTCAGCTAAATCAGCCAAGACATCGGGCCATACAGCTTCCAATTCATTAATTTTATCTTGTTTTCTTTTAGCAGGAATGTAGAAAAAAGTTCCAATAAGAGCCCAAACGCCCAATCCTATCCAAATGATACCATGCAGTGATGATAATCCATCACCACTTACTATGTCCTCTAACAAGCTCATACTCCAGGCTCCTTTGCTTTAGTTTGAACGATCATTCCAGCTATAATTATGGTTGCTGTAATAAACAATGCAGGGACACAAACGTCAGGCATTGTTGGAGTATTTCCTAAAAATCCTCCACCAGAGGCTTTAGCAGATTCTACCAGCCCATTAACAACAGCACCTATTACAACGATAATAGGAATTAGTATTGAAACAATTATAAATTGTTCAGATGTTGAAGATAAACCTTCAATGAAATTATCTAAATTAACACGCCTTTCTTTAGCCTCTTTTTCGGCTATAGATCTTAATCTATCAATGACATTAGTGTCTTCTTCGATAGACATAATTAAGCTAGATAGAACTTTTCTTAGTCCTGAGGAATCTGTATTTCGCATTTGAGTTCTAATAGCGTCACTGAAATTTTTCCCACCTTCAGTATCTCTAAAAATTTGTTTGAAAATTCCACTCAAATCTCCATAGTCTTCATCAGCAACGTGTTTCATTGCTTCTGCAACACCTACGCCAGATTCTAATAGAACTTCAATTCCTCTAATGGCAAAGAGTAGTTCTTGGTCAACGGTCGCCATAATCTCTCAATAAAACCCCATTATAAACTACTTAACTTTCTAAATATTTGTATTTTTTAGAAAATCGCGATATGTACTTAAGCTAATATAGAACGAAAAAACCATTGACCATTCGCATAGGGCGGTCAAGTTTAGATATATACTTCTTTCAGTGTTAACATCCGGTGGGTTATCCATTCGGTGAAAAAAATCATCCTTCTCGTCTAACATTTCTAGGTTGTCTAAAACACTGAATATGGCCATCATTACATAGAAAAACCATCCAGCCATTATCGAATATCTTCTAATTTTATTATCAAGTCCACTTTTTTTCATTAGATCATAGCTGAAAGTTGCAGAGATTAGGTATGTTGTGAATAAAGTGAATGCTGTAATTCCGTGTAAAACAGGAAATTCTTTCCAATTGAAACTTACAGTAATAATTCCACAAACTGAACCAACCGTAGAAATAATTCTGATAGCTTCATTTCCTTTGATGTAGAAATCACCAAGTTCTTCAGCCAATGGTCTGAATAATCGGTAGATTACCTGAACTATTAGTAAAGTTCCAAACAAGCTAATACCTAGTCCAGTTGAGAAAATACTTTCTTCGGGTTCTGAAAAAGGCATTTCAGATATAATTGGTATAAATGGGGCAACTCTTCCACTGGTAGTTGATACGATGTAAGTTGCTATTAGTGTCAATATTCCTAAAATTATACTAAATTCTAGAAGTAATTTAGCACTATTTTTCATTCAGTACCGCTTGTGCAGCAGCCAATCTAGCAATTGGAACTCTGAAAGGTGAGCATGAAACATAATCCATACCTACTCCATGGCAAAAGTGAACCGATTTCGGTTCTCCACCATGTTCACCACAGATTCCAACTTTAAGGTCGGGTTTTGTTTTACGACCTCTTTCAATTCCCATCTTAACCAGTTCACAAACGCCTTCATCTAGACTTGCAAAAGGATCTTCAGGCAATAATTCGTTCTCTAAATATGCTGGCATAAATCCACCAGTGTCATCACGACTAAATCCAAAAGCCATTTGTGTCAAATCGTTAGTTCCAAATGAAAAGAATTCTGCAGTTTCAGCTATTCTGTCAGCTACGAAACTTGCTCTCGGAATTTCCATCATTGTTCCAACCATGTAATTATCTAATCCTTTAATGTTACTAGCTACATTCCTAACTATCTTTTCTTGATGATTGTATTCTGTTTCCATTCCAGTTAGAGGAATCATAATCTCAGGGAAAGTTTTTACGTTTTCACTTGAAAGTTCAGCTGCAGCTTCTAAAATAGCTCTGGCTTGCATTTCAGTTATCTCAGGATGTGTTATTCCTAACCTTACACCACGGTGTCCCATCATAGGATTTGATTCTTTAAGTGCATCAGACCTTCGTTCTAATTCTTGAGCATTTATTCCTAACGCTTCGGCAAGCTTTTTCTGCCTCTTAATATCATGAGGAATAAATTCATGCAGAGGCGGATCCATCAATCTAATAGTAACAGGAAGGCCTTGCATTGCTCTCAAAGTCTCTTTGATATCATTCTTCATGTAAGGGAACAATAGATCAAGTGCAGTCTTCCTTTCTTCCTGGCTATTCGCCATAATCATCTCTTGAAGGTGGAAAAGCGGATCTTCAGACCCTTCGCCATAGAACATATGTTCTATTCTGAAAAGTCCAATTCCTTCAGCTCCAAAGTCTAATGCTCTTTTCGCATCGGATGGTGTCTCGGCATTTGTTCTTACCTTTAACCTCCTAACCTTGTCGCAAAGCTCTAAGAAATGTGTCAAATAATCACTTGTAATATCAGTTTCAATTAGGGGTAATTCATCTTTGTAGACTTTACCTGCAGTTCCATTTAGTGTAATTTCATCCCCTTCATTCACAGTCACTTCCCCTACAGTAAATTCCTTTTTAATTGAGTCAACTTTCATCTCACCGGCACCGACGACACAACACATTCCCCAACCTCTTGCAACTAAAGCTGCATGTGAAGTCATTCCTCCTCGAGAAGTTAATATTGCTACAGAAGCTCTCATTCCTTCAACATCTTCAGGATTGGTTTCTTCTCTGACTAATACAACCTTTTCGCCTTTAGCAGCCCAATCTACAGCATCTTGAGCAGTGAAAACGGCTTTTCCTGTAGCTCCGCCGGGACCTGCAGGCAAACCTTTTGCCAAAATTGGAGTAATTTTTTCTACATCAGGATCAACTATGGGATGAAGTAATTCATCCAATTGTGAGGGGGTAACTCTTCCAATTGCAGTATTTCCATCTATTCTATTTTCTTTTACCATTTCAGAAGCCATACGAATAGCAGCAGGACCATTACGTTTTCCAATTCGACATTGAAGCATCCAAAGTTTTCCTGTTTGGATAGTAAATTCAATATCCATCATATCGCTATAGTGGTCTTCAAGATTTAGTCTAATTGTATTCAACTCATCATACAAATGAGGTACAGCTTGCTCTAAACTTGGCAAATCTCCACTATGCTCAGTTCTACATATTTCATTTAATGGATTTGGAGTTCTAATTCCAGCAACAACATCTTCACCTTGGGCTTTAGATAGCCATTCTCCGTAAAAATTATTCTCCCCAGTTGCAGGATTTCTAGTAAATGCAACACCTGTAGCACTATCTTCACCTAGATTTCCATAAACCATTGCTTGAACGTTTACAGCAGTTCCCCATTCTTCAGGAATATTCTCAATTTTTCTGTAAGCTTTTGCTCTTTTTCCATCCCAAGAGTAGAAAACTGCAGACACAGCTCCCCATAGTTGTTCCCATGGATCTTCAGGGAACGGTTTCTTGAGTACTTCCAATACTTTTCCCTTGTAAATTTCTACTAAATCTTTCAAATTTGAGGCGGATAAATCGGTATCTTCAGTTACGCCTTCTTGTTCTTTCATTTTTTCTAATTCATGTTCTAACTGGTTACGTATTCCCATTCCCTCTTCAGGTTCAATGCCTGAAGCTTTTTCCATTACTACATCAGAATACATTTGAATTAATCTTCTTTGAGCATCGTATACAAATCTTGGATCTCCACTTTGAGCAATAAGTCCTTCTCGTGTAACATCGTTTAATCCTACGTTGAGAACAGTTTCCATCATACCAGGCATTGAGGTTCTAGCTCCAGATCTTACAGATAGGAGCAAAGGATTTTCAGAATCACCAAAAACTGTCCCTACACTATCTTCAACATCCTTCAACGCTTTTTTTAATTGACCATCGAGTTCCTCTGGATATGTTTGATTATTTTCATTATAGAAAGTACATACTTCAGTGGTAATAGTACAGCCAGGAGGTACAGGTATTTTCAGGAGGGCCATTTCAGCCAAATTGGCCCCTTTTCCACCTAATAAATTTTTCATGTCAGCTTTGCCATCGGTCATGTTTGGACCGAAACGATAAACGTGCATTTCGCTCATTCTTACTCAATACACTAACGAAATAGGTATAAATTCTCTTTCTCTTTATTCTATAGGGTCATGGAGCTTACCAATTAGAGGCCAACCATGCCACAATAATCGTTCATCTAATTCAATTAATATTTTGTAAATCTCATCATATCCTTCAACAACATGCTCAATCAGACATGGTTTACATTCATCACTTAGCCATTTTTCTATCAATTCTGAATTCCCAACTTCCATAACCTTTGCCATTTCGCTCATCTCTTTAAGTCTAATTTGTAAATGATTAAGGAAAATTTCCGAATTTTTTAAAGCCATAGTCAGATGTAGAAATCTTAATTTTTCATCCTCTACAATTTCGACAAGATTCTTCTCTTTAGGTGCACCTTCTGCAACTAACATTCCAAGTAACTTTTTTTCACCAAATATTTCTTTTGCAGCGGCAAGTAAAAATTGCAAACTTTCCTTTTTTTTCTCTTTATTCATACTTGTTAGTGATATAATCTACGACTGTCATAATATCATTTTTTGAGGCTTGAGCAGTTTCTTCATCAATCACTTCCCCCATTCCTATGCAAAATATGGTGTTGTTATCGTACATATTCCATTCTGGGATTGCTTCTTTAGTCCGGTTTAGTACAATTATTCGATTTGTATCGGGAGTGTTTCTTTCCAGATATTTCCATAGATCTATAAAGTGAGAATCAGGTTTCTCGAGCCCATTTCCAACAACAATTTGCATGTTTGCAGCTCTAAGCCAATCTATCCAAACTTTACCTGTAGCCGTTGGTGCATCGATTTCATAAAGCATAAGATTGTTTAATTCACAAGCGTGATCTAGTAACATATCTGGTACGCTATTAGGAACTACAAAATTCCCCCAAGGTTTAGGTAAGCTTCTCATAAAAGTGGACTTACCTGCCCCCATTGGTCCTGTAACCATTATGTATTTCATCTTTTACCTTCTTTAATTGCCTTAAATATTCCCATTAAATTTTCATATTCTCCTACATTTGGGTTTCCTCTTGAAACTAACCTTCTCAGAGTTGTTCTTGAGCGATTCAATCTTCTTTGAGGATAGCTACTATTTTCAAGTAAGTCCATGATTCTGTCTACTAATCGTTCAAATTCTTCTTGTGAAACGGATTTCTGTTTCTTTAAGCTTTTTATTTTTTCATCCCTCTTAACTTCATAAAGTACAATCCCTACTGCGTGAGACAAATTAAGAATTGGATAATTCGAATTTGTAGGTATGGTAATAGTAGCTTCACAGAGTGCTAATTCCTCTCTATAAAGTCCATGATTTTCTCTACCAAACAAAAGCGCAGGTTTTTCCCTATCAGCAATTATTTCGTTAATCTTTTTAACATCTTGAGGTGCTCTAAACCACCTTTTATCTCCTTCGGGCCTTATGCCACTAGTTCCAATTGCAATGTCACAATCAGCTATTGCCTCTTCGATAGTACTGTATCTTTTTGATTTCTCAAGAACAGGTCTTCCAGATTTAGATCGTGCATAACTTTCATCAGCTAATTCACAACCTTTTACCATTGCTAAATCATTCAATCCAAAATTTGCCATAGCTCTAGCTACGGCCCCTATGTTTCCCGGATGCTGAGGTTCAACTAGTACAATTCTCAAAGTTAGCCAAAGGAGGACTTTTAGATAACTTTCGTGCAATGAAATAATTAATATCAGCTCGGCATGGAGTTTATAGGATGGTAGAAATTTACATTATATTGAGTTTGGTGATTGGAATAGGCATAGGCTATGCTATTGCAAATAAAAATAATAATTCAAATGATGACGGTATTGACTCTATCAAAAAGGAAATGGAAAATACATTCAAAGCTTTAGCTTTGGATGTTAATAAATCAAATACTGAAGAATTTTTTAAGCTAGCAAATGATAAATTTCAAGGACTAAGTAAAGAATCAGATACGAATTTAGAGAATAAGAAAAAACTAATTGACGAGAATCTAAATGAAATGTCTAAAAGGTTGAAGTCCATAGAAGATGCTTCAATCAAGCTTAATGAAAATTTAGAATCCACTAATACTCAAACCAAGGATTTGACAAAGACAACAATCAAACTACGTGAGATATTATCTTCGTCACAAAAGCGAGGACAATGGGGAGAGAGAATTGTTGAGGATATTCTCAATGTTATAGGACTTATGGAAGGTGTAAATTATACTAAGCAAGGAGTTGTAGAATCAGGTGAACGACCTGATTTCACTTTTAAGCTACCGAAAGAAAAAATAATTAACATGGATGTAAAGTTTCCTTTAGCTCACTACGAGAGATATATTGATTCAGACGATGAACAAATTCGTAATTCTGAGAAAAGTGCATTTCTAAGAGACGTTAAGAAGCATGTTAAAGATATAACAAAACGTAGCTATATTGATCCTTCATCAGGAACTTTAGATTACGTATTGATGTTGGTTCCAAATGAATCAATTTATTCTTTTATTAATAAGGAAGATAGTGCCGTTATCGATTTTGCTTTAGAAAATAAAGTTCTTCTTTGTTCACCCCTTACTCTTTATGCGATTCTTTCCTTGATCCATCAAGCAACAAGAAATTTTGCCATGGAAGAAAAAGCTACAGAAGTTATGAGTTTGCTCAATACTTTCCGTCTGCAATGGTCAAAGTATGTAGAGGCTATGGATAAAATGGGAAGAAGAATTGATGACGCAAAAAAAGAATTTACTAGCCTAGTCAGCACGCGCACTAATCAATTACAGAAGCCCCTTAACAAAATAGATGACATTACTAATTTAGTCGAAGATACTAATCAAGTCACTAAACTAGAAGGTCAACAGAAGTTCTAAAGGTCTTTCAGAGAAGAAACTAGTTCTGTCATCATCTGTTTACCGTCTCCAAAGAGCATCATTGTCTTATCCTCGTAGAACAGGTCATTGTCTACTCCAGCGTATCCTACAGATAACGATCTTTTTACCATGATGACAACTCTTGCTTTATCGGCGTCAATTATAGGCATTCCAGCTAAAGGACCTTCTCCACTTCTTGCAGCAGGGTTAACTGTATCATTTGCACCAACGACAATTGCAACATCACATTCACCCATTTCAGAGTTGATATCATCCATTTCAATCAGCTTCTCGTAAGGAACACTTGCTTCAGCTAATAGGACATTCATATGGCCTGGCATTCTTCCTGCAACAGGATGGATTCCATATTTTACTTCACAGCCATTTGCCTCTAAAATGTCAGCAAATTCACGAACTTGGTGTTGGCATTGTGATACAGCCATTCCGTATCCTGGAATAATAACACATTTAGAAATTCCATCGCATACCATTGCCACTTCCTCAGGATCCGATCCAACTTTAGTCCTAGTAACTTGTTCTTTATCAGAGCCTCCAAATGATTTGAATAATACATCAATTAATTGACGATTCATTGCCTTACACATTATATTTGTTAAAATCAAACCAGCAGCCCCTACCATTGATCCTGCAATTATCAAAACATTATTTCCGATAATGAATCCAGTGAATGCTGCGGCTATGCCAGATAAAGAGTTTAGCAGACTTACTACAACAGGCATATCAGCACCTCCGATAGGAAGTACGAATAAAATTCCAAGAATAGATGATAGTGCAATAATAGCTATTACATAATCTTGATTTCCAGGTTCCTCAATGGTCATGTATAGGAGACCTACGATTGAAATTAAGACTAACCCTTTAACGTAGTTTAGCCATTCAGGACCCCACGTTGGAGTTCTGTACCAGGTTCCAAATATTTCGACTCCACCTTTTAATTTCATCATGGCGAGCAAGCTCCCTGTTAGAGTTACCCAGCCAACTAAAGCAGACAAGCCAATTGCAGTCCAGGCAACATGTAATTCTAACCCTTCAGGCAAATCGTTCTCATTAATCCTTCTGAAAACTTCCGATGCTGCTACTAATGCACTTGCAGCACCTCCAAATCCATTGAACAAAGCAACCATTTCTGGCATTCCTGTCATCTGTACTCTAATTGCCATTAGATATCCAATGAATCCTCCGATAACAAGTCCTGAGATTATAAGAATAAAATTATTGGTTTCACCAAAGTCCATTTGAGCTATTGTAACTACTACAGCTACTAGCATTCCCATTGCACCATACAAATTTCCGGTTGGCGCAGTTCTAGGATGACCTAATTTCTTTAAACCCATTATGAAAAGTATTGAGGCTACAAGATATCCTATGTCCCAAACAGCTTCGTCCATTACTTGCCCCCTCTTTTGCCAGCAATCATGTTTAACATTCGGTTAGTTACTGCAAATCCTCCAACTACGTTAATTGTAGCCAAAATAAGTGCAAAAAACGCTAGCCATGCTGCAACACCAGGATCTCCCCCGTTGAAGTCAGTATTTGAAAAAATCAAAGCTCCTACAATTGTTATTCCAGAAATTGCATTAGCTCCTGACATTAATGGAGTATGAAGTGTAGCAGGTACTTTTGTAATTAGTTCAAATCCAAGAAAAATAGCCAATATAAAAACGGTAATTGCGCCTATAAGTGTGACTAATTCCATTATTTCATAGCCTCCATTAGTTTAGTATGGTTATCGTGTACTTTCCCGTCCTCAGCAATTAAAATTCCACCATAACCTGCTGAAATTCCACCTTCATCTCCGGTGAGAACTTGTTCTTCTTGATTTATAGCTAACTTACCTTCGTCAACTAAAACAGTTACAAAGTTGGTAACGTTATTTGAATATAGCATTGATGCAGTATTTGGAACGGTTCTACATAGCATAGGTATTCCTACAATTGTTACTCCATCTTTTTCAATTATTTCCCCCTCTTTACTTCCAACAATATTACCACCAGTATCTGTATTCATATCAACAATTACAGACCCTTCTTTCATTTCTTTTGTCATCTTATCATTGTTTTCTTTACTGAAGAATAGTTTAGGTGCATCTGCACCGAATAATCTAGCAGTAGTAATTACAACATCAGCGTCTTTTACAGCATCCATTAATGCATTATCAAATGCTTCTTGAAGACTTTTATCTGTAAAAAGAGAAGCATGTCCACTTGAGCTTTCAGCGTCCTTCCAACCAGGTACGTCGATAAATTTAGCACCTAAACTTTCAGTATCTTGCTTAGCAGCTAATCTAACATCTATAGCTTGCACTGCAGCTCCTAATCTCTTTGCAGTTGCTATTGCTTGAAGGCCAGCTACAGCAGCCCCTTGAATTATGAACTTTGCAGGCCTCACAGTTCCGGCAGATGTCATCATCATAGGAACCATTTTCGCAATATTTTGAGATCCCATTAAAGCTGCTTTGTATCCTGATAAATTGTCTTGACTTGAGTTCACATCCATTGATTGGCCTTTTGATAGTCTTCTTGGAATGACTTCCAGAGATAGCAGAGTAATTCCAGAATCAATTATTTGCTTTGTTTGTTCTAGATTTCTAAAAGGATCAGCCATGCATGCTAACATTTGACCTTTTTCCATATTCTTAAAGTTTGGAACATCAATTGAAGCAATTAATTCACATTTCATTACTTCATCCAATGATTTAGTTTTTGCACCTTTTTCTTCGTATTCAGCATCAGAGTATCCTGATTTTTCTCCAGCACCTTTTTCAATTACTACTTCAAAACCTAATTTCATTAGTTTAGGTATTGAAATTGGCACAATAGCTACACGAGTTTCTTTCTCGTTGTTCTCTTTTGGTATTCCTATGCGCATCATTTAGCACCGATAATTTGTGTGTTGACTAAAATAGTCTGTAATGTATCTTACAATCATACTCATAAAACTTTTCCTATCACTTTCCAATTTCACGAGCAATTACTAATCTTTGGACTTCTTGAGTTCCTTCATAAATTTGAGTGATTTTTGCATCACGGAAAAATCTTTCTACAGGGAAATCTTTTGTGTATCCATACCCGCCTAATACCTGTACAGCTCTTTCTGAAACCCACATTGCAGTATCGCCTGCACTTAGCTTTGCAATTGAAGCTTCAAGTGTATGGCGCGATGATCCATTTTCATAATGTTCTTGTTTAGCCCATGCAGCTTTGTAAACTTGTAATCTTGCAGCATCAATTCTAACAGCCATATCTGCCAGATAATTACTTATTGATTGGTGAGCGGCTATTGGTTTACCGAAAGTTTCCCGTTCTTTTGAATATTTCAGTGCAGCTTCGTATGCTCCCTGTGCAATACCAAGTCCTTGAGCAGCTATACCTATTCTTGAATTATCTAACGCATTCATTGCAATTGGAAACCCTTTGCCTACATCTCCAAGAACGTTTGCTTTTGGTACTTTACATTCATTTAGAATTAATGTACATGTATCACTTGAACGGATTCCTAGCTTGTCTTCTTTCTTTCCAATTTCAAATCCTTCAAACCCTTTTTCAATTATAAAACAAGTCACTCCTCCGTGACTCTTTTTTCCGTAATCAGGGTGATCAGTTACTTTAGCAAATAGAACGAAGAGATCTGCAGTAGTTCCGTTTGTAACCCACATTTTTTCACCATTCAAAGTATAGTGTTCTCCATCATCTGTAGCTCTTGCTACCATTGCAGCAGCATCTGTGCCCGAACCGGCTTCACTCAAAGAATATGCACCTAAGAATTCTCCAGAGGCTAATTTTGGTAAATATTTTTCTTTTTGTTCTTCATTTCCACTCAGTGCTATTGTCATCGAGCAAAGTCCGACATGGACTGCTATCATGACTCCTAAAGACGGATCGACTCTTGACAATTCTTCGACAACAATTGCCTCTGAAATATCATCTAATTTCTGACCGCCATATTTTTCAGGTATGGTCATTCCTGCAAATCCTAGTTCTGCGAATTTTTTGAATTCCTCAATAGGTGCAATTTGTTCCTTATCTCTCTTGTTACAAGTAGGCCCAGCAACATCTTCAGCAAATTCACGTACCATTCCGCGAATCATTTTTTGGTCTTCGGTTTCTGCAAAATCCATTTTTTACTCACTCATTAGTTTGATAATAGCTTCAGCAGGCTCTCCATTACATTCTTCCAAAGCCTCTTTTGCTTTTTCAGGAGAAACGCCAGCCTGTGTCGCTACTAAGTCTATGTCTTCTTGGGGGATATTTGTAGTTTCCTCACTACTGCCTAGTGTGCGTTCTTCAGGTTCACCTACAATCTGATATGATTGTTGTCCCATCATATTCATTGCACTTACAGAAGGGTTGCTAAAGTACAATTCTTTATCTTTTGTTCGTATAATTACTTCAGTAGCATCGATTTCTTCTGTAGCACTTTGTAATTGTTTTTGCAATTTTTTCATCATGCGGGGGTTCATACGCCCCATTCCTGGCATCATATGATGCTTACAAGCTACCCTCTAAAAGAATTTATGTCATTTTATATCTAAGAATAACTGCAGTTCCTCCTAGTCCAATGAGCATTTCACCACCGTGGTGGTGCGAGGAAACTTCTATCACATCTGTGCGATTTTGTTGAGCTAATTCTAATAATTCTAAACCTTCTATTTCTTTAGTCTTCTCAGATATTAGTAGAATACTTTCTGCAGCTCCACTCTCTACGGCATTCCGAACTTCATTTTTACCGTAAGTACCCATTTCTTTTGCTATAGCTTCTTTCAGTCTCTCTACAGCTGCCATCTCTTCTTGGATTTTTATCTGAGCGACTGCGTTAGGTAAATCGCCTCTGCCTATTGCTTCATGAATGCCAGCCATCCCTCCTTGACCAGAGTTTTCAATTACACAGCCCTTGAATATTTCACGCGCTCTAGATTTACCAACTTCAGCAAAATCTTCTTTTAAAAATCCAGGTCCTATTATGACTATTACAGAATCTTTAATGTGAACTTTTACTATTTGCCTTACAGCTCTTTTGTAAAAATCGTTAAGTTCTTCTCCGCCTGTTGATTTTCCACTGCCTTCTCGGCTAAGTGTTTTCAGTTCTCTTATGCCATATGTTCTTAATTCTGCAATTACAATCGAATCACTTTCAACAGCAATTGCTGTCGCAGTTACAATTGGTTCAGCAGCCTTTCTTAGCCTTTTTTTGTGATGATTTAGCCAAACTTCCTTTCTAACATCAAATGAATCGCCAGGTTCTAATATTAAAGTGTGATGTAGGCCCTGATTATTTTCACCTAAGGATATAATGCCGTGACACCTAAAGCGTTGCCCAAATGATTGATATTCAAGGTTCTTAACATCAATGGTGAGTTTCATCTTTTGCTTCTTACCTCTCTCCTTTTTGAGCCTATCAGATTGTGAGGATTCACGTCTTTCAGTCAGAGCCCTAACTTGATCTCCCTCATTAAGTAATAAGTTCAAATGATACAAATCGTCTTCATTTTCTAAACGAATTTGGTAAACGTTATTATCACGTTTATTATATTTCAAAATAACCTCACAAGTAGACTACAATATCTAAATTTTTAGCTAATTCTTTGTAACGATTCCTTATTGTTACTTCAGTGACGCCTACAGTATCAGCAATTGTTTTTTGCGTTTTTCTTTGGTCATGTACAACAGAAGCAATGTAAATGGCTGCAGCTGCAACTCCGGTTGGCCCTCTTCCAGACGTTAGTTCAGCAGCAATTGCTTGGTTTAGAATGCTTATTGCAGTATTTTCAACATCGCCAGGTAGCTCCAATTCTCTACAAAAGCGAATTATGTAAACTGATGGAGATGCAGGTTGTAAATTTAATTTTAATTCTCTAGAAATATACCTGTAAGTTCTTCCAACTTCCTTTTTAGATGCTCTCGAAGCTTCTGTAATTTCAGTTAATGTTCTTGGGACTTCACATCTTCTACATGCACCGTAAAGAGCAGCGGCAGCAACGCCTTCGACAGATCTTCCTCTAACTAAGTTATCTTGAACGGCTCTTCTGTATAGCATAGCAGCCTCTTCTCTGACTTGGCGATGCAATCCTATTTTTGAAGCCAATCTGTTAAGTTCATTAAGAGCTTGGGCCAAGTTTCTATCGGCTGAGTTTGATGCTCTAGTTCGATTCTGCCATTTCCTCATTCTGTAAACTTGAGCTCTATTTTTAGTGGGAACATTATTTCCGTTAATATCTCGTCCACCCCAACCAATATCGGTTGAAAGGCCTTTATCGTGTACCATTACAGACATTGGAGCTCCACCTCTTGCCCTTCTTTCATTTTGCTCTGAATCGAAAGCTCTCCACTCAGGACCTTGATCAATTACTTGATCATCAACAACAAGTCCACAGTTCCTACAGGTAACTTCACCACGCTTGTAATCGCGTACAATATGTTCCGAGTCACATTCAGGACATTCAGTCAATTCTTCAACATCAACTTCTTTGACATTTCCGGAAATATTCATATTCATATTGGAAGAGAATTTTGTCAATATAAGCTTTGGGCCATTGCCTTTAAATTCCCCATTTTGAAAGAAGGTGGAACACAAAAGATAGATAACCTATTTTATGAACCTTGTATCAAGTGAATTGATGCGAAGGGTAAGGGATTCTATTCACGATTACATTGATTTAGATGAATTAGAGTCCTCTTTAGTTGATACTGAACCATATCAAAGATTGCGCTGGATAAAGCAATTAGGTTCAGCAAATTTAGTTTACCCTGGAGCAAACCATACCAGACTTGAACATAGTATAGGCGTTAGCCATCTAGTTAAACAAATGGCCAGCCAATCTGATGTTCCTAAAGACGAAATACCATTAGTTTCAATTGCAGGTTTACTCCATGATTTAGGCCATTCTCCATATTCACACTTAGCAGATGAGTTGCCATTTGGTAAAGATCATGTAGAAGTCACTCAGGATATTATTAATTCTAGTCAAATATCGGATATACTAAGCGATCAAGGATTCGACATCAATGAAGTTTGCAATCTAATCAAAGGAGATCACAAGTACGGCTCACTAATTTCCGGAGATATTGACGGCGACCGTCTTGATTATCTCATGAGAGATTCACATTATACGGGGGTCAAAACAGGAGTAGATACCGGAAGATTAGTTACAAAGATGTCAATTACAGATAATGAGCTAGTAATCGGAGAAAGTGGTTTACCAGTAGTTGAAACTTTCTTGACTTCTCGTTCAATTATGTTTCCAACGGTTTATTTCCATCCATTTTCACGAGGAGCTGAATTAATGTTGGCAAGGGCAACTACAGCTGCAATTGACAATGATGTTTTTACATATGATTCGTTTGTTTCTTTCACAGATCATAAATTTTTATCCGAATTAAATTTGGCAGGCGGATTGTCGCAAAAGTTAGTTAATGATTTTGAAAAAAGGAACATAACAAAGAGGGTAGTTAGTATTACAAAAGATAAAACTGAAGAAATGGGAATTTCTAAGTCAGATGTTGAAGATTTAGAATTATCAATTGCTCAAAAACTTGATATCGACTCTTCACAAATATTTATGGATTTGCCACCTTTTAAAGTAGTGCCAGCTATGAAAGTTAAAATTCTTAAAGAAGATGGAACTCTTGATTATGCAAGTAATATGTCTACTATAACAAAAAGTCTATACGAAGCTCAGTTCGATCATTGGAGATGCCGAATATATGCACCTTCTAAACTGTCTGATCAAGCCTCAGAAATTGCAAGCCGGGAATTAGGAATTTAAATGTCTAAATCAATACAAAAATTTATTGAAGGTCTAAACTGGAAAGTAGAAGACAGTAAATGGGATGGCAATGCCCATTTATTTTTTGTTAAAGAACCAGATAATTTGGAAGATAAATTTGAGGAGTTACGTTTAGCTCTTAAGGTAGCTACTACTTTTGGTGCAGGTCGTCTCTTCCCAATGTTAAGGAGAACAGGAAATGAATTGATTTTAGTTATTCTTCCTCAACCTTCGTTTGATTATTATGAAAGTAGAATTAATTTATATTTACTTCTAGCAACTTTCTTTACTACTACTTGGGCAGGCGCCATGTGGTGGGCCTCGTACGATGATTCTTCAATAATTGAGATGAACTGGTGGTGGCTTAGAATCCTCATAAGTCCACAAATATTCTTTATGGGATTTCTTACTTTTTCTTTACCTTTAATGTTAATTCTTGGCGCTCACGAAATGGGTCATTACTACTATGCTAAGAAGCATAATCTTGATGCTTCCTTACCGTTCTTTTTACCAATGCCTCCAATGATATTTCCATTTGGAACGATGGGCGCTTTTATTTCTATTAGAGAGCCAATACCTAATCGGAAAGCACTTCTGGATGTTGGTGCAAGTGGGCCGATTGCAGGTCTTTTAGTCGCTATACCTGTAACCCTTCTCGGTTTCTGGCTAACAGAATTTTATGCGAGATCAGTTCCAGTTGATTCAGGAGATTCGCTTTTTTTAGGTTCATCTTTTTTCTTTGAATTACTTTTTTCGATTTCTGAAAACTTAAACCCCTCGTCTGGAGACTATTTATCTCATCCAGTTGTTCTTGCAGGGTGGACAGGATTTTTTGTAACTGCATTGAATTTAATGCCAGCTGGACAGCTAGATGGAGGTCATATTGCGCGTTCATTACTTGGTCCGAAAGCAAATATTCTATCTTTTGTTGTAATAATTTCCTTAATTTTTATGACATTCTATGGTATTCCCGGATTTGGTCCTCCGTACATGGGATGGGCCATTTATGCACTTTTAATTTATTTTCTAGGAACGTACCATCCTCCACCTTCAGAAGAAATATCCTCATTAGGCTCTCCTAGAATATTTGTAGGATTGGTTACGGGTTTAATTTTGTTTACAACTTTTACACCTTCACCAATTTTTACAGTGGATTCGCCTTTCTCTTTGGATATTGATTCAGATGAGAGTGATTTTTATCAATACTCAGGTGAAACTAATCTAACGTCAATTAGAATTTTGAACAATGGTCAAGAAGACGGATGGGAAAATCTTTCTTTAAGTTTTAACAATAACATGGATAATGTTACAGTTTCTATTGTTGTAGATTTCATTAACCTCTCTTCCGAATCTCAAATTATAAACGAGACATCAGATAATTTCAAGCAATATGTTTTCTACGATGCAGAAACTAATTCTACGCTTTTGAATCTATCATCTGGAAATTCAGCCAATTTGACATTAACAATTACAACCTTAGAAAACTCAACATTTGAGGACTCAAGCTTTGTATTAAGCATAAAAAGCCGAACAGAAGATGTTTATAGTTCAACCTTTTATTTGTATAATAGAGATAAGTAATAATGTCAGTTTTCGAAGGTAAAGCATGGATATCTAAACAGGGGCTAGTGGATGTTTCCATTGAAGTAGAAAATGGCTATATTTCATCGGTTAAAAAGACAAGTTTGGAACCAAAAAAAGAGAAAGCTCAGGGTCTAATTTTACCTGCAGCCCTTGATATGCATGTTCATTTTAGAGACCCCGGCTATCCACATAAGGAAGACTGGAAAACTGGTTCTGAATCTGCAGCTTGTGGTG
This sequence comes from Marine Group III euryarchaeote CG-Epi1, assembly GCA_001875345.1. GTDB lineage: Archaea > Thermoplasmatota > Poseidoniia > MGIII > CG-Epi1 > CG-Epi1. The sequence goes on from MIZA01000012.1 coordinate 83,894, forward strand.
GAGTTACCGCAGTTGTGGATATGCCGAACACTAATCCATTTACTTCTGATATTTCGTCATTCAAAGATAAAGAACAAATTGCTAAAAGCAAATCAATCGTAGACTTTGGAATAGGAATTAATGTTGAAGAAAATTTAACCGAGCAAGACTGGTTTGGTACAGTTCCTGCAGCCTTTTGGAAATTATATCCATATGGAATCTCTTCAGATGATTATTTTAGATTAGCTAAAGAAGTTTTAGATAAAACAAAAAAGCCAATGGTGGTTCACTGTGAGCATCCAGATTACATGTACAATAATCCACTTGAAAAATTATCAGATCATACTGAAAACCGTCTGGTTGCTGAGGAGAAATGCCTTGCATCAATGCCTTCATCTGAATATTTGCATGTTGCACATCTTTCAACCGCCAATGGGCTTAAAAATCTTCCACCTCTATCTTCAACAGAGGTTTGTCCACATCATTTATTATTAAATTTAGATAATTGTAGTTCGTTAGATTGCAAGGTAGATCCTCCTTTGCGTAATGTTTCTGATAATACTAGCCTTTATGACGCTTACAGGAATGGCAAAATACCTATCTTAGCAAGTGATCATGCGCCTCATACAATTGAAGAAAAGAAATCAGACACTCCACCTTCAGGTATGCCTGGGGTAGAAACTATGGTGCCTTTAATGTTACAAGAAGTTGTTGAAAATAGGTTAGATTTAGGTAGGCTGGTAAATAGTATGGCCGAAGCTCCAGCAACCCGTTTAGGCCTAAACAGAGGACGTATTGAAGTAGGACAACCAGCAGATCTAATGTTCGTTGATCTCAACAATACAGTTAAGATTGATATTGATAATTTACATTCACGATCAAATTGGTCTCCTTTTGAGGATTGGAATGCAGTATTTCCTCACAAAGTATTTAGGAGAGGAGAATTAATTTCTGAAAATTCAGAAGTAGTTTCTAACAGCGGAGGAATAAACCTTTTTGATTAGTATTTTTCTAACGAAACTTTAATACTGTCAATATTTTAATTAGATATGATGAAAAGCATAGGTTATTCATTAATTTTGCTTGGTTTTGCAATATTATTGACTTCAGTCCCAGCAGATGCAGAGAAATATGGTAATACAGAATTTTTCTTGGCTAAATCAGGAATTGGCGATATCTATGATTTGACAATCGATGAGCCTTCTGAAGCCACACCGAAGTATTGGAAATGTCGTGATGATCCGAACCAAGCCAATACATTCTATCCACTGGTTTCTTGGGAGACAAATATGGGTGGCCCATTAGAGTTAGGAGACTCGTACAGCTATAGTTTTTGGGTAGAATCAACAAATGTTCAAGAAATTAGTTTCAAGACGACTCTATACATTCGAACTCAAGATGGATTCAATAATTTATCAGTGGATGAGGTAAGTAAGACTGCGGGTTTTGGTTCATTCTTATCTGAGAATTACACACTTGATTTGGAATCCTCAGATCTTGATAAAAGTTTATTTCCAGATGGAGTTCCAGCCTACACAACCTTAGGTCTTAAATTGGAAACAAGTGTTACCTGGGCTCCAGATACTGAAAACAGAACTGTATGGGTTAAAGCTGCACAATCTGATTTTCTTTCGTCTTTTATATTAGATTTTAAGCATGTCAATATAGAAAATGATGATTACTATTTTGATAATGACAGAGTTGAAGCTATAGATGAAGATTCATTATTTATCAAAGTTAATGTGACTAATGCTTTAGGTGCAGATAATTTTGACATTTCATCAGCAGAGATAATGGTTGATGGTATTAGTGGAGGAGGGAAATTTAAGGATACAATACAATTAAAGGATAAACACACTTATGCTAAATATATTCAGGGTAAATGGTGGTATCAAGAGGATAATGGCATTACATCTGGCAATTACGTAATTAAGTTTTCATTGAAGGATAATTTTGGTAATACTTGGACATCATCTATGACTTATTATTTGGAAGTAGATCAATATGGACTAGAAATTGGGTTTGATGAGGGAAGTAGTTCAAACGGACAATTGCCTAAAGGCGGAAAGACAGATTATTCATTTAAGATATTGAACACAGGTAATACCAGAGATATTTTTATGATAACTATTGATGACTCAGATGTTCCTTCGGGCTGGGAAGTTAGTCTTCAATCGGATTCATCTGTAGATCTCCAAATGGATCAATCATCTTATGTTCAAATTAGAGTAGAAGCTCCAGTTTCGGCAAAAGGAGGTTCCTCTGAGAGAGTAACAATCACAGTAACTTCTTCGGGTAACGATAATATTTTTGAAGACGTTAGTTTAGTTACCACTGTAAGAACATATGGAGTAGCCTTCCTATCAGTTCCGGATAGAATTAATATTGATCCAGAAGAATTAGATATAGATGGATATTACAAATTTAAAATTAATCTAAGGAATACAGGTAGTGATAAGGATACATTTGATTTAGGAGTAACAACTTCAAGGAGCGATTGGACAATACGTGCTGAAGTACAGGGTAACGATATATCTGCAGTTACAATCGATAAGTCTCAATCTGTCGCAGTAGACATTGTTGTTAGGCCAGTTAATTATGAAGACAGTTTAGGTGAAGAGGTCACATTTTTAATGACTGCAGATTCAATTTCTCCGGGAGATGGTTCAGCCACAGTCAACTCAAAAATTATAGTGGATGTTCCCGTTGAGAAAATATCTGATTTATCAGTAAGTATAGATGATGTATTAATAAATAACAAACCTATAGCAATTTTACAACCTTCAGATCTCCAAGAGGGTATGCCAATAGTTATTCAATTGACAGTTAACAATAATGGAGGAAAGAGTACAGGAATTTTTGGAGTTACACTTTACGAGGGATCTAGAATTGTAGATGAGTTTGTTGTAGAGCAAGGGATAGGTGGCTTCGGTTCGGCTCCGGTTATTCTAAACTGGGAAACTCCCTCAGAAGGTTTGAAGACTCTCAAAGTATATGTTGATTTTAAACAGCAAACTGATGAATCAAATAGTAAAAGAGCGGATAACACTTTGACTTTGCCACTTACAATAAGTGAGAAGAGCGCTTCATCGTCAAATAGTGAAAACACTGACGACGCTTTACTTTTCGGCCCTAATTTTTCATTAACACTTGGTGTTTTATCATTTATTTCAATTATTTACGGACGTAAAAAATAGCTTTTTTGGAATTAACAAGATTTTATATCAAGCCTATTTTAGAGGTTAATCCGGAGCCTGATATATTCTAGTATACGTAGCGGGGTGGGGTAGCTAGGAAATCCCGTCGGGCTCATAACCCGGAGATCGATGGTTCAAATCCATCCCCCGCTACCACTTTATTAGCAAGCTCTTTTGGAAGGCGTTGAGAAAAAACTTTGAACACACTGCAGACATCGGAATTGAGATTGAATCTCCGACACTTTCAGAGGCTTTTCAAGAAGTATCCCTTAGTTTCTCTGAAATAATTACGGGCGGTAGTCTACCTGAAGTTTTAACCTCTAAAGAAGTTTTTTTGGAGTCCGACAACCTTGATTCTCTTTTAGTTGATTTTTTGTCTTATTTAATCGTATTGTTCGATACTGACGATTTTATAGCAGGTTCAGCAAAATTAGAAATTTCTAAAAAAAATAGTTTCCAAATAGCTGGAAAGTTAGTTGGTGAAACCTACAATCAGGACAAGCATGGTTATGGTGTTGAAATTAAGGCTATATCCTATCATCAATTGTTAGTACAAGAAGGCCCTCCTGCGCACCTAAGAGTAATATTGGACCTTTAGTAAAGTCTAAATCTATAGGTTTATTAATTACGTATGGTCAAACTAGCTGAGGCTTACTTTAATGGTAAAAAAGTTAAGCCAATTTGGAGTGAAGGAAAGTTTAGTTTTGAAGATAAAAATAATAATTTTGTCTTTACTGAATCTGCCAAAAAACAGCTATTTTGGGATATGGGCGGAATAATCAAGAATAGACCATCAATTTACACACTTCCCTCAAATCCAGAAAATGAGATTTTTGTGGACTCAGGCCTTATTTGGGGAGAAGACATTATAGATTTGATTTTAGCTGATAGAGGTAAAGTAGTTTTACCTTTAAGAAATTTACAGGGTTTTAATGAGTTAGATGATGCTTTAAACTTTGCTGATGATATAGTCATTGGAATTGATTGGTCAGATAAAATTGAAGCGTCACACAGTGATTTCAGTATAGACATCGTCGATTTGTTGCATCAGCTAATTAAAAGAGATCAGCTTACAATTATGCTTTACAGCTTATCTGGAGATTATCCTTACATTCCGGCAGGTACTTCTTCTAACTTGGAGATATATTTAGCCTATTTATCTAGCAATAGCACACAACCTTCATGGGCTAGTGAGGTTTTCATCTTTGAATAGGTAGTTATGTTGCATATAGGAATTGACGATACAGACTCACTAGATGGAGGTTGTACTACTTGGTTGATTACCGAGATTATATCTGAACTATCGGATTTAGACTTAATAGCGCCGCCCAGACTAGTACGATTGAATCCAAATGTACCTTGGAAAACAAGAGGTAATGGAGCTCTTGCACTTGTGTTTGGCGAAGGCATTGGCTCCAAAAAAAAGATAGGTAGTTTAGAAAATTCAGAGATTAGCATATATCCGAACTATAAAGATAGGAAATTTGATAAAAAAGATATTCTTGAAAGAGTAGTTAAGATTGTTAAAGCCAACTCTAAGCAGGATTCACAACCAGGTATTGTAATATCAGATACTTACTTGCCAGAAGGCCTCTATTGGCAAGGCGTACGGAGTATAGTTGTTCAGGAAGATTTAGATCCTATTCTTTCTAGCTGCGTAACTTTTGGAATGAGAGGTTCCAGAGGATTAATAGGCGCTGCATGTGCATTGGCTTGGTCAGGATACCATAGTAAAGTAGGAGAATTAAATTTTACTTGGGAATTAATAGCGTACAGAGAAAAATCAATGTGGGGGACTTTACGAGATATTTCTTCTGAGTCCGTTTCTAAAGTTTCTGAACTTAAGGAGGTGTTTTCATGTAATGATCACGATGGTAAAGTAGCGATGGTTCCAAATTCACCTTGTCCTGTTCTATGGGGTTTTAGGGGGACGAATGATAAGATACTTATCGATAATTTTCATAAGCTAGGCCCTGAAAAACCATCAAGATGGTTATTGTATCAAACAAACCAAGCTACAGACGATCATTTTTGTATTTCAGATATACTAGAGCTTACGGCTTTTACTTCAGTGTGGGTAGATGTCAGAGTTTCTTCTAAAGCTGAAATCATAAAAGGCGGTCATCGTTTTTTCAGAGTAAAAGATTCAGAAGAAAATGAAGTAAAATGCGCAGTTTTTGAACCCTCCAAAAGCTTGAGAGCAGTTGTAGATAAATTAGAAGTGGGTGATGAAATAACAGTATGTGGAAGTGTTAGCGAAAGTACAGTTAATATTGAAAAATTAAAAATTATAAATTTAGTACCTCGTTACTCTAAGCCTCCAAACCCAGTTTGTGTTTGTGGTAAGCGTACACATTCTTCTGGTAAAAATTCCAAATACAGATGTAAAAGTTGCGGAAAAAAATACGATCGTCCTGCCCTGATTCCTAAGTCACCTAATTTAGATTTAAACTGGTTTGAGCCTCCAGCATCCTCTCGACGGCATCTTACAAAGCCAATTGATTTAATGCGATAGAATGATTAAGACCTTGATTCATAGTCATATGTGTCAGTATTCAGTGTAGAGATTAAAAAGAGTCTTCAGCTACCTTATTTGGCACTTTTAATTGGAATGTTTGCTATATCTACTTCAGCAATATTAATTAGATATAGTGATAGTGAACCGCTTGTAATAGGGGCTTATCGACAAGCGTTTGCAACATTGATTTTTTTGCCGTTAATTTTGAAAGATAAGGCTGCTGAAATTCGTTCACAATCATACTCAACTATATTTGAAATGATATTTACAGGAATATTGTTAGGCGCTCATTTCAGTTTTTTTATTACTTCAGTCAAGGAAACGTCAGTGGCAGCTTCAGTTCTTCTGGCAACTTGTCATGTCGTTTACGTAGCTGTACTAGGTTGGATTTTTTTTGGAGAGACTTTAACCAAAAAAGCGATTTTAGGGACTTCAGTTTCACTCTGCGGCATCTTAATTTTATTTGGCGGAGATTTACTTGACAATCCAGGTAATTTTATGGGCAATATTTTTGCTTTTATCTCGGGAATTCTTGCAGGCTTATATTATCTAAGTGGTAGGAAATTGCGAAAAATTATTAGTTTACCAACTTATGCTTTCGTTGTTTATTTATTTAGTTTTATTTCAATGTTTATTATTGTCTTAGTTCAAAATCTAAATTATGAAAATTTACCTGTTTATGAGTTACAATTATTTTTGCTAATGGCTTTGATTCCAACATTACTAGGACATACCATGCAGAATTGGGCAATTGGTTACTTACCAGCTTATATAGTTTCAATATCGCTTTTGGCTGAGCCCGTAGGTTCAGGTTTACTTGCTTGGTTATTTTTTCATGAGGTACCAAGTTTTGGTGTAATTCTAGGCGGTTTAATTGTAATTTCAGGCCTTTACCTAGTAATACTTGCTGAAGAATCAAATTAACTTCTATCTTCTATAATTTTTTTTCTTTTGTTTCTTTCTCTCAGTTCGCCTAGTATTTTTGCGGCAATCTCTAATTCCTCTCCACCGCTTGCCTTTGCTAAAGCCTCTTTAGCCTCATTTTTCTTTTTTTTCTTAATAATTTTTCTTATCTTTGGCATTTTATATTTACCCAATAAAAGCGTAAATAAATATGAATCGCATAATATAAAAATATTTTAACTACCCTTGACTTGTGTATGTTATGTCAGGCATTACTTTACTCAGAGGCGAAGAATTAAAAATGCAGCTTAAGCCTCACATGTTTTCGTTTTTTCATTTATATTTAACATTTTTTCTTCTATTGATTTGGTCATACGTTATTTATGATTTTTTTAACTCAGATAAGTTTTCAGATTTCCCATTTTACGACAATATAGAGGCCTTAGTTCAAGACAGCGAAGTTTTGGCAGGTGCGATTATTTGGTCTTTTGGTCTTTTTTTAGTTGGATTTATAGCACGTTATTTTTTCCTCGATTCTGGAGGTCAAGGTATTTTCCGTTTATATTCAGGAGTGGCACTTTTTGGTATAATTGTGATGGCTTATCACGGATATAGCGATATGAAGGATACAATGGGATTCGGACGGTGGTTTATTCCCGGATTAACTACCGTTGTAGGGCTTGTTGGTCTATTCTCAGTAGATTTTTACAGGAGATCATTTACTTACTATTTAACAGACAATCGAATTGTTCTTCAAAGTAGTTTTTTAATGAACCGAAGCGAACGACAAGTCCGTTATAACCACATAGAAGATATTAAAATGGAACAAGGTATTTTTGGAACTATATTTGGTTATGGAACGGTTTTACCTCTAACAGGTTCGGGATTGGGTACAGGTACTGATGAATCAATGGTAGTAGGAGGGACAGGAACAGAAGTCAAAGGTATGAGTTTGGGAATTGGAGGTGCAGCACGTAACTCATCCAGAAGTGTTCGACATAATCCACATGATTGTTTATTTGGGGTAGCTTCTCCTTCAAAGGTTAGAGATATGATTACCGAGCATATTCAATCAGATACTGGTGTAGAACACCTTAAACAAATAAAAGAATTATTAGGTAAAGAGGAATCTGAAGAATAGATTATTCTTTACGAACAACTGTTTTTGATTCTTTAAACATATTTAGTGACATATCAAAATCAGCTTCCCATCTATCAGGAATTTCTACTTCTTTAGGATACACTATTTCAGAAACTCCGGCCTGAATAAGCGATCTAGCACATCTAGTACAAGGAGGCCAAGTTACGTATGCAATACAGTTTTTCAGAGAAATTCCAGTTCTTGCAGCGTGCATAATCGCATTTTCTTCCGCATGACATATCATTGGATATTTTATTTCACGATTGTTCAATCTTTCATCAGTATCGTCAATACCTCGAGGCAGTCCATTAAATCCGGTGCTTCGAATCTCTCTATCAGGACCAACAACCACACATCCTACTTGAGTCGATGGATCCTTACTCCAAGTAGAGATTTGTTTCGCAAGTTCCAAAAATCTACGGTCCCATTTACTCATAATATGCATTCTGCAAAGCTCGCAATATAGCTATCTACCTATGATACAGTTTCACATATTTCACAATTGCATTTCTTTTTTCTAGCCTGGCAAAATTCTCTTCCGTAGAATATCATTTGTAAATGAAGCTTATTCCACAGTCTCTTGTCAAATTTTCTTTTGAGATCTTTTTCCGTAGATTGCACATTTTTTCCCTTCGATAGCTTCCATCTAAATGCTAGTCTGTGAATATGAGTATCAACAGGAAAAGCAGGTTGTCCAAAAGCTTGTGACATGATTACAGATGCAGTTTTATGTCCTACTCCAGGCAATTCTTCCAATTCTTCGAATGTTTTAGGTACTTTACCATGGTGTTTTTCAATCAATAGGCGAGAAGTTTTTTTGATATTTTTTGCTTTTGTGGGAGCTAAGCCAATTTCTCTAATGTAATCTCTTATTTCATTTATTTCTAGTCTGTCCATTTTTTCAGGCGTATTCGCTTTAGAAAATAGTTTAGGGGTAATTTCGTTTACTTTTTTATCAGTACTCTGAGCGCTAAGCATTACTGCGATTAAAAATGTAAAATTATTTTCGTGATCAAGTGGAATTTCAGGATTAGGATAAAGTTCTTCCAACTTGGAAGCAATGTATTCAACCTTCTGTTTTAATCTCAATTTCCTTTAAACTCAGGCTTTCTTTTATCGATGAATGCTTTAATTCCTTCTTTACCGTCATTTGATTTAAAGCATTCAACAAATAATTCTTGTTCTTCCTTTAAACCTTTTTTCAGTGATGTATTTGCGGCCAATTTTATGCTTTTTTTCGCTCTCTTAATTGCAAAAGGAGATTTTTCTACAATTTGATTAGCAAGTTCCATAGTAACTTCCTCTAATTTTTCTTCATCAGTCACCATATTTACTAATCCCCAATCCTCAGCTTTTTTAGCTGAGATCATATTTCCTGTTAATATTAGTTCCATAGATCTTCCCTCGCCAATAAGTCTTGTCAGCCTTTGAGTTCCTCCTGCGCCAGGAATAATTCCAATATTTATTTCGGGTTGTCCCAATTTAGAATTACTACTTGCAGTTCTAAGATCACATGCCATTGCAATTTCTAGCCCACCTCCGAGACAAAATCCATTAATCATAGCAATTACTGGCTTACTTGAATTAGATATAACATCTGTAACTCTCCAGTCTTTTTTCATAGCTTTTCTATCTTTTATTTCCATTTTTGAAAATTCTTTTATGTCTGCACCAGCGATAAATGCTTTGCCTGGAGATCCTGTTAAGATAGAAACATTTACATCATCATCTAAATCTAATTCTTCAAATGCAATTGCAAGTTCTTTTCTAGTTTCGGAATTCATACTATTAAGTTCATTTGGCCTATTAACAGTCACAATTCCAATACGATTTCTTTTTTCAACGATAATATTTTTCATTTTTACTCCTTTAAAATTCCACATGCAGGACAACTTGTTTCAGTTGGACTAAACATTGCTCCACATGCATTACAAATTATCTCTCCGTCCACTTCACTAAATTTTTCTTCTTTTACATCCTCAGGCAAATCACCGATTACTTGAACAATCTCTTCTGAAGATTTTCTACCTATAAATGCTATAATTGCAGCAGTACCTCCTACAATTCCAAGTCCAATAAAAATAGTTAGCATATTAGACTCTTCAACCTCCTCATCTACTACAGTTTCTTTTTCAATAGTTAAATCAAGAAATCCTTTTTCCTGTTCAGATTCAAAGTTCATTCTATCTACAGCCACAACGGAATAGTGATATATTTTTCCCATTTCAACATTTGCATCTTTGTAAGACAAATACTGCTCACCGTAAGGAATTTCAATAATAAGCTCCCCTGTTTCATTTGCAGTATCAGATCGGTATATTCGATACTCAACTAAATCTTGAGCTTGTGAAGACATAAATGAAATTAATACATCAGTTGTAGAATTAACGATTGTTTTTCCTTGGGATAGCTGCAGGTTTCTTATTTTGGACGGCTTGTCTCGGTCAATTAATGTGTAAGCAACATCTTCTCCATGATTTCCGACGGTATCAAACGATAAAACCTTAAATTGGTATTCGTATTTATTTTGAACTGGTATTTCTATCGGTAAATTGTCAAGATTATACATTCCATATTCTTGCCATTCAAGATTAGCATTATTTTCACCTTCTTTATTCAATTTATAGAATACTGTAAAGTTTGTAATGTCATCTAACGTTTCTAAGTTAAGTAAAATATTTTCTGAATCTGTCAAAGCAGAAATATTTGATATAGTTGTATTTGGCCCTTGTGTATCTATTAGAATTGTATTAGTCAGAGTAAATCCTCTGTTTCCGGCAACGTCTTCTCCTTCTATTTTAAATTGGTAATTCCCATCATTTTCAGCATAAAATGCGTGTGATTTTTGGGTCAATCCTCCTAAGTCTAATACCCAAGGCCCATTACTATTTTTATAATAAAAATCGAAACCAACAATTAGTTCATTGTTATCCTCAGCATCCCATGAAAATTCTAGTGCTCTTATATTTGTTGCATTATTTTGAATATCTCTATTTTCAAATGATGAAGAAGTAATTTTTAAACTATCTATAACCGGCGATTCTATGTCTACGAAAGTGGTATTATCGGCTTTATCTTCTTTATTTTCAATTTTACCATCATCATCTCCACCTATTGACCTAAATCTGTATTGGTGATTTCCCATTGCCTCAGTAAATAGAGTTTTTCCTTCGTTTACACTAAAATTACCCCACATTTTCCAGTCACTCCACGTTTCTCCATTAGTCCCATTATCAGTTGAATATTGAATGATGATATATTTTGTGTCATTTCCTGATTCTAAATTATTCTTGTACCACTCTTGAACATACCACTGAACTTCAAATGAGGTAGAATTAACTAATTCCGGACTAACTGCATACGTTGCTGGCGCTACTAAGTCTGGAGGGATGTAAAGACGCGCAAACACGCTTGTCTCTTTCATTATATCGTTAGGAGAGTTTTCGGACTCAATAGAAATTGTAAAGTTTCCAATATCAAATTCTCTAATGGATTCTGTTAAAGATATCTTTAATTCAATATTGGCATCGCTTCCGTACTGAATTTGTAAATTATCGTGATAGCTTTCTATTTTGAAATTTTGGGTATCATTTAAGCTTACTGAAATATTATAACTGTCCTCAGTATTTCCCTGATTTAATATCCATATCGTGAACGTATATTCACCTTCATTTACTTCTTTAAAATCTATAGGTAACAAAATATCAAATTCGTAAGATTTGTTAACTGCTAAGGTTAATTTTTGGTACTTATCTTCGAAGCTCCACAGACTCGATTTAGCATTTACAGCCTCGAGCTCTAAATCAAACCACTGTTGATTATTCCCTCCTTGATATGTCTCATCTCTGCCTGCTATACTTATTAAATTTTGTCCATTAACAAGCCAAGATTTGTTGAAATTTATACTTTCTTCCCAATATTCGCCTTCTCCATAACAACTCCAGCTCCATTCTAGGCAATCGCCAATCAAGTTTTCATTGAGGTAAACCTTGTAGTAGTTGTCATACGCCAAATTTATTCTTATTTCGCTAAAATTTAAATCGCCAGAGTAATTAAATTCTTTTCTTAACGTTAGGTAAGTATAGTTTGAATCATCAGTTTGCCAGATAGTATTTGGTTCATTGCCATCTAAATTATCATCTCCAAATGGTGCAGCGCCAATGCTCCAATTATTATCAGGATAATTAAATTCATAAAAGGTTGGAGGAAAATCACTTGCATTCCATATCATGTAATTGTATTCAGTCGATGACTCAATTCCAGACTCTAGGATTTTCACAACTGTCTGAGAATAGTATTGTGATCTAACTACTGGAAAGAAAGTGTAATTTTCAGCTGGAGCATTACTACTTACCGTTATAATTAGAATTACATTCATGCTTTCACCGGGCCAAAGAGATACTAGGTTAGGCTCAAAATTATAATTCCAACCGCTTGGCAGACCATTTAGGGTTAGGGAAAAGTTATCGTGTACATCTCCTTCATTTTTTAAGTTAAACTCATATTTCTTAGTTTCACCAAGATTTGCACTTTGATGAGTGGTGCTACAGTTAAAGCTGTAAGCATAGAAGCCCACGTGGACGTATTTACTTTTCGAACTGTTTTGAGCATTAGCAGTGATATTGTAACCTCCTAATTTGGATGGTTTCCAAGAGAAAATCCATTCTTTAGTTTCGTTTACTGAGAAGTCAAAACTTGAAGAAATGTAACTTTCGTTATCTATTAATATTTGAACATTTACGCTATCTACACTTTCATTTCCATAGTTCTTCATCTCAATTTTAAAAAATACGTTATCGCCAAGAATTATAGTACTATCCTCCCAACTTTGAACAATAATATTAAATTCAAAATCTATCCATGACGTATTGTCGCCTCCTTGGTACAAGCTATCTCTACCAATTATAACTAATGAGTTTTTACCCTCTACAAAGGCTTCTGATTCGACTTGATGATTTCTATTCCAGTATTCACTATCATCTTGGTAGCAAGCCCACTGTTGGAAATATGTGCAGTCTCTTACGGTTTCTCCATTTACCCATACTCCGTAATAATCATTATACGAAATTTTAACATTTCCACCGACTACCCCATTTATTTCTTCTATGTAAAAGTCTTTTCTAATAATAACCCAATCGTTTTCTCCATCATTTCCACCAGTATGTTCAGATTGCCAATTTGTTCTTGGTTCAATTCCTTGTGGGCTGTTTTTATTTCCAAATGGAGTTTCACCATTACTCCATTCAGAATCATTAAAATTATTTTCATTCCAATCATCAGGAAAATCATCATTATCGTCAAAAAATGAATATTTGAAAGAAGTAGAGGTATTTTTTCCACTTTCTATAATAATTACAGCGTCTCCGCTTTCATAATTGTTATTGTAATTAATTTCTAATATTTCTATATCGCTTGCCTCAGCGTTCGGGACTACAAATCCAATGAACATGGCACACGTTAGAAATAATATTTTTTTGAAAGACAACACGTTTAACTACTGAGACTCATGAATATAAAATTAATTATTTTTTCCACGAAATAATTACATTGGAGAGTTGTTTCATGCTTCCCTCTTTTAAGTAATATTTTGATTTACTAATTACTCTTTCGTCATCCGTATTTACAGCAATACTCAGTCCAGCAATCTCAAACATTGGCAAGTCCACCATTGTATCCCCCACCGCTGCAACCTCGCTACTTGCTAAACCAAAATCTTTTATTATTTTTTCCATTAGGGGGCCCTTGTTGTGTCCACTAGCATTAATATTGGCTGTTAAATTTCCATCTGCGTCATCAATAAGGTCGTTAGCAAATGCACCAGCCATATCCCATTCTTTTGCCCACTTGTCAGCTAAATATTGTATTCCTCCGGAGAGTATAACAGTTTTAATATTCTCTTCATGCAGGCTTGCTATTAATTCTTTAGCACCCTCACGTGGTTTTGCTTTATCTAAAATTGAATTTATGTATTCTTCATTTACTGGGACATCACTCTTACTATTCCACAATTTGATATCAGCTTTTACAAATTCTTTATCAGAAATTTTATGATCAATATACATTTGTAACATTTCAGTATTATCTGTGCCAAAGTAATCGTGAATCATTGCCCACGATGAACGAGGCTCAATGATCGTGCCGTCCATGTCAAAAACTACTAATTTTATTTGAGACATTATCCGAAAGATGAGCTAAATCTGTCTGTAGGTCCTGTCTCACGCTCTAACATCATTTTCATCTGATCTTTTGACATTGAATGAGCTTTTTCAGCCATATCGTATGACTCTTTTGCGTCCTTTTCAGCCATCTCGATCTTATAGCTGTGACCTGAAAACATAATGGACTCTTTTCCATTATCTTTGAATATAGCTAGCAATCCAGCTTCTGGATTTGATTGAAACTCAACATCCTTGAAGACTTCTTTTTCTCCATCTCCTGGTAGAAAAATAATTATTTCTTTTGCTCTAAGCATAATCTTCTATCAAAGCCTATTCAAAAGGGTTTATTGCTTTATTATGTCTAATTCTTGCTCAAGAGCTTTTCTTGATTCATAATTCTCATCATATTCATGCCAATGCCTTACAGATTTTTCACCTAATCTGTATGATAAAAATACAGTTTCTATTCCTCTAAGTGACGGAAAATTTACAATTCCAAGAGCTGGATCATCTATTTCCACACCTAATTTACCTAGTTCAATTGTCAAATTATTTACAATGTTAATATTATTCTCGAGTTCTATTTGCAATTCTTCCCAACCTGGCCTTAGTGCAGCCCGGTAATCATCTTTTACTTCCTCCATTATTTCTTCTAACTGTTCTTCTAGCATCTCCTGCTTAACAGAAAAATCAGATAATTCAATAATTATGGGATTGATTAAATCTAAAAGGCTATTTGCCTCTTCCACGGTGAAAAGCCTAGTGG
>MIZA01000013.1 GCA_001875345.1 Marine Group III euryarchaeote CG-Epi1
AGAATGGCGATGGTGACGTAGGTGGAGGAGGTGAAGATAACGTACTATCTTCAATAAATCCTTATGTTGAAAGCGTTAATATTTACTTAAATTTAACTGGTGAGAGTGCATTACCTCTGCAGGAAGATGTTACTGTTACCATAATCTCGCCTTCAGGAATTGTATTCGAAGAAAACTATCTTTTGGGCCCTCAGCCTCAATATGTTGAATATAAGACTAACCAAGGTGAAATGATAGGTGACTGGGAGATTAGCTTAGAATCTAACGACCCAACATCTGACTTTTCTTACACATATAATTGGGTAACTTATTTCCAAGATAATTCTTGAACAAGACTTTAATAATGCGTACTTTTTTTGCCCACTGTTAACAAAGGACAATTGTTCCTGAGATGTGAAAATAATGAGTAAAGACCCAGTTCCACTTAAAGCCGTACATCACGTTGAGTTTTACGTTGGTAATGCAAAGCAAGCTGCCTTCTATTACAGGAAAGCATTCGGATACAATCAAACAGCTTATTCTGGACTAGAGACTGGCGACAGAGAAAAAGCAAGCTATGTTTTAGAACAAGGCAGGGTCAGAATGGTTTTCTCTACTCCATTAAATGGAAATAATGAATTAGCTGAACACATTCGAAGACATGGTGATGGAGTAAAAGATATTGCATTTCATGTTGATGATGCAAAAGCATGCTATGAAGCTTGCATAGCTCGCGGAGCTAAGAGCGCTCGTGAGCCTGAAACATTGAGTGACGAAAATGGAAGCGTTACAAAAGCCTCAATTTTCACTTACGGAGAAACCTTGCACTCTTTCATTTCACACGATGATTACAATGGGCCTTTCCTACCTGGATTTATAGAAAAGAAAGTAGAAGGTGAGGATGTTGGACTAAAATACATTGACCATATTGTAGGAAATGTAGAACTAGGGAAGATGGAGCATTGGGTTAATTTTTACGCAGATGTAATGGGGTTCTCGCAAATTCAAGCATTTAGTGATGAAGATATCGCTACTGAATATTCTGCACTTATGTCAAAAGTAATGGAAAGTGATAATGGAAGAATAAAATTTCCAATAAATGAACCTGCAGAAGGTAAAAAGAAATCTCAAATTGATGAGTATCTGGATTTTTACGATGGACCTGGTGTTCAACATGTAGCTCTATTGACAAGCGATATTATCAAAACAATAAAAAAATTAAAGGAAAATGGAGTTGAATTTTTAGAAGTTCCAGATACTTACTACGAAGATTTAACCAAAAGAGTAGGGGCAATTGACGAAGATATAGAAGTTTTAAGAAAATTAAAAATTTTAGTTGACCGAGATGACGAAGGATATTTGTTACAACTATTTACAAAACCAGTAGAAGACAGGCCTACCGTTTTCTATGAAGTTATTCAAAGGAAAGGATCGAAAGGCTTTGGAATTGGAAATTTCAAAGCATTATTCGAAGCAATTGAGAGACATCAAGCTGAAAGAGGTAATCTATAATGCACAGATATCACAAACTAGGAAAAGTAGCTAAGAAAAGACACACTGTTTTTAGAGATGATAATGGAAATATTTATCATGAAGAATTGAAAGGAAATAAAGGATTTGTAGGGCCTTCATCTCTTCTTTACCACATTTACCCTCCTACTGAAGTTCTATCAACAAAAGAAATAGGAAGTTTTACCCTTGAGGAAGATGACGATAAAAGCCTTAGAATGAGACATTTTTACACCAATAGAGCAGACAAAGGTGGAAGCGCAATAATGGACAGAAAACCTTTCTTGTTCAATAATGATGTTGTAATGATGATGTGTTATCCTGATAAAAATGATGATTATTACTATCGTAACGCCCAGGGCGACGAAATAATCTATGTGAGTCAGGGAAGTGGAACTTTAGAAACTGCTTTTGGAAATATGAAATATTCTTCCGGAGACTACATCGTCATACCAAGAGGAATTTTACACCGATACGTAATGAATGATGAAGAGCATTCTCTTCTAATTGTAGAATCTCCTGGAGAAGTACGAACTCCTAAAAGATACAGAAATGAATATGGTCAAATAATTGAAAGAAGCCCATATTCTGAGCGTGACTTTAGAGGACCTGATGAATTAGTTCCTCATGATGAAAAAGGAGAATTCAAAATTATTGTAAAACAACGTAATAGATTTACTGAAGTGACTCTAGGTCATCACCCATGTGATGTTGTTGGATGGGATGGTTACTACTATCCTTTTGCTTTCAGTATTCATGATTTTGAACCTATTGTAGGAAGAATCCATGAACCGCCACCTGTTCACCAAACATTTGCTAGTGATAGATTTGTAGTTTGTTCATTCTGTCCAAGGCCTTTTGACTTTGATAAGAATGCAATACCTGCACCTTATAATCACGCTAACATAATGTCTGATGAAGTTATCTATTATGATTCAAAGGAATTTATGTCTAGAAAAGGTGTTGAATTTGGATCAATGACTCTACATCCTGATGGGTTGACACATGGTCCACATCCAGGGAAATATGAAGCTTCAATTGGCGCTAAATGGACCGATGAATTAGCTGTCATGGTAGATACTCATTATCCTCTGAAAGTAGCCAAGTATGCAATAAAAGTTGAAGATCCTAATTATTCAAAATCTTGGTTAGATGGTGAAGGTTACAAAGACGCCCTAGGCGAATAAATTTGATGAAAAATAGTCTAGAAAAAATCATGAACGGATTGATAGACTATGCAGGTCTATTTCCTCCAGCAAAATTACCTCTAGATCAAGCTATTACAGAATATATTTCCCACTTTAGCGATCAAAGAAAATGGATGCTAGGTAGATTCATTATACCTATTTCACAACTAAATGATTTGGAAAAATTTATTCCTAAATTTGACAATGTTGGAACGTTAAAATTATCTGTATTAGGTGCACAAAGTACTTCTGATAAAGAATTTTTAGAACAAACGAAAAAAGAAATATCTATTATTAACGAATATAGAAAAAAACACGAAGGGAAAGTTTCGATTGAAGTTATTGAGACTAAACTTCCCTCTCAATCGCCGTCTAAAGATGTTATGGCAAAAATTGTAAAATTGCTAAATAGCAATAATCTAGAACATTATCACGAATTTCCTGAATTACCCTATGTAGGAATCAACTATGCAACAAACGAAGATGAAGGTGATTGGGATGACAAAATCACACCTACTATTGAAATGATATCTAAATTAGACAACGCAGGAATTAAATTAAGATGTGGAGGTATCGTAAAAGAAGCATTTCCCTCAGTAGAGCAGGTCGCAGCAATGATACAAAATTGTAGCATTTATCAAGTTCCGCTCAAATTTACTGCAGGATTACATCACCCTATCAGACATCACTCTAGTGAATATAGTACAGAAATGCACGGATTCATCAATATGTTTAGCGCTAGCGCTTTTGCTTCAACTTTTCCAAAACCAAATAATGAACAAGAAAAATTCAGAATGTTCATCTTACTATCTCATATGATTGATTGCCAAAATGAATCTGATTTCGAATTTACAGACGATAAAATGACGTGGAAGGTAGGCGACGATCGCGATTCAAGGTTTGAAATTTCTAAAGAAATTATTGAGCAAAGTCGCGAAAATACAGCTATTTCTTTCGGCAGTTGCTCTTTTCAAGAGCCTATGGATGACTTAACACAATTAGGATGGATGTAATGGACAAAACACACGATTCAAATCTAAAATCTTGGATAGATGTAGAGGAAAATTCCGATTTTCCTATACAAAACATACCCTTTGGAGTTTGCAGCCCTAAGGAAGGAGGAGACTTGCATGTTGTTACTGCAATTGGTGACTTTGTAATTGATTTAGCACACTTGGATGAAGCCGGAATCTTTGAAGGCACTGAAATCGAAGGAGCTGAAATTTTCCACGAACCTACCTTAAACGCATTTATGTCAATGGGAAGAAATGCGTGGAAAGAAACAAGATCAATAATAAGCGAAATATTAACCAAAGATAATCCTACTCTACGAGACAATGAAGAATTAAGAAAAATCGCAGTACTTTCAAAAGATGATGTAAATATGGAATTACCTGTAGACATTGGAGATTACACCGATTTCTATTCTTCTAAGGAACATGCAACTAATGTAGGAACTATGTTTAGAGGGCCTGATGCTGCTCTGATGCCAAATTGGCTTCATCTTCCAGTAGGCTATCACGGTCGAGCATCATCTGTCGTACTTAGTGGTACTGAAATTGTAAGGCCGAAAGGTCAAACTAAACCACCTACCTCTGATGAACCTATTTTTGGAGACTGTAAAAGATTAGATTTTGAACTTGAAATGGGTGTTTTAATCGGTTCTGGGAATTATCTTGGTGAGCCTGTGCCCGTTGATGACGCAGAAGATCACGTATTTGGATTGGCTCTAATCAATGACTGGTCTGCTAGAGATGTACAAACATGGGAATACGTTCCACTTGGTCCTTTTCTAGCAAAGAATTTTGCAACGTCGATTTCTCCGTGGATTATTACACTAGAAGCATTAGAACCATTTAGGTGTGGTAGCCCTAAACAAGATCCTGAACCATTTGATTATCTTAAAAACAAAGAAAATCATAATTTTGATATAGAGCTGGAAATACATTTGCAAACTAAAAAAATGAATGAATCATGTGTAATTTCTAAAACCAATTATAATTATTTGTATTGGAATATGGCTCAGCAAATTGCTCACCACACAATTACTGGATGTAACCTTCGAACTGGAGATTTACTAGCTAGTGGAACTATTTCTGGACCAGACAAAGACAGCCGAGGATCTATGCTTGAAATTGCATGGGGAGGAAAAGAACCAATTACTCTTCCTAACGGTGAAAAAAGAGCTTTCCTAGAAGACGGCGATATTGTAACTCTGAAAGGATTTTGTAAAGGTAAAGGTTACAAGATTGGATTTGGAAACTGTATTGGTGAAATACATCCTTCGCTTTAAGCACGATTTAAGGCTGATTTTAGGGCAGAGCTTATATAACCATCCGAGTGGCGCCCAATCCGTCTCTGATTTTTAAGAGGCAGGAAGGACACAACATCAATGGCAAGACAAACACGTCGTCGACGTGACTCTAAGGTAAAGAGTCGCTTCAAGAATCGCCCAACTCCTTCTATCAGCAGAGCTTCCTCTGCAGATATTGAGAAAGTAGGAACCGCTATGAAATCCAGTAAAGTAGACTGGAGAACTGTAGGATTGCTAATTCTAATTTTTATATTTTCACTTTACATTAGAACAGCTTGGACTGCCGAACCTGCAACTGAAGATGGTTATCAATTAACAGGAGGTAGTGACCCTTACTACCACAAGCATGTTGTGGATTATGTTGTTGAGAATGGTGAACATTTGGACAGAGATCCAATGCTAAATTACCCATACGGTGCAAATAATAATCGTCCACCGCTCTTTGATTGGTCGATTGCAATTATTGGCTTAATCGTATCTCCATTTTTCTCATCAACTGAAGATTCTGTCTGGTGGGCTATGCAAGTTTTACCTGCAATTTATGGTGCTTTGATTGTCTTCCCAGTTTATGCAATAGGAAGAGCTCAGTTTGGTAAAGAAGCTGGACTGATTGGTGCTTTTTTAATTGGAGTAAACGCAAGTCACGTAAGTCACTCAAGTTTAGCTCTAGCTGACCACGATTCTTACATCATTCTGTTTGGTACTACTGCATTCTTTTTCTTCATGAGATCCTTGACGGTCTCCAGCGATAAGAAATGGGTTTCAGATTGGACTAATTTTGACCATATTAAGCAAGGTCTAAGCGATCTTGTTAAGAGTGAAAAACTTGCATTAGGTTATGCAGGATTGGCTGGTATGACTATAGCCATGATTGCTATGAGCTGGAAAGGTTTCCC
The DNA here is from genome assembly GCA_001875345.1 of Marine Group III euryarchaeote CG-Epi1. Lineage (GTDB taxonomy): Archaea > Thermoplasmatota > Poseidoniia > MGIII > CG-Epi1 > CG-Epi1. Next base: position 5,886 of record MIZA01000013.1, read on the forward strand.
TTACATTATGGCAATTATTGCCATTTACTTAGGTTTCCAAATGCTAATCAATGCATTCAGAAGAGTAGACAGTTTAACTACAGGAATGATAGGATTAGTAACTCTTGGATTACCCGTTCTTCTATCGTATCCATATTATCAATCAATGGGATTCATTAGTACTTGGTGGGAAGCTCCTGCTTACATCTTGCTTGGTTACATAATTATGTCTCTATTGATGGTTACAACTAGAGATTTACCATGGTTATTGGTTATCGGAAGCTCTACACTTCTTGCACTTGCTTTCTATTTGTTACTAACATATGTTTTCACAGAACTTGGCTTCTTACTTTTCAGTGGACAAGGTTATTTTGTAAGAACCAAGCTTTTCAACACTATTGCAGAAGCTCAGGCTCCTGAATTTGCAGACTTTGTATTTGCATTCGGTCCAGTTTCTATTTGGTTAGCAATTTTTGGAGTCATTTGGATGGCATACCAATTATTCAGCCAAAGTATGTGGAAGAAAGATTATCTGTTCGTCATGATTTGGGCTCTCGTATCTTTGTTTATGGCTCAATCTGCGGTTCGTTTTATTTTCAACGCAACTCCAGTTGTTTCGCTAATAAGTGGTTGGATGACTTGGATGATTATTCAATGGGCTGATTTCCCAGGTATATTGCAAACATGGACCAGTTATTGGGGAAAACGTGGAAATCTATTCTATGGATTATCATTACTTTCACTTGCCATAGGATTTTGGTTTTTCTTTACGATCAGTGTGCTTGTTGGTTTGTTAACTGCAACCATCCTAATTGTATTGATTATGGTCATTGGACATATGGATGCTCAAGACATTGATCAATATCGCTTCCGAGACAGAATAAGCGGATTGAGAAGGTCTTTTGAAATGAAGAGACCATTAGTCGCTCTTTTCATTGGATTATTTATTTTCCTTCCAAACACATTCTATGGATATGATGCTGGAGTCCCTTACGAGGACAAAAAAGAGCATGATGCTGACATTTACAATTTCCTAAGCTACGACTTCTTTAGACCTGAAGAATTTGATTACGGTCAAAGAAACAATGTTACGCTGTATCCTGATGGAACTACTGGAATGTACACATCTAACCTAAGCTCGAACCAATTATGGTACATGGGTAATACTGGACCTTCTTTCCCTTCCGACTACTGGATTGAAGGGCTTGAATGGTTAGCCGAACAAGATACTGAGAAAGCTCCTGAAGATAGGCCTGGATTCATGGCCTGGTGGGATTACGGATTCTGGGCAATTGACATTGGAGAACACCCTACTGTAGCTGATAACTTCCAGTTTGGTTACCAAATTGCGGGTAATTTCATTGCATCTCAATCTGAGCATGAAGCTATGTCACTTCTTCTTTACAGAATACTAGAAACTGAAGTGAACAGAGATACTGGAAAATTTGACTCTGAAGTAAGAGCTAAAATTTTAGATGGATACTTAAACGAAGAAAATGTTTCTGCATTTGAACACATTGTTTCCAATCCTGAAGATTATATTCCAAAGAATTCAGATGGAAGCGAAAAAGATATTAACAAAAGAAATGCAGCAATAAGAGCTGGAAATCCAATTTTAATGACTATGGATATCACCACTGTTTCAGATTTATTATGGGAAATGGAACAACTTACTGGTAAATCTATTCGTTATTTTGCAGCAGATACAAGGATGATGGCCTATGGTCCAAAACCTGGACAAACGGGTATCTTGTATGCTCCTATCAGTTTAGCTGATTACAATATTAATGATTTTGTAGAAGTTCAATATACTCTTTCAAATGGTCAAACCTTACCTGTCGATGAAATTAATGAATTAGTGAAAACTAATCCAACTTTAACAATTGAGTCGGATAATCTTGTTTACAAAGAAAAATTCTTGAACTCCATGTTCTTCAGAGCATTCATAGGATGGTCTGCACAAGATATTGGACGGCCGATACAGGACGGAATTCCAGGAATAACTGGAGCTGTTGCACAAGAAGGTAAGAGCCCTGCACCTGGATGGAACATGACTCACTTTAAGCTAGTTAAATCCGCAGGAACTCAGTTAAGAATGTTGAAATATTATGACGGAGCAACTATTCAAGGAACTGTTGCAACTCCTAACGGAGATCCCGTAGCAAATGCAAATGTTACTGTTCTTGATGAATATGGTATTCCACACGGTAGTGCAACTACCGATAAAGATGGAAATTATTCTGTTTTATCCGTTGCTGGTAACATCACTCTAATTGTATCGTTCGGAGACAAAATTTCTGACGATGAAAAGATTAGAAAAGTCAGTAACAATATTTTGACAGGTACAACTGCAGATGACTTACTAAAAGTAAATATTTCAGAAGAAGCTGCAATGAGAGTTCCTAATGTCAATTCAACATTCAATATAGACATTGAAATTGAACCTACCAACATAACAGGAAGATTATTCTGGGATATGGATAAAGACGGAACATTTAGTGGGGTTGAAGATGAGGCATTAGCAATAACTCCTGTTAAAGCCACAAATATCCAATCTGAAGTAGTAACTATTGTAAATACAAATTCTAATGGAAAATATGAATTCACAGGCTTAGCTCCTGGTGAATACACTATAACTTCTACGGTTGAAGACCATGAAGTTGTTTTAGGTACATATCTTGGCACATCAGCAACTAGGGCTGGACAAGAAATCGAAATCACTGAATCTCTAGAGCCAAGCTCAATTTGGGGTACATTTGAATCTGAATCTATTCCAAATACTGAAATTACTGTCTCATTGTACGATGAAACAAATGGTAGTTTGGTAGAAAGTACTTTCTTGAGTCAAAATTATCTACAATCATCTGATTGTCCTGATGAAAACGACGATAGTACGGTCTCTTTCTGTTTCGAAAAATTACTTCCTGGTAACTACACATTGAGGTTAGAAAATGATGGTTTGCTAGCTGATAATCCTGCAGATTGGGAAAATAACAGTATCGATATTGTGCTTGATAAAGGAACATCACTCGGCTATGGAGCTGAATTAAAAGATGGTTTTAGAATTGAAGGAACTTTAGCTCACAATGGCGAAGGAATACCTGAAGAACAAATCTCAATAAGAAACGTTAATCTCTTCGACAGTTACAATGTATTTACGAATGAAAATGGATACTTTGCTACTGTTCTTCCTGAGGGGACATATGATTTATTCACAACTCATCAAAAAGGAAACGATACTTTAGCATACCTAGAACGAATCGACAGTAATACTGTTTCAGTACCGCTCGATGCTTCAATGGGACAAGGATACGTTGTTGAAGGTAAGTTGTTTGAAGATGTTGATGGGAATAAAACATTAGATGAAGATGAAAAAGGATTTGAAGAAATAAAAATTACATTCGATGCAGTAAATGGAGGAAGTGTATCTACTACTAGTACTTTTGACGGAAACTATGATGTTATTTTACCTTCTGGAATCTACAACGCCTATGCTCACATTGGCGGAGAAGGTCAAAATCTTGTTACTTTACAACCCGTAATTTTGACTGATGAAGATAAAGACTCAAACCTCTCCTCAAATTATGGTGAAGATGTTTTAATCATAATGTATGAAGAACATCTAGGTAGTGAAATTCCTCTAGAAGGTTTAGTAAATCTTGATGGAGCCACAACTGGAGCACTTAATGTTTGGGCAGATGATCCAGGTACAGTAATCACATTACCAATTAATAATTATGAAGTAACTGCAGAGAAATATGGATATACTTTTGAAGGAATATATGAAGTTTCTGAACAGACAAATTCCACTAAGGAAGCTAGAGATACTTTCGAATTAAATACAGTAAAAGAGCTAATTGTTGAAATGAAGAGAATTCCTACTAATGTTGTTGGAAACTTTGCATTTGAAGGTACAGCAATATCTGGTGCAGATATTTCATTCTCCCCTATTTCTGACCCTTCTTATTTCTTAAACTTCACTACTGATGAAAACGGAAACCTATCTGATGTTACCTTATCACCAGATAATTATCTATATTCTTTCACATACAATGATAATGGAACTAGATATTTTGCAATAGGGCAAACTAATATCGAAATAGGGCAAGAAAGCTTGGATTTAGGAAGTATTAGTGCTGAGAAGAAATATGACATCAGTGGTATTGCAAGTCTAAATGATGAACCTGAAGATGGAATGGTAACTTTTACTCCAGTAAGTGATCCTAATAATGCAACAACATTTGACATTACCAAATTCGAAGGATATTCCGGAAGTTTAACTGGAGGAAATTACTACGTAAATTTCCAAGATGGAGTCAGCAGCCAGCACTACAGCTTTATTGGAACTATTAACCTAAATGGACCTGAAGAATTCAACCTAACATTGAAAGATGAAGGTTATTTCCGAGGTGAAATTATTTCATCATCGGATGGGGATTTAATTCAAGATAGTGCTATTGAAATCCAGTTTGAATCTGTTGATAGCGTGATATTTGTTACCGAAACCATTGCTGGAGAAGGACTATTTGGATCTACTATAGACTACGGTAAAATCGACTTGCCTAATGGAGTATACGATGTTACTGTTGATTTAGAAGGATATGAATTATTTGAGGATACTTTTACTGTAGACGGAGACACTGAAATGTATACTATATCTTTAGATCCACTTGCTGTAAATGCTACTCTGGAAGTAAGCTATACAAATGCAACTGGAAGTAAATTAGGCGTATCTAATGCGAATGTAAGATTCACGAATGCCTTCGCCGAATACGATGAAACATTTACTACAGATGAAAATGGAATTATTAACATTTCAAGCATGATCCCTAGAACATATGAGATAGAGATGACTCACTTTGAAAATGGAACTCAAGAACGTTTCAAATTAAATACGCAAAATGTTTATGTCAAGGCCGGAAAAGAACAGCAGACTTTCAAAAGAGATGCTGACTGGAGAGTTAAATTATCTGGTACTGTCTTCTACGACCGTGATTTCAACGGCGTAGCTAATCCTGACGACTTATTAGCAAATTCTGAAGTTGAAATTTGGAATATGGCAGGTACAAATGTACAATTTAATGCTACTACCGATGAGAATGGAGAATACGAACTTTATCTTTACACTGGAGCATACCAATACTGGATTTATACAAATGAAGAAACAAGTTACGTTGAGATCGCAGAATTAGAATTAGAAGGTCCGCTAACACTAGACGCTTCATTAAACAGAGGAATTAACTTCAAGCAAACTTACCTATCATCAGCAGATTCAGAAGCAATTGATTTTGATGAAATAGATATGGAAGGTGCAAACTTTAGCTTTGAAATCGAAATGGAAAATGGAATTATGGATATTACTGTTCCTGATGGAATTTACAGCTTAGTAAGCGAATATAAAGAATTATCTGGAACCGAGGACTATGTTTTCAATCTAAACGATAATGCAAACATTACCGATGATAAGGATGGTATTCTTCAAAATAAAACTATTGAAAGAAAATTGATGAGAGGAATTGAGGTAAACGTTGACCGAACTGAAGCTAATGTAGCATTAGGTCAAACAGTTACTTTCAACTTCAATGGTTCTTCAATTGGCCATACCAATACTATCTATGAATTAGAAGTAGATAATATTCCAAGTAATTGGACTGCTGAGTTTGTTCCAAACAAATGGGGAGTTAATTACGGAGAAAATGTAACTTCTGAATTAAGAATAACTCCAGATCAAACTGTTACTGTCGATGAAAAAGAGACTTTTACAGTGACTGTTTCTTGGACTGATGGAAATGATAATCAAGTTGATGATATAACTCACACCTTTGAACTTGGTATTACACCTATAGAAGCTCAGAGCCCTGATTTTGATGTGATAGAGTTACTTTGGTCTCCTGTAAATCCTACAGTGGGTACCGAAGTTACATTGACTGCTAAGATCTCAAATTTAGTTAATAATACTGGAATACACAACGTACCAGTCATATTCTACGCAGATGATATTCCATTCAATCTAACTAACGTTGCCTTTGAAGGCATTGATAATGAAGAAGTAACTGTTACTGCAGTATGGACTGCAACAGAGGGTTCACATCCACTAAGAGTTGCAATTGATCCCGGAATGACTTTAACCGAAACAGATTCAACAAATAACGATGAATCTATTACTATTTCGGTTAGTTCCAAACCTGATGAAGATGACAGCTCTTTCGGAATGATAGCTGTTGTAGTTATTGGACTTGTTGGCGGACTTGCATACGTTAGTTATAGATCTAGAAGAACGTAGAAATTCAACAACGTCACTTAGAAAATTGGCTAAGAAAATCCCAGACAACATAGCTGCTTTGAACTAATCCTTGAGTCCCTGGCAGTAACATTCCCAGGCCTTCCCCTGCATAGTCCTTAGCATATGGATTATGTTGAGCTCCAAATATTGTCATAAGACGAACTTGAGAATTATTCTCACAATTTGAAAACCCTTGAATCGAATAAAGGGGTTGCTGGTCGTTGTAATCTGGAGTAAGGCCAGTACAGCCGTTCAGGTCTGCCCACTCATATAAATTTTCAATAGCTCCAGTTTGGACGGCTTCTGGATCAGTCCATGATTCTGGATTTGTTGGTACACTTAGGACTGATGATTCATACAATACTACTTGATCCAAAAATCCATGCACCTCCATTATAGGTATTGGACTGTATGTGTTAACTGGAGTCATTAGAAGATAAAATGACATGCAACCTACTGCTGCAAATATGTGGCTAGATTCCATAGCCAACCTTTGTGCCATAGCACAACCATTAGACCAACCAGAGGCATAAATTTTATCTGAATCGATATTATAAATTTGTAAAGAAATACTAACCATTTCTTCTATGAAGCCTAAATCATCAATATTTTCACTTGCTGGTCTACCGCAGCACCATCCTGCATTCCAACCTTGCTGTGCTTCTGTATCCCAAGGATTTTGACTTGTAAGTCCATCGGGATATAGTACAATTGCTCCATACTCATCAGCAATTGAGTCAAAATCGGATAATGCTCTCTGATTTGTTGAATTAGAAGAATAGCCGTGAATATCTACTATCAAAGGAACTGGAGTACTTGCATCCAAATCATCTGGTATGTGCACTTGCCAACATCTTTGCTCTGAGTCATGATTTATGCAATTATAAATCCCTAATCTCTCAAAAGGTAAGTTTTCCTCTTCTGGTTCTTCCGTTTCATTACTTACTGTTTGATTCTGAGGAGTCTCAGATTGCTCTTCTTCTACTATTTCATCTTTAACTATGGCATCTTCAGAACTAGAACTATTATTATCATAAATGTATACAAAGTAACCATAAGATCCTGAGGCTCCTGCAACTAGAAGAAAAGTAATCAAGATTAAGCTTATTTTCTTCATTAATCTGTACTAACTCCTATTGATAATGATTAAGATATAAAGATAAAAGCTTCGCTAGTGAAAAAAAGTAAAAAAAGTCGTAACCGAGAGATAGGGGAACTAAGTCCCCTACCTAACGCTACATTTCCTATCTAAACTACTTATAGTAATTTAGCGGAGCCAATAATGTCTCCGGTTGCATCAAATTGGATATCTAGTTTCCAACCATCAGCTGCTGGTCCACCTTCTGGTCCATAAACTAAAAATTGGTCACCGGATGACAATTTGCTATCGCGGTCGTTGTCAGAGAAGTGCACTGGGAACTGGCTGCCGTCGTCATCTGAGACATTTCCTGCCCTGCTCGTTAATGCGCTGTCATCTCCGTTGTAGGTCATATCAATACCCATCTCTTCGCCGCCCTGGAATTGCATAGCAACTTCACCGAAGCCGTTGCCGCCGACATATGTCGATCCAGATCCGTCTTTCAAGAAGAAACTAAATCCTAGTAAATCTTCTTGTTTGCTAACTTTAATCACTTCTACGTGATATACTCCTGCACTATCTTCAGATACGAAGAAAGTGGCTATAGGGGCTGATTCTCCTTGTTCAAGGAAACTGGCTGCCCAAACGTACAGCACAGCTGCCAAAACAACTGTAATTGCCACCATTAAAATAACGGCAATAACTGGGGAAACTCCCTCATCGTTTTTTTCTATTCTGTGTTCCATGGTTGCGTCCTCTTTCTGACAGTTTTGAACCACAAGTGATTCTACTGTCGGACATAAACATTGTCACAGACTGTATATAAAGTCTAACTTCACGTCTTACTGAATTCAGTTCTAGTATGTTTTAGCTAAGAAAACTTTGTTGTGTGTAGGTTTACCTGTAACAACACATTTTCTTTTTTCAGAGTACGGACTTGTAGACTCACCCAATAAAGAAAATCCTGTTTCTTTCTCGATCATCTCGGCTTCGGCATCATTTCCTTCAAAAGCCATTTCATATACAAACCCATCCTCTAACTTTTGCTCAAGTGAAATAGTTGAACCTGTAATCTCTACCTTAGGCATTTTTTTGATATGCTGATTAAAATGGGATTTAGCTCTTTCTTTCATATGTTCATTGACTAGATCTAATTCTTTCCTAACTGAGCTAATTAATTCCTGTAAATTGTAACTAGATTTTTCTCCCGTTCTTCTAGCACACATAAATGAATTTGATTTGAGGTCTCTTGGACCCAATTCTATCCTCAACGGCACTCCTTTTATTTCCCAATCATAGTACTTTTGACCAGGTCTAATATCTCTATCATCTAACTTAACTCTAATCTTTTCTAATTTTAGCTCTTTAACCATTTGATTTGCAGCAGATATGATTTCTTCTGAACCATCCTTAGATAAAATAGGGACAATAACTACTTGAATTGGTGCAATTGAAGGAGGCATAATCAATCCTTTATCATCACCATGAGTTGCTACGGTAGCTCCAAGTAATCTTTCAGACATTCCGTATGTTGTTTGGTGAACATACTTTTGATCACCAGAGTCGTCTTCATACTTTACGTCGAATGCTTTAGCCCATTGATCTCTATAATGGTGAACTGAAGCAACTTGCAAAGTTCTACCATCTGGCATTATCACATCTATAGCAATTGTGTACCAAGCTCCTGGGAATGTGTCCCAAACTGGTCTTTTAGTTACAATTACTGGGAAATTTAATTTCTCCATAAGATTCTTTACAATTTCTAAGTCTTCATTAATTTGTCTCGTTGCATCATCTTCGTCAACGTGAGCTGTATGTGCCTCAAAAAAGTGTATTTCTCGAACTCTAATAAATGAACGTGTCTGCTTAGTTTCGTACCTAAAAGTATTAACAATTTGATAAGTTTTTAACGGCAAATCTGCATGGGAGCGAATCCACAAAGGAAACATTGTATACATTGCAGTTTCACTTGTAGGTCTCAAAAACATTGGCTTATCTAATTTCGTTTCTCCCGCATGTTTAATCCAGTAAACTTCTTTAGCAAATCCTTCTACATCATCTTCTAGCCTTAGTTCAGAAGGATCTACGCCCGCTTCTCTAGCTTTTTTAAGTAAAGATACTAACTTATTTTCTTTGTCTAATAAATCTTCAGGAATTAGTAGTGGAAAATTGACTTCTTCATGATCTGTTCTTTCCATTTCATCATGCGTTAAATTGTCTATTAATCTCATAGTTTTCCAACCATAAGGCCTCCACACGTCCATTCCCTTTATTGGATATCTTTTATCAACCAATTCTGCAGCTTCAACCATAAAAGGATACCATTCTTTGAAATTTTCTTTAGATGGAATTCCGCGTTTAGCTGCTGCCGGTGATTTAGACATACTCAAATGCTCGTTACTTGCTTATAATTAAGGTTTATTCTTCCTTTTTGCAGCTGATTGAATTCTTTGCTCTCTAACCTCTAAAAGCTTTCCTACAGTGTATGGACCTACTAAAATAATTATAATGGAAATCAAAAGCATAGACTTGCATCCTGATGGTGCATTATCATAATTTTCAGGCTGAGTGATTTTCAATTTAATTAAACCAAACCAGGGCAGTTCACCTCTTGCCATACCCACTACCCAGTCAGGATCTACGGGCTGAACAGGATCATTGTTAATATCTCTGTGAGTTAATTGATCTGGATGTGGGTTGCCTGTAGAATCTCCCTTTGTAATGTAACCTGAATTTTCTAAATTTTTCAAATGCGCACCTCCACTGAGGCCTATCTCTGAAAATTCTATTTTAGAACCAAAGTAAGTTTCTATTTCAGGAATATAATAATAATCTGTAATATTATCGCCATTCATATCTCTTGGTTCTTCTAAGACATCTACCCAAGCCATTGCCCTGTGAATCACAGGTGTGACTGGAGTTCCATCCAATTCTCTTATTCCATTTTTGTAATAAACTATTACGTCTCCATAATCTCCATATTTCTTGTAATCTGTTTTTTTACCTTGAAGATATGTAACAATTTCTGATTTTCCAGCTTCTTTAACTACTACTAAATCTCCTGTATCTATTGTCCCAATGTGAGTAAAACCGGGTTCATCGTACAGAGGATTATCTGTATGTTCCATAGAACCGGATTCGATAACTACCATAGGTGGCCAATTTCCACTGTAAGCAAAGGTTAATAGAAAAACTAAGAGAACACTGCCTATTGCCATCCCTATATCTTTTGCAGCCTCAGGTATTTGTATTTTATCTGAATCTGACATCTGAGTTACAACTATGGATTACGAGGTCTTTTTATTTTCTTGACTTTACGCACTTTCTTGCGGTTACTATGGCTTGAACGTTGAGCACCAAAATCGGTGGAAGGGCCGCTGTCATCGTCTCCAACCATTCTAACATTATTAGGCAGTTCATCGGAAGAATCTTCATCTTCACTTTTCTCCGGTGAAGAACTAAAATCTCCAAGAAGGTCGTCTAAAGGATCGCCAACGTTTGAATTCGTAGACTCTGGAATTGAGGATGTTTCAACTGGAGTCGAAGATGGTGATTCCGGCACAGCACCACCTAACTTTTTCATTTCTCCACCACATGATGGACATTTTCCCCATTTTTCTTGAAATTCTTTACCGCATGTAGTACATACGTATGCTGAGGATGAACCTGAAGTTGACTGTTTGGAAGGAATACTTGCTGATTCTGACGTTGATTCGTCTTTGTCAACGTATGGATTGAAATCTCCTGCACCTCCTAAAAGATTCTCTAAGTCATCTTTTCTTGAGGATGGGGCTTCTTCTTGTTTTTGCTTGGCTAACTCAGGATTAGATTCACCGCCACCTAATTTACGACGTTGTTCTGCATAGTAAGCGTCTCGCTCTGCAAAAAGTTCCTTTGTTTCCTCAGAATAATCAAATTTTTTCTTTTCTTCTTTCTTTTTACCAAACCAGCCCATAACTAACCGAATACGCGTGATAAATAAAGCGTTGGGTTTAGAATAAAGATAACTTTCCAGTTATTTCGTTAATTTTTGTTTCAGTAGCTGGACCTATTCCTAGACAAGTAACTGTTCCTGGGGGCACTTCAGTTAAACCTGCGTCAGTTATCAAGCTATTAGTCAAACCAACATCTCTTGCATGTTGTTGCAATTGCCTCAACGAAGACTCGTTTGTTGTTTTAACGACTACTTTTTTCTGACCATCTGCATACCATTTTTTAAAATTAGAAGAATCAGATTTCTTTGATTGAAGTGAACAATTAACGGCAGCGTGTGATACTTGTGCAGCCATCTTGCCTTTAGATATTCCTAAATCTGTTCTAACTACTATTACTAACTTGTATTCCAAGATTATTCCTCTTCATCTGAAGCGTCTAATGAATCTTCTTGAACGACATCTCCAGATAAACCCTCACCTTCTCCAGGTCTGTTCAAGTCTTGATCTAAATCGGCCATCTTAGAATCAATATCTGCTAAATCTGCCAAAAGGGTTTTTTCTTTTCTTTCATAATATTTTTTCATCACTGAACTGCCTGAACGTTTACGACTTTCAACTTCTTCTAATTTACGTTTAACATTGTCTCTGTCATGCTTTAAACCTTGAAGTTCTATTAATTCAGCAGGTATGTACTTTCCTGCTACAGCTAACTCTGATTCAATACGGATTCCTGGAGGTGCTCTAGCAAGACTTGGATGAATATTAGCAGTCCAAGGATAAGCTCCTCTGTACCAACCTGCAGCAAAAAATAATATTGACAGAGAAAGTAATGATGCCGTGACGAAAAATGTTTGGAAGTACCCTTTGTCATCGTCTGAGTTCCCCCAAGAGGGTGCATTACCAAGTGCAGGATTTCCTAAAATGAAACCTACTATAATCACTATACAAATTGACATAGCCATACCTAGTGTGACTCTGTAAAGCGTATCAAATTCCTCATCCAATTCCCCTTTCCTAGGGAACATCGCTTGAATTAATGTGTATCCTGGAATAAACAAAACAAGCAACAAGCCTGCAAAAACTCTAAGCCAATTTATTTCTTCCATTAATAATCGCTAGAATAACCCCATTAAAAATGTCTGCCGCCTGTAAAACCACTTCGGTATCCATGAGGTTCTGAACCATTTCTCCTCAGCTTTGATTGATTAACTAGTACATTCCAACGGGATTTGCAATTACAATGTAAACCTTTCAAATCTCCTAAACCGAGACGATGATTTTTCAATGCCTCTAAAACTTTCTTGTTACAATCATGACAATTATGAGCTCCTCGTCGTGTGCCTCCTCCTGTTGGATCTGAATACACGCGAACTGGCAAATCCTCACATTTTTGTAAAACCTCAACTACAGACCAAAGCCAAGGTGCAGTCCATTCGTTCCTAAACCATAACTTTTCAACGACTGTATTTTTTTGTACATTTACTGGATTAATTGATATTTTATCAACGTGAGGTGCTGCATCAATGGCTGATTGTACTGCATCCTCTATTCCTTCTTTTTCACTAAGATAAGGCGGTTTGAGCAAAATGTATGCCTTAACTTCAGCTCCGTTATCTCTAGCAAGTTTACATACTTTGACAAAATGAGGCCATCGTAAACGTTTGTTAACTGATTTATCTAAAACTACCTGACTTGAAGATTCTAAACCTATTGCTATTTCCAATTTAGGAGAATTAGTATAGGCAAAATTCTTAGGATTGACAAACTCCGGCAGTGACTCGATTAATACTTTTTCAATCCCCATATCAGACATATCTGACATTACCTCGTCTGCAAAATCGAATGGAACTTCCGTTGGGTCTATGAAAGAACCCGAAGTGTAAATTTTAGCATATTTTTTACCTTTTAAAATTGGTCTAACCTTTCGCCATTGCTCTCTTAGCATATCGTCGCTAACTCCTCCAGGAACTGTGTCATTGAAGTAACCGCACATTGAACAACCTTCCTTGATAGACCAATAACACCCTCTTGTTCTCAGAATTACAACGCCTGCTTCTACTACTTCGCCATCCAAAACTTCTTCTTCAACCCATTTTGCTACTGGCTTATCTAAAGGGTGGTCTCGAGGTATTGACTTTGATTCGTTCACAAAGTCTGTCAAAGGAACAAACGCCTCAGGCATGGTGTCTTACCTCCACTGCGATTCCTCTTTTCATTGCAATCATTTCTTCCGGCATCATTTTCGCGATACCTACGCCCGTTACTGTATCATTTTGCTTGATAACTACTTGATCTCCTATATTCCAACTTCCTTCGTAAGACTTTACACCTACTGCAAATAAATCTCCTATTAATTTGAAAGTTTCCGCAATGATAGTCGGTCCTCCTTGTGAAGAATACTCAATTCCTCCTTTCAAAGTTAGGCCAAAGCCACCAACTACTGGAGACATTGCAGCTAAATCTCCACATCGCAATTTGTAAGGCATACGTCCGCTAATTTCTGACTTCACTAAAAAATTAGAGTTATCACCATATTGAAACTTAGCTAATCCTACAGCTTCACCTTTGGCTCTATCTCTAGTATTCAATAAGGGGACATCCGATAATGACATTCTTGCAATATTTTGAAGTATTTCAAGGCCTTCATATGATGATGGTTTTTCAACTCTAGTATCGACTACATCAATTCCTAATTCCTTAATTAATTTGGTCATTATTTCTGATGAAGAACCTGCATGAACGATTGCCTTGGTATAATTCTGTTTAAGATTTAATTTGGCCAACTGAGATCTAAGCATTTCAATCTCAGATGCACTCCATTGGCCAGTTACAGCAATATCATAATGGGCTGCAGGATAACAAAACTCTAACTCTCTAGGAACTAGTCCTAATGGAGAAGTGACTGAAACAACATGCAATGCCAAATAATTATCAACTTCACGAAGTGCATTAAAAAATCGTTTGTGACTGCTACTTTTGAAATAAGGCTTTCTAGCTGAACAAGGTAAAATTAACAAAACCATATCTCTTGCAGGAGGTTCGTAGTTTGATAGTCTATCTTGAAAATCGAGAATAGCCGGATGATTTAAACTTAAATCATTTGACCTTATGATTGAATGGACCCTGGCCCCTTTTGCAATTAATAGTGAAGTAGAGTGGTGTAGAATTTGAGAAACACGTGGATTGTGAAGACTTGTCAATTCAACTAATTCTCTCAATTTTCCATTAGAAATTGCATTTCTTATTCTTAATATCCAGCGATTAAGTTCTGCACGGTTGTGCGAAAACAAATCTTCAATTTGCTTATTTTGTTTAATCCATTCTCCACTTTCTAAAACCCAACCTGTTGAACTACGTAATTCAACATTTAAATCGTCAAAAACATCTACTCCTAAATATGCTAAAATTGGCATTTGGGAAGGCTCTACAGCTGGCGCATAGAGTAATCTTGAATAGCCTGCTTCCAATCTAAATTCTTTCGCTATCTCTACCAATTTTTTAGGTTTAATTGAATATGCGTTGTCAATAACTGCAATATTTTCAGATAGCTGCAAGTACGGAGACTTTTCAGAATCTAAACCTAATGGACTGGGAGGTAAGCTGAACTTTTTACCAATCGTAATTGTTCCACCCGACTCTAAATCTTTAGACTCTTCTAAGTCTGAATGACTGAATACAACGTGAGGTGTTTGCAGATTATCTTCAAGTTTGAGAAGTCTGCCTAGCCCCTCGTGGCCTATAGGTTCCATTATATCTTGCCAAATTGGCGCCTATATATTGGATTCTTTTATTATGCGTCAGGTTCTTTAAGCTCTTTAGGCGGTTCAGAAGCTGTCATCTGGTCTTTAATTCCTTCGTCGACAACCTGTTGAAGTGCTTCATCTGCTTCTTCCTTAATCGCATCCAACTCAGCCTGCATTTCATCGGCTGTAGGAATTGTTCCAAGAATGTCTTCAGATTTGCCTAGTGCTTTCTCTATATCTTTAAGATCTGATAATTGCCTGTCTGGGGCTTTACGTGAGTAACCAACATAATCAGCTGCACCTTCGAATAATTTTGTTAATTCAAATGGAAGAACAAACTTAGTTGATGCTCCAGCACCAAGATCCTTTAGAGATTCTAAACTCAAAACAGTTAAAGCCTTGGAGTCCAATGTGGATGCTCCCATAGCTGTAATTTTCAAACCTTGAGCTTCTCCCTGTTTCTCTAAAATAGTCTGAGAACGCTGACCTTGAGCTTCTAAAACCTTAGATTGTCTAACACCTTCAGCTTCTAGAATACGTGATTGTTTATCTCCTTCTGCAGTCAAAATTCGAGATTGTTTTTCACCTTCTGCTGAAAGAATGGCTGATCTCTTTTCACCGTCGGCTTTTAGAATAGCTGCACGCCTTTCACGTTCTGCTGAAGTCTGTTCCTCCATTGCTGCTTTAACATTAGGTGAAGGATCTACTTCTCTAATTTCCACATTATCTACTTTCACACCCCATGGATCAGTTTCAATGTCTAATTTATCTCTAAGAATTGCATTTATTTTATCTCTACTTGAGAAAATTTCATCCAATTCCATGTCTCCAACTACTCCTCTTAGGGTTGTTTGAGCCATGTTAACTATAGCTGCCCTATAATTTGCAACATTAAGAACTGCTTTCTTTGCATCGGCAACTCTGTAGTAAACAACTGCATCCACCATTGTAGGCGAATTATCTTTAGTAATAACTTCCTGACGCGGAACGTCAAGAACTTGAATACGTAAATCTACTTTGAAAACTTTTGTAATCAATGGAATAACAAAATTCCATCCTGGATTGAGCATTGTATGAAACTTACCCAATCGTAGCGCGACTCCTGATTCGTACTGCTCAACTTGAACAATAGTTGTCATTAATACGACAACTAATACTGCTCCAAGAATTAACAGTAAGAATATTATTTCTCCTATCATTTTATTCCTCTCCTTGTAAAGGCATTACTGTAACTGTGATTCCTTCTGCATCTGTAACTTTGACTTTAGTACCTACAGGTATATTTTGGTCAGATGTAGCTCTAATTTCTTCCATACTGATTTTGACTTTACCACTTCTATCATTTGCAATGACTTCTTTGGTAACAACTCCTTTTTCTCCAATTTTACCCTCAATGCTCATTTCACTAGGAGTATCTGGAGGTGCTAAAGATTGGTAGAGCATCATTGTTCCATACAATGAGCCTAGCCCTACTGCTAATCCAATTGGTAAAAGTAATAATCCGTCAACTACGTTAAACGAAAGTAAAACTCCTAAGGCTATGAAAACTGTAGCTGGAACTGCAATTAAAAATCCAGGTTGAAATACTTCTACAACAAACAGTAACACTCCGACTATTACAAAAGCTAGTCCTAGCTCACTACCAAACAATTCATCTGCCATGCAATAACAGAAACAAGCCCATATATAAGAGGTATCAAACGTAATAATATCTTTATATATTCAATATTCTGTATAACTTATGGCGAAATTGACTGAACTAAATCAATATCTAATTCGTGAAAAATTTTTGAAAATATTTGGAAATAAATTTCACATTATGGATGAAAATGATCAATTATACGGATTCTGTGAACAAAAAAGATTTAGAATTAAAGAGGACATCAGACTTTATGATGACGAAAGTAAAAACAACGAATGGTTGGTTATCAAGCAAAGAAACTTAGTAGATGCATGGGGAGGATTCGATATTTTTGATCCTAAAGCAGGAGTTTTATTGGGAACTGTAAGAAGAAAATTTTGGAAATCTATTCTTAGAACTAAATGGCAAGTTCTTGACGCAGATGGAAATGATATTGGAATGTTATTAGAGGATAGTATGGCTCAGGCAATTGCTAGAAGAGTTTTCTTAGGAATCCTGCCAAAAAAATACTCTCTTCACATCATGGGAAACGAAAAACCTATTACTATGAGGCAGAAGTTCAATCCAATAATTAAAAAATTAATAGTTAGTATTCCACCTGAAAATAACTTTAATCGCAAATTCATTGCTGGATTGGCAATAGTAATTTCTGCACTTGATGGCCGTAACGCAAATTAGTTAACTAAAATATTTAATTGCTGAACTTCTTATAATCCAAGTAAGTGTGAATCCGAATGTTACAAATGCGTAGTCGCTATATTGATTAACTCCCACCAACGTAATTAATACCAAAACAATTAGTAAAATTATAGAGAATACTTGCATTTCTTTTTGTAATTCTTCTTTAGAAGTGCCTCCCTTTCCAAAATTCCTTATCGAATAACTTACTGCAAGCCAACTAAATAAAAAAGTACAAACTCCGATACCTACTTCAACAAAATCTGATATCCCAGAGATTATTAGTAAGATTACAAATATAGTTAGAGTTCCAAGAGCCCACTTTTGTTCTTCTTGAGTATTTTCCATTATTTATGATCCAAAATTATCTTCCAAAGGAACTGGTCCTTCCCAATATGTTGTAACAACATAAGTATTTGCAAGAATATCATGCAAACCCTGCTTGTACTCTGTAAAACCTATCATTACTATTCCTAAACAAAGCAAAAAGGCTTGAGCGCCAATTATGTAAAGAATTGTACGAAGAAATGAAGAAGTCATCGTTATTCTTTGGCCATTTTTATCAACTACTTTTAATCCTAATGCATATTTACCAAATGTACCTTGGTAGCCAGAGGCTTCCATTATAGGTTTGTAGAGAATAGTTGCCAAGCTTGCTAAGATAAGAACGAGG